>CAYVDC010000030.1:0-1019 GCA_964450735.1 uncultured Candidatus Saccharibacteria bacterium | reverse complement strand
GGTCATCAAAACACATACCTTCTGAACCGTTAGAAAAATATGCCATAATTTATCGCTTTATAATATTAAAAATTATCAGTAATAAATCGGCTAAAACCTTCTTCCACTTCTCACCTACGGGTTGTTTGTTGGCGTACTCGGTAAAATCTCCTTCCATCTCATCGAAAGCCCCTATCTTCTTGTACTCGTTTACTATTGCCTCACAGACTGTTCTTATAGACCCGTACTTTATAAAGCATCTTACAAAGTGTTTCCCGTCCTTTTCGTAAATACCGGCATAGACTAACGAAAGTTCAATAAACCCCTTATTGATTATTTCGGAAAGTTCATCCGCTTTTATCTCTATGCCGTTAGGGCCGGTCATTTGAATAAACTTTGTTGCATTGTCTGTTCTTTAAAACGTTTTACACCTGCATCGTAATAATCCTTATCCAGTTCGCAAAGTGTCAGGTCAAATCCCATTTGATGGCAGGCTATTGCGCTGCTCATAGACCCTCCGTGGGTGTCGAGTATCTTGTCTCCTTCTTTGGCGTAGTTCTTCAATAGCCAACGGTATAACTTTACTGGCTTTTGGGTGGGGTGGATTCGTTCCTCTTTATTTTTCATGTCATGCTGTATCATCCCATTCCAAGTAATGCTAACCTTTCTTAAACCCTTTTCAAAAGAAGTATATGCTAACTCCCCATCACTAAAGCCATTAGAACCGTTATCTTTATCCCAAAAAATCCACCCCATAGACGCATCTAAATACTCCACCATGTAATTTGCGCCCCATATAATTTGATTTTTTGAAACTCTCTTTATCTCAGAAAAGTATAAACTATCCGGTGTTTTATTATCCCAATCTTTTGTATCATAATGCCTTTTTGCTGCCGCTGCGTTGCCGTATTTTGTGCCGCTTTGTTTTCCTGCAATAGTGCTATGGTTTATCCCATAAGGCGGGTCAACAATAGCGAGGTCAAAATACTTGTCAGGAACCGTTGCCATGTACTCCATGCAGTCAACGTTCAAAAGTTCTA
>CAYVDC010000029.1:0-1024 GCA_964450735.1 uncultured Candidatus Saccharibacteria bacterium | reverse complement strand
TGTAAAAGAAGAATAATGGTAGAAGTAGGGAAACAAGGCATATTTATATCTGATACTGCTGCCAAAAAACTGTCTCCTTATAATTTAAGTCAGTTTAAAAAAACATTAGTCTTAGATTTAAATGCTTTACAGGCATTTGCTGAATCTGATCCTATTTTTCAAGCTTGGTTAGCCACTCCTCCTAATTTGTCTGAGTTTAATAATGATATAGGAGCTGGAGGATTAAGTCAGCAACAAGTTTGTAACTTAAATTTATTTAGAGTATGATAATATTAACAAATCCCTTATTATTAGAAATAGTTTTAGGAAGTAGTGCAACTACTTCTCAACTTCCTTTTTATGTGGCTTATGTAGATAGCACTTCTATAACATATGTTCCTGCTCAATTAAACGGACTAACCAATAACACTTCTATAGTAACTTTAGTTCCTACTCCTTTAGCAGGAACTTCAAGAACTATTAAATATGTTTCTATACATAATGAAGATTCTGTTTCTTCTCAAGTTATTCTCCAAATAAATGATGGAGTCAATACAAAAATAATTGTTAATTTCACTTTAGATAGTGGGGATAGATTAGAGTACACTGATACAGTAGGATTTAGATGTTTAACTTCTACTGGAGAAGTAAAACAAGGTTCTGGTGGAGGAGGAATAGTGTATCCTGGAGCAGGAATACCCATCTCTACAGGTACAGGATGGTCAACATCAATAACTGATAATTCTACAAATTGGAATACAGCTTATGGATGGGGTAATCATGCTTCTGCTGGATACCTTACAGGTATTACAAGTGGGCAGGTAACAACAGCATTGGGATATACGCCGGTAACAAATGCAAGAACGCTTACTATTAATGGTACAACTTACGATTTAAGTGCTAACAGAAGTTGGACTATATCTGCCGGAACTACCTATACTTTTTCTACCGGATTGAATGATAATGCAGGAACAGTTACTTCTAATTTATCTACCGGAGTCAGTGGTGGGCAATCTGTAATAGGAGGAACTGCAAGTGGAAATAA
>CAYVDC010000028.1:0-1062 GCA_964450735.1 uncultured Candidatus Saccharibacteria bacterium | reverse complement strand
GAAACAAGAACCAGCGCCGCGCGCTTTTGAAGGGTCTCGCTCTTTCTCTTATCAAGAAGGAGAGCATCACTACTACTGAAGCCAAGGCAAAGGAATTGCGTCCATACGTCGAAAAGATGCTTACACAGGCGAAAGCAGGTGGAGCAGCAAACCGACGTCTCTTGAACGCAAAGCTCATGAACCACGACAGCGATGTCCAGAAGCTCATGGGTCCACTCGCAGAACGTTTTAGCACACGAAATGGCGGATATATTCGCGTTATGAAACTCCCAGCCCGAAAGTCGGACGGCGCTCCAATGGCAATTATCGCTTTTGTATAATTATATGATCCACACTATTGATGCAAAAGGAAAGACACTCGGACGTACAGCTAGCGCTGTTGCAAAGCTTCTCCGAGGAAAGGACAAGCCGACATTCGAACGTCACTTGGTTACAGGCAGCAAGGTTCACTTGATCAATGTCTCACAGGCAAAGATCGCGAACGCTAAGCTCGACACCAAGACTTACAATCGCTACTCAGGATACCGAGGCGGTTTGACCAAAGAAAAGATGAGCATGCTCATCGCACGAAAAGGCTACGGAGAAATCTTCAAGCTTGCCGTGTACGGAATGCTCCCAGCGAACAAGCTCCGAACTGAAATTATGAAAAACTTAACTGTTTCTGAATAGTATTATGGAAAAGAAAAAATACATCGAAACAACAGGACGCCGCAAGACTTCAACCGCTCGCGTACGAATCACAGAAGCTTCCAAAAACACCATTGTCGTCAACGACAAAGATGCCAAGGACTACTTTCCTACACGAGAATTGATCAAGATCATCTACGACGCTTTTACAGTCGCTAAGCCTGAAAAAGACTTCGAAGTTACGGTCAAGGTTATGGGCGGAGGAATCCACTCACAGGCTGAAGCAATCCGTCACGGACTTGCTCGTGCTCTCGTTGAACTCGACGAGACATTCCGAACTATCGTCAAAAAAGAAGGTTACCTCAAGCGAGATCCTCGCGCAAAGGAACGCCGAAAATTCGGACTCAAGAAAGCTCGCAAGGCCCCACAGTGGTC
>CAYVDC010000027.1:0-1114 GCA_964450735.1 uncultured Candidatus Saccharibacteria bacterium | reverse complement strand
TACTAAGAAAGATTTATTATGCCACACCTTATTTTAGAAGCATCATCTAATATTGTCGAGACAAATGATAAAATTAAGCAGACCTTACAAAAGTGTCAAAATTTATTAGTTGAAAAACTACCAACGCAGCTAACTAGCTGTAAAAGCAGGCTTATTTTACATGATGTGTTTATTTTAGGTGATAATCAAGAGCGTAATGCTTTTGTTCATCTGACAGTAAAATTATTAAAAGGGCGTAGTGCAGAATTACTTCATGAAACTTCCGCTAATTTACAATCATTGCTTTATAGCGAATTTAACAAAAGTGCTACACAATTGGAGTTGGGGATTAGCGTTGAAATTACCGAATTAAATGATAGCTATGCAAAATAGTCAACTTTATTTAGGCTAAAGCAAAATTTATCTATACTCAATAACATGCTACAAGATGACTATTGCTTTTTTATGAACTATAATTATATATGCAAAAAATTAAAATTTTATTAGTATTACTTGCTTGTGGTAGTATGGTTGTGCTTTTGGATTCATGCAATGGTGGGACTGGTACATCGGCTGTGATTCCTGAACCAACTATAGAGCCTTCTCCTCAACCTGCGCCATCCCCTTCGCCAAGCCCGACAAATTTATTGGAAAATTATGTCAATCTGCTTACCTATCAGCCATTAAAATATCCACAATTACAAGATGAAAATTTGACTCAGCTTCAACTAAGCATGACATTAACTCATGTGTTGGCAATTAATAGTATTTTGGTCAATTATTACTCAGATAGTTCTTGTACAAATTTAATGTCGGGAGAAAATATTAGTGGTAGTGCCAGTTTGCAACCTGGAAGCTATATTACGAATAGTGCATCTAATTTATCGTTATGTACTGCTTACAGCTATAATGGAATGAATGGTTGTGTTTATGCTTATAATAATACTCACAGCATGAAATTTATAATAACAGATTCTCTTGGGCAAATAATTTCTAGTACTTGTTTGACTAATCCACAATGGTTTGGAGAACGTTTAGGGTATTATAATCTTAGCTCTAATTGGTCTCGTAATTGCACGACAAATTATAATTGTGGTTTTTCTCAGAACTACACTATGCAATTAAACTAGTTTAT
>CAYVDC010000026.1:0-1292 GCA_964450735.1 uncultured Candidatus Saccharibacteria bacterium | reverse complement strand
TAAATTCAACGGAGGTAATTGATAAGAGGCTTAATAACATTAACTCCCCAGTAAAGCATTTATCTGCAGAGTATTATAGTCTAAATGCGAAAGTGTTAAGTGGTGAGGTTTCTGAGGCTAATTACTCAACTTATATTAAATCAGCAGATAAATTAATAATCGCTAAGAATAGAGTAAAACCTATTATTATAAATGATGAAATTTCTGGATTAATTCTTGATACAACTCTTAGCGATACCGTCCTTAACTTTGACTTTAGCGTATTCTCTAATAAATTAGAAAATACATCTGCAGTGCTTGTTGACGAAACTAAATCTAGTGAGCTTATCTTTTCAGAGTTGGAGGAGTTGGTTCTATTTTTGATTGTAATTGGTAAAGTTGATAAAGAAATTTCAGAAATCTTACAATTAGTCGGTGTATTTTTATCACGTGCTGGAATATCCAAATTTATTACCCGAAAGCTTTTTCCTAAAGTAGATGCGGATTCAAGGAATAAGCTCATTTCACAAGTATTTTATTTAGGTTTAATTAATAGAGTACCTAAACTGATTCTTAATAATCAGCAATTATTCAGGGTGACATTTAATTAACACTTTGTTGAGCATCATCTTTAAATATTTTTTCAATAAACGTGGCTAGTAAATCAATACTCTTGTCCTGACGATAAGGGTGTTTTAATAGATATAGGTAGACTGGTTCTACTTCGTATTCTGCAAGTACCTGCACGAAATTGCCTTCATTGGGTAAAGAAGTTTTTTCCCAAACCGCGGCAATCATTTCATTCGATTTAATTAGCTCAACATTGTTCATTAGATTGTTGGTTGTTATATTATTAGGCATCTCAGCGTTGATGATTTCACCTGTTGTCTGGTGAGTAAATGTTATTGCTTTTCTTACGATTAGATTGTCAGTTAATAATCCTACGCATTGATGATTAATTAAATCATCTGGCGTTTGTGGCGTTCCATATTTTTGTACGTAAGTTGTTGTGCAGTAAAGTTTCACTTTAAATGCGGCAATTCTTTTGATTTTTTGATTGACATGTTTCTCTGATGGGTAAAAAATCAGCGCCACATCAATGTTGTCCTTGACTAGTTCTGGCTCTTTACTTTGATAGCTAATATTAAGTTGAATATTGGGATTCGCGAGGGTAAATTTATGGATATGCTTGGACACGTGATTGATTCCAACCCCAGGAGGAAGGGAAAAAAATATTGTTCCCGGACTTGAGTCATTATAAACTGCATTTTTCACTATTTGTTGTAGTTGATCAAGACTAAAATCAGCTTTCT
>CAYVDC010000025.1:0-1540 GCA_964450735.1 uncultured Candidatus Saccharibacteria bacterium | reverse complement strand
TTCGGACAAGATGGAGTGAACTCAACGATACTGGGCAGCGATGTGAATCGCACTATTACCGGTTTAGCACCAGCTAGCACACACGTATTTACACTTCAAGCCAATGACGACGCGGGAAACCACTCGTTATTGCGTACATTGATTGTAACTACTGACATTGCTGACGTTGCACCTACCGAAGCTCATATTGACTCTATGCAAAGTAAAGTTTGCTTCCAGTATGAAACCAATCCACAACTTGGATGGAGCAAAGCTAAGGTTTACGGCAGCAATTTTCACGCAGGCGCACGCTATGAAGCAAACTACTATGATGGTACAGCAAACGATGTTGATACTATTATGAACATTACTGCTACGAGCTGCGAAGTATGGATATTCCGTGCCGCGCACTACCCAGTAGTAAGCTACGTTATTACCAATCCTGGAGCTAACCCTTCAGTTGCGGTAACGACCAAGGTTATTGATTGCGATGTAAGTACTGATGTAGTAGAAATCGAACCAACTGAAGAAGCAGTAACTACTGTTGAAGAAAGCACCATTGCTACATATCCTAATCCTTTTACTGATGTAATAACTATTGAAGTAAATAAAACTACCCAATATACCATTACCAATGTAACCGGCATTCAGGTACAAGCAGGCGAGCTTACAGAAGGTAAGAATAAGATTAATTTAAACGAACTAGCTAAAGGAATTTACATAGTAAAAACCCAAAGCAAGTTATCTCAAAAAATAGTGAAGCTATAATATAGCCTAACTAAAAAATACAAAGCGCTTCTAGGTAACCCCTGGTTGCGCTTTTTTCTTTGTCAGTTACTCTCATAGGGAAGTTTGGTATACTAGATGCATGTCATTTTATAAGAACAAGATCTACCCATTTTTTGATACTCTCGAAGACAAGGTTCGCTCATGGTTGTCTCGACGGCCGAAATTATATTCGTTCATTGCCGGCATTGCCATTGTCCTCCTTTGGAGAGCGATCTGGCATATGGCTGATATTCTTGAAGCAAACGGGGGATTCATCGGTTTTATCTTTACACCTCAGGTTACATTCATTACTTCAACAATCGTCCTCCTTGCTTCTGGGCTGTTCGTTTCATTTTTTGTAGGAGATGCGATCATTATTTCGGGGCTGCGAAAGGAAAAGAAATTTGCAGACAAGGCGCAAGAAGAAATAGACAAAGAAGGCAAAGATCTTCATAGAATGGAAAAAGTACTTGAAAAGATCGAGACTGAAATACAGCACTTGCACCTCGGACACAAAACAGAAACAAAGAAACCAGTAGAGCGAAGAACCGAAGATCGCTCTGGTGGGGGATTCCAGCCTATGGGCTAACGATAAGTACGACTAAGTTGACAGCAATTTTCTATCTGCTATAATGTGTTTGTGAGATAAAGTTCCAAACTGTTATCAGAAAACAAATGCCTCACGAAGCCCCCGCAAGGGGGTTTTGTGTTTCTGGTCACTCCTTGGTATACTCTCTATACCGCTTACTACCTGTACCTGTAGTCAGCGGCTGCACTCACATAGGCATTTGTG
>CAYVDC010000024.1:0-1958 GCA_964450735.1 uncultured Candidatus Saccharibacteria bacterium | reverse complement strand
TTGTTTTGATTTCTTTTTCATGATTTATTATTTTAAATTTTCTTTTATCCATTTATCTCTAAAATCATAGACATGACCTGATTTTCTTTCTTGTAATGCTACACTAAAGCATTTAATAATTTCTATAACTTCATTTCTATTCCAAGAAGTTTTTTCTTTTTCTTTTGTGGGGTCAAAACCTAATGCTTCAATAACAAAAGGTAATGCTTTTTTAGAAACATAAACTTCTTGAACAGGTTTAATAGTAATTGTATTGTCTGAAGCTATTTTAATTAATTGCCCTGATTCTTGTCCATTAAGATTATAATACTCGACCAACACCTTATCAATCTTACCTTGAGCTTTAACATAAGCTTTGATGAAATCGTCTGATAGTCTTGGTAATGGTTTAAACAATTCTTCCATACCAAAACATGTACCTACATGTATTTTTACTTCAGAATCTGTTGTAGCTATTATTTTTTTAAAATAATTATCTTTGTTTAAGTTTTCCAATGTATTAGTTCCCTTTTTAAGAGTTTCTCTTGAATTAGAAATAATCCATTCTCCAAAATGACAATACATATACCAATCACCTTCTTTTATCTCTTCAGAATTAATAACATAAATGTGATAATTCTTATCTTCTATAATTATAGAATTTTGTAAATTATTAGAACTTACTAATAATTTAATTATATTTGCTTCTTTTTCCATATAAAATTATTAGCTTTTAATTGTTAATATTTTTCCATCACTACTAAATAATCTCTGTTATGTGATAGTTTGCTCATTTTTGTCCTACATTTGTGAGTGTTAGCGATAAGTTAGCGGTAATGCTAAAACCCTAACATAAACATTCTTCTACCCCAAGCCTTTTTTGCATCTTGTTCATTTCCACCATACACTATCTTATACCAATCCACCCACATTTGAGGCTGTGCAACTGGATTTGGTTCAGATGAATCACTACCGCTAACAACAGGTTGCTTCAATGGCTTAGTTTCGTTTTTTTTTGACATATTGCTGTAATTTTAAAGTTTTTAATTCTATTTAAGTTTAATCGGTTAAGGTCGCCACTAAAGCAACCTGTGAACCGTCACCTTAGAGCCTGCTACCGTAAGATAGCAGGATAAAGTGTTTAGGTTTCTGGTTTAGAAGCCAGTCCCGTTTTACCGCAATTTTCAATTTAGCACCCTCTTTCTTACAGTCACTTGCTAACAATTAGCATCACTTCTAGTGGAGTAGGGTCACGTAGTTTGCTGGATGAACCCAGATTCTACTTTGCTGAAAACTCGTTTGTGTTGTGGCTTTGGTTTACCTCTTGGGTTTAATCTACCATACTTCCAATTCCTTTCTCAAGGGAACAACACATCATAAATTACTTTATGAATTTTAGAACTGTAAAGGGTCTCAAGTCGGTATGGAATCTACCATATTGAAACTTGGTGTTGAGAGAAACCCTAATTTCATCTCTTTAATACAATTCAAGGACTGTGATAACCTCGTTGATATACTTGTCAAGACATCATTACTGATTTACTGCTATAAAAAAGTCATTCATATCAACTACATACAGTTTATGTATTATCCTGTATGGTTTGTTACTGGTAATCACTCCAGTCTGCACAATGTTGTTAAACAGGTAGTTATCAACCCTGTATTTCCTATTGCTAGGCTTCTTCTTAATTTTAGAATCATTAACAACTACTACAACAATATTACTATTGTTGAGGCATTTATATAAATAAGTGTAAGTTGCAATACAGGAACTTTACTACCTGCTGGTTCTATTAAGCTAAAAGCTGACCAGATCTTATTAATGTTAGGTAATAACCATCCTAACCACCTGAGTTCTTTGACATTACGGACAAATTGGTTACAGGTTCTCATTGTGTTGAGATTACTACTATTAATGCACTTATTTATTTTTGTTATATATAAAGTGTTTCAAAACCAGCCAACTTGCATATCACTTG
>CAYVDC010000023.1:0-2914 GCA_964450735.1 uncultured Candidatus Saccharibacteria bacterium | reverse complement strand
TTATTGTTTGATTACTGTTTATATCTTTTCCATTTGTAGTTAGGTCTAATCTATCACCAAATTCATCTCTTTTCTTTTTAGTAAGATACTTTAGAGCAAATTCTGGGTCATCTAAACCTTTATATGTAGCAAGTTTAGCCTTTAGAATTGGGTTGTGTCTAAGTTCATCAAATCTATTAAATAATTCCTCATTTTCCTTCTTCCAGTTATAATATGTGACAACAGTTATATCAGCATGAAAACAAGCCTCTGGAATACTAGCGCCTATTGAAAATGCCCATTCTAATTTTTTAACTAGTTCATCTGTTAGTTTACTCATATATAGGTTCATTAATTTTGTGCCATTCTCTATGACACTTGTTACATAAAAACCTTACCTTAAGAGGCTCTTTATAGTTATCATGATGTGCTTGAACTTTAATTGCTCCACAAATCTCACAATTTCTTGGAATTATTAATCCCAATTTTTTCATATGATAAATAATCTGCTTACAATGCCAAATAAGTTTGCCTTTATCTGTTTTATTATATAATCGCTTATAATCACTTCTATTTATAGCCGATTGTGTCCTTCTTTTTTTTGTACATAATCTGCAGTATTTTGATTCCCCATTAAAGTCCATTCTTAGTTTGATCTTTGCACATTCTGAGCAAATCCTATATCTTTTACTTTTCCACTCCTTCAATATTTTTTCCTTTTCTGATAAGTATTCTTCTAATTTTCCTTCTTTTAAAAGATACTTAATATCATTAAATCTTGGTTTTGATAATACTTTTATATCTAGTTTCATTTGTCTGGTTCTGCCATTTTATATTAATGATACTTGTGTATTTTCTTTGATAACTTTCTTTTCCTTTTTCTTTAGCATTTCTTTCACTTCTAAAACTATTTTCTGATAATCTGGGGATTTAATATATCTTTGAGCGCCTTCTTCTCTATTCTTATCATAGGAAGTTTTTAAATCTCCTGGGTTTCTTCTATTCCAATTTTCAACACTCATTTAGGTAGCAGTAAGAGATATTTATATTATTATATACCTTCTAGGTCTTTTGTAAACCATTTTTCACAGATTCTACTAGTTTTAATTCATACTTTTTCTGTGGTGCTTCTGGAACTATCACACCTTTTTTCAGAATAAACTTATTAGCCTTGAACTTCCTATAATCCACTACATGTTGCCATCTTCCCCATCTTCTTTTAATGGTAGTAACATCTGGGTGTTGGTCTCTTAGTGATTGTGCCATTAACAATCTTCCATCTTTCTGTCCATCTAATTTATATAAGGACTCTGTATTACCACCTTTTAGTGTCATTGTGGCGCTTTTATCACATAAAAAGGCATAAAATAGTACCGTACACCAACCATCTTTTAATGCTCTAAGTGACAAGTCTGTATCTTCATTGTATCTACCTCTCCATCTATAAGGTATATTGTTCTGAATAAGTATACAAGAGTATATTCTGGTATTTAAAATAAATGGTGGGTGTCTTTGTTTATCTATTGCAAACATAGTATATTGCATACCTGCCAATGCTATGTTCTCATATCTATCTACAAATTCTTCTATTGCTCTAAATCCAGTATTAGAATTAATTAAAGCTCTTCTGTTATTTTTCAAGATATGAAATTGTCTTATATTGTCATCTAATATCCAATGTTTTTCTACCCCCATAGATATTGAGTGTTCCCATACCCAATTTCTAGCAGGTATTGAACCTTGTCCTAAATTACTAAAAGGAAGTATCAATATCTTTTTAGGATCTATAACTTTGGAGTATTCTTCATATTCCTGTGGCTCTATCACTATATGATAAGGTTGTCCCATTTTTTCTAAGGCCTTTGAAGTCAATCTAGACTCCCATCTGCCTTTGGAAATTATATAAATCGGATATTTAGTGTCCATATAATTATATTTTAATCCAACAACCAGTTAGACTCCAACCACTTTTAAAACTAGGTCTAATAATACATTTATATCCTGAGGATTCTATTTGCAACATAATTAAATTTGCCATACTTCTCCAGTCCTTTCCAGTCAATGGGTGAAATTCTAAAATAATACCTCTAAGTTGTGGCTGAACTATATTATAAGAATACTCTGCACCTTCTACATCAATTTTTACAACAGTTGCATCTCTAAGTGCTTTTTCATATTGTATACAATTAACTTCTATTTTTTTATGTTTATTAGACTTTGCTATGCTATTAGTAACTCCAATACCTGATGATATATATAAATCAGTTGTACTTCTATTATCTCCTGTTACTGCCAATTGATAAATTTCCATATTGTCTATCTTATTTCTTTTTAAAACCTCAAAAGTAAAAGGTGTTGGCTCATATGTATAAGTCTTAAATACACCTTTATTTCTTAAAGCATAAAGAGAGTATTCACCAACATAAGCACCTATGTCACATACTATATCTGAAGGTAAAAGTGGAAACTTTGAATATGTACTCATTGGGTTTTCAAAAGGCTTTATACTTTTATCTGTACATAATGCATAGTGACCACCAGTAATATTACTTTTTACATAATACAATTCTTCATTCATATATTTCTCGCTTTAAATCTAAATGTTCTGGATACCATATTGACTTAGTCTTAATTGTTAACTTTTGTTTTATTAATTTAGAAAATTCTATATAAGCTTCTTCACTGTCAAAATTAATTAAAAGTTGTTTAAATGCCTTTTGATCGTCTTGTTGAAAATCTGTTATTCCTTTGTATAATTCAATTGGGTCGTCAGCTTCATTTATTAGATTTAGTGTTCTTATAGAGCCAAGACTTATTTTATATTCTTCAAGGTCAATACTACCTTCATATTCTTTTAGTTGACCTGTAAGTTTAGGTAATATCCATTCACCACTTGATTCATTATCTGCTATAGCCATTTCAAGAGCTTCTGCAT
>CAYVDC010000022.1:0-4057 GCA_964450735.1 uncultured Candidatus Saccharibacteria bacterium | reverse complement strand
GGTGACCTATCCCTCTTCAGGGGAGCGCTCTACCAACTGAGCTACCCAAGCATTTCTATACTTTATCTTTTGTTGACCTGCTCATCAAAGTACGACTGAAAATTGGTCGATGTCTTTGAAAGCGATGTGCCGATGTCTTTGATCTGCGTCACATATGGCTGAAGGAAGTAAAAAGCTCCCGCAGCAATACCGAGCAAGATAATCCAATACACGACTTTGAGAGCCGTAGACCATCGCTGGAGCCTGCGCAATGTGCGGAGCATCTGATTGTTCTCCTTGGTTAATTCAAAGAGCTCATCGATCTTTTGCTTCATTTCAGGATCCATACGTGGCATCGTAACATAAAAGTCTCATTTTTTCAATATACCCTTCTAAACATAGCTACTCCAGCAATTTACTTCACAGTTCCTGTTATTGTCGAGAATTCAACCACTTCTTTTGCCTGGCTGTCACTGTATGGAGACTGGGTAAATTGGATAGTCTTTTTTTCTGCATTATAAGAACACTTTATATCACCTTCTTGTGCCGGCAAACTATATTTTTTACCAAAATTAGGGGTTTGATATACCACGCCATAGTAAGTACCATCAAATCCAGAAGAAGCACACGCATAGAAGTATTTCTCGTCGGGAGTAAATCCAGTATACGCAAGCGATAGCTCTTGCCAATCAAGTACCCATTTTTTATTTTTTATATCGTACACACTCGTACCTCCCCATTCCCAGCCTGAATTTTGAACTAATAAATAGTTTCCAGAAGGTGAGAATTCCAATGAAGATACTCGAATATTTTGGACAGGGTTAGAGGAAATGCTTGTTTTCGAGATTATTGATTCCTTATTATTTTCAGACAAAATTAGAGACTCAGTGGCGTTTGCTATAGAAACAAAGGCGGTAAGGTTTCCTTTGATGGTTGGAAATTTTATTTCCTCAGAAGAAACAGGAATAATTTTACCGTTTTTGATTTCAAGTTTTACTCGATAAAAGACGGGCTGTTGATTTTTATCCTGAATCTCTGCTTTAAATTGATATTGATTATTTTCTAATTTTTCAATATCTGTAATTTCGGTACGGAAAGTATTCTTATACCATTCCGTGTATTCAGTAAAAGCAACTGGCTTATTGAGATACATATCATATGCGGCCGGCAAGTTACCGTGGGCAATTTCGTAATAGTAGCGACGAATAATTGTTATATTCGCATCTTCATTTGGAATAACCTTAAATGCCTGCTGAGTAAACAAAACCGGTTGGTATGCTTTGAGGCTATTTACGAATGTAACAAATTTTGCATGATTGCGCTGATACAAACCGTTGCCACTGCTCATAAAATCCTGGAAATCGAGGTTAGATTCCTTTATACGAGAAGAATCATAAAAATAACTAATATAGGCATCATTGTAGAAACCGTTCTGAAGCTTAAGCAGACTAATATCCTCTAAGGTATACTCATATTCAGTTTGTCCATCATGTACTTGCTGTGTTCGTATAAAGAATGTTTTTACCTTGTCTGTACATGAAGCATATACTTCATCGAGAACCACACCAAAATTGCCGAAATCAGATCTCTTGTGATCGCAGACGTTTTCTCCTTCAAAATATTTCTGGCGTAGGATTATTTGAGGCGTGGTAGTCTCCTTTTGTTCTGGATTGGAAAAGCTAATCGTTAGAGGATAAAAATCAGTCTCTTGACTATACTCGCTCAAGTGAGTTATATCATCTCCGCTTTGAAACTCAGGATTTCCCCATTCAGTTGGATACGCAAATGAAATTCCAAGAACATCGTTTTTATATTGCATCCATCCTTCAGGAATTTTTTCTGTCTGTGTTGATGCTTCCTGTGTTGGAGCATCAGCGGCTTTTTTGAAATAGAAATAACAAAAGATTGTTCCGCAAACTAAAACAATAGCAATTAATACTGCGAACACTCGCATCCGAGATTGATTTTGGTTATTCATTATGAGCGAATTATACCACAACTTTACTGTGTCCCCGGCAGGAATCGAACCTGCAACTATTCCTTAGGACGGAACTGTTATATCCATTTAACTACAGAGACAATGCAAAAGGCACCTTTTACAGTGCCCTTGTATTCTAAACTATTTTACTTAAGCCGCAATGCCGAGAAGTTCAGCGATTTTAGGCTTGTTGAATCCGATGATAACATCGTCTTCGATGCGGATAACTGGAACCCCCATCTGGCCTGTCATATCGATCATTTCAGCGCGAGCACTCTGGTCAGCGGCAACGTTAATGTCTTTGAATTCAACTCCTTTTTCAGCAAAAAACTCCTTGGCCATGTGGCAAAAGTGGCAGCTTGGGGTTGAGTAAATGGTAACTTTTTTCATACGTTCATCTCGCTTAATTACTAACCTATTCATTATAGCATTCGTGTCAACAATACAAAAATCTTCTTATTGACCAGTAAACAAGCCTTTGAATCGCTGCCACCAGGACTTCTCCTGCGGTTGTGGAGCAAGGGGTGCAGTCTTTCGGTCTTTGCTATCATCAGTTATGACGATCAATCCCTCCCCTGGCTTTGCGGCTCGGTATTTATTTCGTATTGCCTCTTCCACTCCCGCCTCAGTTCCCAATCGCTCGATCTGGGCTTTGGTTTTTGCTTCGCTTTCGCGGAGCATGGTTACTTCATATTCTGCTGTCTTTGCGTTAACAGCTGCTTCATGGCGTTTTTGAAAAACTGAATATACTGAGAATGCGAGAAATACAACAATGACCATCAAGATAGCTACTGCCGTCTTGGTGTA
Source organism: uncultured Candidatus Saccharibacteria bacterium (assembly GCA_964450735.1). Taxonomy (GTDB): domain Bacteria; phylum Patescibacteriota; class Minisyncoccia; order Phycocordibacterales; family UBA9973; genus DALYCO01. The sequence goes on along the minus strand of CAYVDC010000022.1, from coordinate 1,293 downwards.
CAAAAATCGTGTTGTTTTTTTCCTCTTTTCAAAATATGCCATATTGTGTATAGTGCTTGGGTCGGAAGTTCATCCATTTCGGATACGCTACCAGTTTAATCATCATACGCAAAAACGTATGCTTTCGCAATTATGTTATTTAATCCAAAACACAAGAAGAAGATCCAGATCGTCTGGGGAGTGATTGTCATCCTCGTCATCGTATCGATGATCATGCTTTATCTCCCAAGCTTGTTTAGCTAAGCAATAAAAAACCGCTCATTTGAGCGGTTTTTCGTTTGTGTGATTATTTCAGTTGTTCCTGCACTTTGTGGCTGCACGCGCCTTGTCGCTGAATTTTAATGTGCCACGCCGCGCGCGGTAACCAGCCTATCGGCTAGTTATCTTCTCCAGAACGCATCATCTTGAGGAACACTTCATGCGGAATAGACATCTTTGCCGTCTCTCGCATTTTCTTCTTTCCTCGCTTTTGCTTTTCCAAGAGTTTCTTCTTTCGGGACACGTCCCCACCTCCCACTACTTTTGATCCATGCATCAACACGTCCTTTCGGAATGCTTTGATGGTTTCTGAAGCGATGATTCGTCCAAGAGCCACTGCTTGCACTTTCATTTCAAATTGCTGTCGAGGGAAAATTGAATGGAGCTTTTCAACTGCTTGCTGCGCTTCGGCTTCGGCGCGCTTGCGGGATACGACTCGAACAAAAGCTGGGACGACTTCGTTGGCGATAATGATATCCATTCGGGTCACATCGGCATCACGAACTTCGCCAATTTCATACGAGATTGAAGCGTAGCCTGATGTTGCGCTTTTGAGCTCGTCGAAAAAGTTTCGCATCATTTCGCGAAGCGGCATTTTTAGATTGAGCGCTGAACGATTATCACCGAAGTTTTCGGTATCGCCGATTTCTGCTTCATGTTCGTATAAAAGCGGCATAAGGCCAGTGAGGTATTTTGCAGGCGTAATGATTTTAATCGCTACCCATGGTTCTTGGACTTTTGCGATCACGCCATCATCCGGAAACATATGTGGAGAATAGATGATGTCTTTTTTGCCATTTCGGTATTCGATGAAATAGGTAATGGATGGAGTTGTAATAACAAGATTGAGATTAAACTCACGCTTCAAACGCTCTGTAATAATTTCCAAGTGAAGCATGCCCAAGAATCCGCAACGAAAGCCGCGGCCGAGCGAGCCAGATGATTCTTCTTCATATGAAAATGCCGAGTCTGAAAGTTTTAATCTGCCGAGCGCGAGCTTGAGTAATGGAAATTCATCTTGGCCTTCTGGATACA
>CAYVDC010000021.1:0-6855 GCA_964450735.1 uncultured Candidatus Saccharibacteria bacterium | reverse complement strand
ACAAACTCAAAGCCACTATTCGAGTCGTGCTGGGTGGAATGCTTGCCATGCTTATAACCTTCGCGATTGGAAAGCTATTCGGAGTATCGGGAATATAAAAAATTAAATATCTGTATTCAGTTCAAATAGGGTTTACATTATTTTTCGTAGTTGTAAAAAACAATACTTTGATTTACCATTTATCTTGGTAAATTTGTAAGGCAAAAATCCGCTCCCCAAAGGGCGGATTTTTATTTATTTTTGATTAGAAATTCAGTTTGATTTTCTATTCTATACATCTAGATATGGGTAGGTAGACCCATATCGTGGGCATGCTAGCGGTCTGGCCTTACAAATTTACCACTTATAAGGTACGGGTTCGACTCCCGTCGTGTCCACAATGATAGAGAATTGGTACAGTAAGCATATATAGAAAGTTCAATTGAAATTGAAATAAAATTCAAACTCACTTTTGACAAACAAAAATTCCATAGTAGTATGTGCACATTCTTTAACAAACCCGATACGATATGAAACCATTAGACGGACAGACGGATTACACCCAAGTAGGTGTAACCGCAGTTTTGGTACTGCACTACTTAAAACAGTGCGGTATCGAATACAGCAATGAAATTTATAACCTTGTTGATGTAAAAGGCACGATGGCAACCGTTTTCAACGGCAAAACTAATTCAGGATTAGGTGGCATGTTTGAACTTCGCTCAAAATCGCTAACGAATGCCATTAAGTCAGCTAAAGTACAAACGATTGTTGAATTTGCAGCGGGATACTCACCGCGCGAGTTTATACTCTCTCAACCAGGCATTACCTATTTTTCTACCGACCTGCCCGAGTTAAATACTCAAAAGGCCACTATTGCCAAACAACTATTAGAAGCAAGTCCACGCCCGAGTCTCATACATTCACCATTGAATGTAATGGATTACGATGCAATGGATAAGCTTGCTAAAACTATTTCTGGCAAAGACCATGTTGTCGCCCACGAAGGTATGATGATGTACTTTGACCAGAAAAACCTTGAGCAGTTTGCTTCAAACATGCGCGAAACATTAATAAGCGAAAGAGGAAGATGGCTGACGACTGATATTTCCATTAAAGCTCTATATCAAAATGAAACCGGCCAGAAATGGGTAGAGCGCCTCAAACAAGCCTCTGGCCAAGATATTTACGCCAATTCGTTTAACAGCTTTGATGAAGCAGAAGAATTCTTTTCCTCAATGGGCTTTACCGTTAAACGCGGGTCACAGTGGGACTATGTTTCCCTAGACGAACTATCATTGGCTAAACAGAATCCTGCTTTTGACAAATACGCGGCGCTATGGGAAATGACGCCAAAATAACACAAAATCAATTCACACAATTACAGCTACGCTTTCTGCAAAGAGGCGTGGCTTTTTTATTTTTTACATTCCTTTTTAGTAGTACAATGGATACATGAACGAACTAACCCCCGAAGAAAAGCGAGTCATTATCGATAAAGGAACCGAGGCTCCATTTGTTGGAGAATATACAAACAACAAAGAAACCGGCGTCTATGTCTGCAAACAGTGCAACACTCCCCTCTACAATTCAAAGGACAAATTCGAATCAACCTGCGGATGGCCGAGCTTCGACGCCGAGATCCCTGGCGCAGTCAAACAAACAACTGACAGCGATGGCATGCGAACTGAGATCACTTGCGCGCATTGCGGCGGACATTTAGGACATGTGTTCACCGGCGAAGGATTTACCGACAAGGACATCCGACACTGCGTAAACTCAATCTCAATGAAATTTATTCCTGGTAAATAAGAGTTATTGTATGAGCAAAAAAATAGTATTGGGTGGAGGATGTTTTTGGGGACTTGAGGAGCTGCTTAGAAAGCAGCCAGGCGTTATCACTACCACCGTCGGCTACACTGGCGGTTCTGTAGACAATCCAACATACGAACGCCACACTGGCCATGCAGAAGCAGTAGAAATTGAATACGATCCCGAAAAGACAACCTACAAAAACTTGTTGGACTTTTTCTTTCAGATACACAATCCAACAACCATGAACCAGCAAGGCAACGATCGCGGCACGTCATATCGTTCAGCAATTTTCTATGGAAACGAAGAAGAAAAGAAAGAAGCTGAGAATTTCATTACAATCGTAAATGATTCCAAACGATGGAAAGACCCTGTGGTTACAACGCTTGAGCCACTTACAACATTTTGGCCAGCGGAAGAATACCACCAAGACTACCTTCAGAAAGATCCAGGCGGTTACACCTGTCATGCGATCTATTTTGATAGCTATTTAAAATAATGTAATCGGCTCCCATAATAAGATATACTCAACAAATGAAAACAATCCTCGACAAAGAAACCAGAGAAGCATTGATCGCTCGCATCAATTCCCTCCCAGAAACCAGCACGGCTGCCTGGGGCACTATGAATGTCTACCAGATGGTAAAACATGCAGCTCGTGCAGACGAAATGTATCTGGGCAAGAAAAAGTTCAAGCGCTCATTCCTCGGCCGCCTGCTTGGCAAAATGATCCTGAAGAAAATGCTTGCAGATGATGCGCCAATGAAACAGAATGCTCCGACAAGCGATGAATTCAAGGTACAAGAAACTGCCGGCGACTTCCAAACAGCTAAAGATACTTGGATAACATTGGTTCGAGAATATGAACATTTCTCAACACCTATCGTTACTCATTGGTTTTTCGGAGATATGACCCGTGAACAAATTGGCCGGATGGCATACAAGCATATTGACCACCATTTGAGACAGTTCAATGGCTAACTACACCAAAAAAGAAATTTTCACTTATACGATTTCATTTATCGCTTTTTTGGCTTTTTTATACTTTATCAACTCTATCCCTGTTAGTCTCATTGAAAAAGCAGCAATCGGACTTGGGTGGCTCGGATATCTTTTCTTGCTGCTGATCATTATCTGCACGCAAGTCTTTGCACCGATTTCCGGAACTGCGTTCTACATCATTGGCATCAAACTCTACGGATTTGGAACACTCATGATCATTTTCTATTTCGCGTCAGTACTCAGCGCTTCCATCAGCTTCTATATTGCGCGGCGCTGGGGCAGAAGAATCGTCGTAAAGCTCATCGGCAAAAAATCCATGGATCACATAGATGGCATTGCAGAAACTCACGACACCTATTTGCTCGTCATCGGCCGCACGCTTGGATTTTTCTTTTTTGACTTCATTAGTTATGCGCTCGGCTTTACGACAATCTCGTTCAAAAAGTATATTGCCTATACTGTCGCGCTGACAATTATTCCCCTCACCATCCAATACTTCGTTTTCCGCAACACGAACTTTGACAGTTTTGGAGGATCAGCGGTTTGGTATGTTTCGACGCTGATCACTGGACTTATCTTTGCATATCTCTTTGCGAGGATTATTAAAAGTAAAAAGCGCGAGTAATTTCCATGGATCTTTTCAAAAACAAATCAATAAATATCCTCAATCTTCAATTGGGCTTCGTCCGCCTCGCTGATATTTTATTCTCCTCTTTCGGGCCGATCTTTCTCATCAAGCAAGGATTGAGCGTTCCGACCGTCCTTGCTTTTTACGCTTTATTCTCAGTGCTAAGAATTCTCCTGCGATATTTGCAGATACCACTCGTCAAGAAAATCGGCGTCCGAAACGCGGCAATTGTTGGGGCATTGGGGATCGGCATATCGTATTTATTCTTGCCTTTCGCGGACAGCGTCAATGTATGGCTCTGGCTCTACATTACCGTAGGAGCATTCTTCAGCAGCATGTATTGGATGTCATACCATTATCTCTTTTGGATTTTGGGCAACAATGACAACCGGGGTAAAAATGTTTCCGCACAAATCGTTTTCGTCCAAGGATTGCATGTGCTCGGCCCTGTCCTGAGCGCGATCCTGATAGTCAAAGGCGGATTTTTAAACTATACGATGGCAATTTTCTGTTTCTTTGTAACTGCAGGCATTTTCCTCTTGTTCCTTCCGAATTCGCATTCGATCAAAGAAATTGCTTCCTTTCGAGAAGCAGTTAAGAATTGCAATACATACATCATGCGGCTTTCGATCGTTCAAAGCACCGCCGAACAATCGTATAAATTCATTTGGAGCATTGTTCTCTTCCTGACGCTTGGAGAAATCATCTCGTATGGCTGGGCGATCACGCTTGGAATGCTGGCCAACATGATCTCCCAGTTCTTTATCGGGCCTCGGCTCGACCTTGGCAAAGGCTCCTCGCTCAATACGACAGGATTGTTTCTCCAGCTTGCTTCCCTCTTCGGCCGCGTCTTTTTGGGATTCAAATTTGCTCCTGTGGTTTTCTTTGAATCACTGCAGCGGTTCGGCGACGGCGTGACAGAGCCAGCAACATCAGTCGCGTATTACAATACAGTGAAAGATCCGAGCAGAGCGTACTGGGAGTTATTTTTCGCCGAAACCGGCTGGGACATCGGCGCTATCATCGGACTGTTGGGAATAGCGGGGCTGATCGTTTCGGGAGTTCCGATCCGACTGAGCATGATTGCGGCCGTCATTCCAACAGTCATTCTTTGGAAAATCGTGGATTCGTATTATCAGAAAAATCGGATCCAAATCTAAAGCGAACTCGATCCATTCCAGAGTCCATTCAAATACTGCTGATTAAGGCTGTCCTTGAACGTTCGAAGCTGATTCCGGCACAGCTCATTCCTCCCATCTTCCTTGAACCAAAAACTCGCCATTTCAATGGATTTTATCAAAATGCCTTTTTGAAGGCCTTCACGGGTCACACCGGGAATTTTCCTCAATTCTCGCACATAGTTTTCCTGCCATCGCTTGTTGCCCCACATGTGCACGAAACAGAAAGCAGCTACATTTTCGATATGATCTATCATGTTCGCCCGGCTGTTGGCATTCCACGTTTCCCAATCAATGAGGACGATCTTGCTGTTAGACATACGGATCAGATTGCGCGGGTAAAAATCACCATTATTGAAAATGCGGGGTGAATCAAAATCAGTTTCCAAAAGTTTCCGAGCGACGGCGATTTCCTCCGCAGCAAGCAAACCATGCTTCATAAATGGCTGAACAATCTCGTCGAATTCCAAAAGATAGCTCTGGTGATCGAAACTGAATTTAGGAATATCTTTTAATCTTGGATTTTCAATGATTGGCTGAATGTCGATTTTAGAAAGGTCGCGGATGATGGCTGGAAATTCAATAGACAGATCAAGGCCAAGCGGCAATCCTCCGTTGGATTCGTCCCATTTTTCATTGAAATTTTCGCCTTCATAAAACGGAAGCGTGAGTACCGGCTCAGGATGAGTTTCATCAATTGATACCGCCGCAGGAAGCTGCAATAAGGAAAACTGCGGATTGTATTGGGGCGCTACAATCGAAAGTACTTCCCGAAACAGAAGAATTTCTCCTTGCTTTGCTTTTTTAGAAAAGGTCTTCCCTTCCGGTGTTTCTTTGATGATGTACTTGTTTCGTTCCTTTTCCAACTTACGCGCAATCTTGGCGCTCGCAAATGTTGTTTCCATTATTTCGGTCAATTCTGAATGATCTTTAAGCCATTCCGTTATATCTGTATAGTATCCATGAAAGCCAAACTGGTCTTCCCATTTATTTTGAAATCCAGGTCGCGGAGTTTTAAAAGTTTCCACGCTGAAGCGCCGTGCTACTTCATCGAGAGCAAAGACAATTCCTTTTTCTTTCAGATAATTTCCATAGAATCGGCAAATCCTATCGTCTTCGGGATGAAAGTCGGTAATGTGCGGATCATTGGCAAGGATCTCCAAAAGCTTTTTGCTTCGCATGCTGAATCCCCCATTGCCAACGTTCGGGCTGCCGTCCACATACCACCATGGCGCACCAATGTAGTCGTATTTCAAAAAGTCGTCGCTCCACGCTACCGGCTTGAGAATGAAGCCGTCATACTGAATAACAAGCACGAATTCCGTATCCACATATTCATTCAACTTCTTGATCATAAATTCAGAATACGCTTCGCGCGAAGTAAGCGGATTGATCTTGATTGCATTCGGATGATCGGTTGAAATACTGGTAAGAATTTTAACCTCCTTGAAATCCATGTAGCTGGTGCAGATATCGACAGCGCGAATGAGCCGATCAATGTCGACACAATCAACGCCGAGGAGCGTGACGTTCGGGAGCAGTTTTTTGGAAATGGTTTCTTTCATAGGGAATGAGCTCATGATATCATACCACCATGTCAATCGTCCTCATCGTCTTTCTCCAAGCGGCATTGTTCGCTCTCTATCATCTGCATATCCGAAAACTCGAGGAGTTAGGAATCTCTGCCCATGCCATTGCCGGATTGCAGCGGTATTCCATCATTCCTGCGCTGATTCTTTGCATGGCCCTCTATAAGCCAGAATACGGCCTGTTTCTCGTCGCTCATCCGATCGCCTTTTGGCTTCTTGGCGGCATCGCCTTCTTCTGGGGTATCGGACAATATACAGGTTATGTCGTGCTCAATTCCGCGAGCTCGCTTGCCTTGGTGCATACCATCGGCGCGTTCATTCACCTTCCAATCATTCTTGCGGCAAGCATCCTACTAAATCATGACATTCCTAACATCTTCATTCTCGTGGGTCTTGGTCTTTCAATTATCGCCCTTTTGATAAAACCAGAACAACATGAGAAAAATAGGCGGCGGCTTCTCAGCTACAGCGTGATCATAATCCTAGCTTTAAACATCGCTAACCAAATCGGACATGCAGTCGACGGAGCATTCTACAAAAATTTTTTGCACCTACTCCAGCCACAGACTGTCATCTTTGGCATTTCGCTCTACATTTTGGCAACCTCTCTTATGCTCAATATTATTTACCTTCTACCGATGTTCAAGAAAACAACATCTGAAGAAAA
>CAYVDC010000020.1:0-8336 GCA_964450735.1 uncultured Candidatus Saccharibacteria bacterium | reverse complement strand
CGTATTCGAAGAATTATTAGGGAATAGACGTGAGTAAATTATTGAACAAAGTTTCCGATGTAACAGTGTTGTTTTGGGTTATTAAAATTATATCAACTACAATCGGCGAAACCTCTGCAGATTTCTTTTCACATAAATTTGGCATGAGTGCACTTATTATTGTAAGTATACTATTAGCAACTTCTGCATTTATTCAGATGCGATTTAAACGATATGTTCCCTGGATGTACTGGGGCGTGATTGTAATAATGGCAGTTTTTGGAACAATGTTTGCCGATTGGTTACGCAAGAGTTGCGGAATTCCTTTAGAGGTAACTTCTGGAGGGTTTTTGGTACTTTTATTCATTACATTATCCGTTTGGTACATGGTTGAGAAGTCATTAGATACCGATAACATTAACACGACCAGACGTGAAATTTTTTATTGGTTGGTGATTTTTATTACTTTTGCACTGGGCACTGCAGCCGGTGATTTGGTAGCCGATAATTTTCACTTGGGTTATCTGAATGCTACGCTTGTATTTGGTGCCATAATGGTTATTATTCCAGCTGTACTCTATTTATTAAAAATAAATTCAGTTGCATTATTTTGGATTACTTATATCTTAACCAGACCATTCGGAGCTTCAGGAGGAGATTTATTATCTCACCCGGTTCAAAAAGGCGGATTTGGTTATGGGACAGGCACCACTAGTTTAGCAGTGACTGGAATTATGCTACTGTTAATTATTTACCTTACTGTTACGCATAAAAAAGAGATGGATATTGAAGAGCATATATAGCTTAAAGATGAACTTGTTTTTTAAATTCGGCCAATTAACCTTCTTATGGTCAGATATGGTAGTTTCATATGGCATTTGATATTGACAATTGGAAAGCTCAGATAAAGCGTGGATACTTGGAGTTAAGTATTTTAATGGTTATTAAAAACAAGCAGCGAATATACGGTTTTGATTTAATTGAAGAATTAAAAAAAATGAATCTTATAGTAAAAGAAGGTACTCTTTACCCGTTGTTGAATCGTTTGGCTACTGATGGCGTGCTTTCTTATAAATGGGATACAGAGAATACGTCTGGACACCCGCGTAAATTTTATACTTGTACCCAAAGCGGACTTAGTACTCTGACTGCAATGCAGGAAGAATTTAATAGTCTTTGGCAAACTTATTGTAATTTAGTGTAAAAGGCAATAAAATGAACAATAATCATAAATTAGATAGATACTTATACTCTTTGGACAAAGCTCTTGGTGGGATTTCAATTAGTGAAAAAGCTGAAATAATAACAGAAATTAAAAGCCATATTTTAGCAGCAATTGAGGATGAATCAACTTCTATTGATTCCGTATTAAATTCTATTGGAGAACCAGAACAAGTTGCTTCACGATATTTATTAGAGCGAGGATTAAAGCCTAATAAAGCGCCGTTCCATCCAATTTTGAAATGGTTAACAATAGGGTTTCTAGGAACATTGATAGTAATAGTTTTATTTTGTATTACACTGGTATGGAAATTAAGCCCTGTTTTTACATTTTCAAATAATGTCGGTAATTTGGAACTTTTAAATGGAGCTATTAAATTGCATTTTAATACCAAAAATGAAGATGAAACAACGATACGTTATACTCCTAATGGTAAACCCATATCGGATTATAAAATAATGGATCCAAAACAAATAAATGGAGTTGACATTAAATTTTCTAACGCGAATCTAGTATTTTCTAATACAGTAGAAAACAAATTAATTTGGAATTGTAAAAATACAACTAAAGATGGTGATATCAATGTTATTGAAAACAATCGTATAGTAACTGTTGACATACAGAATTTATCCAATGCTGATTGTAGTATTCAGCTTCCTGTGGTGTTAAAAACAGTAATCAGTGGAAAAAATGGAAGCGTCTCAATAGATAAGCCATTGAATAGTACAAGTATTGCGCTAATCAATGGAATTATTAAAATAGAACCAGCTGAAACAGTAAAATATTATTTCAAGACTCAAGTTGAACATGGCATATCTGATAAATTTATTTCAGTAGAGTTATCAGATAAAGCAATACCAATATCAGCAACAGTTGAAAATGGCAAAATAGTTAACAATTAATTTTTTTAAAGGGCACTCATTATGAAGAAACTACTTATTCTAATTTCAGGACTATCAGTTGGAGTAGCTTATGCAGATAGTAAAATAAATCTGGATAAACAAACTGTTACTTGCGGTAGTTATAAACTTAATACAAAGAGTACAGCATCCGACGTATTAAAATATTGTAATGTTAAAAAATTTGAGGAAGAAAACCACATAATTCATAAAGAACAAGAAGTTAAATTTGAAGCTAATACTACAGTAAAAATGAAATGTGAATTTACTAATAATAAAGTCGATGGATGCAAAATTGACGATTAGTAATTAGATTTTCATATTACATTATAGTTACAGATATCTGTTATTTATATCAATGTTGGATATCTGTAACTCATTATGTTGATATGTAAATACTTTCCGTTTGACATTTTAAAAGTATAAATTGTGTATATCAATTATATAATCAAGTTGTTACTATCACTAGCATTAACTTTATTACTTATTTCGTGTTCAACATATACAAGTAAACCACTTATTGACGCAGAAATTGACCAAACATTATCAATGCCAGATGTAGAGTCTATTAATACTATAGTTAGTGGTTTTGGTAAAAAAAATCTACCGATAATTGATTTTAACAAAGCACTAACTGTTCAGCAGTTGGCATTGCTTACAGTTATAACAAATCCAGACCTTAAAGCATTACGAGCCAAAAATTCAGTTGCTAATGCTCAAGTCTTTGAAGCAGGATTGCTACCAGACCCACAATTTACCCCACTATATGAAATACCTATTAGTTCAGGTGTTGGTGTAACTCCAGCATATGCATTTGGGTTAAACTGGGATATTGGGAGTGTTGTAACCAAATCACTGAGAGAATCTGCCGCAGAGTTTGTGAGGCAGCAAGTTCATTACGATGTTGCATGGCAGGAATGGATGACCGCCAATCAAGCTGAATTATTAGCTACACATGTGTATTTTTTACAGCAACAAATCCATTTAATCGAACAGGAAATTACGGCGAACAAAGTTTATCTAGATGTATTGAAAGTTAACCTTGCAAATCACGACTTAAAAGCCGATGAATTTAACTTACAACAAAGTAATTTTTTAGATTTGCAAGATCAATTATTAATGGCTAGACGGTTGTTGGATAAAACTAAACTACAATTAAATCAAATTGTTGGTCTTCCGCCAACCGCCATCATCCAATTGCAGATAAATCCTAATCAGACACTCCCACACTTAAATGAAAGTGCTTTATTTACTTATGCTCGACATAATCGTTTGGATTTACTTGCACTGCAAGCAGGATATAATAGTCAAGAAATACAGTTACATCAGGCTATACTAGGACAATTCCCTCACTTTAATGTTGGTATCTACCCCGGTCAAGATAACACTAGTAATTCTTATTTTGGTACAAATATATCCTTTGATATTCCATTATTTAATCGAAACCAAGGCGCAATTGCTATTGCTAAGGCAACCCGAGAACAGCTTTATCTTGAGTATATAGCCCGACTACACAGTACTCAATCTGACATTGCTATTATCGTAAAAGAAATATCTTGGGCACAGGCACAGCAAAACACAATCAATCACGAAATGCCACAACTTTCAGACATTGACGCTGCTATGTATAAACAACTTAAACTGGGAAATATTACTCAGTCATATTATTTGAATGCTCATACAAATGTATTTAATAAACGATTAAAACAGCTAAGTTTAGAACAAGATATTGCGGAGCAAAGAATAGCAATGCAAATGCTTTTAGGGAAATATCTAGGTGAATAAAAAATATCTATGGAATAAAAAACTATCTTTAATAGTGCTACTTACTATTTGTTTAGGGTTTATATTTTTACTAATGAAACCAAGTAAAGAAGAAACTTTACCAGAAATAGAGCCAATTGCTCTAGTAAGCGTGGTCAAGGCTAAACCACAATTAATAGCAAAATCAATGACAGTATATGGAAGCATAAATTTTGTGCCTGAAGCAATGTGGCAAATTTATTCACCTAGTGAGGTTATCGTAGATCAAATCTTGGTACATAATGGTGAAACTATAAAAAAAGGTCAACAATTAATAAAATTAAAGTTAAGTCCTGCTTCAGAAGCCAATTTGAACAATGCTATCAGAGCAGTAGATTTTGCAAAAAAGGATTACGAAAGATTGCAATTATTAAGAAGTAAATATATGGCAAGCAATGCAGAAGTACAAATTGCACAGCAAACTCTACTCAAAGCAGAAGCAGACTACCATAGTTTTAAGATCATTACGCAACAACTAAATCCAACTGCAAAATCTGATGGTATAGTTGTTAATGTTAGCGCACAAACTGGACAGATAATTCCAATTTCTACTCCATTGTTAAATATTGGAAGTCGTTTGCATGCGGAGTTTAATATAGACGTGGTGAATAAAAGTAAAATAAACCCTAATATGCAGATACTAGTAAGTAATTTAAATAATATGTCTTACTCCATATTAACAAAAATTAATAATATTTCTGGACAAATTGATGCAACAACAGGAATGGTTAGCTTCAGTGCCACATTGCCTGCTACTTCGGCGTTTACTTTTGGGGATTCAGTCATTGGCGAAATTTATTTAGATAGCCCTCAGCAACAAATAGCTATTCCAAGATCAGCAATACTGTACCAACAAAATACACCTTATGTTTACATAAATAAAAATGGAAAAGCACAGCAAGAGTGGGTTAATATTGGATCAAGTAATGAAAGTATGGTTTATGTTATTAACGGTATATCCGCAGGTGATGAAGTTATAACTCTTGGTAACTATGAATTGGAGAGTGGAATGCGTATTCGCGTGGAGTCCAAGAAATGATTCTTAACTGGTTAAAAATACACCGTTTGTCAATATTGTTTTTATTTATCTTATTGACTTTGGCTGGGACATATACGACATTTAAGCTACCTGTATCTTTATTCCCTAGTTTAGCTTTTCCTCGTATAGTGATTAGCGCTGATGCTGGGGACAAACCAATAGATAAGATGATTGTTGAAGTTACAAAGCCACTAGAACAAGCGGTTAGAAATGTGCCTGGTGTTGAAGGAATACGCTCCAATAGTAATCGTGGTGCTACAGAGCTATCAGTAAACTTTGCGTGGGGGCGTGATATGGTACTTGCACTATTGCAAGTGCAAGAAGCTCTTAACCAAGTCGCACCTAATTTACCCGCAGGAGTAAGCTTGAGCGCAACCCGAGTAGATCCAACTGGATTTCCAATGCTTGGGTTATCACTAACTTCAAATACCAAAGACCTAGTGGCAATAAAAGATTTTGCACAAACACAACTCCAGCCACTTTTGAATTCAATACCTGGTGTAGCAGGGGTTGAAATACAAGGAGGTAAAGATGCTGAATATCAAGTTATTTTTGATCCGCTAAAATTAAAACAACACTCAATAACCGTAGACGATATTGCTAAAGCATTAACCGCAAATAACACAGTTATTTCAGTCGGTAGGATTGAAGATCGTTACCGCTTATACCTAATTATGTCAGGAAGTACCCCAACTAATTTAGATGATTTGAAACACACTATTCTACGAGGAAATGCTACAGGCGTATTAACTATAGCAGACGTTGCTCAAGTTAAATTAGGAGAAACTTTAGTGTGGACGAAAGCAACTTCAGATGGTAAAGATGCTGTGCTCGTCAATATCAGGCAGCAGATAGGTTCAAACACAGTATTAATTGCAAATAACCTAAAACAAAAACTGAGTGAATTTAAGCAGCAAATACCACATGATATAAAAATTCAAACCTATTACGATCAATCACAGCTTATTACTGAATCGGCTTCAAGCGTAAAGGATGCAATCATTACTGGGGCATTTTTAGCTGCGTTGGTAGTGCTGATTTTCTTACGAGATTTACGGTTGACTATTATAGTGGTAGTTATTATACCGTGCGTAATATCAACAACTGTATTGATATTATATTTATTAAATATGAGCTTTAATATAATGACTTTAGGTGGTATTGCTGCTGCCGTTGGTTTAGTTATTGATGATGCAGTTGTAATGATAGAGCACATAGTAAGGAGAATAGTTGAAAAGCAACATCAACAAAAAGTACAAGATAGCAATGGAATTCTAGTTTCCGCAATAGAAATGTTAAAACCATTAGCTGGTTCATCTTTGGCGACAATAATAATATTTGTTCCATTGTCATTTCTTGATGGAGTAACTGGTGGATTTTTTAGATCTTTGGCAATGACTATGGCTTCTTCTTTATTTATTTCATTTTTCTTTGCTTTGTTAGTTGTCCCCATATTGAGTGTAACACTCTTAAAAAACGTAACAATAAAACATAAAGAAGCTAATTTTTTACATACATTACAACGTGCGTATGTATCAATCATGAAGCCAGCTTTAACGAAGCCAATATTGCTTGTATTACCAATCTTAGTTTTTATAATAATTGGTTATTTAGCTTATAGTAAAGTTGATTCAGGATTTATGCCACATATGGATGAGGGGGGATTTATTTTGGATTATGTTGCGAAACCAGGTACATCCTTAACTGAAACGGATCGAGTATTACAACAAGTTGAAAAAATCATATTAGCAACACCTGAAGTAGATAACTATTCCCGTCGAACCGGACTACAAATGGGGGGTGGCTTGACTGAAGCTAATAGCGGTGACTACTTTATACACTTAAAAAATTACCCCCGACGTAATATTGACGAAATAATGATAGAATTAAGAAACAAAGTAGAAGCTAATGTACCAGGATTAAAGATTGAAACTGCACAATTGATTGAAGACATGATTGGTGATTTAACTGCTGTACCTCAACCGATTGAAATTAAGATATTCGGAAGTAACCAAGATGAGTTAACACCAATCGCCAATATGATTACCGACAAAATTAGCACAATAAGTGGAGTGGTAGAAGTTACAAACGGCATTGTATATTCTGGTGATGACATTGATATCAAGATTGATCAAGTAAAGGCTGCATTAGTTGGACTGGACCCTGATAGTATAAACCGTCAATTAGGAAACCAGATTGTTGGAGTTCAAGTAAACCAAATTTTATTAAAAAATAAAATTATCCCAATTCGTATTATGGCTGATGCAAATTTACACCAAAGAATTGAACAATTAAATGGATTAATGTTACGCAGCATTGACGGCAAATACATATCGTTAAACCAAGTAGCAACTATTGAAATTCATGCTGGGCAAGCAGAACAGACACGTGAAGACCTTAAACCAATGCTAGCAGTAAAAGGTAGAATTGAAGGTCGTGGGTTTGGTACAACAATGGCAGATATCAAAAAAGCCATAAAAGAAATTAATTTACCCAATGGTGTATATATAGAATATGGTGGTCTCTATCAGCAGCAACAGCAAGCTTTTTTTGATTTGATGATAGTTTTTATAAGTGCTGAACTATTAGTATGCGTAATGTTAATGATCCTTTATGAGGATGTTTGCATAGTATTAAGTATTTTGGTTACTACATTATTAACACTACCTGGAATCTTTATTGGTTTATTTATTACCAATACTGAGTTAAATATATCATCTATGATGGGGATGACAATGGTCATTGGCATTGTCACTGAAATAGCCATTTTTTATTTTACTGAATTTAATTTACTAAAAGAGCAAAGTGGCGATAAATTAATACACGCTGGAGTTATGCGAATGCGCCCAATTTTGATGACTTCTATAATTGCGATATTGGCATTATCACCTCTAGCACTCGGTATTGGTACTGGATCTGCAATGCAACAACCACTGGCTATAGCAATAATTTCTGGTTTAATAGTAGCAGTACCGTTAGTGTTAGTAGTTATGCCAGGTATGTATTTGAGCCTGAAGCAAATTTTTAAGCAAATTAATCAAGCTTAATAAAATAATTTATGTATTAGGATGATATAAAAATGAGTAAACCAAATATTTTTATTAAAACTAGAAAATCAATTATTGGTGTAATGCTACTAACTTTAATTGGTTGTTCTTCAAACAAAATTAAACCAGATAATAATGTTATTTATATGTCAACGGATAGAGCTCCTGCAAATTGCAAGTTTATAGCTGAAATGACACATTTACATTCAACATATACACTTGTTCCTAACCCAAGTTTAGGTAAAAATACGGCTATGGCACAAGTAGATGAAGCAAGAATATTAGGAGCAAATTATATAGAAATTGATTCTGATGAAACAGGGGATGCATATAAATGTCCAGAATCA
>CAYVDC010000019.1:0-9758 GCA_964450735.1 uncultured Candidatus Saccharibacteria bacterium | reverse complement strand
TGGCCGGTATGAAAGGTTTGATCATCAACACGCAAGGACGAACGATCGACTTCCCGGTTATTCCATCATACAAAGAAGGTCTCTCACCAATTGAATACTTCATTATCACTCACGGTTCACGTAAAGGTTTGGCCGACACGGCGCTTAACACTGCGAAAGCCGGATACCTCACTCGACGTCTCGTTGACGTTGCACAGGATGTCGTGGTTACTGAAAACGATTGTGGAACCAAAGAAGGAAAATGGGCGAAGGCCGACAACGTGCTTGGTATTGAAATCCCAATTTCAAAAAACCTTCGCGGACGAATTCTTGCTTCAGACTTGAAAGACGAAAAGGGAACTATCTCATACAAGCGCGGTACTATGCTTACTCGCGAAGATGCGATGGCAATCCAGAAAGCTGGCATAGAAAAAGTCTACATCCGAACACCTTTGACTTGTAAGACAGCTCACGGCATCTGCCAGATGTGTTACGGTCTCGACCTCGGACGAAACAAACTCGTCGATCTCGGTGAAGCAGTGGGTATTATCGCAGCTCAGGCTATCGGTGAACCAGGTACGCAGCTTACGCTCCGAACCTTCCACTCCGGTGGAGTCGCGATGCTCGACATTACTGCCGGTCTTCCTCGTGTCGAAGAAATCTTCGAACGACGAATTCCAAAGAACCCAGCTATCATCGCGCATGCTGACGGTGAAGTAATCGAAATCAAGATTGATGGAAAAGAAAAGACTATCATCGTCTTGAACGATACTAAAGGCGACAAGAAATCAAACACTGTTGAATACCCAGTACCATTCCGACGTACTCCATTGGTCAAGGCAGGTGAGCGAATCCACGGCGGTCAATTGTTGACTGATGGATCTGCTGACATCGCTGAAATCTTCAAGTATGGAACTATGGAACTCGCAGAAGAATACATCATCCGCGAAATCAACAAAGTGTACGAACTCCAGTCTGCTTCGATCTCACGAAAGCACATCGAAATCATAATCCGACAGATGTTCTCACGTAAGCGTATTAAGCACCCAGGATCATCTGAATTTTCTCCAAGCGAAATCGTTGAAAACATCGAGCTCACTGAAGAAAACAGCCGCATCCGTGGTGAAGGCGGTGAAGAAGCAAAAGCTGAATCACTTGTTCTCGGTATCTCTGAAACATCCCTCACAACAAAGAGCTGGCTCTCAGCTGCTTCCTTCCAGAACACTAACCGTGTCTTGATTACTAACGCAGTTCGCGGAGGTATCGACAAGCTTCGTGGCCTCAAGGAAAACGTCATTATCGGTCGCTTGATTCCAGCTGGAACAGGCTTCCGTGCTGGACTTGCAAAGAAAGCTGAAAAAGCTGCAACAGAAGAAGAAAACTAAAAGTATTTATGACCTCCGCATCAGCGGATGGTCTTAGCGCTAAAAGACTAGCCCTAAGACCATCCGCCGATGCTTCGGTCAGAACGTGGTAAGCTTAAATCATATCGAACTTATGGCGACCAACGTAGATCAAATCAAAGAACGACTCCCGGTGAACGAAGTTATTTCTGCTTACATCAAAGTGGAAAAATCGGGGATCAATTACAAGGCACGCTGTCCTTTCCACAATGAGAAGACGGCGTCCTTCTATATTTCCCCAGCGCGCGGAAGCTACTATTGTTTTGGCTGTGGAGTGAAAGGAGATATCTTTTCGTTTGTTCAGGCATATGAAGGTTTGGATTTCAAGGGAGCCCTCAAAGTTTTGGCTGACAAAGCTGGAGTTCCATTGACTGGATTCAAGCCAGAGAATACTGATGAAAAAGAAAAGCTCTTTGCAATCATGGAAGCAGCAACCAAATTCTACGAAGGCGAGTTGGCGAAACATCCTGAAATAACAAAGTACTTCCATGATCGCGGGCTCACTGATGAAACTATCAAATCATTCAGACTCGGATTTGCTCCGGACGGTTGGAGAACGCTTTCAACATATTTGGCAGGAAAGAAATTTTCCGAACCATTGTTGGAAAAAGCAGGATTGATCAAAAAAACCGACAAAGGATACTATGATCGATTTCGCAATCGCGCCATGTTTCCAATCTTCGATTCAACTGGACGCGTGATCGCATTTTCCGGCCGAACGATGATTACTGATGACGCAACACCCAAATATCTAAACAGCCCAGATACTCCGCTCTTCGATAAATCTAGCGCTCTCTATGGTATTGATCGAGCAAAGGAAGCAATCAGAAAACGTGACTATGCAATCATTGTTGAAGGTCAGTTCGATCTCTTGCTCTCGCATCAAGCTGGTGTTGTGAATACCGTCGCTGCGTCAGGAACTGCACTATCAGATAGTGTTCCAAGCGGCGATCGTGGCGTAACCAACCTCCAGATGCTTGCTCGATTTTCCAAAAATATTTTGTTTGGATTTGATGGTGACAAAGCGGGAATTAACGCAACGTATCGTGGATCGCTCTTGGCCCTCGGCCTAGGCATGGATGTGAAAGTTGCGAAACTTCCATCTGGAAAAGATCCTGCAGATGTGATTAAGGAAAATAAAGACGATTGGCTGAAAGTTCTGAAGGGAACTGAACCAGCTGTTTCATTTTTCGCAAAACACATTATGGAGACGAACACTGATCCTCGTGAACGCATCAAGATGATTCAGAAACTAGTCTTGCCGCTCGTTGCGAAAATTCCAAGCGCCATCACTCGCGAACATTTCCTGGGTATTGTTGAGAAAATTACCGGAACTTCTGTCGCAGCATTGCAAAGCGATCTGGTCAGTTTTGAAAAAGAAAATAACGGAGCGCGCGTGGCAGAAGAAAAGCCCGAGACTGTAGATCGAAAGTTTACGCTTGCTGAGAGATTGTACGGAATTGTCTTTTGGCAGCAAGAATCCGAAAAGCCGCTCATTGACGCAGCTGTGCTCGAAGAAAAGATGAAGGTAGCTCTTGGAGGAGATAGAGCGCTCCACGTGAGAGATACTGCGCTCGAACGCAAAGATGAATTGATCTTTGAAGCCGAAGCAGGATTTGGCGCAGACAAAAATCTTGAGACTGAGTTCAATCTCCTTGCTCGACAGCTTCAGGCGCGCGAACTCAAGCGAACACTCGATGAACTTTCAGCGCAAATTCGGCAGGCTGAACTTGAGGGGAAAGACATTAGCGATCTCCTTGCTCAAGTGAAAGAAAAAACCACCATTTTACATACACTAGAAACATAATGTATTACCTACGCATTCTCGGAATGCTCCGGTTATAACCGCAGTTTTCATTTTTAACTAATTAGTAGATAATAGAGATAGGATATGAAAAAACCATCAAAAAAACCAAAAGCGAAACCGAAGGCAAAGCCGGTTTCAAAACCAAAGCCTAAGCAAGTAGCCAAGAAGCCAGCAGTAAAAGCTGTTGCGAAAAAGGCTGCTCCAGCTGCAAAGAAACTCATTGCTGCTCGCAAAGCAAGCATTCCTAAACAGGCAAAATCAGCAGTCAAAAAAGTTGCTGTCAAAAAAGAAAAGGCACTTCCGAAAGAAAAAGAGCCAAAGCTAAACGCAGCTGAACGAAAGGCAAAAGATCTCGAAGCAAAGGCAAATGACATGATCCTCAAAGGCAAGAAGCGAGGCTTCATTACCTATGACGAAATCTTGAAGACATTCCCTGATATTGAAAACAATATCTTGTTCTTGGACGAGCTTTACGAAAAGTTTACTACTGCGGGCATTGACGTTCTTGAAGGTGGAAACTTGCTTGACGTTGAAGCCACTATCAAAGATCCAAAGCTCGGCAAGGAATCTCATCAGTACGATTCGATCCAGATGTATCTCAAAGAAATCGGTCAGTACCCATTGATTCATGCTGCGCAGGAACGCGAGCTTGCAAAACGAATCGAGAAAGGGGACATGGAAGCAAAAAATCTTCTCGCTCGAGCGAACCTTCGTCTCGTGGTTTCGATTGCAAAAAAATACGTTGGACGATCATCTGATCTCACGCTTCTCGACTTGATCCAGGAAGGAAACCTCGGTCTCTTCAAGGCGGTTGAAAAATTCGACTGGACAAAGGGATACAAGTTCTCAACATACGCTACATGGTGGATCCGACAATCAATCACTCGCGCTCTTGCTGACCAGTCACGCACTATCCGTATTCCAGTGCACATGGTAGAAACAATTTCAAAATACAAACAGGTTTTCCGACGATTGTCACAGGACCTTGGACGCGATCCATTGCCAGAAGAAATTGCAACTGAAATGGGAATTGAAGTTGAAAAGGTGCACGTCATCGAAAACATCAACCAAGATACTGTCTCACTTGAACAGCCAATCGGAGATGATGATGAAAAATCAACTCGCGGCGAATTTATCGCTGATGACAAAATCCTCCGCCCAGACCAGGAATCTTCACGACGAATCCTTCAGGACCAGATCCGTGAAGTTCTTTCAGAGCTCTCACCAAAGGAACAAAAAATCCTTGAGATGCGATATGGGCTCCATGACGGCGTTCAGCACACTCTCGAAGAAGTAGGTCAGGAATTCGGCGTTACTCGAGAGCGTATTCGCCAGATCGAAGCAAAGGTTCACGAAAAGCTCCGTAATAACGACAAGATCTCACGATTGCGAAACTACTTCGACTAAATCTTAGAGCCTATTGACTTAATCTTGAGCTTTGCTATATTCAATTTATGGTAATTAATCACAAAAACATCCCGCTTTGCCCTTGCAAGCCCATCTCAAATGGAGGGTTGTCTTTTGTGTTCACTCAGGCTGGTAGGTAACTACCGAGAGAATATAAAAGAGAGTCCTTCAAAAAGGACTCTCTTTTCTTTAACAAAACAAAATCAATAACGTCGCTAAAAACAAAAAACATGAAAAAGGAAAACAACAACACCAACAATGAATGGAAGTATGATTACGGATTTATTTCTTCAGGGAAATATCTCGATGCATTCCTCGAGCCTCTTCTTTCTCTTTTACCCGAAGATCAGCGCAGACGCATACTTATTGTAGGCCCTCGTCCAACTTCGAAACTAGAACGTTTTAAACAGCTTGGAGTTACTGTCTCAAAAGTAGGCAGCTCATGGTACGACGAACTGAAGGATGCCAAATGTATTATTCCACTAGTTACACCTGGAGGAGTGGGAAATGTGCTAGCAGCGTTGCGCAGGGTTCAATTTGACCTCAGCAAAACCGATCAGCATCTTATTTCATTTTCATCAGGTGCATCAGTTGCAACAATACGACAGTACTGCCAATTACCGTACAACAGAATTGCGATTGCTACAGGCAATTCAAATATTCGGCTAGGGTTAGGGTGCATATCTTATTTTGCAAATAATCAGGATTTGGCAGAGTTAGTAGAAGAATCACTTCGTGTATTCGGCGCTTTAACGCGTGAAAATACTGAAAAGGACATTTTACTAGCAATTACTACTTGGGGTACTGATAATGCATTAAATGCATTAGCTCTCTGGCTCGCGTGGCTTGAGGCATCAAATACTGACGGCCTTGATTTTATTTCTTGGCTGAAGCAACTACAGGACGGTTTTAATGAGGCTACATATACTGTACCTCTTGTAACTTCCGATCATTCGCATAATGAAGGGTATGAGAAAATTTCTGAGTATTTAAATGCTAAAGTAGATGCATTTACAGGCTTAGGATACCTTCTACCAAATGCAATGGACCGCGTGTATGTGAGCTTCAAGAGCACGCTGGATACACTAATTGCCTTAGAGGTAAATAGCGAGGAAGGTGTTAAAAAACACATCAAAGGCGTTGCTACCGAAGGTGGCAATACCGAGAAAGGGTTGGCAAAAGTAACTTCAATTGAAGATCTATCGATGCCAGAAAGATGTGGCGATATTGTGAATACAGTGTACACTTTTTCTCAGAGTTTTGAAAAAAGTGCTCTGGAATCTATTCCAGATGCAGTGACCCTTGATAACTCTATCAACGAACGTTGGACTGAACCTAGTAGATAACTATCTACAGTATTATTCAAAAAGCCATTAGTTTTAACTAATGGCTTTTTTCTATCTCAATTTTTTACAGCGTCGACGTATCAAACTTTGGATTCACTTTTTCTTCAATGTCGGTGTAAGTCGCATCAAGATATTTGAAGAATGCTTCGTCCTTGCCTTCGGCATATGCGCACTCTGCTGCTTCCGCTTTGATGTGAGCATCTTTGTGGATCGAGAGCGGGAAGTGGCGGAAGACCCATGCTACTTTGCCATCGTATTCTTTGAGGATCTGCTTGATAGTAGGGTGGACGATAGCGCAGTATGGGCATTCAAGATCTCCGTATTCGACGATCACGACTTCGGCGTCTTTGTTGCCATACCAGTGATCAGCGGGGGTAATTGGGTCAAGATTGATCTTCTGGTCAATCGCTTTATTAGCGATTAAATCGTCTACAGCGGCTTTAAATGAGTCATGAGGATATGCTCCTGCCAAAGCGACTTTGACCCCTGTTTTGACGTTTACAAGGACGTTATACGGGGTTCCTCGCTGGTCTTCGGGAAGAATTGCCATTGCTCGGTCTCCGCTTTCGCTGCCAGCAGTGATTTTGTCCTTGTAAGTGCCTGCTTCAGCGCATGCCTGGACTTTCTTTTCGTTAAGCCCGATCCGCTCGGCGACTGACTTTACCTCTACTTTTTCTGATGAGCGCATGCCGCCTGCGTAGATCGCAATGGCTATGATCACTCCTGCCACAATAATGGCAGCGGGGATATTTACTTTGTCTGTATTCATATCAATATTATGTTACTTATAAGCCCTGAAAGTATACCATTTTCGGGCTGTCTGCTCGGCTTGTAGAGGGTCATATACTATGGTATTATATGGTTTATATCGTATGGCCAGCGTCCAATCTATCTTTCTATACGTGTTCACCTTTTTGGCCCTGTTTGTGCAGGTCTTTTTGTTGCTATCGGCCTTTAAAAAGCGCAAACAAGTCCTCAGTGAGACTGTTTTGATAGAGAACACAGATTGGCCGGCGGTCACTATTATCGTTCCGTGTTGGAACGAAGAGCGCACGGTTGTTAAGACCGTCGATTCGCTTTTGGCGCTTGAGTATCCGCTCGAAAAATTGTTTATCAAAGTAGTCAACGACGGCAGCACGGATAGTACCTGGGAAAAGATGCAGCAATTTGCTGGCATGGCAAATATCGAGCTCATCAACAAAGAAAATGGCGGCAAACATACAGCCATGAACAAGGCGATTGAAATGACGACTACTGAATTCGTCGGCTGTCTTGATGCGGACGCATTTGCCGAGCCGAACGCTCTCAAAAAGATCATCACGCATTTCTTGAATGATCCGCAGGCAATGGCAGTTTCTCCTTCGATCCTTGCGTATAACCCAAAAGGATTTTTCCAGAAAGCACAGCAAGTTGAATACGACATGGCAGTTTTTGTAAAAAAGATTCTCGGCGTGCTCGAAGGCATCCATGTTACTCCTGGACCATTTTCTATTTACCGAAAAAAAGTTTTTGACGAGCTCGGATTGTACCGCAAAGCGCATAGTGCCGAAGACATGGAGATCGCGTACCGCATGCAGGTGAATGGCTACAAGATTGTTCAATGTCATGATGCGTATGTATATACTGTAACTCCGAACTCATTTGTAAAACTCTATAAGCAGCGCTTGCGATGGATGTATGGCTTTATCAACAACTCAGTTGATTATCGAGGCTATATGTTCAAGCCAAAGCATGGCATGTTTTCAATGTTTACCGTTCCTAGCGCCGTTGTTGCTTTGTTTGGAACAATGATCATGTCGCTCTTCGCTATTTCCGGTCTCATTGTTGGCATATATCATTTTATACAAAGGATGATCATTACCAATTTTCATATTGGCGTGCCGACCGCTCCGCATTTTAGCTTCTTCTATTTTGACGTTCGGCCGCTCACCTTGGTCATGATCATATTGTATGCAATGCTAGTGTCCATGGTCCTTGTTGGACAGAAAATGCGCGACAAGAAGCCGTTGCCCAATATGTCGATTGTTTACTTTATTATTATTTTTGCTGTCATGGCCCCGCTCTGGCTTTTGAAGGCGATGTACAATACCATCGCTTCCAAAGAAACAGCGTGGCGATAATTTTTATATGAATACACACCAACACGAAAACTCATCATTTGATTGGAAGACTGCCTTTATTGCGCTTCTTGTTACTGTCGGAATCTTTATCACTGTCGTTTTGCTTTCTCGTATGATCACCAATCAAAAGATCGTAAGCATCCGAGACGCGCAAGACTCGATCGCCCTTGATATTATGTCTTCTGAAACTGAATTCTCGCTTCTCTCAGAACTCTCATGCAAGAACATCGGTACTAGCACGCTTACTCAGCAGTTGAATGAAATGGCTGAAAAGATTACATACAGCGAAACAAACATCGGCAAAAGCGATGAAGTTTTGAAGCTCAAAAAGTACTACACATTGCTCGAGATTAAAGACTTCCTCCTGACTCAAAAGATCAGCGAACGCTGCGGCAAGCCTATTACCTCGATCTTGTATGTGTATACTACGGCTGCAAACTGCAGCGAATGTACCAAGCAGGGCTTCGTGCTCACAGCTCTCCGTGAGAAGTACCCAGACCTCCGCGTGTACTCATTTGACTACAATGTAGACCTATCGGCCCTCCACGCGCTCCTATCGACGTATAACATCAAAGATACCGCTCTACCAGCCATTATCGTAGGTGAGAATATGCATACAGGTTTCCAGGCGCTGGAAGACATCGAGAAGCTCATCCCGGCTGAAGTAAAGGCTCTTGAAGCAAAAGAAAAAGCAGCGGCGAAAGCAGCTCTAGATACAAAAGCAGAAGCTGGAGAATAACATGAAGATGATCCTCGCATCCGATCTTAGTTTCTTACTCAACTATGGGTATGACCTAACTGGTATTCCAAAAGATCAGATGCGGATTGGATATGTAACGACTGCATCAAAAGGCGATCGTAACACATCGTTTTTTGAGGGTGTTAGAAAGGGCGTTCTCGAAACTGGTCTTGCAATAGAAGAGATAGATATTCAAGAAAAACCCGCCGATGAATTACGCGCCTTCTTTCAAGATAAAAATGTTATACATGTTGAAGGCGGAAATACTTTTTATTTGCTCAAAGCTATTCGAAACAGCGGCTTTGCTGAAGTGTTGAAAGAATTCTTGGACAATGGAAATGTATATATTGGCACTAGCGCTGGAGCTTACATTATGTGTCCGACAATTGAAGTTGCCGATTGGGACACCACAGGAAAGCCGCGTTTTGATATGACTGATTTTACAGCATTGAACTATGTCCCGTTTGTTCTGAAAGTTCACTATAAGGATGAAATGAAATCTTTGGTGAAGGAGAATATGAAGAATTTGAAATATCCGCTGCGGATTTTGAAAGACGGGCAGGGGATTATAATTAAAGATAGCACGTATTCTTTTATTGGAGATGGAGAAGAAGTAATTTTGTAGTAATTGTTTTATGGATATTTTTAAATATATTGGAATTATCGGTCTCGTGTTTATTTGTGTGGCAATGATTGTTCGCAAACGTACCTTGCGTGATGTGTTGTCGTTCTTCGGTGGAATCGGCTTGCTTGTCTATAGCATTAATTTGAAAGATGTTATTTTTATTATCCTCCAAAGTGTGTACATCGTAGTAGTAACGGTAGACTTTATTAAAGAAAAAAGACGCTAAAAAATAAAACCCCTTTAAAGGGGTTTTATTTGAGTGAGCCGCTTCCCAGACTCGAACTGGGGACCTTCAATTTACAAAATTGTTGCTCTACCAACTGAGCTAAAGC
>CAYVDC010000018.1:0-11167 GCA_964450735.1 uncultured Candidatus Saccharibacteria bacterium | reverse complement strand
ATTGGGGACAAGATGATGCAGACAACCAGCGCTCCTGATTGTCCTGGCGGCACCAAGGGACGTATTGCTGTTTTTGAAATGTTCACCATAGACAAAGAACTTCAGCGGCTCATTTTGGAAAAGCCAAACGAACAGGATCTCTACAAGTATCTCCGTGAACAAAAAGGAATGATTACTATGCGTGAGGATGCTATCCTCAAGTCGTTGAGAGGGGAGATTCCGTTTCAGGATGTGTATACGCTGTAAATAATAGAACGATATTCAATGTCAAAAAGCCCCTTGCGTAGCAAGGGGCTTTTTGACAAACCTACTATTTAATGATATAAATTAGACTGTTATTTAAAAACTAAATATTAACTATAAACATGAAACAACAACCTCAAGAGGCAATGGCACATCAACCAAACCCTCTACACAAACACCCAAAGTGGCTGGTTATGTCACTCAGTTTTCTACTACTGGCAATTATGTTAACACTTACCTGTGTATACATTACAGCAGTACAACCATTTCTACGCTTTTTTATACCACTGTTACTAAGTGCTTCCGTAATACTACTTTTTACGGCGATACTTGCACCGCTGATCCGCAAATGGAAAACAACTTCACTTAAAGGCAAACTGGCATTTGTAGTAACACTGTTGCTACTGACCTATACACTAGAAATCTACCTAGTGAATAATGGCTACAAGCCTGGGTATGTTTGTGGAAAGGACGAATATGCTGCGTTGGCTGTGCGTTTGGAAGAAGTACAAGATACCCGACAAATAATTGGTGATGAATACGGTGTTACCAAATTCAACAGCAGTCTAACTGAAGGTATGTGTAGAAGGATTAATAGCCAAGGGTTTAATTCGAAATTCGAGTTTAACCAATCGACTATTGACTCACTAAAAAGAACTGGACGCATAAGTATTGCACTGATTGGAGATTCGTATGCCTATGGCAATGACGCAGAGCCCGGCAGATCATATGCGGATTCGCTAGAGAAGACGCAAAAGTACGGGATCTTTAATTTTGCTGTTCCAGGTACCGATGGTCCTCAATATGCTGCTGTAGTACAGGAGTATATTGTAGACAAAGGATTGAAGTTTGACCGAGTAGTTGTATCGCTGTGCGGTGCCAATGATGTATATCAGTGGCCAAAGCGAAAACTAACTCCAGGCGTTCCACTTTTGTATTTTACAGGCACAGCTAATTTCTATTCACAACGTGATGGTGAGGTTTTTAACTCACTAACTGAGTCGTATGAAGCTATGCGCAGAGATGCCACAGTATTTGATATGCCAGGAGGTTCTTTGATAGGCAGATCGGTTGTTGCTTCTTATGCAGTACGCACTGCACAGATTATGTGCATGACTGGTATTGGTCCACTGTTGCTTTTTGATTCAGAAAAATTTGACGACTACATGCAGCTTGCAGGTATGGGTGTCAGTTTCGTACAAAGCATATTGCCATTTTCAACTAACATTGATTCATACAAAGCGTACACAATTACTTCCTATATTGATGAAATAAGGAATGATTGCATACAAGCTGGTGTGCCAGTAACCTTTATACTTATTCCAGGAAAGGAAATGGTACAGAGCGGGGAGACGCCCCACATTCAGGGAGCAATCTCCCTTGATGCCACTCAGCTTTCTGCTAATGACTATATCAGAGATCAAGGCCGTGCTCACCCAAATTCGATTGCCCATGAGCAAATCGCGGGCATGATAGATGAAGTTTTGGATAGTGTGCAGCGGGTTGAAAACAGTCAACATTTTGCATCGAAATGATGCAATACTACAACAAATAAATATATAGTAACCAAGAGGCTTCCCAGTCTCTTGGTTTTTTTTGACGTAAAACAAAAATGTGATATAACAGTAGTCTAAATTCTACATTATTTTACAGCTAAATAATTTTTTTATGAAAACAACCACGTATGTTGCCACTACTACACTACTCTGTTTGGCATCAATTTTTTTATTGATTATTTGTGGTTTTGTTCCGAGTATTCGTCTAATACTTTGGGTACCTACCGCACTTTGTCTGCTTGGGGCAGGATGGCTTCTGCTCGGACTACCAAGTTTGCTCATTTACAAAGGATGGAAGATCCTCACCAACGCGATGAGAATTGATATTCTTGCTGCAATGGGCTTTATTGCTATTCTGGGTGAATACAGCTTACGAGAACAGGGCTACCGCTCTGGTTTTGTTTGCGAAAAGAACCAATATACAAAAATACCGTTTATGTCGGTGGATAGTATTATCAATTATCCCGTTGAAGAAACGGATATGATGATATACGACTCATTTGGGATTACGAAATTTAATCCTCATGGAAAAGAAAAAATTCCATGGACTGTAAATGAAGAAGGGTTTTCTTCTCAGTACGCATTTACCCAAGAAACGATTGATTCGCTGAAACATTTGGGTTACGTTACGATTGCCGCATTTGGCGATTCGTACACGTTCGGCTCTGATGCCAACCAAGGTGAGTCATTTATCGACCTACTTGGTACAACAAAAAAGTATGCCGTATTTAATTTTGGCATACCTGGCGTTGATCCAGTGCAGTATCAGGCCCTTACGGAAAAGTACGTACAATCAGGGAGATTACGCTTTGATCAGGTCCTTGTCGTATTGTGTGGAGCAAATGATTTACATCCAATACCAGGCGAAAACCTCATCGCAGGTATTCCTCCTGTCTACAAAACTAATGTCGGAATGTATTTGTCGCGACCAGGTAAAAAAAGTGAAACACTGATGTCAGCTAGGGCTGCTTACCTTAACTTCTTGGACGAAGGGACGGTGTTCATGATGCCAGGCGGACGGATCATTTCAAAGTCGATCGTTGCTTCCTATGGCGCCAATATTGTACGGCGGGTACTAGAGGCGGCAATTGATATTCCGACTACCGTATTCCAAAGGGAATCCTTTGATAAGTTGTGCGGTTTTGCAACAGTTGTGATTGAATCAGGGCTCGATACGACTTCTACTCTCAGTCCATACATCACATCAATCAGGCAAAAGTGTGCAAAAGTGCACACCCCTGTAACTTTTATACTGGTTCCTGGCAAGGAAATGGTAAAAAGGGGAAAGTGCCCCTCGATACCCGGTGTTATTGCATTGGACCCAAAGAGACTTTCAGTTGCAGATTATAATGGTGAGGGTCCAAACGCTCACCCTAATACCGAGGCACACCATGAAATATTTCTCATGGTAGATTCTGTGCTTACAGCCCAGAATTCAATACATAACCAAAGCGCGATTGCTTTTGGACGGTAAAATATTGGATATAATAGACAAAATATAAGCACCATCGGCCTGTCCTTTGGTGTTTTTTTTCTGCATATGTTATACTTACCTCCATGTATACAACTTCTAACTTAAAAATTCAGGTCGTAGTTACTTTATTCTTCCTTGTCCTAGTATTTTTACCTCAACAATCCTTTGCTGCAACCATCCAGGTAAACTCAAATGCCGACAACACCACTGGCGGAAACGGTCTCTGTACACTCCGTGAAGCAATTGCTAATGCTAACTCAAACAGTGACACAACAAGTGGTGACTGTGTGGCAGGATCAGGAACAGATACGATTACTTTCAATGCGGCAATGACGATTACGCCGACATCAAACTTTATCATTACTTCTCCGATCATTTTGGATGCCATTACTGGTGGGTTGGGAGTTTGTACCACAAAGACACTAGGAGTGGTTATTGACGGGTCTGCTATTGGTTCAGTTTTTGATCTTAACACAGGCTCGGACGGGTCAACCGTCCGCGGGTTTGCTATTACCAACAACTCAGGAGCCGGTGTAAATATTCAGAGTAGTTCCAACCATACTATTTCTTGTAACATGATTGGTCTGAACCAAGCGGGAACAACTGCGACAGGAACAGGGGGCAGATCAGGAATTACCTTAAACAATAGCTCAGGCAATATCATTGGAGGACTGACTGCGGGTGATGGTAATGTGCTGAGTGGAAATGGTTCATATGGAATATTAATAACTAACACCACAACAACATCTATTTTTGGCAACATTATTGGTTTAACCAAAGACGGTGCGACAGCTATCACAACCCACCAATCGGGTATCAGTATTGATCACGGAACTGACATCACGATTGGAGGTGCTACTGCTGCACATCGAAACGTTATTTCTGGAAGCCGGAAAACAAGTACGGCAGAAGGAGTTCTTATTGCTGACACCGTCACTGCTTCATCAGGTATAACGATACAAGGAAACTATTTCGGTACTGATAGCACAGGTATGCTTCTTCGAAATAGTCGTCAACAAGATATTGAGATCTGCGGATTGATAACCTGTGGAGGAGGAAGCTTGTTGGTGGCAACTAACATCACGATTGGAGGATCAAATGCTGGTGAAGGGAACCTTTTTGGAGGTGGTGGTTCAGGGGGTGCTATCAGTGCGGATAGTATTGTCGGATTGACCGTTCTGGGTAATACTTTTGGTATTACTGCAGATGGCGTCACAGTACTAGATACAGCACCCAATGCAGCTGTCAATTTTTTGAACGTCACAACTGGTGTTTTTGGAGGTTCGGGTGCAAACGAGGGAAATGTACTGGCAAATAACGAGGCGGTAGGTTTCGCTTTCGGTGGAGATAGTATTGTTGATTTTGAAATTATTGGAAATAAATTCAACGTTGCAGCAGACGGCCTCACCGTTTTGGTTCATCCAGGTACGTTGTTACCACTTCATTCAGAAAGAGGTATTATCGTGGGTAACGGCACTAATCTAACTATTGGAGGTTCTGGTGCTGGAGAGGAAAATGTTTTTTCTGGTTTCGATGCAGCGATTGCACTCGAGAGTTCGACAGGTCTTACTATTGCCGGCAACTATGTTGGTGTTGGTGTTGATGGGACAACCGCGCTTGAGCCATCAGGTATAGGCATAGCACTATTGTATTCTGAGGGAATCGTTGGAGGAGACACCTTAGCTGACAGAAATATAATTTCACACAATGAAATTGCGGGTCTAATAACCGGTACGAGTACTGTGTTGGTAAAAAATAATATCGTTACTCACCAAACGGGAGGAGGATTTGTTGTGTTTGATGACGGTGTAGATTTCCCAGTTGCTACGTTCCTGGAAAACACTATGTATGATAATACGAGCCTGGCAATTGAAATTGGAACTGACCTTAACGCCGACCTCAGTATCGATACAGGTGATGGTGTGAATGTAAATGATTTGGGTGATGCTGATACCGGAGCAAACGGCTTCTTGAACCATCCAGTTATTTTGAAGACTGAACAATCTGGAGCAGACACCATTGTTACTTATATGCTCGATGTTCCAAACACTGGGTTGCCATACCATGTAGAATTTTTCAAAAATCCTTCGGGGCTTTCAGGTGTTGGTTATGGGGAAGGACAGACATATGTTGATTCAGCTAACTTTGTTCCTTCGATCATTCCAACCGCTGGTCAGCATATTTATACTAAAACACTTACTGCAACCAATTTGACTGACGGTATCACTGCAACGGTAACACCATGTACCAACGGCGGCTGTACTACATTTGGTGGGACCTCTGAGTTCTCAAACAGCGCACCGCTCGGTGTAGACTTTGGAACAGCGGCTGGCACCGGTACCCTTGCTCAGACAAGAGGTGCATATCATGTTATTTCCTCAGGTACATATTTAGGTTCATGTATTAACGCTGACGCAGGGACTTCAGCAAATACCGATGTTGATGGTCCTTACCAACCGAGCGGTTTTGGTGGTACGGGGCCTTGTACAAACGACGCAGATGGAGTGTCATTCTTGTCAGGATCGTATCCTCCAAGCAGAACTCTTACATTCCCGGTTACTGCTTCAACTTCAGGTTACTTGAATGTCTGGATGGACACCAATCAGAACGGAAGCTTTGAAGATTCAGGGGAACGCATTATTCCTAACCAAGCTGTTACTAGTGGACAAAACTTTGCAGTATTAACTTCGCCAGCAACTGACGGTTCATATCCGCTTAGATTCAGATTTGTATCATACAACCCAGGAACAATGCTTTCTGTGGGTGAAGCAATCGATGGAGAAGTGGAAGATTATGTTCTCACTGTCGCTACTCCTTCTACAACTCCACCACCGTCGACGGGCGGCGGTATTGTTCCTCCAAGTATTTTCACACCCGTGACTCCAACACCGACTCCGGGACAGACAGGAAATTCAGGTGCGCCTACAACTCCTTCAGTTGGCACAGTCACGCCTCCGGTTCCAGGGGCAGTTGAAGCATTACCGGCCTCACAGTGCCCGATGTTTATCGGCTACTACCGAAAGGGAAACCGCGGTTCGGAAGTTAAAAAGATTCAAGTGTTCTTGAACAAGGAAGTAAATGCAGGTTTGCCAATTACTGGCTGGTTTGGTCCGGCAACTGACGCTGCTGTTCGAAAATTCCAGCAGAAATATTTCTCAGTGATAATTGCGCCATGGGTTCCGCCAGAAAAAGCTGAAGCAACGGGGTATTGGTATAAAACAACACGTATGAAAGCTAACCAGCTTTCCGGTTGCAGAGAGGGAACAGCTGTGACGCTGGAAAGTAATGGAAAGATGTGGATTTTGGCTAACTAATATAATAGAAATCAGTGGGGCGCCTTCGGCGCCCCGCTTTTTCTTATTCCAATTGTTCCTACACTTTGTGGCTCCACGCCCCTGATTTGGGAATTTTAAAAGTATCACGCGGGGCGCGGTGCCCGACCTACCGGTCGGGCATAGTCTTTTAATTATATACATAGTATAATTTCAGTACCTATGGACTATCAAAAATTACTCGACGAACTTATTAGCGTTCTTATCGCCGAAGGTGGGTCTGATTTGCACCTTTCGATCGGACGATATCCAGGTATTCGCGTTACCGGACAATTGATCTTCTTGGTAAAACAGGAAGTTCTGACGCCTGAGTCAGTGACAGGAATGCTCGGCATCATGTTAGGAGAAAAAAAATATGCGATGTTTCTCGAAAAGCAAGAAATGGACTTTGCATACGATTATCAAGGCAAGGCTCGATTGCGCGGAAATGCGTATTTTCAAAAAGGAAAAATTTCTGTCGCACTTCGCTTGATCCCTCAAGTAAAAACATTGGCAGAACTTCATCTCCCAGACGTACTTCAGACTTTCGCACGCAAGAAGCAAGGATTCTTTTTGATCGTCGGACCGGTAGGACAGGGAAAGTCTACAACAATGTCTGCGCTCATCAACCTCATCAATGAAGAGCGTTCAGAGCATATTGTCACCATCGAAGACCCAATCGAATATATTTTTGAACCAAAACACTCAATCATCGATCAGCGCGAAGTGGGCATTGATACCAAGGAATTCAGCACTGCTATGAAATCCGTATTCCGCGAAGATGTGAACGTCATCATGGTTGGTGAAATGCGAAATCCTGAAACGATCGCAACGGCGGTAACTGCTGCTGAGACTGGCCACTTGGTTTTCTCAACGCTTCATACTAACAATGCTTCTCAGACTATTGACCGCATCATCGACTCTTTCCCAGCAGAAAGCCAAGATCAGATTCGCGTTCAGCTCGCCAACTCGCTCCTCGGAGTATTTTCTCAGAGATTGATTCCTCGCGTTGCTGGCGGCATGATTCCAGCATATGAATTGTTGATCAACAATAATGCCGTCTCGAATTTGATCCGAGAAAAGCGCACCCACGAAATCGAAGTTGTCATTGAAACAGGATTTGAACAAGGCATGGTCGACATGAACCGTTGTCTGCTTGACCTTGTCCGTCAGGGCGAGATCTCAATGGATAACGCCTACCTCTATTCGCTTAATCCAAAAGCATTGGAACGATTGCTCTAATCAATATATACTATGACGTTTAAATATAAGGCGGTAACCGCCACTGGAGAACAAAAGGAGGGAGTGATTGAAGCGCAAAACAAAGATCTTGCGATCGCTGCGTTGCAGCGCCGCAGTTTCATTGTGACTTCTATCAAAGGGGAAGAGGAGAAAGGAATCTTTGAAATGAACCTCTTTGAGAGCGTTCCACTCAAAGATGTGGTGCTCATGTCACGCCAGATTGCTACTTTGTTTGAAGCCCAGGTTTCTGCTCTCAAGGCATTTTCTCTCTTAGCATCAAATGTCGAGAATCCATTGCTCCAGCGAACATTGAACCAGGTAGTTGATGACCTTCAGGCAGGTTCATCTATTTCCGGCGCTCTCTCCAAGAGCCCAAAAGTGTTCACTGAATTTTACGTGAACATGGTTCATGCCGGTGAAGAATCTGGCAAGCTCACTCAGACATTTATGTTCCTCGCCGACTATTTGGATCGTGAATATGAACTGACATCAAAAACCAAAAATGCCTTGATCTACCCAGCTTTCGTGGTAGCAGTGTTCATTATCGTTATGGTCTTGATGTTTACCGTCGTTATCCCGCAGCTCTCCGCAGTTATCCGTGATTCTGGAGCTGATATTCCACTCTATACAAAGATCGTTCTCGGACTCTCTGACTTCATCGTCCAGTATGGAATTTTCATATTGATCATTGTTATTGTTTTTGGGGCATATATTGGATACTCGGTTTCAACTGAGCGAGGGAAGAGCTATCTTGATCGACTCAAGCTCAGTCTTCCTGCATTTGGAAATTTGTTTACAAAAATGTACCTCTCCCGAATCGCCGACAACTTGGACACGATGATCTCATCAGGAATTCCAATTGTCCGAGCGATTGAAATCACCGGAACTGTTGCAGGAAATCGCGTTTATAAAGATATCCTCAAAGACGCCGAAGAATCGGTCAAAGCAGGTAGCTCAGTTTCAGACGCGTTCAATAAGCATCCTGAGGTTCCTCAGATTATGGTGCAAATGATTAAAGTGGGAGAAGAAACTGGAGCACTTTCAACAATTTTGAAGACATTGGCGCATTTCTACAAGCGAGAAGTGGACGATGCTGTTGACTCGTTGGTTGGATTGATCGAGCCAGTGATGATCGTGGGCTTGGGTCTCGGCGTCGGCGTGCTCCTAGCTTCGGTTTTGGTTCCGATTTATAACATTGCAAGCAGCATTCAATAGGTGATACAATGTCACTATCCGAACAGGTGCTTTTATTACTAGGCTTATATACATACTATGATCAAAAATAACAACAAAGGATTTACGCTCATCGAATTGCTCGTCGTTATCGCTATTATCGGCATCTTGGCTTCAGTTGTGCTTGCCTCACTCTCAACAGCTCGATCACGAGGAAAGGACGCAGCTATCAAGGCAGGTATCTCATCAGCGATGTCTCAGGTTGAGATCGTCAGCAACGGAGGTGCAGTTCTCTACAACGCTGGAACAATCTGTAGTGGTGGTACTTTGGGAAGTGATTCAACTCTTACGAACATCAAAGGAAACATCCAGAAGAACAGCTCAACAAACACCGTTCCAGTATGTTCTACCGATACCGCAGGAACATCATATATCGAAATCCACGCAACGCTCAGTGACGGTACTATTCACTGCGTAGACAACAATGGATTCGCTGGCAAGCCGACAGGAACTCCTGCAGCAGGTAAGTGTCAATAATCCATATCTTATTGGATAGCAAAAAACCACCATATGGTGGTTTTTTGCTAGTTTTTTAGAGCAGTGCTTGGTATACTTTAGGTACATGTATATCATCATCGCAGTTATCCTTTTCTTCTTTGGAACCATCATTGGTAGTTTTCTTAATGTCGTGATCTACCGATTCAATACTGGCAAGACAATCATGAAAGGACGTTCAATGTGCTTCTCATGTGGCAAGACTTTGGAGTGGCATGAGCTTGTGCCTCTTGTAAGCTATATTGCTCAAAGAGGCAGATGCACTAAATGCAAAAGCCCCATCTCGGTCCAGTACCCACTGGTTGAGGCCGTAACTGGAGTGATGTTCGTACTTCTTGCTTTTAAGTTCATGAGCATCTCACTGCTGTCGCAGCCGTATTTTTTAATCGCAGTTGTATGGTACACATATATATGGTGTTTGTTCTTGGTTATTGCAGTATATGATATCCGTCACACAGTTATTCCAGAGAAACTGGTTTGGTTGGGGAACGCATTAGCATTTCTCGCACTATTTCTCTTTTCTAATTTTCATTTTGCTCCGCATCCTGCATCATGGGGCGCGTTGCTTGCTGGACCAGTGTTGGCGCTACCATTTTGGGCGCTTTGGTTTGGTTCAAAGGGGAAATGGATGGGGTTGGGAGATGCTAAGCTCGTGATTGGACTCGGTTGGCTTCTCGGCGCTGGCGCTGGACTTCTTGGAATATTCTTTGCATTTTGGATAGGGGCAATCTTCTCAATCGCGCTTATCTTGATCAAGGGACGCAAGTACACCATGCATTCGCAGATTCCTTTCGGCCCATTCCTAGTCCTAGGCGCGTTTATTGTTTTTACATTCTCAATTACTTTTGCATCATTTGCACAATTTATGGCTTATTAACTCTATGATTACTAACCACATACAACAAAAAAGAGAAAAGAACCGAGGATTTACCATTGTTGAAATGGTGGTTGTGATAAGTATCTTTGGAATTCTTGCTGGGCTCGTGCTAGCGCGCTACAAGAACTTTCAAGCATCTATTGATCTAGAAAATACTGCCCAAGACATCGCCTTACAAATTCAGCAAGCAGAGAACTACGCAGTTTCAGGAAGATATCCGTCGCTCGGTTCTGGACAAACAGCTCCTGTTTCTGGATGGAGACCAAGTTACGGCGTGTATTTCAATACCTTGCCTGCAAACCAAAAGCGATTCTCTTTTTTCTTTGATGCGCAGAGCCTTCAGCCAACGGATCCGTTGTACAGTGCTATTGGCGTGAATGGCCGAGGATATCTTTCGGACGCCACTCCTTTTGCACTTTGCAGCATTGCCGATTCAGAATGCATCAATACCGTTACTATTACCAATGATGCATATATCGAAAAGATCTGCGAAGGCCCTATGACGAGTACGAGCTGTACGATCGGCACAGGATATCCAAACATTTCTATAGTTTTCACTCGTCCATTTCCTGATCGCATCGCTATCGCGCTACTTGGTCAAACACCAGTCAATTCTCCAGTCGACGTCCGTATCCGAGTCAAAAGTTCCATTACTGGCAATGCTCGCGATATTGTAATTAGCCCACTTGGTCAAATCCATCTTGAGACGGTACAATAATATGACAATGCATCCTCG
>CAYVDC010000017.1:0-14260 GCA_964450735.1 uncultured Candidatus Saccharibacteria bacterium | reverse complement strand
CAAAGGAACGCCGAAAATTCGGACTCAAGAAAGCTCGCAAGGCCCCACAGTGGTCCAAGCGTTAAGCTCCAGCATCAAACTCCCTTACGGGAGTTTTTTGTTTATACAGATATCCACTTGTATTCGAATAACAAAAGAGTACAATCATACTAGGTCAATATTAAATTGACATTAAAAATAAATGCAGGCCTTCCTGCCAAATTAATATGGATGTCATTGAAAAGAAAAAAGAAGTTATCGTAGAATCAGACAATAGCGCAAGCACGATACTTATGGTTATTATAGTCGTGGTTATCGTTGCTGCCGGCGTTTGGTGGATTACAACTCATCCACAAAATCCTGCTCCAGCACAGCAACAGCAGCCCGCAGGTCTCAATGTTAATGTCACTGTTCCTAAAAATACAGATGGTGGTACGACAGCAAATGACGCAACTGGAACTGCTTCAACAACTGGCACCACAACAGGAGCAACTGCAAACCCTGCACAATAATATACATCTAAGATAAACAAAAAACCGCGGTGTGCGGTTTTTTGTTTATCTCGGCTAACATGCTACAGTACTCACATGAAATCGAAAGGCTCGAATGCATGGGACGTTATTGTCATTGGTGGCGGCGCATCAGGAATGATGGCTGCTATTTCTGCGGCTGAAAATGGCAAGCGAGTACTCATTCTTGAAAAGAACAAATCTCTTGGCGAGAAGCTCAAAATCACTGGCGGCGGGCGTTGTAATATCACCAATGCCGAATTCAATATCCGTACGTTTTTGAAGATTTACGGCAAAGCCGAGCCATTTTTGCATTCGCCTTTTTCGCAATTTTCTGCAAAGGACACGTTTACGTTCTTTGAAAGCCGGGGATTGCCGCTTGTAGTGCAAGCCCGCAATCGCACATTTCCAAAGACAGAAAAAGCACTCGACGTTTTTAACGTCATGAAAAAAGCGTTAGAAAAAGCCAATGTTGCAGTACAAACACAGACGACAGTTAAAAAGATTATCCATTCGAACGGACTCATAACAGGCGTGCAGACAAATTCAGGAGATTTTGTTGCAACTTCATACATACTTGCAACTGGCGGAGAATCTCATCCCGAGACTGGTTCAACTGGAGATGGTTTTCGCTGGCTTACTGACTTGGGACACACAGTAAAGAAGCCAACTCCGACAATCGTGCCGCTAGCAGTAGAAGAAGAATGGGTGACATCTCTCGCAGGCGTATCTTTGTCATTTATGAAAATAAATTTCTTTCTAAACGGCAAGCGGGGATTTTCAAAAACAGGAAAGGTGCTGTTTACACACTTCGGACTGTCAGGCCCGCTCATTCTAAATAGCGCAACACAAGTCGCAGATCTTCTTCAGGAAGGCCCGGTACATACGGAAATCGACGCATACCCAGACACTGATCATGGTGCGCTTGAGAAGCAGATTATTGCAGTATTTGATGCAAACAAGAATAAGATGCTTAAAACAATTTTCAAAGAAATTGTTCCTGCTGGTACTGCCTCTGCAATCCAAACATTACTCCCAGAAATTGATTTTGAAACAAAAGTTCATTCCGTAAAAAAAGAAGACCGAAAGCGGATCGTACATTTGCTCAAGGCTCTGCCGCTCACTATTAGCGGACTGATGGGGTTCGATCGAGCGGTGGTTGCCGATGGAGGCGTTACGCTCGAAGAAATTGATACTAAAACAATGCAGTCCAAAGTGCTCAAAAACATGTATGTAACAGGGGACTTGCTCCATATTAACCGCCCCTCTGGAGGGTATTCTCTGCAGCTCTGTTGGACGACCGGGTATGTTGCTGGTAAATCAGCCTAGATTCTGCGACTAAAACTTAATTTACTTTTAATTATAATTGAGTATACTGAAAGTATGAAAACATTCACCTCAAAATTCATACTAATTGGTGTTATCTCTCTGGTTATTATAGCCGGTGGAGCATACGCATTGAAACGCAATGTGGGCTCAATAACTATTCCAGCAAAAGAACCGGTATCAGAAATTCCAGTTGGCGACACCGTGCCATTTCTCACTGTTCCGAACGGATTCAAAATTGAATACTATGCAAAAAATATTCCAGGTGCCCGCACGCTAACCATAGATCCAAAAGGCCGAATGCTTGTAGCTCAGACTGAAAAAGGCTCAATTACTCTTGTTGAAGATACTGACAACAATGGATTCGCGGACAAGCAGACAGTGCTCATCGAAGGCCTAGCTAAGCCGCATGGAATGATCACACAATGTGATAATACTACTTGTGTGCTTTATGTAGCAGAGAGTAACGCGCTGTCTCTCTTTGACTACAATCTAGAAACTGGAGCACTTTCGAACAAAACCAAACTTGCAGATATCGATTTTTCAAAATCAGACAGGCATTTTACAAGATCGCTGCTTTTCTTGCCTGCGCCAGAGAACAACACGCTGCTCATTTCTGTCGGTTCGACTTGTAATGTCTGCGCCGAGGGAGAAAAAGACAATGGAAAAATACTTGCCTACAACACAATGACTAAAAAGCTCTCAGTATTCGCTACGGGGCTTCGTAATGCGCCATTCATGACCCTTGATCCGATCAAAGGTCGAGTTTTTGCAACTGAAATGGGACGAGATGGACTTGGAGATGACACACCACCAGATGAAATAAATATCATCGAGAAGGGCAAGAACTATGGCTGGCCAATTTGTTATGGCAAAAATATCCATGACACTGATTTTGACAAGAATGTGTACATCCGAAATCCGTGCATGGAGCCGTTCGAGACGCAATCATTTATCGATCTTCAGGCTCATTCCGCTCCGCTTGGATTAACATTTATTGGTGAAGAAGGATGGCCTGAGGCATATTGGTACAACTTGCTTGTTGCTGAACATGGTTCATGGAATCGAACAGAACCTGTAGGATATAAAGTAGAGCGAATCACTATGGATGCTAAAGGCGTGTACCTTGGTAAAGAAGATTTTATTACCGGATGGCTCACTTCAGATGGTTCAAAGCTTGGGCGTCCAGCAGATATTCAGGCATTCCCGGGAGGCCTTGTATATATAACAGACGATCTTCTTGGCGTAGTCTACAAGCTCAGCAAAATCTCAGAATAAGCTCATAATACTGACAATTTGAAACTTGTCGATAAACAAGTATAATAGCCCATATGACAGACGAACTAGACCCAAAAAAGCCCGAAAACGAGGCTCATATTGAAACACCAGAGGACGAAGACGATGTTGTTGAGTTTGTATTTACTGCTGATGGAGAGGAAGATCTCAAAGCAACGCTCAAAAAGCTTCGCAAGGACCTCAAAGATGCTCGTGCAGAAAAAATGGACTATCTTACGCAACTCCAGCGAGAGCGAGCGGATTTTCAAAATTTCAAAAAAGCAGAGTCAGACCGGATTTCTCAAATGGGAGGTTATGTCCGAGAGAAAATGACCGAGGATCTGCTCCCGGTTTTGGATGCCTATGATATGGCTTTTGCCAACAAAGAAGCCTGGGAAAAAGTAGAAAAAAACTGGCGCATGGGAGTAGAGTACATCCACCAGCAGCTCATCAAGGTTCTAAACGACAACGGAATCGACGAAATCGCAACCAAAGAAGGCGACGCCTTTGATCCAGTCCTACATGAGCCTATGGAAAATATTGAAACTGAAGATGCGTCGCTTGATCACAAAATCGCCAAGGTGATTCAGAAAGGGTACAAGGCCAAAGACAAGATCCTCCGCCCGGCAAGAGTTGGCATCTATAGCAAAAAAGCGTAACGTTTATTATTGTAAAACATCATCATGGATAAGAAAAAATACATCATTCTAGCGGTTATTGCATTTCTACTGGTAGCAGCAGCTCTTGTTGTCTCGCTCGTTCCACATACAAAAAAAGTAGCGCCACCGACAACAACAGCAGAAGTAGTGCCAACAACGACACCAAGCGAAGAAACAAAACCAGAAGTAAAAGTGACTTCTGCAACAAATACAGCATTACCGCTCGTATTTACAAACTCAAAGCTTTCCCTGGCATATCCAAACAATTGGAAAATTTGCTCAAGCGAAAGCGTTACTGTTTTGGCTGAGAACTTTACCGGAGAATGCCCGCCGCTTAAAACAAATACTGCGGGCAGATTTGATTTTCCCACAAGCTACAAAAGCGCTATCTATAGCGTTCAGACCGTCGATCTCAAAAATGGCCCATCAATCGGCTGCACAACAGCAAAAGAATGCATCGCGCTCGTAAAATCATTCACTGATGTTACTGGAGTTATGGAGAACACGTACAATGGCCACCAGGCAATTTGTTTCAATTGGCTCAATGAGACTGCCGGCACAACAGGCACCACCTGGCAGATATTCTTTACCAATACTGACGCGCTAACGGTAACAAACAATACGAGCAACGGCAGTGCATGCTCCAAAAACCCAAGCATCGATGCGATATTTGCTACTGTCAAAGCGGTAAAATAATTTCATGGAAAGCAACAATCCATTCAATCAGAATTCCCACTTCAACAAACCAACGCAGGTTTTGCGTCCGATGGGAAGCGTTTTGAAAACAGATGAGAATGGATACTTGATCTCAGAAACATCTCCTGAAAAAATACAAAAGGAATTTTTGCCAGTTATCAATGACAGTATTGAGCTTGGTAAAAAAATGTTGGGTGATGAGCTCCATAGTATATATTTGCGCGGCTCTGCAGCAAAAGGAGAACTGGTAAAGGGGATATCAGATTTGGACTTTAAATTCATCATTCAAAACGAGCCCAGCGCTGAGCTCAAAGCGACGCTTAAGGCTGCTTTTGATGAACTCGCAAAGACACATCCTGAAGTTATTAAAATAGATCAAGGACTCACTTCACTTGAGCGTTTTAATCGTGGACGCAACCCACTCAATAAATATCAGACAATTTGCATGTATGGAGAAGATCTCTCGAAGAACCTGCCGCCTCTCAAACCAGGAAAAGAAACAAGAACTGCTTCAAAAGTTGTATTGAAAGATATTGCCGATGTTCTTCCTCTACTGGAGAATGAAACCAATCCTGCTGTCATAAAAAAAGAATCGATTAAAATCTGCAAACAGATTATTCGTAGCGCACATGATCTCGTTGCCGAAAAGCTACAGAGATTTACGCGTGATATTTATCCTGCGTATGAAGGCGCTATCCAAGTTTATCCAGAACAAAAAACACTGCTTCATCGTATCGCAGAAATTGCTGTTTTCGGGAGCACTAATAAACAAGAACTCGTGTCACTGATCCAACAATCCAAGGCATTCATAGAGCCTGAGCTCATTACGGTATTTGGGGCAAAATAAAAAAATCCACTCACGTTGGGAATGGATCTAAGCACTTTGTTAGTTCAATTTGTTCTTCTGTTTGCACAATGGCTTCATATTTTCGACCAGGGTAGAGGCCGACAAGCTTTTCGCACTTAAATTCAGGATTGGTGACTTTGTAGATTTTGTTTAACTGCTCAGTATTCTCTGATACGACGCATTCTGCCGTCCAGAGACCTGGTAGGATTTTTACATTAATTGTGCTCATGTGG
This sequence comes from uncultured Candidatus Saccharibacteria bacterium, assembly GCA_964450735.1. Lineage (GTDB taxonomy): Bacteria > Patescibacteriota > Minisyncoccia > Phycocordibacterales > UBA9973 > DALYCO01. Next base: position 8,736 of record CAYVDC010000017.1, on the reverse strand, counting down.
GTAATTTATTTACGCCGATAGTAGCACAAAAAGCCCGAGAGTCAAAAAGATTCTTATTGTTATTTTTGAAACACTTTTAGAAACTCGATCTCAGTCTCTTCATCGATAGTATTCGTCACCAAGACGATAAACTCGGTGGTGAGGCCGAGGTCTTTTTTGATGTTCTTGAAGAGATGTTCGAATGGGTACATGGAAATCCAGACTGAATTTTTGAGACAGACAAATCCTGCTTTCTTGAGGAGGTAGCGAAGTGACTCACGCTCGTTCTTGCGTTCTTCGGGGAGATCGAGAATGACAATGCGCCAAAAGCCGTCCCAAACTGGGTTTGGCAGGGTAGCGCTGGCATCGAGTTTAATACTGAGAGCCTTTTTCTTGCCGTCTTTGGTCAAGCGGGCGTACTGCCCCTGACCTCCTGGCAAGTTCTCGATCAGACCGGCCTCCCGAAGGCCCTTCAAAGAGCGTGTAATGGCATAGGAAAGCTTTTTATCCGTAGGATCAGTTTCCACCTTTTCGGCCAGTTCAGGCACTGAAATAGCGGGCTTTTCGGAGAGAACCTTGAGGATTTTCTTTGAAAAATCGTTATTTTTCTTCATATTTGACATTATAGCATATGCGAATATAATATCAACAGTTATTTAGTGGTCACGAAATACTTGTCAAAAGTAATCCACCCCTATATAATGATCACATAAGTTTCGTTTATTAACCATTAGAAGCATAAATAAGTAAAAGATATGTCAAAAATACTTGGTATCGACCTCGGTACAACAAACTCGGCGTTCGCCATCATCGAAGGCGGACAGCCGAAAATTTTGGAAAATGCTGAAGGCATGCGCACGACTCCTTCAATCCTCGCTCTATCAAAAACTGGCGAGCGATTGGTTGGAGTGGTTGCAAAACGCCAGAGCGTTACAAACCCAAAGAACACGATTTATCAGATCAAGCGTTTCATCGGACACAACTTCGACGAAGCTGATGTACAGGCAGACATCAAGTCAGTTCCGTTCGACGTTCGCAAATCAGCGAATGGCGGAATCGAAGTAAAGTTCGGCGAAGAATGGAAGCGTCCTGAGGAAATCTCGGCGATGATTCTTCAGAAGATGAAAGCTGATGCTGAAGCTCGCATTGGCGAGACTATTACTGAAGCAGTTATCACTGTTCCAGCATACTTTAATGATGCACAGCGACAGGCAACAAAGGACGCTGGTAAGATCGCAGGACTCGATGTCATGCGTATTATCAATGAGCCGACAGCTGCAGCGCTCGCATACGGATTCAATAAGAACAAGAACGAAAAGATCGCAGTGTTCGACTTCGGAGGAGGAACATTTGACGTTTCAGTCCTCGAAGTAGGAGATGATGTTATCGAAGTGAAGTCATCTGACGGTGACTCACACTTGGGAGGTAAAGATATCGACCAGAAGATAATTAACTGGCTCGCAGATGGATTCCAGAAAGAAAACGGTATCGATCTCCGCAAGGATGCCCTTGCTCGACAGCGTCTCGACGATGCTGCTGAAAAAGCAAAGATCGAACTCTCAACTGCAGTTCAGACAGAAGTAAACATTCCGTTTATCACATCAGGCGAAGCAGGACCATTGCACCTCGTACGAACAATGTCTCGAACAGATCTTGAAACATTGACCCAAGAATTCATCGACCGCGCGATGATGATCACCAAGCGTGCAATTGAAGCTTCACCATTCAAAGTTGGCGAAATCAATGAAGTTATCCTCGTTGGAGGACAGACTCGTATGCCAGCAATGCAGGCTGCGGTAAAAGCATTCTTCGGAAAAGAACCAAACCTTACTGTAAACCCAGACGAAGTAGTTGCGCTCGGAGCAGCAGTTCAAGGTGGAGTTTTGAAAGGTGATGTTCGTGACGTGCTCTTGCTCGATGTTATTCCATTGTCACTCGGTATTGAAACACTTGGTGGCGTAGGAACAAAACTTATCGAAAAGAACACAACAATCCCAACTTCAAAATCACAGGTATTCTCAACTGCTGCTGACAATCAGACTTCAGTTGAAATCCATATTGTTCAAGGTGAACGACCAATGGCTGCTGACAACAAATCTCTCGGACGATTTATCCTCGACGGAGTTCCACCAGCACCACGAGGCATGCCACAGGTTGAAGTTACCTTTGATGTGGACGCTAACGGTATCTTGAATGTTAAGGCTATGGAAAAGTCTTCAGGAAAAACTCAGACAATCCGCATAGAAGCTTCATCAGGTCTTTCAAAAGAAGAAATCGAAAAGATGCAGAAAGATGCTGAACTTCATGCAGAAGAAGACAAGAAAAAGAAAGAAGCGGTTGAAACAAAGAACACTGCAGAAATGATGATCTTCTCAGCTGAAAAGGAACTCAAGGAATATGAAGCAAAGATTCCAACTGAAGTAAAAGACGAAGTCAACGCTAAAATTACTGCTCTCAAGGGCGTAAAAGATGGAGCTGATCTCGAAGCTATCTCCAAAGCAAGCCAGGAATTGTCAGCTGCTATGTCAAAGATCGGCGAAGCAATGAACAAGGCTGGCCAAGCAGGCGCAAATCCTACTCCTGAACCTCAGAATGCTGAGGTAAAGGATGAAAAGGTCAGAGATGCTGAAACGTCGGAAGACGTTTCAGGTCGAGCAGCGTGATAGTTTAAAAGACAACTATCAGGCGAGGCCAGAAACATCGGAGCCAGAAGCACCAAAAGCATAATACAAACTATAAAAGCCCGCCGGTACGGCGGGCTTTTTAGTTGCTTGTTCATGTTTGTGTTTGCAGGTATACTTTGCAAATGAAGAAAACTCTTATTTGCGCAGTAACACTAGTATGTTTGCTGACCGGCAGCTTGCCGATGGCTTTTGCTGACTATCAAGACGATTACGATGCCTTGTATGACTATGCATCTGAATCATTTAAAACATTGGATGATGGTTCAAAAACTGATGAAGAAATGTTTGCTACATACAAAACACTCATAGAAGCAAAGCTTAACTACATACAACCTGGAACACAGGTAACGATTGCTGACGGCAAAGTAGGTTTTGTCGTTCCAGAAGGTTTTACTTTTATCGCCAAAGGCGAGGCGCTCTTTATGTTTCAGATGTCACAAGACAAAATGGACCTGACAAAAGAAGAAAAAGAAACAATACAGGGCATTCTTGTTTATAATGGATCATTTTATGACAAAGAGTCTTTGTGGGTTCTCGTCAAATATACTGACGATGGATACACCTCTGATCACGACGCGGATACGATCAATGTTGATGAACTGATAGCAGACTACAACAAGCAGACTGAAAAGGAGAATAAAAAAGCCGGTCCAGATGAAACAAAATTCATGAATACTGTTTGGCTGACAAAGCCAGTCTATGACAAAACAAATCATTTGTTCAGCTTTACTCGGTATTTTGATGAAGTAGTCGGCGAAGAAAATCTTGGTACCACTGTCAATTCCAACCTCCAGATCTTTGGCCGTTTCGGAACACTTGATCTCGTTGTTGTTGCGGGCAAAGAACAGCTCGACAGCGTACCCAAAGTCATCAAAATCCTTGAGGATACTGTAAGATTTACTTCAGGCAGCTCATACGCAGACTACAATCCAGATACTGACAAAAAATCAGATTATACTGTTGCTGGAGTAATTGCTGGAGCCGTCGGCGTAAAACTGCTTGCAAAGGCGGGATTTTGGGCCATTATTCTCAAATTTGGCAAAGGAATCCTCATTGCAGTCATCGTCTTTTTTAAAAAGATAAAAGAAAAAGTCGTCTCATTATTTAATAAATCAAGCAAGTAAAACTATGAAAAATAATACGTATGGATTTGTCGCTATCATTTTGGGAATTATTATTGTGCTTGCTGTGGTAATTGGCTATCGAAATAGAGCAGTCGCTCCAGCAACTGATACCACCGTACCAAACACTGATATTGTCGCGGGATATGAAGCATCAAAAGTACAAAAGGAAACATTTACAGACACTACCAATCCGGGATTCGAAATCAAGGGCGAGTATCCAATTAATATCGTTGGTTCAGAATATATAAAGGGCATCATTGATACAAAAATCGCAGAGTTTAAGTCAAAAAGCGATCCAGCAAAGCTATCTGCCGCTGAGCTTGCTGAGTTTGGCCCAACAAAAGACCACCAATATTCTTTTATAACCATGTATAAAGCCTACTCCAATCCTTCGTACCTGACACATAGAATGGACATCTATGAGTTTACTGGAGGGGCGCACGGAGGAACATCGGCTGAAACATATACATATAATCAAGAGGGCAAACCAGTCTCTGCTACTGATTTATTTGTCGATAAAGCAGCTATTGCAAAATTTTCAGAAATTGTAAAAGCGCAGGCGCTCGCACTTCCAGATCACAAAGAAACAATTAACAGTGAATGGCTAGCTGACAGCGCAGGACCTGATGCTGTGAACTTTAAAGCTTTTGCATTTAGTGGAACAAATCTAATTATTATTTTCCAGCAGTATGCTATTGCTCCATACTCGGATGGAATCATTGAGGTTCCGATTCCTTTGAGCGAGCTCGGTGGAATACTTAAACCTGAATTCTTAAAATAAACACACTATGAAAAGCCTATTTTATATCATTGTTCTTATTGCGCTTACTTACGGAGGATACTATATGTATCAAAAATCACAGGAACCGTTTGCTATTACTGCTGCAGGGTATACAAGTGAAAATCCAAATAATACCTCGATTGTAATTGTAGGCACAAACCTAACTGGAGTAAAAATCTATCAGCAAGACAACGGATCAACAAGCAAGATACAAGTCGGTACAGCATTTCGCTCAGGCAACAACTGGGGCTTTAAACCAGAAGTGGTAAGCAACGATTTTCATTTCATACTCGAAGGACAAGGCTTTCTTGGTAAAACAGTATCCGTAACTATTGCTGGATATCCAAGCTACGACAGCCTATGGGTTCCTATGATTGATTAGTCTTCAGCTTCAGGTTTTGAAACTTCAAGAAGTTTTAATTCAGGTGATGAACCAGTAATACGCAAGACGTCTTTGTCGACTTTCTTGAGTTCTTTTGTTGCGAGATTGAATTGATTGACTGTGGTAGTAAGTGCATTGCCGATTTTACCATGGTAATCCTCGTATTTTTGAAGATGCGTACTGAGTTCTCCGACACGCTTAATGATATCCTTGGCTGATTCTTCGATCTGCATTGCTTTCAAGCCCTGTAGAACCGTCTGAAGATACGCCAAGAATGAAGTTGGGGAAACAATAATAACTTTGTATTTGCTTGCTGCACGCTGGATAAGGTTCAAGTCTTCATCACCAAGCGCGCCAATTTTGTTGATTATGAGATCATAATAAATAGCTTCATGGGGTATGAACATGAATGCAAACTCCATCGTGTTGTTTTCGGGCTGGATATATTTAGAAGTTTCAGTAATGCGATTTTTTAGGTCATTCAAGAAAATCTTCTCGAAACGCTCTTTTTCTACTGGATCGCGCGTTTCGTTGATACGATTGTAGTTCTCAAGCGAGAACTTTGAGTCAATTGGAATAACCTTGTCTTTTACGAATACCGCAGCATCAACGATATTTCCGTCAGGAAATGCATACTGCATCTGGTAACTTCCAGCAGGCAATACGTTTTTGAGCAAGGTTTCTAGATAATATTCACCCAAGATGCCACGCTGCTTTGGGTTTTTGAGGATGTCTTGGAGATCTTGCAGCTGGTCTGTAAATGACATGACCTGCTTTTGCCCTTCAGAAACTCGGGTAAGCTCTTCGGTGATCTCACGGATAAGGCGATTGGACTCTGTAGATTGATAGCGAATTGAGTCGTTAACTTGCTTGCTCGATTCTCCAAGCTTGGCATCAACTGTCCGAGACAATTCATTCATCTGCTGAAGTAAAAGCTGGAGGGATGTATCGTCAGTTTTCTTTTCTTCCTTGCGTCGCAGGAAAAAAGCACCGACACTAAGGCCTATAATGACTGAAACGATGGCAATAAGAGCTGTTTGCATGCAAGAAGTATATCATTATTTAGTTTCAAGCAAAGTAAAGGGCAAAATACATAGTTATCCCTTGGTCAAAAGCAAAAAAATATATATAATAACCCATATATGCAAAGGACACGCAGCCTTTTTTCTAATAAGTATTTTTTGCTCTTTCTCTGTATTTTTGCTGCGACTGGATATTCATACGCAGTTATCGCTGCGCAGCTTCCAAATGGAACGACGCCTCCAGCAGGAGGATATGTTGCAGGAGATAGCATTCTCGATCCTGGCTGTGCTCCTGGATCATCAAACTGTTTTCAAAACATTGGCGGATGGGGATTGAATGGTAATGCTGGCACAACTCCTGGTACAAACTTTATTGGTACGACCGATTCACAGGCTTTTGTTGTAAAAACTAATAATACTGAAGCATTGCGAGTCTTAGCTGACGGTAAAGTTGGCATCGGAACCACAAACCCTACGCATCCATTGCAAGTCGATGGAACAGATAGTGTTGGAATACTATACGACAATACTGCTGGCCACTCTTTGATTGAGACAAACGCAGGAGACGCATTCCAATCTGGATACTACATACACAAGAACGGAGTTGAAAAAGCGCAGCTTGCAGTTCTGGGTAACTCTGACGATTTGTCTTTTAGCATGTCAGGAACGGAACGCATGAGGATCACCAATGGCGGCAATATAGGCATAAACACACAAAGTCCTGGTTATAAACTCGAAGTAGCTGGTGATTTTTTAAACACATTTACTCATGGAGACGGCACTCAGACACAAATTGCAAATAATGATAATTTGTTTGGAGGCGGTGAACAAGGGGCCGGAGTGATCTCTGTTGATCCAATCGATGGATATTTCTACGGATCGATAAACGGAGACATTGGTTCAGGAGCAGGAAAGGCTGTTCAAAACATACTGCTTGATTTTGCTACACAAAAAAGCTCAACAATCACCAACGAATGGAACAATGGCGACCCACGAATTTCATTATTCAACACTGACGGCCTCAATTCAACGGGCTCACTGCTTTCTCTTCTAACTTCAGGAGCCGTTAATTTAGCTTCGAGCACTACAGGTGGCATCAATACTGGAATTGAGCTTGATGGTACTGGTTTCCATTACAATTATGATGGGACGTTTTTTACCATGCCAACTGCAGATGGGACAAACGGACAAGCAATGGTAACTGATGGCTCAGGTCATTTCTCCTGGGCAACAGTAGGCGGAGGAAGTCCGACCACTCCAGGCGGCGCAAACACGAATATTCAATACAACAATAGCGGTGCATTTGCTGGAACAAATGATTTTACTTGGAATAATACAACCAAGTCCTTTCATTCTGGCGGAACTATCGGTTCAGATATTTTGAATTTTACCGCTGAGCCAGGAACATTTTCTGCCTATGCAACACACGGTGCAGCGAATAATTCATTTTCACTTGATACAGACGGTTCTGCTCACATAAACTCTACAGTAAGTGCGAACATCGATTCGTTTATGTCACTAGACTCAAATGGAACTGTGCTTTGGCTTAATGATCATGCTGCCAATACTTCAGTAGATATTGGTGGAAAAGTAAACAGCGGCAACACTATGGGCATATTGGAAACAAGAAACCTTAATACAAATATGCGGTATGGCTTCACTTCATTTAAGGATAATGCTACGTTCTTTCGTTGTAACGACAATATTCCTGGTGCTACACCATGTGCCGATGATCGAGCAGTCTATGTAACCAATGGCGGCGTAACACTTTTTACAAACAAAAATTCAGACGATATTAGTAACTACCTGAGAAACAGTATCGACATAGCAGACGGAGCAATTACTCTACGATATGAGCAGGTACAGGGATCTCCTACGACGCCTGGTGCCAACACTTCACTGATAATGAACGACAACCTTATATGGAATGGGGACTTTGTGGGCCTTGGCGTAACCCCATCGACGGGAGATAAGCTTGAAGTATTTGGCGACATCCGTGTTGGAACTTCAGGAGCAAATGGCTGTCTCAAAGATTTCTCAGGCGGAACTATTACGGGAACTTGTTCTTCAGATGAACGACTCAAAATGAATATTTTGCCTGTTACCAATGTTCTCGATAAACTCACAAGCATTAATCTGGTAACGTATGATTGGAATGAATTGGCACAGTCACGAGGATTTTCAGGAGGTATTTCGCAGCTCGGAGTGCTTGCTCAAAATGTAGAACAAGTATTCCCAGAACTGGTCATCACTGATAAGGACGGATATAAGCAGGTTAATTATGGACGATTGAATCTCCTTAACCTTCAAGCAATCCGCGAACTTGATATTAAAATCACTGCGATTGAAAACTTTACTTCGTCAGAAAATAGTAGCTTCAAAACCGCGCTTATGTCATGGCTCGGAAGCGATACTAACGGCCTCCAAAATATTTCTTCGAACAAAGTTACCACACACCAACTTTGTGTCGATGGCCAATGTTTGACCGAGAATGATCTTCGACAATTGATCGAACTCAAAAACCAGATGACCCAGCAAGATCAGGGAAGCCAGGGCCAGCTTAATAACGATCCTGTTGTTACTCCACTTGAAGCGCCAACAGAAAATGTACCAGAAGTTGCACCCCAGCCTGAACCAGTACCAGAAAATACTCCAGTCATAGAAGCTCCAACTGTTGAATAAGTATATGCGAAATAAAAAACGCCATGTGGCGTTTTTTATTTTCCTAAATGGAATTTGAGTGTATAGATCCAGTCTTCTTCTC
>CAYVDC010000016.1:0-14467 GCA_964450735.1 uncultured Candidatus Saccharibacteria bacterium | reverse complement strand
TAACAAGCTTTTCCAAATCCAATGTAATGTCAAAATTTTCGTTTCCCGGTTGCTCTTCTAACTGAAAGTAGATCATCATGTAGTAACGATGCTCTTCAGAATGGGTCATTCCAACCTTTTCCACAATTGAGTGGCAAAGTGTAGCCAACCCTCCCTTAGTTGGGGTTTTCCCCCATGAGAAAGGAAGATGGGCTGCTGGAAGCTTTTCTCCGTTAACAGAAACTGACACTTCATTGTTGGTAATTGTTCCAACGATTTTCAAAATAAATTTAGCCATAACTCAAAAATTTTGTTTGAATTATTCATTACCTATTCACCAGTGACGGCAGAACGCAGCGATTTCCCCTTATATAAAGAACGTTGTTTTGGGTGGGGAAATTCGTAATAGGAGTAATGAACTAAGTGGCTCGTTCGAGAAGAAGTATATCACAAATAAACGCATTTGTCAATGCTTCACTATCTAAGAAAGTAGCTTATATTTCAAGCTATTTTGACCACCTATTCCCCTATCGCAAGACCAAGCGCTGCTGCATATGCCAGCGCTTCTTCGGCATGCATTGGCGGAACATATGATCCGAGAGAATTAATATTGGTCCAAGGATTGCCGAGTGAGACTTTGGTGCGGAGAGCGGATGAGAGGTACTCAGGGAGCCCGGCGATATGGGCATTCGAGCCGGCGAGAATGATCTCCTGTATCGCCGGGCGTTTTTCAGTTTCGCTGGTATGCCAATCAATGAATGTTGTATTTAATTCTCGTGTCAGTGCAGAGATGTCAGGATGCAATACATCAAATACATGCTGGTGCTCAGGCTTTCGAGAAAGGCCTATCGTGCGCTTGATGTTCTTGGCTTCATTTTCTGAAACGCCAAATGAGGTTACGAGCGTCTGTGTTGGATTTTGTGGAAGCGGAAGTGATTTTGCGAGATACACCTTGCCGCGGTGAACAACTGAAATATCTGTTTGTGTTTCGCCGAGGTTCACCAGCATTGAGGTAGAAGCATGTTCTGGGGAAAGCAGTACGCGCGACAATGCATCTGCTCGCAGCTCATGGGCTTGAGAAATAATACCTGCTTTTTCAAGTATGAAACCATGACTGCTCGGAATTGAAACGCGCGCGCGGTTGATCCATTTCTCGCGTCGGAGCGTTGAAAGAATAGTCGCCAATCGTTTTGGATCTACAATCGTTCCATCAACAATGATGCCCTGGGGAAGCCGCACCATGCCATAGTCTGCAAGCTCAAATCCCCCGTTTGCGGGTTCAAGCAGTACGTATTTTACCGACTGGTCGGCAACATCGATCCCAGCAACTGCAGGAGAAAAAATGTTAGAAAAAAATGAACGCTTCTTCATGTGAATATAGTATAAGCTTTTTACTTCGTATCCGAAAGAGTAGCGCGTTTTTTGCGGCGTGCTTTGACGATCTGATATGTTGGGGGCACGAATGAAAAAGCAACGATGCCGAGCGTAACAATAGTTAGCAGCTTTTCGCTTTCAGGGAAAATAGTATGGAGCAGCAATCCTGCCGAAGTAAACGTAAGTACCCAGATAGCGCTGCCAAGAATATTCCATTTCAAAAATGCCTTGTAATCCATCGAACCGATTCCCGCCATAATTGGCGCGAATGTTCTAACGATGGGAACAAAGCGAGCTATAGCAACTGTTTTTTTACCGTGCTCGGCATAAAATTCTTCTGTTCGCTTGATATAACTTTTCTTGAAGAAAAATGATTCTTCTTTTGCAAATACTCGCGGGCCAAATTTCTTGCCGAACCAGTAGCCAACATTGTCTCCTAAGAATGCGGAAAGTATTGCGAGAATAATGAGCAGCCAAAATGGAAAATATCCTTGACCAGCAAAAATTCCTGCAGCAAAGAGCAGTGAGTCTCCTGGCAAAAACGCGCCGAGCAAAATCCCCGATTCAGCGAATAGGATAGCGCAAATACCCAAAAGTCCGAGGGTACTGATCAAAAATGTTGGATCGAGGTAGTTCATTATCGAACCTTTGCTCCAGGCATTACAGGAACTTCTGGAGTGAGAAAGACGGGTTTGCCGTCAGGCCCGTCTACCGCCATGAGCATGCCGTAGCTTTCGAGGCCGCGGATTGTCCGAGGTTCCAAATTGATAATATAGAGCGCTTGTTTGCCAACCAATGTTTCAAACTCTGGGAAAAATTCACGGATACCAGAGAGAATTTGGCTAGGTTCAGCGTCACCGAAGTCGATCATGAATTTCAACAGCTTGTCGGCGCCTTCAATTGGGCTTACTTCGCGAATAGTTCCTACGCGAATATCCATTTTTTTGAATTCGTCGTATGAAACATACACAGGCTTTTCAACCTTTTCTTGTTTCTTGAAATCGAAATGCTTGTCGTCAGTGCAATTGCATTCAACAAGCTCATGGTTGTGGCTTGCGCAATCAGCAGCCTGGCATGTGCCTGGATTTTTGGATACTCCCTTGCAACCGCCGAGGCAAATGTAGTGTTTTTCTTGCATATGGTTTGTTACTTATTTGATGGTAAATGCCGCTCGAACTGAAAGCGTAATCACTTTGCTGATAGTCGAGGTGTCGTACGTTCCATAGTCTGAAACATCAGTTGAGTTTGGAGGAAGAACCTGGATGACACCGCCGGTAACTGACTGAAGCTTGCCGACGCGATCCCCGCTTGCTGTTGCGATTGAGTCAGCGCGGTTCTTGGCATCCTTGATCGCTTCGCCAGAGAGCTTGATGCGAGCATCAGGAAGTCCTGAGTAAAAATATTCGAGCGATGTATTTGATACGAAGACTCCAGAGTTTACGAGCTGCGGAACTTTTTCTGCTACCTGCGTGAGAAGATTTACATCTGTTGCATTCACTGTCACGCGAGTTCGAAGCTGATAGTCAGGTTCAGTACCAGCAAGCTGCTGTTTGTCGTAGTCGACTGAGAGCTGTGTCGGCTCAACATTGATGGAGTCAGCTTTGATTCCCGCCGCTCCGAGGAATGTCTTGGTAATCGTAATGTCTTGCGCCACGTCTTCGTAGCCTTCTTTTTGTCCGTTGAATTTTATCTTTCGAACAATATCAAATGACCACTTTGCGGTGTCTGCGGTTACTTCCATTTTGGCTGAGCCGGTCACCGAAAGGGTGTTACCTGAAGCTCTTCCCTGCAAGTAAAATAAGCCGCCTACGACCATTGAGAGCACCAATCCGAGAGCCAAAACGGCAAGGCCGCCGGACGTTGTTTTGATGTATGTTGTTTCCATACACCTAGTATAGCATGACTACAAAACTGACTTTTGGTAGCAGGATTCGCAGTAGACTTTCTCGGGACGATCGGGAGAATAGCTGGTTTCGAAAGTATTCTGGCAGTCCCCTTGATGGTCATGGCCAGCTTCTGTACACATGCAAAATCTTGGCCACAATTTGGGCGGCAATACTAAGGCAAATCGTTCATAATGGCGGCAATTTGGGCATTTGTCTGGAAGTGGAATACTATTTTTCTTGTAGTATTGAAGCTCATCCGGAGTAATTTTAAATGCTACCTGGCATTGATGATTGCAATTGCGCGCATGACTGCAGCCAATAACTTCAGACATGATTGGATCAGCGACATCTGCGATATTGTCAGGGATTTCTTCACCCTGCATGGTTATAGAAAAATTCTTTTCTTCTGGTTCCTCCCATCGATATCCCCGCTTCAAAGCTTCCTCTCGTGTCACTGGCGCAAAATCTTGAGCAGGCGATTCATTGTATCCGAACGCAGACAAATCGAATGGAAAAAATTCTCCATATTTATATACAATACCAGCAGAGCCTATAAACGGCATTTCATTCATGTGCTTAATAATCTTCTCGCGCAATTCTGCATAAGCTTCTTTAGAATAGACTTTGTTGAGGATCACGTTTTCTTTGCTTCTGACGCTCATGGCACCAAAAAGATTTGTTGAAGAAGTACATGAGTCGATATAGTCAGCATTGCGTATTGCATCCATCGCTGAATAAGAAAACTTTACGTTATAGGCATTTAAAGCTCCGGTCGTGTATTCATAGAGAAGTTCGGAATTGATGGCATACGAAGTGTCCATGCAGTCTTTCAGACCAAATGCACGGTAGCCGAATTTACAATTTTCCGAATTATAAAAATCAAAACATTGTATCCCGGACTTCACGTTAACGATATTGTTTCCAGTTGAATCAGGAGATTTGATGACTGTAGCAAAGCGATGAATAGACTGCCAGCACAAATCATAAAACTCTGCCAAAACTTTTTGTCTTGACTTTCTGCTTCCAAGATTAAGCTCCTCTAAAATTTTAAAATACTCTTCTTTTGAGTACTGCTTATTGCGTACGTAAAATTCTTTATTTCGCAAATTTGATGAGAGGATGCAGTTTGAGCAATTAACGCAGTCAATAAGGAATGATGAATTAATGCAATTACGTGAAAGCATCAAATGCTGAACGTTATAATTTTTCTCTCCATCTGTTACCTCATAACACCCGTCAGACTCTTTGACGTTATAGCAATCATAAATATTTGAACTTTTATCAACCCCCTTAGAATAGAAGACATTCTCCGAACCGAGGACAACGGATACTGATAGATATACATTTTTACATTCACCAATAAGATGTGCGTAGTCAGAATTCACTACATTTCGCTGCCATAGCGCAAGATGTGGGACAACAGAGTAAAGTTCCTTCAACTGTTGAAAAAACGGTTTTGAAAAATCATACTCCCTGCCATATGTAGTAGCGTCCCATTTGTCTGAATACCAACAATCTCGACAGTAAACTGGAAATACGGCGTCTGCGCGAAAAATTGAAACAATATTTTTTGTACACAGATCGCATGTTCGGCGGTGCAATACGCGCTCATTTCTCCAAGCAATTCTTCGGATGAATCTGCATTCGGGACAAAATGTCGGCGGAGGGACTTTTATTTTTTGGTAATAAGAAAAATCATCCGAAGTGATCTCAAAGCCTTTTTTGCAGTTTTGGCAGTTGCGGGTTTCCATAATTATAAAACGGCTTTTTGATAACATTGTTCGCAAAATACTTTTTCGGGACGGTCAGGAGAGTACGTGCTCGCAAAACTATTGCCGCAGTTATTTGAACAATCGCGGTTATAAATGCGCATTTTATTACGGAAACTCAAACGTTCATAATGGCGGCAATTCGGGCAAAATCTCGGAAGCGGCAATTTCTTGGAGCGATGGAACTGAAGCTCATCCGGAACGATTCGATAGCCAACAGTGCATTGGCTATCAGTGTTCCCTTCGTTTGGGCAACCTATAGTCTCAGTAAGAATGCTATCTGTCACATCTTCAATAGAATCAGGTATTTGTGAGCTCTGAATGGTGATAGCATATTCTCGCTTGTCTCGATCGAACCAATTATAACCTTGCGCTAAAGCTGCCTCTTTTGAAAGAGGAAAATTATCATGCGCGTTGCTTTCATTGTATCCAAACGGCGACAAGTCATACGGGAAAAATTCTCCGTATGTGAATACTCTTCCTTTTGCGTCTACATACGGCATATCTGTCATATGTTTTTTAATTTTTGCTACCATTTCAAAATAGCCTTCTTTCGTATATTGCTTGTTGAAAATGCAATAGCTTGCATTGCTCAAACCAATACAACCAAAACAATTTGAGCAGTTTTTGAGGGCAAGAGAATATTCACATTCTTTGCATGTAAGCGTTATATAGCAGAAAAAATCTTTGTACGTACCAATGCTTGCTGCAACTGATTCATAAATCAATTCACAATTCACTCCGACACCCTGCAGATCATAGCTGTCTTTAACGTTCATTGGGACTCGGGCACTATATGAAACATTTTCCGAATCGTGCACGTCAAAAGAATTGAAAATGTCTTTTGAGTTTCCAATAAAATCTCCGGTCGCGTTTTGCGAGTTGTATACTTGCGCAAAACGGTGTATCGCATCATTTCGAAGGAGTTCTTTAAACGAAGTCTTGGCAGCAAGCATTCCGGTATTGGTTTCAATTTTCAGATCTGCCAATGCTTTGAAATACTCTTCTTTTGAAAGTTTTTGGTTTTTGAATACATACTGCTGGTTGCGGAGATTGGAAGAAAGACAGCAATTCTGACAGTTCGCGCAGTCAAACAAAAAATAACTGTCGATGCAGTTCTGGGACTTAACGACATAGTGGGTGTTGTAGTTCCCTTCTGAGTCGATGTTCCATGAGCAATTATCGAGCTTTTGAGAAGCGAAGCAGTCGAGGGAATTTTTTGTCCTATCCACCGTATCGCAATACATGATGTCTTCATTGCCTACGATTGAGTAGCTCAGATATGCATTCTTTGCATCGATAATGTAATTTGAAAAATCTGAATTTATCAAATTCCCTGAACGATATTGATAAAACCGTGGAGCTACTTTCAATAAGTCACGAAGCTGTTCGAAAAACGGTTTTGAAAAATCATAATCCCGAGCAGTGGCGAACGGATCCCATTTGTCACTATTCCAGCAGTTGGTGCAATAGACTGGAGCACCATCATCTTTATACATAGAAAAAAGTGTTGCTCCACAAAGTCCACACGGTCGGCGGAAGAGCGAACGCACATTTCGCCACATCATGCGACGAATCATTCGGCACTCTGGACAAAACGTCGGCTTTGGCACGCCAATTTTCTCATAGAAAGAAGCATCTCGATCATAGATCGGAAAATCGTTTTTGCAGTTTTGGCAGGTTCGGTGTTCCATGATTAGAGGACAGACTTAGAATAGCACTGCTCGCAATATACCTTTTCTTTGCGTTTAGGGGAATAGGTAGTTTCAAATTGGTTCTGGCAAACATCTGCATGGTCGTGGTTGGTTTCTGCACACATGCATGAGCGAGCCCACAGCTTAAGCTCATTTTTTATCGGCGCACGCTCAAAGTAACGGCAATTAGGGCACTTGGTCGGAAATGCCAAGCCAAATTTCTTATACATTTCGAACTCTGCCGGAAGAATTCGAAATGCCGTTGTACAAAGGGTTTCTTGCCTTCCGCCATTCTCACAAGCAACTACTTCTTTCGTTATTTGCTCGGTTGATTCTTTCAAATCAGGCAACTGATTGAATTGAAGTGTTATTGGATATTCTCGATGTTCGCGCTCTCGCCAACGATAACCTTCCCCCTCAGCTTCAGTTTTTGAAATTGGATAATATTCCATGGTTGTCGACTCATTGTACGCAAATGTTGAAAGCTCCGCGGGGAAAAATTCTCCGTAGCGATACACGACGCCCTTTGAATCAGTGTACGGCATTTCATCCATATGATTTCGTATCTTCGAGACAAGCTGTTGAAATTCTTCTTTTGAATATTCCTTGTTTAAAATGGTGTACTTTTTATTACGGATGCATATAGAGCCGAATGCTTCAGAAGCCGACCAGCAGCAGTCGGAATACTCGAGGTCGCTGTTGGCGGAAAGGCAATTCATGCAAAAGCGAAGCCATTGGCTGCCCACCGCGCCGCCATTAGTATACTCATAACAAAGCTCGGCCTGGATAAGACTCTGCACATCATAAGTATCCTTGATCGTTGGGCACCGATTGAAGTATTTTGAATTCTCGCAGTTACTTGATCCAAAGCCCCAGCGAACAGCTCTGCAGTTGCGTATATCGTCTCCAGTACTATCAATCGCGTTTATTGTGTGAGCAAAACGATGAACGGCATTCATTCGCATTTCTTCGAATTCTTTCTTTGCGCGGTCCATTCCCTCTTTCGTATCCAACTTGTATTCGCTTATTATTTTTTCATATTCTTCCTTTGAATATTTCTGATTTTTATAAAAATATTCCCCATTACGCAGGTTGGTGCACAAAAAACAATGAGACACGTTTGCGCAGTCAAAAACAAAATAACAATTAACGCAGCTTCGAGAAAAATACGCGAAAGCAGTTTCGTAGTTTTTATCGCAGGTCACATTCTCGTAACACTGTTCGCATGCCTGCACATCATATGAATCAAAGAGCTGCTTTGAATCATTTACATTGCGGGAATAATATACATACTCCGCACGCACAATAGAATACGAGAGATAAATTTCTTTTCCCGCCTCAACTTGGTTCGAGAATGGACTATCAACCACATTCATATGGTTAAGGGCGATTCTTGGCACTACATTCATAAGCTCTTTAAATTGCTCAAAAAAAGGCTTAGTGAAGTCATACTCACGAGCATAGGTAGTTGCATCCCAACCATCCCCGCGCCAGCATTCTGGGCAATACACAGTATACGGGCTTTCAGGAGCGTAAATTGCCAGCATGCTTTTCTGGCAAAGATCACAGGTTCTTTTATAGAGGGTTCGTTCATTGCGCCACGTCCAGCGTCGCTTCATTCGGCAGTCCGGACAAAATGTCGGCGGAGGAACTTTCATTTTTGAGTAAAATTCAAAATCTTCCGATTCAATCTGGAAGGCGTTCTTGCAATTCTGGCAGTTTCGGCTCTCGTGCATAGCTGTGTTTACAATACATTAAAATACCGTTTTTTGATAGCACCCCTCGCAGTACACAATTTCCTGTCCCGCGGGGCTGTAAGCTGTCTGGAATTCGCTCTGACAGTCCCCTTCATGTCCGTGGGTTAATTCCTTGCACATGCAATTCCGCTTAAAAAGCTTCATCGGGCTTCGATGCACTAGCCGATTATGATATCTGCAATTAGGACAGAAACGAGAGAGCGGAATCTGCATTTGTTTATGAAAAGCGAGCTCCGTTGGTATCAGACGAAATGCTTTAGTGCAGCCATGATTGCAGCTGCCTTTGTGGGCGCACTCAATGGTTTCATTCAAATATGAATCCGGGATGTCATTGATATGATCAGGGATATCTTCAGTATGAATAGTCGGCACGTGCTCTTTGTCAGCCTGATCGCGCCACAAATACCCTGAGGCCGCAGCCTTTTCTTTTGTGAGCGGAAATAATTCTTGCGCTATTGTTTCATTGTATGCAAGCGGAGAAAATTCTATAGGGAAAAATTCTCCATATAAATACCTTCTTCCTTGAGCATCCATATATGGAACTTCTTTCATTTGTTCAATGATCTTTTCTTTCAATACTTCATATTCTTCTTTCGTATATTGCTTATTGAAAATACAATATTGTTTTTTACGAAGACCCACGCAGCCGAACAAATGCGAGGAATTTGAACAGTAGGCGGAATATTCGACATCAAGATTTCCTGGATGGCATTCAAATGTAAATTTCATTTGCGACGACTTCAGTCCGCTTGCAGTATTTTCGTATGCACTATCAAGTTCAAGGCCGACAAGCGTGTCATGGGTGTCTGAAATATATCGGGTATCCTGTGAATATTTTACGTCCTGAGATTTGAGAATAAGCCATGAATTATGGACATTTTTGGATCCCCAGATATATTCTCCGCTGACATCGTCACACTTCATAGTATGCATGTATTTGCGGGGAAATGTTCGATACAGCTCAAACATTCTTTCTTTAATTTTTTCCCTAGAAGCGAATGAACCGATATTTAATTCTTTCAATTTTTCTGTGTATGCTTCCTTGCTGTAAGGTTTATTGAAAATATGATAGCTTTTGTTTCTCAAACCGACACAGCCAACGCAGTCCTGACAATTGCGGCAATCAATCGAACAAATAACGTCAAAAGCATCGGCGCAATCTACGCTATCCTGCACGCGGCTTGAGTCTGTAATGTTGAAAGTCTCGTAGCAATTGTCCGAAGTAGAGCAGGTACCAAAACTATAGCTATTCTTCATTCGATTGAAGCGTACTCCGTAGGCACAATCCTCGCCGTTATTTACATTGAAACAAAGATAGCAGTTTTTGAGATCGCCGGCATTGTTTGAATAGTCGGAATTAACGTCACGGCTTATGTTACGAGGCTTTGCTGGCACTGCATACAAAAGATCGCGAAATTGCTCGAAGAAAGATTTTGAAAAATCATAGTCGCGGCCGTAGTCGATCGCGTCCCATGCGTCTGAAATCCAGTAGTTGTTATTGTAAATCTTGATCGGCGAATCCTGGTGGTACGTAGAAAAAATAGGGTTCCCTGTTATTTCATCGGTCTTTTTAAACAGCGCGTTCTCATTTCTCCACGCCATGCGTCGCTGTGCGCGACACTCGGAACAAAATGTTGGTGGAGGAACTTTCATTTTTGAGTAAAATTCAAAATCTTCCGACTCTATGCGGAAATCATTCTTGCAATTCTGACAGTTTCTTTCCTCCATGATGGTGAGTATATATTATAGTACTTCTCTTTGATAGCATCCTTCGCAATACAGCCTCCACCCGTCTTCAACATCGTAGATTGTATCGATTTCTTTGTGACATGATTCGCACTTCCCTTTTCGTATCAAGTTATTGCCCATATATGAAAACTTGTGCTTCGTTCGTTCGTAGGTATGAACAGTCGGGAGCGGAAGCTTATGTCGGCGATAAAATTCAAGTTCTGTTTTTATTACACGAAACGGCTTTCCGGTCACTTCGCAAATAATGGCAAGCGAAAGAATATCATCAGTAACGTCAGTAATAGAATCCGGCAATTCTGAAACAGAAATTGTTTTGAGCGCAGATGTATCGATTTCAATATATTCCTGCCAGAGCGCGTCAATCGCTGCAACTTCTTCTTGTGGTAGTGGATAGGAAACATCAACGTCTGAACCATTGTATGCAAACGCAGAAAATCGATATGGTAAAAACTCTCCGTATTCACCATCTGCGAGCATCTTTGATTTTATCTTATCAAGTTCTCGGTAGTAGTCTTCTGGTTCGTACTGCTTGTTGAAAATGCAATATTTTTTATTCTCTATACCGATACAACCGAAACAGCTCTGGCAATTGGTACAGTTAATGACGTACTCGCAATCTACGCAGCTCTTGGAAATAACAGCGAACTTTACGTTTGCACACTGTCCTCCTGAACCAGCAGATTCATACATGAGCTGTGATGCTCCAGAAGCATAAATATCCATTGAGTCCTTGTGGCTAATGGTCGAATCGCAATATCGCTCGTGCTCGCTTTTTTCAATAGATACGCTACGCGTGCAATCTTTGCAGTTTACTATTACTACCCCTTCGCAATCTATTGCTTGAGTTGAGCGAGAAGCCAACACTGGATTTGAACGGATAAATTCCCAAAAACGAAGCTTGGCCGTCTTTAGGCCGCTGATAGTATCAAGCTTCAGTTCCGCTAGTCTCTTTTTGTATTCTTCTTTGGTCAGCTGTTCGTTGAACCAGCAGAATTGTTTGTTACGGAGATTTACGCAGCCAAAACAATCCTGGCAATTGCGGCAATCATATAGAAATTGTGAATCGATGGAGTCATATGTGTAGTAGACGAAATGGCAATTGTTTATATGGCCAGAAAATATTCCTTCAAAAATATTTTCGGACCGATATATTTTTTGGCTGTCCATTACCTGCCGCACATAGGTAGCGAAAGTTGTATACCATACATCCTCTGAATCAAAAATTCCGCTTGAGCAGTAGACATTTTTTGAATTTTTGCCGTTCAATGAATACTCATAGTTTATATTCGAAGGATGGCGAAGAATTCCTGGCTGAGGAACCTTGAGGCGCAAATCCATGAACTGGGCAAAGAATGGTGCCTGCTCGTCATATGAAATACCATATTCAATCGGATCCCATGTTTGAGCACGGTAAGAATCCAAATCCCATACAACAAGCGGTGAGTTCGGCGGAACGTTTGATATCATCAGGGCTCCTTCTTTTCCTGGAGCATTATTGGGGCGTTTATAAAAATAGCATCGATTTACAAAAGAAAAGCGCTTCTGTCTGCGGCATGTGGGGCAAAGAGTTGGCGGCGGAACTCGAAGCATGGTGAGAAACTCAATATCTTTTTCAATAAGATCAAACTCCCCTTCGCAAAAACTTGATCGGCCTTTTTGACGACAGGTTATGGTATGAGGAACGAGTGACGCAAGAATTGCATCGAGGGCGGTATCAAATGTGGGCGTTTTGGAGGTTTCCATAGGTCTTTGAGAAGCTTAGAACGAAATGAGTTGAAATGCAAAGAGCGGCGGCCCTTCGGGCCGCCGCTCTTTTTCATAAAAAAAATATTATGCCTTTGGAGCGCTCATTTTGTCCGCTTCCATTTTGCAAGCCATAGCGCACTTGTCGCACTTGCAGCCCATCAATGCAACTACTGTCGCAACCGCAACAACAAGGTACACGATCGCTTCAACGACTGGCCATCGGCCAAGGAGCAAATTGACTACGTTCAAGTTTGTTCCGATAAGCATTCCGAGACCAACGAGACCCCAGTTAAGACCGCCGATTCCCATGAGCACGCTTGAAGTGCACATAACTGTGCAACCACCACTGCATTTGTGTAATGTCATATAAAAAACTCTACATTAATTAGTAAGTGACCTTTTGATACCATATATAGTATATCACTTTCGAAAAAACAATATTGTATACGAGAACTAGTATCTATACTCCCGCATCACGCAAGTCCCTCTCAATCAATGAAAGATCCTCTTGTATTCGTTCGCTCAAAACTTTGAATATATTTTCGTACGCAGGAGGAATAGAGCCTTGCTTTTTTAACTCTACCGCTTGGTCGAGAAAATCTTCTTCGAGAGACATTCTTGCATTAAGCGCAAAATGACGTTTGGTGACATAATCTTTTTCCTGCGCTTTTTGGGCCTGCTCAACCATATGTCTGGTCTTGTGAAGACTGCGCTCTAACTGTTCAAATGGCTCGGTATTCACTCCCACCATTTGCTCCATAAACTGGGCTCGGGAATTTTGTACCGCCAAAACAACTTTCTTGAAACCAACCATAGTACCCTCGGTAATTGCTTTGCCGTATTTTGAACGAAACTCGCTTAACACCTTGTCCATTGGAAGATTTCCAATACCCCCAGATTCTTCAAATCGATCTTTGTACACTACGTTTGTGAATGCATTCAATTCCAATCGTTCCCAATCCTTAAGAGTAGTGAGGAAATCCTGATATGGCATACGAAGAAAAGCCTGGTCAGCCTGCTTCATGTCTTCGAGCATAGGTTCAGAGAATTTTTCTGACATCAGACGATTGAGGCCATCAGTAGCCCTGCCTCCGGCAATCCAACCTGTCATTCGCGAATCCTGGGCGAGCACGGCTATTGAAGACCATGAGGCATGCATATGATCTTTAAGATAGTCCATCAATACGCCGGTGTTTCTTTTCTCATAGCTCTTATTTATTTCAGCAAAATAATGCTTAAAATCTTTCTGGTTCAACGATGCGGTAATGCTTAAAGGCAAAAGCTCTTTGGTTTCAGAAACTGAGGTGACTTTCTCACCCCACGTGTGACGAGAAAAGAATTCTTCTTCAATTGCATCAAAATACTCGCCTTTCTTTAGGAAATTTGACTTATCCATCTTGGCAAGCTCACTGAAAAGTTTTTCTCGTGCGGTAGGATCGGTGGCGTAGTGTTTTATAAAAGCCCCATACACTTCTTCTAATTTTTCTCCAAACTGTATTCCATCCTGGGGTTTATTAAAACCATGAACTTTGGAATACAAAGCCTCAGGGTATGTGTGTTTCGAACTTGGGGTGCTGTTATTCGCCCAGGCACGTGCGCTCTTTACTTGTCGCTTAATTTTTTCCAATTCCAAAGGAAGCTTGGTGTCTGGTACGGGGAAATCCGCTATTCGCACTTCCCAAAACCCCTTGGAAACCTTGGAAAGGATCTCCCAAGAATCCTTAGAAAAGTTTTTCCTGAACTTTTCTACTGTTTGCTCTTTAAATTTATATGCATCGCTTAAATGTTGGTTCTGAACATGAGGATGTTCTTTAATAATGTGAGTTTGAAGACTTTTCGGCGCGCCAACCCACACCATCATCGAAGGCTCTTCCGGCAAACGGAGGTCCTTTTCAAGCATCTGCATACTGTATGAGTTAAGTGCTGGATTTTTTCCATCGTACGCGAGAGCTACATATTTTTCCCTGTCATCCTTAAGCTCGTCATTTGAAATATGCGTACTGCAAAATAGTTCAGCGGATTTTTTGAGTTCAGCTGAGTTTTCCAGATTTGATTTGTCAGACTTTGCGGGACCTTTGACTGGGCCGTTTTTTCCTCCTTCCATATGGGAATAGTATACCACTTCTTTTTAGGTGAAGAGAGAAAATCTTTTGGAAACGACGGGAATCAAACCCGCATCCCTATTTGGTAAGGATAGGAATCTAAGCCATTAGCGTCCCCATGATATGGGGTTACCGAGCCATACCGATCACAGCGTACAATAGTGAGATGACGTATCTTTTAAGAAAACATAAAACCCGCCCATTTCTGGGCGGGTTCAGATCCCTGTCCTTACCAAGTTCATCATAATCCTTGTCGGGGTTTTCTGCAATATAGTTACTTAAATCACCTCCTGCTGATAGCAGCTTTCGCAATACACGATTTCTGGCCGCTCAGGCGCATAGTTGGTCACAATTTGCTTTGAACAGTGCGCGCAATTTCGATCCCAGAACTTATATGGACCACGAGCTACA
>CAYVDC010000015.1:0-15712 GCA_964450735.1 uncultured Candidatus Saccharibacteria bacterium | reverse complement strand
ATAGCGATGTTCAAATCGCGGACATTGCCGTTATAAAATCGGCGTGAAGCCTGGATTTTGTCTTCGGTGTCAGTGAGCTCTCGCTGAAGTTCAAGGAAGTTAGTGTTCGCCTTGAGATCGGGATATGCTTCTGAAAGCGCGAAGATTGATTTCAATGCGCCAGAGAGCATGTTTTCAGCTTCAGCCTTTTCGTGCATAGTGCCTGAACCTGATGCCTGCATTGCAGTATTTCGAGCAGCAATTACTTTTTCGAGCGTTCCTGATTCATGAGTTGCATAGCCCTTAACAACATTCACCAAGTTTGGAATGAGATCAAAACGACGCTTCATCTGAACATCAATATCTGATGCAGCTTCTTTTGCGCGGTTAACAAGAGTTACAAAACCATTGTATGAAGCGATGACATACAAGAGAGCAAGAACGACGACTCCGATAATGATGTAGAGTATGATCATGTGGTACTTTTCTGATTAATATTGATACATATGAATTATAGCATTCCCTGTAGAAAACAAAACACCCTCCGGCTGGAGGGTGTTTTGGGGAGAATGATTACATTCCGCCCATTAGTGACGTGAAGAGCTCTTGGATCGGCGTAGATGAAGCTGGCTTTTCAATGGTGACTTTCTTGTTGTAGTCGCTCATTGTTGCCGTAACAGCCATGGTACCCGATACATCTGAGCTAGCCATCTCTGCATTGCCTGAAGCTGCAGTATCAATCGTGATCGTGAATGCTACCTTGTATGGCAAATTGTCAGACTTGCCTACCCATACTGAAACTGGGCTGAATTTGAGGCTCTTGAAAACAGCAGCGTCTTCTTCGGTCATTGATTTTGCTGGAAGCGGAGCAACTCCTGCCTGTGGTGCGTATGAGTTATAGAGTTCTGTGTATTTGACCAAAAATCCTGGGATCTTTTCGGTGTTAACAGTCAGCTGATATTTCTGAGTTGCTACTCCTGAGACTACTTCATTCTCTTTTGCAGAGATAGAAGAGATGACGCCTTCTTGTACAGCGAGCGCCTGTGATTTCTGGTTGAATTCCTCTGGCATCTTTGAGCTTGATGACAATGCGCGCTCAAGATCTGTTGCTTTGTCAGCATCGCCGAACTCCTTGTACATACCAACAGGATCGATTGAGAACCACTTGTTCACGATCATTGATGGTTCAATGAATGGAATTGGCGGGATCTTGGTTGTTCGCAAATAGAACATGCGGTCAAGAAGCTTGAAGTCTCCTTCCACAGAAAGTTCTGAGGTTCCCGCGCTGCTTCCAGCGACGACAAAGTGGAGGTCTGCTGCCTGTGAAGCATCGGTCTTTGATGCTGTACCGCTCATGTTCATAACGACATGCGCACTCTCAGAACTCGAGCCTTCTTTGAAGTCGCCAGTGATGCTCAAATCAATATGGCTTGAAGTTACCGCAGCGTTCGCAACGGCCATCTTCTGAAATACTTCAGTTGGATTCTTGGTAAACGATATGACTCCGGTTGAAGCCAATGCTACTCCTGCGATGACAAGCCCGCCTGCCACCCCAAGGATGATTTTTTCTTTTGTGTTCATATGCAGTAAGTATACCTTATTGGCCCAAAACGCAAAATCCCTCAAGTATGACCCTGAGGGATTTTGCTAACTTTCAAGGAGACTTATTTCTTCTTGTTTTTGGCTTCGTTCTTGAGCTGGCTATTGCCAACCAATACGAGGATTGGTGACGCTACGAAGATTGAAGAGTACGTTCCAAAGAACATACCGACAACGAGGACGAAAGCAAAGTTTTTTGTTGCAGCTGGTCCAAAGAAGTACAGCGCCAAGAGTGCGATGATGACAGTGAGCGATGTATTGATCGATCGAGTGAAAGTCTGACTCAAGCTATTGCCGACAGTTTCGCCGAATGAGTCGCCATTGTGCGCACGCAAATTTTCACGAATTCGGTCAAACACGACAATTGTGTCAGAAACTGAAAGACCGAGGATTGTAAGGAGCGCGACTACAAAGAGCGAGTCGACTTCTGCACCATGAAAATGTCCGAGCAAGGCAAAGACGCCTGATGGGATGATGATATCGTGGGCAAGGGTGACGATAGCGATCAAACCGTATTTCCATGAAGCGACAGGTCGTGATACTTTTCGGAATGCAAATGCGATAAACGCAATAATTGCCAAGATAACGAGAATGATAGAAATGATCGCCTTTCGAGCAAGCTCAGTTCCTACTGACGGACCGATCGAAGTGAAGGTCTTTTCAGTCAATGGATACTTGCTGTCGATAGTGAGCGCCTTGGTGAGGGCTGCTCGTTCTGCCTCTGAGAGGTCACGTGACTTGACGATGAGGTCCTTGTCTCCGCTTTCCTGAACGACAGTTTCGCCAATTTTTGAGTTATTGACGGCAGCTACCGCTGTCTCAAGTGCTGGACGTTCGTTGGTGTACGAAACTTCCATCAACGCTCCCCCTTTGAAGTCGATGCCGAGCTTGAGGCCGTATGTTGCGATCGCAACGATCGATGCAATCATAAGGAAAGCAGAGATGGTCAGAAATATTTTCTTGTGTTTAATGATGAACATAGATGTAATCGTTAGAGTGGTAAAGAAAAACTATTTCGCATCAGCTGACTTTTTGGCGTTTGAGAAACCAGATCCAAAAAGGAAGCGAGTGAATTTGCTTGATTTCTCCACCCCGACTGCAAGGAGAAAGACACGAGTAACGCCGATCGCTGAGATCATAGAAACGATCACACCCAAGATGAGCGTAAGCGCGAATCCCTTGATGAGCGATGTGCCGAACCAGAACAAGATAAACGCGGTAATGAGTGTTGAGATGTTTGAGTCTCGGATTGAAAGCCATGCTCGCGAGAAGCCTTCACGGACTGCATCAGCAACGCTGTGGCCCATGCCGATTTCTTCTTTGATACGTTCAAAGATGAGAACGTTTGCATCCACCGCTATACCAATTGAGATGATAAATCCGGCGATACCTGCTGCTGTAAGCGTAACTGGAATAAGCTTATAGAGGAGGAGCGTAATGACGACATAAATGCCGAGAGCGAGGATTGCGAGGAATCCAGGGAAACGGTACCAGAACAAGAGGAAGATCGCGATTGCGAGGAATCCGATAATACCAGCAAATACGCCAGCATGGACGGCCTGTGCGCCGAGTGATGGACCAATCGTCTGTGTTGAAACGAGTGAGATTGGAAGTGGGAGCGCGCCATCAGTAAGATAGGCAGCAATTTCCTTTGCTTCTTTTGGAGTATAGCCGCCAGTGATCTGAGCTTGTCCGCCGGTAATTTCCTGCTGAACAATTGGAGCCTGTCGCAATTCTCCATCGAGGAAGATCGCGATCGGCTTGCCGATGTTTGCTTTGGTAATTTCAGCAAATAATTTTGCGCCTTCTGTATCGAATACAAGTTCAATGTATGGAGCGCCAGTTGTCTGATCAAACTGTACTGTTGCCTTTGAAAGGTATTCTCCAGTAAGTTTTGTGTTAACCCAGTTGCCGCTCAAATCAATATCTGAAGCATCAACGGTTCCGTCTGGCTTGACGTTCACTGTCTGAGGCTTTGGATTTGGATCCTGCGTCTTGAATTCAAGCAGTGGTGTCTGACCGATGCGAGCGATCGCTTCTTCGGCATTAGTAATGCTTGGCAAGTCCACGAGCAAGCGCTCCTGGTTTTGGTTTGCAAAGTTGCCATGCTGCACCTGAACGACAGGTTCTGAAACGCCGAGCTTGTTAACTCGCTTTTCAATTCGTTCTCTCAATGCTGACATCTTGTCTCCTACTTCACTTGGAGCGACAGCAGTCGTATCTGCCTTGTACTCCAAATGCGTTCCACCTGAAAGGTCTAGACCGAGGCGAAATGGGAACTTACTAAAAAATGCCGGTTCGGAAGCTGTTTTATCAGCAACCTTGGCTTCAGATCCAAAGACGAAATAGCCGAAGGCAACTCCGAGGATCAGTATTACGAGCGCTAAAACGCGTTTCTTCCACATACAGAACGTTACTCATTTATCCAGTAATAATGGGCCTATTCTATAGGTTTTGAAGCCTTTTCGCAATGGGTGCGCTGCTCTTGTCTATTTACTGTTTTATGTTGTATTTAAAGCGTAGAATAAGAAAAACAGAGAGGTTCTACCTTTTTTTAAGCGATTGCCCAAATAATGACAATACTACCGATGACAATACGATACCAGCCAAAGGATTTGAATGTATGTTTTGAGATGTATTTGAGAAACCACTTGCTGACGATGTAGGCAACGACAAATGACGTACTAAAACCAACCACAAGAAGTTGCCATTCGCCTGCTGTAAAGATTGCTGATGATTTATAGAGGTCGTACGCGCTTGCTGCAAGCATGGTCGGAACAGCCAAAAGGAATGCGAAAGTAATGACGATCTCTCGCGAGTAACCACGGAGAAGTCCGTAGACGATTACCGCGCCGGAACGAGAGATACCAGGTATAACAGCCACAGCTTGGGCAAGACCAAAGCCGGCGCTTTCCGCCATAGTTGGAAATGTGGAAAGCGCCGGCTTTTTCTGCTTGCGCAGCAACCAATATTCCAAAACCAAAAAGACAATACCTCCCACCACAAGCGCAATTCCAGAAATGAGAATATTCCCTATCAAATATCCCTTGATCAGTTTATATAAAACAAAACCAATAATCGCAGTTGGAATAAACGCGGCAATCACTCGAGGAACCAATTCCTGTTTGCGTTCCCAAATTAGTTTGAAAAAAATCACGCAGACGGAAAGAATCGCTCCGAGTTGAATAATAATCGTGAAGGATTTTAGAAATTCTGTTTCAGCCAAGCCGAGCAGCTTCGAAGCAAGGATGATATGTGCAGTCGAAGAGACTGGCAAAAATTCCGTCACTCCTTCTATGATCCCCAAGATGATTGCGTGTAAAAATGTCATACGTGTTTATATAGTACCATTCTATACCCAATGTACGCCCCAATGCTTCCCCACACGAGTCCGGCGAGAACATCGGATGGATAATGCAGTCCAAGCATAATTCGAGACACAGCGACGCCCAAGCACAAAACCCCAACAAGTATAGTAAACCAGCGATGCTTCGATACTGAAAAATACACTGAGGTAAACAGCGCACCGACGAGTGTTGCGTGCGTAGAAGGAAATGACATTGTTTTTTCAAATCCGAGCGGCGTATACCCGAGTGTTACAAATGGGCGTATGACTGAAAAGAGCGGCTTAAAAACAATATTTGTTATTTCAACGCAGAGCAAGATCACTACGGTAATATATATGACTTTTTTTAATCCGTTTTTTTCGGTGGCAAATACATAGAGCGCTACGATAACTGGCAGAATATACACAATATAGTTTGAGAAAAAGGAAGCTGCCTGGCCAATCCATTGATGAGCTTGCGTGCCATTGAAGAAAAAATAAAGAATTGAGACATCCATACTACAAACTCATAAGCTTGAGCAAATTTTTAAACAGACACGCAATGGTTACTGGCCCGATGCCTCCTGGTGTCGGCGTGTAGTAGCTTGCCTTATCATAAGCTTCGCGTGCGATGTCGCCTTCTATCTTGCCCTCAACTTCACTTGTTCCTGCGTCAAAAAGCACAACGCCCTCCTTGACCATATCTGCAGTTATAAGACCAGGCGAACCCACGCCAGAAATAATAACATCGGCGGTTTCTAATATTGATTTGAGATCGCTGGTTTCGCGTCCGATGATTACCGGATCAATGTGGATAGACTTGAGCCATGCGCGAACGGGAGCTCCGACAAGTTTTCCTTGTCCGACAATGACGATCTTTTTTCCTGCGAGTGAAATTGGTGTTCGTTCGATAAATTCGCGAATTGCCCCGGCAACTGCTGGCAGGACTTCGGCATGGCCGCTTGCGATGTGGCTTCGCGCAGACATTGAAAGCATATCAATGTCTTTGGGTAATGGAACTGCGTCGAGAATTGCATCTGTATCAATGGTTGCTGGCAGCGGCAGTTGGATGATAAGTCCGTTGTGCTTTTCTGAAATGCTGCGGACTTCTTGGAGGAGATCTTGGGTTTGAATAGTTGTTGGCAAGCGGTATACATGGAGAGCGACGCCGACTTTTTCTGCGAATCGCTGCTTCATCATTATGAAATTCTCGATGACGGGGTTGTTGCCGACATAGACGATGCCGACCGTTGGCGCATGCGAAAGGCCTGAAATCGAATCTTGTAATTCGAGCTCCATTTGTGAGACGACTGTTTTTCCGAGGAGGGGTTGGGACATGGATATTTAGTGAGTGATTATTTCAGTTTTGCGTACACTTTGTGGCTGCACGACCCTGGTCGCTGAAGTCTACTGTACCACGCTGGTCGCGGTACTAGCCTATCGGCTAGTAACCCACAAACTCATGCCGCATATCATCTGGATGTGCGTGCCTGCGATACTTGCGCATTGAAGATAGAATACCAAGCGCGAGGTATTCTGTCACGAGGTGCGATCCGCCGTAGCTCATAAATGGGAGCGTGATTCCGGTGACAGGCATGATGTTTAGATTCATACCGATGTTGATAATGATGTGGCTCATAAAATAGAGCGCGATGCCGGAGCCGAACAGTATTTCAAAGTTTGATCCGCCGTACAGCGCCGTGTTAAGAATTCGCCACAGCAATAATCCGTACACTATAAGCAATAAAAGTGATCCAACAAATCCCCATTCTTCTGCGAAAGCTGCAAAGATGAAGTCTGTCTCGTATTCTGGAAGAAACTGCAATCTTGATTGTGTTCCGAATCCAATTCCTTTTCCCATCAGCTGGCCTGAACCGACAGCGATGCCGGCCTGGTATGCGTTGTATCCGCTGCCGCGAATATCTGCATATGGATGGATAAAGTTCATAACACGGTCTTTTTGGTATGGCTTGAACAAAAACACCCAGAGTATTCCAAATGCCACTGCTCCGACGATTCCGAGAAGAAGCAGGTGACGCTTTGAAATACCAGCAACAAGCGACATGCCAAACCAGATCATAAAGATAACCATGGCGCTTCCAAAGTCAGGCTGAAGAAAAACGAGGACGAATGGGATGAGCGCATACATGCCGGAGATGACAATATGCTTGAAGTGCGCGATCTCCACATGGCGGCGAGAAAAATATTTTGCCAGCATCAAGATGACGATGATCTTCATGAAGTCAGATGGCTGAAGCGAAAAGCTACCAAGCGAGAACCAGCTTTGAGCGCCGTTTGAAGTATGTCCGAGGACGAACAAAATGACGAGGAGGAATGAAAATGTGAGGAATAGTCCGACAAGCACTGAAGTTCGCTTGAGAACGCGAACATCGAATTGCGAGGCTAAAAAGAAAATGACAAATGAAACCAGCACCCAAATCCCCTGCTTGGTTGCGAGGTTGTTTGCGCCTTTGAATGAAGTCATGGCAATGATGCCAGCGCCGACTATGGGCAGTGTCAGGATAGCCAAAAGCCAATCCGTCTCGCGAAATGTTGTCAGAAACTTATCCCACATGGCTATCTCAAGCTTACGTTAAAAACATCGAACTTAGGAATGAGTTCAGTGCGAACGACTTGTTTTCCAAATGGATTTGGCCAAGTGAAAAATGCTTCCGATGATCCTGATGGACCAAGCACTGGAATAACTGTTTGCGATGCACCGACTGCGTTGTCATCATTGTCGTACAAGATCGCTACAACGGTAACTGTCGTGACGCCATATCTGTCTGACACGTTTGAGATTGTTCCTGTTAGACGTGGTTTGCTTTCGATATTTTCTATGACTGGATTGCTTGGTACCACGCTGATTGTCCCGATTCGTGGATCAAGAGAGACCCAAAGCGGATCAGCGGTAAATTTGAACTCTGCATATACGGGAACACGAGATCCTACCTGAATGCCTCCTTCAAAAATTGCCGATGCTCCGTTAGGCGCAATATAGGCAACGCCCGTTCGCTCGACGATGAACTGGTGGTCTGCGTCATAAATCTTGAATTGATACGGAACATTGCGTGCAGCAGCTGCGATGTTTGGATTTTGAATATATGCAACGACGCTTGCAACGCTGCTAGTCACTGGAAATACGCGCGCCCATTTCACCACAACATCAGCAGTCTGAAATGCGCAGAGTTTTGTACACGCTCCTCCGCAGTCAATACCCTGCTCGCTGCCGTTTTGCTTGCCGTCGGAACAAGTAGGTTTTGTGTTTAGTTTTGGCAAGATAAAAGCCGCCGCAATCAAAACGATAATTGCCACAAAGCCCCCTACGATCATCAGTTGTCGCCGCGCTCCCCAGGAAAGTGCCATATGAGGCTATAATAGCAAAATTTATATGAAAAATACATGCTACATTTCTGAATAAAAAATTCAGTATTCCTTTATTTTTCCTTTTGACTCATTCTTAAGAATTGGTACAATAGTAGTATTAGTGGCTTCGGCCTCCGAGAACCCCGCAGCAATGCGGGGTTCGATCGTTATATAACTCAAAAGTGCTTTGTTAATGACGTAAAAGTCAGTTACTGATACCATCCCTATTTTCCGTAGAAGCCTTTTTGTGCTGACAGTCTTTAACTGTGTCAAAGAAATCCAAGATACTCCTGCCTCGTGAACTATTTTTATATAATATGGACCCTTTTTTTCTTTTGAAGTAAGCGGCAGAACCCATAGCATACTACTGTTAAATTTTTTCAAGATAAGCACTGGCCGTTCGTAATTGTCATTTTTTCCATTTATTTCGATTCCAATATTCAACCCCAAAGAACACCACCAAACTTCTCTTTCATAGAAGAAAAGGTTACGCCGTTCAGCGCGTGCGTTAATTTCCTTCTTTCTTTCATTCCATGCATCAAAAGATCCTTGTGTTTCCATGCAACAAGAATAATACAAGCCATATGAAGGAAACATAAAAGCCGCGCCGTAGGCGCGGCTTTTATGTTTCTATTGAATACTTACTGCTTCTTAAAATACACCGCTCCTCCCTTTCCATCCCGCTGCAATACCAATTCTGTATCATTTACCGTGTAGTGATGCGAAGCAGAAACTGCAGTGCTGTACTCTGATTCCTGGGATCCTTCGCAATACATCTGAGTGCTCATGAACGGACCAAAACTGATGATTCCGTCTGAACCAAGAGTATAGGTTCCTCCAAATCCATTACAGTCAGTCTTGCCAGTCACGCGACCATCTTGTTCAAATTTCAGGGTAAAGACTCCTGGCTTTTTTGGGGCAACAACAGATTCATCTGCGTTAACTGTCTTTGTCCAAACCCACGTACCAGCGCGGACCTGTTCAGCTGTTCCAGGAGCAACGCTGCCTGCAGGAAGTTTTCCTTTCGGCTGTTCAGTTGAACCGGTAGTTGCATCACTCGGAACTTCTCCAGCTGGCGGCTGCGGCGCAGGCACTTGCTTGCCGGCATAGATCACCCATCCAACGACGGCGATCGCTACGACCAATACCACGACGCTCCAAAATGTTCTTGTAGAATTCATATATGTAAAAGTTGATTAGTTAGTAACAATATAATTTTACCATGAAGCACAAAGGCTCCATACTAGTATATAGTGACGGAGCCTGAGGGGTTTTCTTACAACAAATTACGTTCTCTTGCGCAAAAATTCTGTCCGCAAGATAATTCCCTTCATATCTTCGTAGCGGCATTCGATCTCGTCAACATCGCCAGTGAGTTTGATGTTCTTGATCACCGTTCCTTTTCTAATAGTAAGTTTCGTACCGCCGACTTTGAGGTCTTTGATAACAGAAACCTCATCGCCAGAAGCAAGCGGAGTTCCTTGAGAGTCAACGCATATTTCGATTTCGTCTTCGAGATCTTCGTTGGTCATAATTAATAGCTAAGATTATTAGTCTTCATATACAAATTTTCAACTTTATTTCTCGCCCATGGTGTTCGACGCAAAAACACCAAGCTCGATTTGATGCTAGGATTTACCGCAAAACAGTTTATGTGAATACGAGAACTCATCTCTTCCCAACCGTAGTGGTCGACAAGAGACTTGAGGATGAATTCAAGGGTGAGGCCGTGGAGAGGGTTGTTGGGTTGGGTGGGCACAGAAAATTTCGATTAGCTAATATTTGTTAATCTTAACACAGATACTAATCAAGTTCATGTAGGGGATACCTTCTGTCAGGAAAGCATTAGAAGAAGCAAGAACTACTCACATAGAAAGAAAGCTCGCTATAAATGACAAAAGGATTACACTATCATAACTCTATTACTTTGATTTATTTCTTGAGTTGAATAGGAGGGACCATTTCGTTTGAAGTTTTAATCATCAATTCTTTAGTTTCTTTATCTCTAATTTCTCGCGCGAATGTTTTTAGGTCATTAGCAAAATAGTTCTTAAGTTTAGGGTTGTTGCTCCAAAAATCGCTCATACCTTGAACTGTATTAATAGTCTGAATATTTTCTGAAACTGGATTAGACGCCATTGTTCTGACAATTTTTTTCAATAATTCCGCCTGATTACTTGCCCGAACAATAAAGTCTGGTAATTTACCTCTTACATACGTTCTTTTATCCACATCGGCTGAACCAAGAATTTCTATAATATTTTCTAAAACTTTGTCTGAAAAAGAAACACCAATTTCTGCAACGACGGCAGGATGAATCAAGATATTTACAAGTTGTTCTGCATCGGGATGATTTGAAATAGTTACCCTCTTATTAGCAACAGCTACAAGTTTTCCGAGATCAAAGTTAGCCTTATTAATTTTTGCCGGTATGTTGCCAATCATTGCAACAGCTTCACCGATAGGATTTTTTTCAATTATTTCTAAGATAACATCTTCAAATATTTTTTTCTTTGAAGGAAGAAGTTTTGGGCTAAGTTCTACTAATCCATCGAAACTTTCTTGTCTAACATTCGGATCTCCGGCTTTGGTTGCTGACTCAATTAAAGCGTCCTGCAATAGTTCTGAGCCAGTGAAGTTTTCAGTAGTGAGACGCTTTGCCATATTGAGATATGAGCCAGAATAGGCATCCATTTTCTTAATGCCATCAGCAATCCCTTGAATGAAGCGATTTGTAACCTCACCTTTTCCAATTTCATTCTGTTTAGTAATAAAGGCTTCGAGAAGTTGAATTTGAATTGGAGGGGTAGCAAATGGAGCGTCAGAAAAAAGAAGAGTTACTACTTCCATATCAGCAAAAGTGATGAACTTATCAAAATCAACTGATTGTAGTGAAGCAAACTCAGTAGTATATTTTGTTTTAGCATCTAAAATATCTTTCAGATTTTGAAGACGGAGGGTTGGTTCCTCGAGAAGACCAACTGTATGGAAGAGACTTCTAATTACATTCACTTTCTCTGGTGGTTGAATTGTCGCTTCGTCGAATTCTTTTTTAATCAACTCAACCTGTGCATTTCTAGGCTCGTCGGTTAATCCACTAATTACTTTTGTAAGGCCATTAAAATCCGCACTTCTTGCTAGGGCTTTAATTTCTGCCGGATCGACAACTTTAGCTTCTACATAACCAGTCGAACCAGAGAAATATAAGAAGTAATAGGGATCAATAGTCTTTGAACCTGTAGGACGAGTAACTGAATTGAAAAATTTTGGTTCTTGTGCAAGGAGGTTCTGTAAATCTTTATCCTCAGCAACAGTACCCTCTTCATGCCGCTGAAGTAGTTTTGGTTCGGCGATAATTTCTTCGTAAGAATCGGGAAAACGATCTTGAATAATCAAAATCTTCGCTAAAAGTTCGGGAGAATTTTTAACTTTACATAAATTCTTTTTTTCATCACCTTCAGGTAGAGTGTTAATTTTTTCACTTATTGCTTCTAACTGGAAAGCAAGAGTACGAATAAAATGTTTTATCTTTCGAGGATTTCCTTGAAAATTGTTAAGGATCATATTTACCAAATACTCTTTGCCGTATGGATTCTTCGAATCAATGATCGGGCTAGCCTTAAGAAGAGTCTTAATCATTTTCTCGAGCAAATCACTTGGTATCTTAGGCACAATGAAATTAATTTGGAATATCTTTTTCAAATATTCGGTAGCTTCTTTTTGGCGCATTTCATTCGTCTTTTTTATATCTGGTTTACCATCATCTCCAATGATATCTTCGAGCTGTAAGAAATGACTGATGTATCTGCGGATAACTGTATGGTCGGCCGTAATTATATAGGTACAGTGCTCATTATTAAAAAACGTAAATAGTGCTGTAAGGATTTGTTCCACCTCTGTATGGTTACATCGATCAAGATCGTCAACAAAAATAATAATACGGTCAGGATGATTCTCTGACTCCATTATTTCCTTTATAACCTCATTAAAGCGTTTTTCGAATTGCTCAGCCGATTCAATCTTTGGTGTTGTTTGTTTTACTGTCACTTCGGTAAGTTTTGCAATAAGCGGATAGATACCTGCAAGAACAGGAATAAAAAGATTGGTGAGAAAAATCTTGGTTATATTTATATCAATTCCTGTAAACCATTGAAGGAAATACAGGGCACCTAAAAACAAAATAGCAGTTGTTCCTGCCAATCGTCCGAAAATACCTAACTTACTCATCAAAAGCTCCTGATATTCACCAGGTTTTAAATCTTTGTTTTTCTCTGTAGAACCATATAGCTCTGCCTCATCATATGTCTTACCCAGCTGATAGTAGATATCAATAAGAAACTTTCGCTTAATAGAAGTCGAATCTTGGGTATATTTCCAAGGTTCAAACATAAGAACTTTATAGTTAAGTGTTTCTAACTTGGGTTTTAACTGTTCTAATATTGAGGATTTTCCTTCTCCCCAACGAGCAGAGATTCCAAGATTGAAACCCTTGTCTGAAGATTGAATTGTTTTTACAATTGTATCGACAAAAGGCTCTCTTCCGAAACCATCTTCTAAGGAAGGACTGTCCCATTTATTAACCTTTTTTTCTTGTTCTTCCTCAGGCATTTATGTAGACTATTTTAGCATTTTTTCCTTGCCTTTTCTAATTTCTGTTGTCTTTTACTTTAGAAAAACTTTATCTTTTTTTCATAACTAAAAGCACCCTATTGGATGCTTTTGTATAATTTTATTTCTTCTTAAACCACGGCACAAATATATTCGTTGTCTCTTGATAGTCTTTGAAATCCGCGTGTCGTTCCATAGACTTTTCTGCCAATGGAACTCCTGAAACAAATCTGAGGAGGTATGTGATAGTGATAGGTCCGAGGATTGCCACGAGGAAATACGGCGAGCCGATGCTCATGATCCAGATTCCCCACCACTGTGTTGCCTCTCCGAAATAGTTTGGGTGGCGTGAATAACCCCACAATCCTTTGCGGCAAATGCCTGGCTCGGTTGCGTGGCGAAGGTAGCGGGCAAGTTCACGGTCGGCAAAGGTTTCGATGGCAAACCCAATAATCCACACGACTGCTCCAACGGCAACCCAAGCTGGATGTGCTATGCCGTAGGTGCCCATTACAATGAGCGGGAGGGCGATGATGAGTGCAAAGACGGATTGCAAGAGAAAGACCTGGAGATACGATCGTACGCGGAAATAGAGGCCATTGCCCCAGGCTTTGTGCCAGGCAAGGTAACGAGGATCTTCCCCTTTTCGGGCGTGACGAGCGCTGATATGCGATGACAAGCGAACGCCCCAAAACATGACCAGGGCTACTGGAATAAGGCGCAAATCTGAGATATAGCCATGAGTGGTATAGATTACGACGGCAATAGCGATAAAATACGTCGCCCAGCCGACGTCTGCTACATCATTGCGGCCGCGAATAAGGCTTACGACATACCAGATAAACGATATGATCAGAACGGTTATGAGGGCAAGCTCGAGCGAAGCTATGAACGGGTGTGGGTACATGGCGAGGATATGCATATCTCCCATCATACCATTTACCAGGCAAACAAAAAACCCAGAGAGACCCTGCAGTCTTTCCAATACCTAACGCTAACTGACACTTAAGACAGCAGCGCTATCATTACTATTTAAAATACCACAATACAGAACCCTTCGGCACCAATTCAGGAACTTGGGTCAAAATATCGCTGATAGGAATAGCAATCCTCAAACCAATATCATTCGTAGTAAATAGTTCTACTCCAGGGGTGCAATGATCACTGTTAGTTGCTGTAAAAATAACACTGAAAACAACTTCCCCTGTATTAAGTCGAAGTGTCGGAAAAAAATCTTTAGGGAATGACTTACCAGTATAACAAGCAAGCTCAGGATCAGAGCTGTCTTTTTCTTTTATATATTTCTCAAAAAGCTCCTTGCCGTTTGGATAAAAATGTTCTAAGATCTTATCTTTATTTGAATAGGTACTCGTATCAAAAATATCAACAAGATCACTATTTTCAGTTATATTGGTATCAATAAATACATATTTCCCAGGATTTGCCGGAGTTGAAACTGGAGCGCCGTCTCTACTTACTGCTTCTTCAGAATATGTGCCGATAATCCCTTTATCTACATAGAGTATTTTATTCTTTATGTTATATATTTTTACGCCAGGATCAATGGTCCGGTTCTTTGGAATACGGATATCTTTAGTTCCAGTATTGTCAAAAACCATACCTGTCATAATATTATTGATTTGAATAATATTGTATTCTGGTAAACCCGGCATACTTTGTATAATGTCAGCCGAAACATGCTTCTCGGGGATTGATATATGATCAATTTTTGCACCAACAATATGTGGCGGATTATCAGGAGCAGGAGCGCGGAATGATGTCGGCAAACCCTGAACAACCTTACCGGCTGCAGGAGATACAGAGTGATTCTCCGTAAAAACCTTGTGTCGGTACACAAGTATAGCCATGATGATCAATCCCGCAGAAAGGAAGGTAAATTCGATGTAAAGAAGTATTTTTTGCATATTCTTGGTTTATATCATTGGAACAAGCCTGATGTATATCAACTGTATTCCCTCCTATTGATTAAGCGAATTCCGAAGATTGGTAGCATGCTGTTTGTCTCCTTCAGGCAATCGTGTTTCCAGGTCTTTGATCCAGTCTTCGCGCTCCTTGTCTGTCATATGCATCAAGATAGGCACTGCGTTATCAAGCACATCTGAAAGCATTGGAGGCATCCCTCCAGTTGCGGTAACCAAATATGTCTCATCCAAACTTGGAAGCTTTAGATAAAATTCTTTCAATTCATTCAATAA
Organism: uncultured Candidatus Saccharibacteria bacterium; assembly: GCA_964450735.1. Lineage (GTDB taxonomy): Bacteria > Patescibacteriota > Minisyncoccia > Phycocordibacterales > UBA9973 > DALYCO01. The sequence goes on along the minus strand of CAYVDC010000015.1, from coordinate 619 downwards.
AGCTTCCGCTTCTGAATAATGTTCGTCCTCAGCAAGTCCAATCATGAATGACAACACCATTCCAAGATCGTCCGCTGAAGATGTAGTTTTTTCTCGTCCTTTTTTGAAAGCAGCATTCGCACCAGCCATATCACCTGTCTTCATGTACACCGCAGCAAGCTGAAGCCAATCATGTGGCTGTCCGTCTGGGGATTCAGCGGCTTTAGTATAAGCAGCGATCGCTTCCGGAAATTTTTCTTGGTTGAAATACGCTCGGCCAACAATAATATTAAGAACTGTTCGATATTCTTCTACTTCGGGAGCAGAGGTTGCAAGAAGTGCTGTAACTTCTTCAATAACAGCAGCATTGTCACCGTCCTGGATACGCTCGCTAAAACCTTGGATTTTATTATCAAACTCTGTAGACATATTCATTATAAATTACTTAGTAAGGGTACCTAACCAATACCCTCTTATTCTACACCAAAAATCAATTTTACGGTTGGATATTATCCTATTGGTGCTTTTGCCATATTCGACGACGCAAAATGCCCCGCGCCTTAGGCGCGGGGCATTTTGAATAAAAAAATCCATTACTTGGTCCTGGCGACAACCTACTTTTGCCCATATGGACTATCAT
>CAYVDC010000014.1:0-16661 GCA_964450735.1 uncultured Candidatus Saccharibacteria bacterium | reverse complement strand
ATATGTTTGACGTCCATAGGGTCTACTATAGCAAAAAACGTTGAAAAAGCTAGGTAAATAAAAAAGTTGCCCATCAAAAGACAGGCAACATTTGTAAATTTGTGTAGCGGTAAAAAACTAAAACTGTAATGTATTCACAAACTGTTCTAAAAGTTTGGCCTCAAAATCGCGTAGAACTATCCGTAAAGGATATATAATGTTTTTCCAAAAAGTTGGATCAACCGTTATATAGTCCGGCGGATTAGAGGAATAGTCCTCCAAGTGTAGGTCATACACTTCACGGCCGTACAGATACTGACTTTTTAGCTGCATAAGTGTTATATCGGAAACATTGATTTCAGATGGGACAGTTTGCACAAGTCTCAACCATCCAGCATGTGAAGTGAGTTGTCTAACTTCTGTGCACGCCAAGTCCCACACTTTTCCATATAGGCACTGGTGAACTTTTCTTGTAATCTCATCGTTACCAAATGTGTTCCAACCTTTTCGTATTTCCATTACCTCAAAAAGATGCGTAATTTCTACCGTAGATTTTTTGCCTAGGTTTTTAAACCCTAACAATTCTTTTTCGGTAAACATAGCGACCTCAGCCCACTTCGTCAAGCCAGCAAAAGCAAGCCAGTTGCGGGTACGTACAGAGATTCTAAGTTTGTCGCCGTTAGGCAAAGTAACTTTAGATTCGGAAATGTTTTGCAGCAGAAAATTTTTCTTTTTTTCTGCGGGTAAGTCTGAATTTTTGTCTGAGTTCTGCATAATTTGTTTTTCAGTAGTTAGTATTAAGATTAAAAAATCACGGACATTCGACTGCTCGAATACCCATGATTTTTTAACCTTTTTTCAAAGATTTATTAAATTTAAATTAGCACAATTATAAATTTTGTCAATAATTATAAGAATTTTTATTCTATAAATCCCCCGCTCTGATGCTCCCATAGATCGGCATACACGCCTTTTTTCTTCAACAATTGTTTGTGTGTTCCTTCTTCGATGATGGCACCGTTTTCAAGCACAACGATACGGTCCATTTTTTGAATAGTACTGAGTCGGTGCGCAATGACGATGGTTGTCTTTCCTTTCATGAGCTCGTCGAATGCTTGCTGGATATATGATTCACTCACGCTATCAAGCGAACTCGTTGCTTCATCGAGCATAAGGATGGGCGCATTCTTGAGCATTGCACGAGCGATAGCAACACGCTGGCGTTCTCCGCCAGAGAGTTTGACGCCGCGTTCACCTACAAGCGTGTCGTAGCCGAGTGGAAGTTTTGTAATAAATTCATGCGCATGAGCTTTTTGTGCAGCAGCAATAATTTCATCTTGCGTAGCTGACGGATTGCCGTAGGCGATATTTTCGCCTATCGTTCGATGGAACAAAATGGATTCTTGAGGAACATAGGAAATAACACTCCGCAGATCATCTTGAGTAATTTTTTTGATATCTTGTCCGTCGATCAAAATGCTGCCGCCAGTGATATCGGCAAACCGTAACACAAGTTTAGTGATTGTTGATTTACCTGCCCCCGAATGTCCAACCAAACCTATGCGTTCTCCAGAAGCGATAGCCAGATTAAAATCTTTAAATACTTGCACGCCTTCGTTGTAGGAAAAATCTACATTTTTAAATACTACTTCCCCGCTGCTTACCTGAAGCGGCTCTGGATTGACGGGATCAAGCACATCGGGAATTTCATCAAAAATTTCAACGATTTCTTTCATATCAGTCAGCGCTTTGACGGCTTTGGTCATTGCCTTTCCTAATTCCCAGAGAACTTCAAACAAGGCAAAGATATACATTTGCGCAAGAACAATTACTCCGATTGTGATCTTGCCGTAATACCACAAGTAGATACTGAGAAAAACGACGCTGATCTGCAGAATAGCCATGAGGGCGGCCTGCATGGCATTTTGGCCATTGCCATAAAACCATACTTTGCGTCGCGCTTTTTCTTCCACATCGGTCACAGATTGGAACAATGCTTCTTCGCGCCGCGAACTTGCAAATATTTTTATATTGATAATATTGAGAATCGAATCAGCGAGCGTTCCAGTTACTTTGGAATCTGCTTCAGCTTCTAGGACATCAAGATTAATTTTTCTTTTAATGAAAAACAGCGTGATGATGACATACATTACACCCCAAACCAGGAAGAGAGTAGCAAGCTCGGGACTCTGGAAGAACAGCACGATAAGTATGCCAGTGATAATGACAAATGAGAACCAAAATTGATAGCTGACAACATCAAAAAAAGTTTCAAATGACCTGCTGAAGCGCTTTGCTTTCGCGACGATGCTTCCAGAAAAATTATTACTGAAGAAGCTATATGAGTGGTTCATCAATCGTGTAAATGTACTATCATACAATTCCTTCATGACATTGCTCTGGAAATACGAGTTTAGGTAGTCTCCTGCTCGATAGCCGATGTTGTGAAGAACGATTGTTCCCGCCAAAATACCGCCGAGGGTAATGAGGCGGCCAATTACCTGGTCGGGAGCTTGTCCTGACGTGAACTGGTCAATGATCTCCTTGTAAATAAAAGGCTTGGCGATATTGTCAAAAACAATGCCGAACGCATATCCAACAAACAAGAATACTCCAGAGAATCGATATTTCTTCATCTCAGGCAACAGGTACGACAGAATGCGGGAAAACGTTTTCATAAAACTAATACTAGCAGATATGTGGATAATTTAAACTTACTCGAAACTTTCTTGTCCTGGAATAATAACATCTGCTTTCCAGAATCGTGAATGGATTGCTTTGGAGAATATGGCAAGCTCTTCGCTCTCGCACAAATAAAGCACGCAGACGGCAATTGCAATTCCAGCTCCACCAGCAGAGATAACTTGAAGAAATACTCCGATGAATGTGTCTGTGTGAATCAGATCAGAGACTAAGACCAACGCTCCATATGAAGTTGACCCAAGCGCAACTGCCCCAAGGACAGAAGTCCATATTGTTTTCCAGAGCGTGCGAAGAATGTGCGCACCAAAGTCGATACGGAAGAAAAACCAAAATAGGGCGAGCGTCGTAAATTGTCCGATACTATAGGCAATTCCCAAACCGACAATAGTTACATTCGTAGCTCCAACAAGGCGCAGCGTGCTTCGAGTAATGAAAGCAGTGTCGCTGAAGCTGCCGGTGTGCGTCAGAACAAACGCAAGAACACAGGTGATAATTCCGCCAATCAATGTCAGGATAAATGGCTTGGCGGTTTTGCCTGAAGCATAATATGCACGGACAAAGACAAGCGAAAGGCTCTGTGCAACGATTGCAAGCGCAAGAATAGCAAAGAGTGCGGCCGTAACACGCGTGTCATTCCACGACAATGCATGCGTACCATACACGATACGCACAATGTGAGCGCGAAAAACAATGAAAAATGCAGTGATCGGCAATGACCAAAATATAATCTGTTGAGCGGCAGAACGGATAAGCGTAAGAAAATCATCCATTTTGCCAGCGGTATACTTTTCCACCAAACTTGGGAATGCCGCAATTGCGTACGAGACGCTGATCATTTGAATAGGCACAGTCTGTAGGTTCAGTGAGAATGTCAGAATTGAAATGCTTCCCGCGGAAAGACTTGAGGCGATCGCAGTAAGAACCAACGTTATGATCGTGCTCATTGCAAGCGTCAATGTACGCGGAAGCGCTATCTCAATAATCTTCCAGATTTCCATCCAATTAATATTAAAAGTAAACCGCGGCATGAATTTGAGTTGGGACACCACTGGCATCTGAATTCCGAGGTGCATTACTGCGCCGAGTATAACGCCATACGCCAATCCATGTAAACCGAATATTGGGTAAAGCACAAATACTCCAAATACAATTCCAAGATTGTACATCACTGGAGCCAACGCATAGACAAAGAATTTTTTGTGCATTTGAACAACGCTACCCAGCAGATTTTGCAGTCCAAGTATAATCGGCGATAAAAGCATTATCCTGCTCATAGAGACTAATAGGTCGATTCCCTCAGGAGGAAATCCTGGAGCAACAATATGAGCGATCCACGGCATAGCAACTGCAACTCCAATACAAATGATACACATCACCGACAAAAAAACAGTAAATATTCTATCGAGAAACTGCCGAGCTTCCTCGTGGCTGGCCAACTGGTCTTTCTCAACCAAAAACGGAATTATTGCAGTAACTGCAACAAGCGATGCGATAACGGTATAGATAAAATCAGGAACCCGAAAGGCAGCATAATATACATCGAGTGACAGCGATGGACCCAAGTGGGACACGAGTGCCCTATCACGAACAAGCCCTAAGAGCTGTGAGACCAGCGAGAAAGCACCCAAAAGCAGTGCTGCTTGATGGATGCTTCCGTACTGTTTTTTGATTAACTGGAAAAGCCTGCTAACCATATATTTATTGCGCTGTTGTTTTCTTTGGAGCAGTTTTCACATCAGCGGATGTTTTAACCTCAGACGTCTGTGATGTTTCCGATTGTACTTCTGGAAGTGGAGCTGGATCTTGCTGCAAGCCAGTGAGCGGAGGAAGATTGGATTCAAGATTGATTACAATTTTTGAAATTGTTTCATTATCAGGCAATGCTTTTTGTATCGATCTGAAAACCTGAAGTGCTTCATCAACTCTGCCAACCTTGGAATACGAGAGACCGAGGAGATAATGCGTATTAAGAACACCTGGATTGAGGGTAATAGATCTTTCGAGAGCAGAAACTGCACCAGCATAATCCCCTGCATCGTATTTGAATATGCCAAGCTCAAGAAATACTGCATCGTTGCGCGGATCAGCTGAAGCTACCTGTTCAAGCTGAGCGATAGCAGTGGCGCTGTCTCCATCAGCAGCCTCTAGTTCGGCCAAGAAAAAGATTCCATCAATATAGTTTGGCTTCTTCGCCAATGCCTCTTTTACGATGTCCATTGCTCCCGCATTATTTTTATTTGCGGTTTCTAATTTTGCTCGCAATAAATCAATACTTGGATCAAACGGCGAAAGTTTCCCTGCTTGGTTGAGGGCAGCCTTGGCATTATCGTATGCTCCTGGAATTTGTAGCGGCATTACATTTTGGTACAGCAATGCAAGATTGATCCAGTTATTTGGATTGGTTCCATCGTATGCAATTGCCTGTCGCGCGCTATTTTCTCCTGCGGTAAAAGCGTTCTGGAATTCAGATTTCAAAATGTCTTTTGAGAGAGTCGTATTGCTGACAAGCAAGTTTATTTCCTTGAGAGCGATAATGGTATTTGCTCGGTAATACATATCAGATGGATACAGGGCGATCGCGCGGCTAACGTTTGTTGCAGCACCTTCAATGTCATTTTTTGAAGCCAATGCTTGCGCCCGAGAATACATTGCAAGCGAAGCGAACTTCTCTACCCCCGTAAAGAGGGTAAACAGCGAACCAAGTAAAAGGACAACTAGGAACAATATTGCAAAGAAACTATGACGTGGATCCTTGAGGAAATAAATTTGTCTTGTAGGGATGCGTCCGCTCGCGTTCAAAATACCAATAAATATTCCCGAACACGCAAATGCCAATGTTATTGAAACAACACCAGGATTATAGATTGCGGCCATTATCCATAAGAAGAGCGAGGAGATAAACGTTGCGACAAGGTAAAAATGAGTCTTGCTGTCAGAAGATTTTCGCATTGTATGCAAGATACCAACCAGCAAAAAAAGAATCATGAACGCCAGGATTCCAATTCCACCAATAATACCAGTTGTGATTAATAGTGTTGGAATGTAACCAGAACCAGTAGAGAAACTTGCTCCCCAATACTTTGTGGTAACAATTGATTTTGGCTGATACTCTGCCCACGCATTGGCAAATCTATCAGGACCAGCCCCGACGAGCGGTCGGCTCTTGATTGTTTCCCAAAATACATGCGTTGTTGAAATAAATGAAGGACGTATCTCGTTTTGAACCAAATTTGTATTTTGAGAAACGAAACTGCCTACGATTGGATTAGCAAGGAAGAAGAAGAGTGAGATGATCAAAATCACAAATGAAGCTGCAGGGAATTTTTGGCTGCCTCCTTCGTCATTGCGCACGATCGTAATTGAGTACACAAACATCAAGAGTGCTATGAAGCCGATCACAGCCCATAGAGTTGAAAAGTGAATGACTACAAGAAAAAGTATCGAGAAGAACCCAATAACCGACGCTACGATTTTTGCACGTCGAGACAAGACCATGAACTGAAACGCAAGCATGATGCCGATAAGCACCAATGCATACCACAATGCTAGATCGTTCCATTTACCAACGACGTTCGAGACCGCTGTATAAAATGTTCCAAGATTCAAATATTTTGCTCCAGCGATCAAATACACAATTTCAATCAGGGTAATTAATCCAGTGACAGCCAACATCCCTTTGAAGAGTTGCTGGATGCGATGCATGGAATTGATATACATAGCAGAACCAAGAAAAACCAACGAGAGTATTGCTATACCCACAACGGTACCTGTTCCAACAAACAGGCCCGAGAGAGAAACTTTCCATACAGGTGAGAAAAAAGCGCTTACAAGGAACAGCACCGGCAAGAGAGCGGCAACCGTTACAATTGGAGTCTTAGGAAAAGTAAGGGAGCCCTGAATCATTCGAGCAATGATCCAACACACAAAAGCAACAATGACACCGAGCGCAATAAAGTACGTTTTTCCTACTTCTACTCCGAAACCGAGAAATGGCACGAAGAAAAATGGAGTCAAAATAAGTACTACTAAAAGCACATTACTAGCAATACGATCAAAAAAAGCTGCTTTCGGTGATTCTTGCATAAATAAAACGCATGTTGGTTAGGTAATAACAACTACAGTATAGCCCAAAAGAGATATCGAGACTACACTACGATATTCACAAGTCGACCAGGAACGTATATCACGCGCTTGATCTCTTTGTTTTCTGTCCATTGCATAATAGCAGTATCCTTGAGTGCGAGGGCCTTTACCTCTTCCTCCCCCATTTCCTTTGAGATAACAAGCTCAGCACGGATTTTGCCGTTGATTTGGACGACGATCTTTACTGTATCGCTCACCAATTTCTTTGGATCGAATTTTGGCCAGCCAGAAATATGAATGGATTTTTTCTCCCCTACTGCATGCCAGAGATCTTCTGCCACATGCGAAGCAAACGGCGCAAGTATCTGCAAAAACATTTTGAAATCCTTGAGCGCTATTGCCTCCGACTTCTCCATTTCGTTGACGCAGATCATCATTGCGGAAATAGCAGTGTTGAAATTAAATCCTGCGATATCATCGCCGACTTTTTTGATGGTTTTGTGCAATACCTTTTCTGCTTCTTCGGAACTCTTGCCTTTTTCTGAAACTTTATACTGCAGGCGCCATACTTTTTCGATAAATCTTCGTGAGCCGATGATGCCTTCAGTTGACCATGGAAGGTGCGAGTCGAACGGACCGAGGAACATTTCAAATACGCGAAGTGAGTCTGCCCCGTATGTTTTGATTACATCGTCAGGATTTACTACATTGCCCCATCGCTTGGACATCTTGCGTCCGTCCGCGCCGCCGATCATGCCTTGATTGCGAAGTGCTTTGAATGGTTCCTTTGAGGGAACATATCCCATATCAAATAAAAACTTGTGCCAGAAGCGAGAATAGAGCAGGTGTCCAGTTGCATGTTCAGCGCCGCCGACATACATATCCACACCTCCATCTTTTTTACCGAACCAATAGTCTACAGATTTTTTTGATGCGAATGCGGATTTATTATTTGGATCTGTATATCGCAAGAAGTACCATGAAGAACCTGCCCAACCCGGCATGGTGTTTGTCTCATATCCTTCCTTAACCCAGGACTTCACGCCGCCGAGGGGGCTTTCTCCTGTTCCAGTCGGCTCATATGATGTTACGTTAGGGAGTTTAAGCGGGAGTTCTTTATCTTTCAGTGGGACGGTAATTCCATCTGCTCCACGTTTAAGTGGAATTGGTTCTCCCCAATATCGCTGACGCGCAAAGATCGCATCGCGCATTTTGAATTTCGTTACCAATTTTCCGCCGACTGCTTCAGTGATTTGTACACGAGCTTCATGAGAATCCAAACCGCTAAATATGCCTGAATCTATCAGCATGCCGTCATTGGTAAATATATAATCTGGATTTTTTATGAGATCAAGCGCGCGAATGCCTTCAATGACAGTAAAGTAATTCTTTTCCAATTCAGGAAGTGTTTTCCATACAATGCTATGAATCGCCATTTCTTTTTCATCTACCGCATCGCGTGATTCATCAACAAGATCGAACACCAAGAAACAAAATCGCGCATGTCGATTCTGCTTTTTGATACGGTGATAAAAGAAGCTATTGAGAACGATATTTGGATTTCGAACAAGCTTAAGATTTTTATATCCCGTTTCTTCTTGAATCTCGCGCTTGGCTGCTTCGACAAGATCTTCACCATCTTCAACGCCGCCAGTTACCAGTCCGTGCATTACAAAATCTTTCCAATCAGTTGTGAGATATGTATTGTCTTTTGGATTGCGGATAATGACTGCGGCCGCGGTGCGCTTGATAAATGGTTCGTTTGCGCGAATACCATCCTCACCACCACGATCTTCCCAAAATTTTTCTTCAACGACCGTCTTTATCGGCAAATTGTATTTTTTCGCAAACGCATAATCGCGCTCATCATGCGCAGGTACGGCCATCACTGCTCCAGTTCCATAGCCCGCCAAAACATAGTCGGCGACCCATACTGGAACTTGTTCACCGTTGGCAGGATTGATCGCGTGCACACCGAGCAATCGAACGCCTGTTTTTTCTTTATCTGTATTTGTTCGCTCTTCAGGAGTTTTCTTTTTGACGTCCTCAATGTATTTTTCAACCTCTTTCCAATTCAATACATGCGGCTGGAGTTTTGAAACGAGATCGCTCTCAGGAGCAATGCTAATATAGGTAACGCCGAACAATGTATCAGCTCGAGTAGTAAAAACATCAACTGATTCGGAAAGTTTGATCCAAGGCAAAACCTCGTTCTTGAGGCATTGGATAAAAACATTGTATCGCTCTGGAATTGTCTGGTTGCCTTTGCATACACCTGTTTCGGCATCTACCAACAAACATTCTGTTGGGTATCCTTGCCAGAAGCTTCCTTTGATTCGTTTTGACTGGAATTTATATTCGCGCTGAGCCGAAGAAGTTGTCTTTGTTCCGTTTTCATCAGTAAATGAAAGTCCAAAGATAAATCGTGCCTTTGAGTCGCCGACTTTCTTGAGCCACTTCTGGAAAAACGCGATAACGTCTTCATCGCTGGTCTTGTCGTTTCCGTTGCCAGCTTCTTTTCGCATATGAATGACGATCTGGTTGTCCTTTGGCCACTTCTCAACCCAAAATACATTGTCAGTAGAAATCGTCGGGATGCCGGTTTTCTTGAAATAGAATTCCGATTTCATTTTTGCATTTTCCAAGAAGTCTTGGCCTTCCACCAAGCTTGAGTCATCAACAGGAGGAATATCGTTCAAGCTGATGAGTTCAATACCAGAGTCTTTCGGAAAACATTCTCGGAGCATTTTCACCTTGGCCTCGTTTCGAGTACCGACAAGAATCTGCTTCGGATGATTTTTTTCTGCCTTAATCTGAAACGGAATAAGCGAGCCTTCGCTTCGTCCGATCCAATTACGCTGAATTTCTTTGAGGTGCTCACTCCAATCAAGTCCATCTAGATCTTGGAGCAATCGTTCTGCGTATGCAGTGATTCGCATGAACCATTGGCGCATGCTTTTCTTCACAACTGGATATCCGCCACGTTCTGAAACTGGGCCGTTTGGTCCGTCAACGATTTCATCGTTTGCAAGAACTGTTCCCATTTCGGGACACCAGTTCACCTCGCTATATCCTTCATAGCTCAAGCGATATTGCATTAAGATATTTTCTTTCTGGAGCTTTGAAAATCCTTTCCATTCTTTTGCTGAAAAAATCGATGTCATTTTCGCATCGCATGCAGCATCGACTCCGGCATTTCCTTTTTTCTCAAATATTGAAACAAGCTCAGAGATCGGTCGAGCTTTCTGTTTTGTGTTGTCGTACCAAGCGTTGTAGATCTGGAGGAATATCCATTGCGTCCATTTATAGTATTCAGGATCGGTCGTATTCACTTTGCGGGACCAATCATATGAAAGGCCGATGATAGACATCTGCTTCTCAAATGTCTTCACGTTTTCATCGACTGCTTTTCGAGGATGCACTTTGTGCTGGATGGCGTACTGTTCTGCTGGAAGTCCAAAAGCGTCGTAACCCATCGGATGAAGCACATTAAGACCCTGCATGCGCTTCATACGAGCATAGACATCTGAACCGATATAACCGCGCGGGTGTCCCACATGCAATCCTGCTCCCGATGGGTATGGAAACATATCCAAGACGTACATCTTTTTCTTCTTGGAATTTGATTCAGTTTTGTAGGTCTTATCGTCCTGCCATTTCTTTTGCCAGTACTTTTCTATCGACGAATGATCATATGGCTGTGGGCCCTTTGGTTTCTTCATATATAGGTCAAAGTATACAGTAATTACAAGGTTTTTCTATATATTGACTGTATATACAAATAGTGGTATAATACTTACATCGGTATTCTTTGACAAATGAGTGAGTAAGTCCCATTTTGCCTCGGTTTATACGGAAGCAAAATGGGACCTATTCCCAATCATAAAAAACAAAAAACAATGAAAAAGAACATCTCTCTCGCCCTGTTTTTCCTTTGTGTAATTATTTTTTTTCAAAGCTGCAACAACACGATGCGTAATAATGTTGAAGCAACAATCTTCAGAGAATCGGTAAAGCCTTCCGGCTTGCTGGTTCCTGGAGAGGCCTGGTACAACGAGCATCAGGTGTTCGACGGAGTTACAAAATCCGGCGACACACTGCAAATTGTGGTATCCAAAAAAATGGCCTTGGAAAAAAAATTACCTTACGACCAACAAATTATACTAGATGGACTAAACGGTTTTGCTAACGCACTTATTACTGATGAACATTACAAACAAAATAGTAATATTACTGAGGTTTTAATAGTTAGAGAAACTGCGGCGCCTTCTAGCATATTGATTCCAGGCAAAGCTTGGTATGATGCGCACCAGGTGTTCGATGGAGTTACAAAATCCGGCGACACGATTGAGGTTCTTATACCGCAAGCAACCAAGCTAAAAAATGCACTTCCCTACAGCCAGCAAATCGAAATTGAAAGCATGAACGGTTTTGCCACTGCTATTGGAGAAGGTATTAACTAAGTACCCACACATTGAATTAAAACAACAGGTCCGACATTATTTGTCAGGGCCTGTTTTTATTTACATATCCTTAGCCAAAAACACATGCGGAAAGTATTTCGTAAACTTTGTACGGTCGTTGAAATCAATAGTAAACTTTTTGACGCCGTTGGATTCAGTTACATACTGCATGAATTCAGGATCATCGAAAGCTTCTTTGAGAACTGGCGCTTGATCGCGTTCGAGCGGATTGTCGATAAAATCGAGATTAATAAATTCATAGGCTTCCTGATTGGCCAGATATTTTTCGTGCTGCTGTTTGCTATCGGAAACAAAATGAAATCCATTCTGAAGCAAAAATTCCGTCACATTCGGCTGAGTAGACTCTGCAGCGATCCAATTGCATTCAATCAGATTATTCTTTTTGAGAATAGCTAGATACTCTTCTGCTTTTTTCAAAAAGGTAGTTCCGCTGATGCCCTCTTTTTGGGTGCGAACAACACGATGGATCAAATTAAATCCTTTTCCTACACCTGGAAATTCAAGCGAACGATATACTAACTCGCTATTTGGTTCAGTGGCTGTGTCTTTTGAAAGTCGAAAGAACATGTCTTTTGATTCCCCTGTTTGCGAACGCTGGTCAATTACTTGATACTCAAATGGCCCAACTTTTTTTGAATATAATTGGAACTGTGAGTCAAGAGAATCAGGTTCAGAGTATGGAAGTTTTTCGGGATCTAGGAAGCGAGCCTTCACTTCTTCTTCACTGAAAGGCTCGGAAAATTCTTGCTTAATATATGCACGGTGCTGTTCCGTATAATCGGGAACGCTATTCCAAGGACCGCCCACTGAATTGTTGGGGTTTTTTAAATCATCCTTGTTTATCGGTCCTTCCATAGCGATGCAAGCAGTTGGTTAGTCTTTAATCTTTCGAATACCGATCCAAACGAGGGCAGCGAGCGCACAAGCAAGCACTACCACTCGAAGTACATCCTGCATATTGCTCCAGTACCGCATTGCCCCAATGATGAGCGAGATCACGCCGCCAAGAGAAAATCCAAGCGAGACGACGCTTGAGAAGCCGGCCATATACGTTCCGAATACGAGCGAGAGAATGCCGAGGATAACAAGGACGATAAACACATTTCGGTTATAGACGCTTTCTGCTGAAACATATCCCTGGTTACAGGTGTATGTTGCATTGCAATATCCAGAAATTTTGACTGGATTGTCCATTTTGCTCTCAGGAACAGAAACAGGATAGGTATTTTCAGTCCACTGTCCGCCAGCTTCGGTACACATGATCTTGTCAGTGTATGTTTTTGTCGTAAGTTCTACCGGACAGAATTTTTCAAATGTTGGCTGCTTGTACACAAGTGAAATTGCATAATTAAAGAAGAGGTTGAGCACAACGACGATGGCAACAATGAGCGCCCATTTAATTACTTTAGTCGTTTTTGTTGCGTGTGAATTTGGAGTTTGCTGTTCATTCATATAAAATAAGATCTGTTAGGGATATGATCTCATCATACACCACACAGATACGAGACTCAACTATGGAAAAAGATCCAATGAAACAACTTTCATCACTTGAACGATTCTCGATCCACGCAACGCGCTGGGTCGGTTCTATTCAATCCCTCATCGTGCACACGATCTTATTCGCTGCTGCTTTCATATTGGTACTGCTCGGCGTTGGCTTCGACAAGGTCTTGCTCGTACTTACTACTATTGTTTCCCTTGAAGCAATCTATCTTTCAATATTCATTCAGATGTCAGTCAATCGCCAAACCCGCCGATTGCATGCCGTTTCCAAAGACATCGATGAGATCCAAGGCGACATCGACGAAATCCAAGAAGACGTCGAGGAGATTCAAGAAGACGTCGGCGAAATCCAAAAAGACGTTGATGAGATCCAAGAAGACGTCGAGGAAATCGGAGAAGACGTTGAAGAGATTCAGGAAAACGTCGAAGAGATCGGTGAAGACGTTGGAGATATCACGGAAGAAGATGAGGACGATGAAAAACGATACGAACGCATCGAAAAAAACCTCGAGGCTTTGATGCAAGAGATCGGCAAGTTGAAAAAACCTACTGAGAAAAAATAATCCTACGGGAATAAAAAAATGGCACTGCGAGAGCGGTGCCATTTGTATTAGATAGAATGCAGTGTGTTGTAAGCAGAGAAAAATTATTTTTTTGTATCCGGGGTTAATGTTTTGTGGTAACCAAATTCTGTACCCTCAAAATATTTGTCTACAATACGTACCTCAGTATGTTCTTTTTTGTACTTAAATACGAATCTAAGCAGGAATATACTGGAGTTTATAGCAAGCGTTACTGCCCCGAAAGTTGTGCAAGTATTTATGTCTAAATCTGCATAAAATCCAGCAACAACTCCGATGCAACAAACAATAACAAGGGCTACGTGCGTCAAAAATATTGTTTCAAAACTAGCTGCCACGAGGTAATCAAGTAGAGGGCCAACTAGTTTTAGTAAAAAATAAGAAGAATTCGAACGGAAGGTAGATTTCTTTTTCATAAGCAGTAGTTTTTCTTAATTCAACCACCGCCTCAACTAAAAGTCAATCTACGGCAACCGGACCTTTTTCGCGCCCTGACGGAGAATCTGCGGAGGATTTTGAGTGAGATCTATTATGGACGATGCCTTCCCTTTTTTGCTTGAACCGCCAATATAAAAATCTACCGCGCAGCCAAAATAATCCTGGGCTTTTTTAATATTTTCAGCAGGAATTTCCCCTTGCGGATTGGCAGACGGCGCTACAAGTGGACCAGTTTTTTTGAGCAGCTTTTCAAGCAATGCGTTTTGCGGCATGCGAAATGCAAGCGACTTTTGCCCCCGATGCAAATAGGCAAAAGACTTGTGAGCGCACGGAAGAATGACTGAGACTGGGCCGGGCCATACGCTTTGCAAAAATTTCTTTTGCGAAGCGGTGAGCGTGACGCCGAATTTTTTCAGATCGTTTAAAGTAGCGATCAACACAATGAATGGTTTCTGCTCGTCGCGCCCTTTGACTTCATAAATGCGCGCGACGGCCCGCTTCGAAAATGCGCTGCCGAGAATGCCGTAGAGCGTGTCAGTCGGAATAACGCCGATGCCATCATGCTTGAGGATTGAAACAATGTCGTCCATAGAAATTGTGAAGATTATTTGGCGCGCTTACCGAATGGCTTAAGAGCTGGTGGATGCTTTAGGTTGAAATCTTTCTTTTCGCGAGCTGGAAAGCCTTTTTCTGGCTTCGGCTCAGGACTGACTACTTTCTTTTTTACTGGTGCTTTCATGGATAAAGTATAGCACCAAAAAGAAAAACCAGCGCGACGCCGTAGGCGTCGCGCTGGTTTTTGAGAGACGAGATTATGAGAGATGCTTTGAAACGAGCTTTGTCATTTCGAACATGCTTACTTCTGCCTTTCCTCCGAACACAGCTTTCAAGTTCGCATCTGCGACAATGTTACGCTTGTTCTTTGGATTCTGGAGATTGTTCTTCTTGATGTAGACCCAGAGAGCCTTAACAACTTCTGAACGAGGCATAGGACCCTTTCCAACGACTGCTTCCAATTCTGCACTCAATTTCATTGGCTTCATGAAAGCTGAATTCGCCTTCTTTGCCACTGTCTTTTTTTCTGCCATAAATGTTTTTCTGCCGCCACCCGAAGGCATGGGCAAATGTATGATTATCTGGTAACAAATGGATTATAGCACATATTGTATAGCTGTGAATAAGTAGCGTAAAAGTTTTCCCCTTTATCCTGCTATAGCGTCAATTAATTCACCAAGTCCCTTTTTAGTCTTTGTTGAATATGGAACTACTACATACCGCCCGATTTTGTCATGAATTTTCTTCATTTGCTTGTGATAATCGGACTGTTTGATCTTGTCGATCTTGTTTGCGGCAACAATGATGTTTTTGCCATGCTGCTCAAGCGCCTGAAGCATTTCCATATCGTCCGCAGTCGGACCAACCACGGCATCGATGATCATCACCACGCTTGATTGCTCGTATGAAGAATTGAACAGGTAGCTATTGATGAGCGCCTGAAGTTTTGCACGCTCTTCGAGAGATACTTTTGCAAAACCGTACCCTGGAAGATCGATCAAGTAAAACTTCTCATTGATCAAAAAAATGTTGATCTCTTTTGTCTTTCCGGGAAACGAACTGGTCTTGGCTAGTCCTTCGACTTTGGTGATGACGTTAATAGTGCTTGATTTGCCAACATTGGATCGTCCAATAAACGCAACGTGCGGAAGCTTGGGAGGAAGCATGCCGGGAACCTGCGTGACGCCTTTGATGAAGCTGGCTGAAGTTATTTTCATACCTGCATAGTAGCAGAAAAACCTAAAAGCGAAGAATGCTTACTTTGCTTTGTACGAAGCGGCCATTGTTTCGTAGATCGATAGCAACGCTGACTTATCAAACTCTTTGATAGTGCCTGGATCATAATTTCCGATATTTGTACTGTGAATCATCATTCGTACAACTCGGCATGTTTGTCCTGGGATTGCAATAATATACTGCTCGTAGAAATTTCCAGCACCTGCATCGCCGGTAGTCACAATAGTGTATTGCATACCGTTCATGAGAACAGTTTGCTGTGAATCACTTTCAAGCAGACCTGCATCCATAAATGATGCAGCTTCACAAAGGGTGACTTTGGAGTTTTCTTCAACGCTTATCATCGAATCTTTGGAAAGATTCGTTCCTGCTGCAAGCGATGCTGGAATAGTAAATGAAACTCCCGTCTGAATCTGACCAGGGCCATTTGTCTCATTTTTGTAATTTGCATTTACTGTAAAATCTTTTGGATATTGAATTGAGTATCCAGTATTTGAGAATGTCTTCCAGTCTTTGGTGTCTATAATCGACAACATCGGTGCCTTCAAATAATCAGCTAATGTCTGGGGAGTCTGTTCAGTAGGAGTTGGGTCAACGGTCACCGGAGGATTATTCGTAATGATTTCTTTAGTTGTATTTGACGACACAATGCCCCATATGATTATGCCAACAAGAACCAAGGCAGCGAGCCATCCAATAACTTTTTCATAATTTGTTTTCATGTTTTTATTATACCACTCTCATTTTTTTACAACAGGTATAAAAAAACCCGGCATTCAATTGGAGCCGGGTTTACAAGAAGCTATGCTGATATTTTTACACAATCATGTAGCGAATGCCGCTGATTATAAGTAGAAGTACCAAAATGGCCCGATAGTTGCAAATAAGAGTAAGGATAGCGTGTGCTACAAGCACACCAATAATAATACGTTTAGACATAGTGTTTATTCAGGTTTAAAGTAACAAAAAATAGTGGTATTTGTATATTATAGCTCATTTTTTACTCAAAGTCAATAAAACCCATACAGAGCTTGCCTTTTTTGCCTTTTTAAGCTATAGTAACGCTACTTCCGTGAAGGGATTTCATACCTCGAAACCC
>CAYVDC010000013.1:0-21395 GCA_964450735.1 uncultured Candidatus Saccharibacteria bacterium | reverse complement strand
CCATTATTTGAAGTATTCATAGATTCAGAAGTAGATCGAATTTGCCAATGCCTTGGTGGTGATCTCAAGAGTGTGGAATTTCTCCATACCGATACTAGCGGGAAACAGCTTGTTGCAGGGCAATTCAAAATTGTCCTAACATATTCAGACTTTCTGGCTATACAAGGTCCTGTTAAATTCATGGGTCTGTTAGATCAGACGAATACTGAGGCTTATTACCAAGAATCATCCACGATTTCTCTCCACTTTGTTTGTGTGATAATTAAGCCGCAAACCAATACGGTCCACATTTTTGAAAAAAAATCTGAGACAGATGGCGTAAAGCTCGAAGCAACGGTTGATGTTGATACAGTTGATTACTTTATGTCGTTCATTCAGATTGAGGATGATCTCATTCCTGAGTACGAAGTCTATATTACTGAAACCGAAACACAAATTACATTTACTACAGGAAAGCCGAGACCAGTCTTTGATCTAGTACGTACTAACTTTCCTGATGGAATAATAAACTCAAATTAAAACAATCTTCAATAAATCAAAAACCTCCAGGATCTAAATCCAGGAGGCTTTTTTATTTCTCGTATATTATTCTTTCGGCAATGGATCCATCCCTGCCCACAGATTGAGCGTATTGAGATGTTCTTGCCCGGTCATCTTGAGATGCATGAAGAGCTGGAGCTTGTATGCTGCAGCCCATTTGATCGGGCCATTCAGCAAATGGGCTGCTCGAGTTGCAGTTGCTCCGTACATAGTCACCTTCTCCGAAAATTGCTCCTCGGTCATCTCGCCGATCACTTTCCTCATATGGTCTTCCTGCTTTTGGATAAGTTCGCCAAAGTTATCAAGTGTTATTTCAGGAAGGCCTGCTTCCCAGTCTCCAGATACGGTGGGCGTGCCCGCCTTGATCGCATCAATGCCCGCCCCGAAAATACTACAGAGGTATTTCATGAGCTCATGCGTTGAGCGCTGCTTGGGCGTCGGACGGAATTCGAATATTTCCGGAGTGACCTTCGCGCCAAGGTGTCGGATAACATGGAACTCAAATGCCAGCGATTCAATGTATTCTTGTTTGGTGATCATAATGGTTACTCGATTATTGTATGGATAAAGTATAGCAGATAAGCGCGGTTGCTATCATGGCGCTTCCGTGGTACTTTTAGAAAAAATCCTATTTATGGCAGTACAAAACTACAAAATTCCTTTGATCGAAGGCTTGATAAACTACAAGCAAATCGCTGAGATTTGCCGCAACATGGGCGGAGAGGTGGAAAAAATAGTCTGCGTCCGCGATGAAGAAAATGGTATTTCCTATGGGCAGTTCCCTGTTCGGATTTCAATTGAGGAAATCGAATACTTCACCCAATGCAAAAAATATCTTGCGACCAGCGAACCTAACCGTACCAAAAACAAAGTGGATGAAATTGACTTGTTATGTGTTGTTATCAAGCAACCCAACGACATACTTCAGATCTCTGAACTTTTTGAGGTAAAGGGGCAGGATGATCCCGTAGTGATGGGCAATAAGCTGGTAGATGTTACCTCATATCTCCCTGTGCTTATGTTTTGCGAAAAAGTTGAAGAAGAATTTCTTCCGATTGAAATAACTATCGATGAAGATAATTCTGATCTGACGCATTTTATTTTGATAAACGAAGATCGTCGAGATGACGAAGATGAAGATGAAAGCGAATATGACAAAGGTGGAAATGAACCGTTGAAGTTTTCGGAAAACTAATATAACAAGCGTAGAAAACACTATCGCCCGACATTGTATGCCGGGCGATTTTTTATTATGTAGTTTCGGCCTGGTAGCATTCTTCGCAAGAATTAATAAGAAGTAATTTCTTAGCTGGTGTTTTACGAAGCATCACCTATAATGTACATATGAACCAGTCGAAGGGCTTTACACTCATTGAGTTGCTCGTAGTAATTGCAATCATCGGCATTCTTGCCTCCGTTGTTCTTGCAGCTCTTTCAGTCGCGAGAAGCAGAGGAAAGGATGCAGCGATACGATCTGAGTTAACACAGGCACGCAACCAAGCAGCTCTCTATGTTACTGCTCATGGCAACTACGGCGCCAATGTCGGATCGTGTACTGCAGATCCGACGAATGCTAGCCTATATCCTTGGGTTGCTCAGACGGATCCAAATATCTTCAACACTCCTTCTTCCCAGGGAGGCATGAAGGAAATTGTTGCAAATATCATTTCCAAAATGCCTGACGCCAATGGCATGCAATGCGCTACGGGCCCGTACGGGGTCGCCTATTCAGGTAATCCTACTGACTCGTGGGCTATATATGTACTTCTCAATAATGGCGATCGAGTTTGTATGGATGCATCTTCAAATCTTCGAACTTATGCGAACAGCGAAAATCCATATCTTTGGAACGGTAAATGCGAAAACTATTAGAAATGTTCCTCTAAAATAAAAAGCAGCCGATGGCTGCTTTTTATTTTACTCCATGCTTTCCTCTGATTTCCGCCAGCTCTTCTTCTTCCGTTGCTTCTTTTGCCTTCTTTCCCTCTTCGCCTTTTGCTCGCAGCTCTGTATCAGTCAACTGATCCAACTCGCCTACGCGAGATTTCAGGTATTCTTCGGCATTCTTATCAGGATCTTCGAGTGCTTCTTCGAGAAGCGCGTGGAGCATCCATCCCATTCTCGGTCCTGGTTTAATTCCCAATTCTTTGATGAGCACTTCCCCATTTATTTTAAGCATGCCGACTGATGTTGGCGCGCGCAACGCTTCTTCGATCATCGCATGATATTTGCGCAAGCGATACGGCGCTTCGACTTTGTTCATTCCAACGCGATCGCATTCGCGGATCTGCATGAGTTCCCATATGTGTTCTCTTCCGATGTTTACAATAGTACGTCGAACAGCTGACAACGTGATCGCTTCCGTATCAGAGAAGAACATATGATAGCGGACAAGTTTTACAACAAGCTCAGAAAGTTCTCGTGGATACTTGAGTCGATCCATGATCTTTGCTGCCATGCGCGCACCGACGACTTCATGTCCATAAAATGTCGGCTTCTTTATTCCAGGTCGTTTTGCTTTTGGTTTGCCGATGTCGTGCAATAACGCGGCAAGGCGGATGCTGAGCGGCCAGCCCTTTTGCGCGGCATGACCAAGTGCTTGGACCAAATGTTCAAACACATCGTACTTATGCGCACCACCTTGATCGCATCCAATACCTGGAAGAAGCTCCGGAACAATATATCCAAGTAGTCCCAGTTTCTGCAAAAATGCGATGCCTACCATCGGCTCAGATGATTCTATTATTTTAGTGAACTCATCGCGTTTTCGTTCCCAAGAAATATGTTCGAGAAGCTTTGAGTTATCCACAACCCCCTGCATAGTCTCAACAGAAATAGTAAAACCTAATTGTGTGGAAAACCGGACAGCACGAAGCATGCGAAGTGCATCTTCGGAAAAACGCTCGTTCGCATCCCCCACTGTTCGTATGATCTTGTCTTTCATATCACGGACACCCTCAAAGGCGTCTACGAGCTGTCCATTTGTAGGATTGTAGGCAAGGGCATTGACCGTGAAGTCGCGTCTTTTTAAATCATCCAGTAAATTCATGCTAAAAGACACATCGTCTGGATGACGACTATCGCTGTACCCTGTCTCTAAACGGTAGGTGGTTATTTCGATGACCTTTATAGTCTCGTCTGTCTCAGTTTCGTTGACGATAGCAACTGTCCCAAAGATGTTCTCATAGACAGTTTTAGGATAGAGAACTTGAATTTGTTCTGGTCTCGCGTTTGTCGTAATATCCCAGTCTTTGGGTTTGCGGCCCAAGATCAAATCACGTACGCATCCTCCGACGATATACGCTTCGTATCCTGCTTCTTCGAGTATGCGAAGTGTCGCTAGTACAGACTCTGGAATGTCTTGGTTTTTGATTGTTGGTTGGCTGGAAGCCATAGAGTAACTACTTTGTGCGGGTAGGGAGAATCGAACTCCCGTCTCATCCTTGGCAAGGACGTGTTCTACCACTAAACCATACCCGCAGAACTATGTATTAAATTAAATGCCTCTCAAGAGGCCTCAGTGTCCCCCATTGCCAATACCTTGGGTAACGGGCATCATTATATACTGTGTTTCATTATTTCGCAATTCGTGTATAATAACCGGACTGCACCCATGGTGAAATGGATATCACAACGGTCTTCGGAACCGTTATTGGGGGTTCGAATCCCTCTGGGTGCACACAATACAAAAGCCGCCCGCATACTGCGGGCGGCTTTTGTATTGTGTGCACCCAAGCAAGGCCCCTGCGGGCCTTGTGGGACGGATTCGAAAAGGCTGAGCATGTCGCGCGGAGCGAAGCGAGCACGACGCGAAGCCTGTACCGCGCCTGTAAGGCGAGAATCCCTTGGTGCTTCCCTGTCATTTGACTTCCCTCCGTCCATTACCTAATACATGTCAATGTCCTTTAGAGTCCTTTTCCACACAATTTAGCCTTGAAAATACAGCAATATGGGGATAAGTATGTGTATTATGTTCATAAAAGACATGATTTTCATTGCATAATTTTTACGTCTTTTATCAAAATACGTATATTTATCAACATATTTTCTAATTTTAATGTAATTTGAATGTTAATATCTTAAATCTGTTTCACGTGAAACAGATTTATACTGTTACACATGAAACAAGTCCTTTTATGCCTTCAAATTGTCCTAATGTTTCATATGAAACACTTTTATTATAAATTCATACTTACTTCATTATTAAATGCTATTTTGTTACACATGAAACACATAAAAGTAACAAATTATAGATATGCCTAGAGTTTTTACTAGCAAACGGCAGAGAATTGGAGAGTTTGGCGAAAGTATCGCTACAATATACCTAGTAAACCATGGTTATAGGGTAATAGAACGCAATTATACCCGCAGATGGGGAGAGATCGATATTATTGCCGAAATGGATGAAAAACTCTATTTTATTGAGGTAAAATCCGTTTCACGTGAAAAAAGTAAGAATATTAATACAAAAGGATACCGTCCAGAAGAAAACATGCACCCACTTAAGGTGAGCAAGATCTATAGGACAATTCAGACTTATCTGGCAGATAGGGACGTTCCAGATACTGTAGATTGGCAAGTAGATCTTCTTTGTGTGTATTTAAACCCAGAACTTAAACAAGCCAAAGTTAAAAGGATTGAGAATATTGTCGGGTAGTATTTGAAATAGACTCCGCAAGGAAGGGAGCATGAACTATTTTTAATAGCTAGCAGCAACATGTTTTAAAATGAGTATTTAATAAGAATTTAATATTTATTCTAAAAATAGATAATTCTGTAGATTATGGGTGAAGCCATTGTTTTAGAGGGACTACTTGAACTCCTTAGTAACCAATTGTGGGTTTAAGGGTCCTTGTCGGTATTACGTTGTAATATTAGAAAAATATGCTACTATAGTCAGGTCTTAGATATATTCGGGGTGTAGTATATTGGTAGTATACTTGTTTTGGGAACAAGAGGGCCGAGTTCGATTCTCGGCACCCCGACATTGTTATGGAGATCAAGAATATAAAAGTTTCACTTCCATCCACTGGCTTGATCAAGACCCCTTTGCAGGGTTTTGTTGATTTTATACGAGAGCAGGGGGTTGTTGGCTTGGCAGTAGGTTTTATACTCGGAGGAGCGGTATCAAAGACTGTCTCCTCACTGGTTGAGAATGTGATCAATCCTTTGGTGGGCATATTGCTCGGCAAAGTGAATCTTGCTGACCGTATGTGGGTGGTAGGAAGCGCTACGCTCAAGTATGGGGCGTTTGTGAGCACGCTTATAGACTTTGTGATCATTGCAGCGGTTGTCTACTTTGGGATCAAATGGCTTGGTTTGGACAAATTGGACAAAAAGAAGCAATAAGCAGGTTTTCTTTATTTTTTGAGAAGTTTCTGGTAGTATAGCGATAGTTAAATGCGGGATTAGTTAAATGGTATAACTCTAGTTTTCCAAACTAGTGTCGGGAGTTCGATTCTCCCATCCCGCACAAAATATAGGTATCTATTGATTTATTTGGTAACTATTGTGATATAATTTACTTTCGTATATAATCTATTCATGAGATTTCTGCTTGATTTTGACTATAAAAAGGCCACACAAGCAATAAATTACCTTGCTGTTAAAGAAGGCGGAAAAATAAACAAAATGAAGGCGATTAAACTCATCTATTTTGCTGAGCGCTATCATTTAAGACAGTACGGCCGTTTAATTACAAACGACCGTTATGTCGCTATGAAATTAGGTCCCGTGGGGTCAACAATAAGAGATATTATTGATTCTTCTGTTATCTTGGATGAACAAGATAAAGATTACTCAAAAATGTACATCTCCCAGACCGAAAACCCCTATGTGATTAAATCTATAAATAATGTTGATAAAGAGCTTTTTTCAGAAACTGATATAGAGGCTTTAGAATTTTCGTATTCAAATTTTAGTGAGTATAAGGTATTTGATCTTGCTGAATTAACACATTCATATCCTGAATGGTCTAAATTTAAAAAAGACTTTGAACAAAATAAACGTACAGTAAAGGATATGGACTATAATGATTTTTTCTTGAACGCAAAAATAAATGATGATAAATTTGCTGAAGAAGAAGATAAGTTAGAATTAGCAAAAGAGGTTTTTATTGAAAACTCAAAAATTGCCCAGCATCTTATCTAATTTTTTGTTATGGATATTCCTGCTGATATTCAAATTATCTCAACCTTGGAAGCAGGATCGGTTTTTTATTTTGGACACGAAGATTTTGAAGATCCAAGTATCCCGCATTATTTTATTGTTCTAAATGATAATCCAAAGAAAGATAAAATTCTAGTTTTAGTTTGCGCCTCTTCAAGAGTTGAAAAAGTAAAAAATAGGAGATCAAACTGTCATGAACAAACTCTTGTTGACCTAACACCAGCAGAGTATATTCATCTTACAACAGCAACTGTTATTGATTGTAATTCAGTCATGGAAATTGAATTATCTAACCTAATTCAAAAATTTAAAGAGGGGAAATTAAAAATATGCGAAAAGATGCCTTTTACTAGTTTTAATTTAATAAAGTCCGGAGTTTTAACAAGCAGACTTGTTGAAGAAAGGAAAAAGAACATGGTTTTAGGATAATATAAAAGCCCCTTATGAGGGGCATTTATATTATCCATGCCGCTGTTGGGAGGGATATCCGAACTCATCCAAGGTGTCTTCGATCATCTGCCGGACACAATGAACATCACAGGGCGGAATTTCTCCGTCGTCATAGTATTCTTGATACACGTTATCTCGAGTATGTTCTGCTTCAGACTGAATCTGAATGTTTTGAACGCGTGGCTCAAAGTAGGCGGGGAAGACAAGGCCTACCAAGAGAATAAAGATTGCGACATGAACCAACGCTTTGATAATAAAAATCCCTATTGGTTTTAAGTATCCAGGTACTTCTCTATGCATAGAAATTAGCCCCAAGGAGCTTCCTAGTTATACACCACCTGTTTCCATTGGGACCGCAAAAGTGGGACTCTGACTAGGAGTTCTTCAGACTTTTGCGGATTTGCAGCCATACCTCTTTCAAGGGTTAGGTCTCCTATTAAGTTGTGTAGTAGATCATGGATAGGTTTCTTGTAGTGGTAAATGATTTACTACTTAATGATTGTATTCCTATACCTCTAGTTTTCCAAGTTGTAACTAAGAGAATCGAAAGGCTTTTCCGTACGAGCGGAGCGAGGTGGAAAAGCACCCGCCGCGGTAGCGGAGATTCTCACATTTTTATCCGCACAAAAAAGCAGCCCTGTCAGAACGACGAGGGCTGCACACATTTTGAGAGATATTGTCGGAGAGTACCAACAACAGGAGGGAGCCTATAAAGGCCGAAACTTTACATAATTTGCTAAACCAATAATTAAATCGCTCAGTGTGGGGTAGTATTCATCAAGTCCTTCATTAGTTAGCTGGCGTTCCGGATCATCATAATACCGGTTTGCATAATGAAAGATTTGATACTCCGGCTCACTGCCACGAATATGTGGGCGCAAGTTAACTATTAAACCAGAATACTTTGAAAAAATTTCGTCGGGCATGCTCGTTGATAACACAATTATATCCGAGTGTTCCGATTTAATTAAATCCACATTTTTTAAAATCGTATCCTTTTTTTGGTCACAACCAAGGGGAATAATTCTCTGTGCAAGGACAGCTGGCTGCTGCTTTACCTTGTTCAAGAAATTTTCCTCATCTGGTGTACCAAATGGATACACGAAAGCAATTATCAAAGGAATCATAAGCATCACTGTATTTTTCTTCACTATACTACTCCTGTAAACTTGTGCAAGTTCTCAAACAGTAGAAAAAATGCCCAACAAAAAAAACACCCGAAGGTGTTATTTTTGTTTCTCTCTATAGCATACTTGCTTGCAGGCAAGGGGCTATTTATTTGACAGCGTCTTTCAGTCCTTTGGCTGCGCGGAACTTTGGGACCTTTGTAGCGGCGACTTTCACCTGCTCTCCAGTCTTAGGGTTTCGAGCCATGCGGGCTGCACGAGCTTTGACGGAAAAGATTCCGAAGCCTGAGATCGAAACTTCGCCACCTTTTTTCAAGGTTGCGATGATCTGATCAATCATGCCATCGACAATCTGTTCAGCTTGCACTTTCGTGCCGCCAAGCTGTCCATGAACCCAATCAACGAGTGCTGCTTTGTTCATAGTCGAAAGTTGTTTGGTTGCTAAAGTTCTACCTACAGCTTGCTGTCCCTCGGATAACCCAAGAGGCTTCTGTAAGCTACCATCATTATATACTGCCATTTGAAATAGGCAATGCTGTAAAGGCTATTTGGGGATTTCCATGAATCTATTGACAAAAACACTTTTTAGGTTAGTATATTGGCTACAAATCGTTCTTTTGCAAAAGTATTCACTGCGACTCCTAGTATATTCCTCTGCGCACAAATGCGCCTTGAAAAGGGAATGAACGGTATCGTATCGGCCAAGTAAGTAATTGGCGAATTTCTGACGTGAAGAACATATCTTTTAAGCACACCAAAAAAGCAATTAGTATGAAAAAATTATTTCTGCGCTTAGGCGCCGGCTTCGCAACCATTGTTACATTGACCGCTGAGGGAAACTTCAAAAATGTAACTAACATCAGCTATTCAAATTTGTTCGAACTTACAAACGCAAAAGAAGTTGCCGAGGATAACCCGGTGGATTTTGTAAGATTTAAGCTATCAAACTTAACTAAAACAAAAGATGGCGATGCAGCTACCGGTGCAGGCTACGTGTATACCAGCGTATACAAAAAAACGGTACCCGGCGAAAGTACAAGCTATGCGCTGTTAACGATTACTACTACCGATTGGAATACCGCAACGATAACTGCCCAGTTATGCAGCAAAGAAGGCGTAGTTGATACACAAACTGCCGGCGCTAACGAAAACGAAATACAACCTAAAGGCCTTAATACCGAACTAACCGATGCACTTGCAGGCGGCCCGGTAAAAGCTAAAACGGATTTATCCGTTGTAGATTTGACCCCGTGGGTTGGTAAAGGCAAAGAAGGCCGCATTGTAACCACACTTACAGGCCCTAACGGCGAAAACTATGGCTCGCTATCGCTAACTAATATCGCAGGTGGTGGTAATTTTTATACCGCTGAAAGCGAAGATGCAACTATACTGGCACAGTTGCCGGTAGTAAATAACGAGGTATTGATTGAAGCAAAATATGCTACTGCCGGCACTCCGGTACAAGCATAACAGCTTAAATTGAAGGGAAATATTTAACATAACGGCATTCCAAGCAATTGGGATGCCGTTTTTTTATCCCCCTAAATCCATTGACTTATAGAGGTCGGTCTACTAAAGTTGTGAGATAACCGTCGACTTCTTTTATAGACGCACTAGATACCCGATATGCCTTCTGGTAAAACAGGTTCCAAAAGAACCTAATTAAACCCCCGTCCCCAGGAGCGGTTCAGATTGCATAGAGAATATCGTATTGCCATAAAGAAGAAATGACAATCACCAAAAATGATATACAGAAATGAAAAAAACATTCCTGACATTTTTAGTTGGGTTAGCGATTATACTATACGCTACCAACACACAAAGCTTAACGCCAACAAAAAAAGAAACAACGGCAAAAGCTAACAAGACAGCCATGGATAACCATGAGCAATTTTCTAACCTTCTAAACAACACAACAGCAATTTGCCCCGATGAATGTACCGGTTCCTGCCATTCGCCATCCGCACCTCCTTTGCTAAATACAGCAACAGATAAGTGCCAATACAAGGATGCCGAAGAAGCAGCTATTATTTCAGCCACCAGTTTTACAGGCATATCAGCTATTACAGTTAAAGCAAGATACGATATACCAATAAATACGAAGGCAGAAAGTGATGCTGCAGGCCTTACCTCCGTTGCACCAAATAGCGCAACAGGGTGGAGCTTTACAGATACTCATAACGGCATAACTACACGCGCGATAGCAGCGTTTAACGATACCGGGCAGAAAAACCAACTAAGCGCTAACATAAATAGCAACAGCACCGGTTGGGATATAACAAGCAGCACAAACACACATAGCAAAGGCGATACAGGGCAACACCTGGCCGCATGGAATTACGATGGCGTTTTAACAACTGCCAGCAACACCGTAACTAAAGCTTGCAGCGAGTGCGCTTCATAAACAAAATAAGAACAAACTAAAACTGAGGGGTCCATATTTATGGGCCTCTCTTCTTTTTTATCTAGAGTTCCACAACATTTCAAAAACATTTTTATGCATTTCGATCATTGCGCGATTTTCGATAACGATTGCAACAAGCGGCTGCTTGAGCTGGAACATGACAAGTTTGTTCGGAGTGACAACAAGGTCGATATGAATATCAGCACCAGCAGGAAGCACGCGAATTTCTTCATTGAAGTTTTTCTGCGTGAGTAATCTTTTTTGAGTGATTTCAGAATCAGTAAAGAGTAGCTTTGTTGTAAGCCGCATTTTTGCACGTTCTTCGACGTGTCGTTTTATAAAAAAGTCTTCATCAAGTGTTTGCCACTCTGAAATATTGGAAATAGCATAATAAAAATCATGAGGCTTGAGATCAGCCAAGAGTCCGTCATATAGATTCTCGATTGCTCTCAACCCCTCGTAGTATTTCATAGTGCTCTCAGTTCCGCGAAGCGTGTGAAGTCCTTCAAGTTCAGGAAGCACGCGCAAGAGGGTAGCTCGTTTCGCTTCCAAAGCATTTTCAAGCCGGCTTGGATGTTCGGCGACAAACAAAGTTTTGAATCCACGGATCTCTTTTTGCATCAAGCCCTTCTGAATAAGGGAAGTAACCACCTCATAGACAGTGGTTCTTTTGACGTCAGTAGACTTGGCAATCTTGAGCACAGTAGTAGGGCCAAGGGAAAGGGCAGCCAAATAAACCTTTGCCTCGTTTTCATCAAGGCCGAATTGGGTAAGTGAATCAAGTAATTTGGGGTTTTGCATAGATTTTGTCGAAAAGTTCGACAACAATTACATATTACAAAATAAGTGTGAAACAGGCAAATTTGATAATTTGACGACATTTGTGACAGAAAGGGGAATTCGTTGGATAATATAGGTAAGAAAGTTCATTGAGTTGCTCAACGTTTTCAAAAAGAAAGCCTTGAGCCCACTCTTCAGTCCGCGAATGCCAATGGATTGATTGTGAGAAGTCGATTTATAAACCAAACATATATAAATATATGATTCCAGTTTTAATTATTGTCGCAGTTATCGTCTCGCCATTGTTCTTTGATGTAAGCCATCACAATCCTGGCGACCTTCACTAAAAGATCGGATGAGTTAATGCCAATTCGTCCAGATTTTTGAGACCAGTACTACGGTAGTGTTCTCAAAATGAAAAATTCTTTTCAAAAAACTAAATACTATCTATGAACCAAACAGCTGTAGAAATTATCGATTATGTATTCTCCGTCATTCTTCTAGGAAGCATTGCATATGGTTCCTATAAGAAAGAAAACTTTAGTGATTCGGTCCAATACAACACTATCAATTTTGTTGCGAGTTTTGTACTTGGTGGGGTTGGTTTTGCTTTTGGAGCGTATGGTTCCGGTATTCGCCAATTCCTTATTGGAACAGTCTCTATCGTGAATCTATTTTTTATTATAAAAAAGAAATTAAAACGCTCATCATCCTGATGAGCTCATTCTTTAGCCCGTGAGTGTCGCTCGCGGATTAATTATGAGATACTATACAAACATGGAAACTAAAAATTGCCAGAAGTGCTCAAGAGAATTTCAGATCGACGAGACAGATGTGAATTTCTACCAAATGGTAGAGGTTCCGCATCCGACATTTTGTCCGGAGTGCCGTCTTCAGCGACGTCTGACATTCCGTAATGACCGAACGCTCTATAAACGCGCTTGTGAGCTCTGTCAGAAAGAGGTGATTTCGATCTACCGACCAAATGGTCCGCAAAAGATCGTTTGCCAGAAATGTTGGTGGAGTGATGATTTTGATGCGATTGCCTATGGAAAGGATTATGATTTCTCTCGTCCTTTTTTCGAGCAGTACAAAGAATTGATGAATGAAGTTCCTTTTGTCGCAAACTTTGTGGTGGATGAATCTCGCATGATTAATTCTCCATACAATAATATGGTGCTTGATCTTCGCAATTGCTACTTGCTCTCAAATGCAGACATGAATGAAGACTGCAGCTATGGTTGTGAAATTGAAGAATGTAAAAACTGTATCGACAACAATCTGATTCACAAATCCGAAATGTGTTACGAGTGTGTGAATGTTCAGAACTGCTACCGCGCGTTTTATTCTGTTGATTGTGAAAGCTCGTCAGACATTTGGTTCTCACGAGACTGTAATGGTTGCACTGACTGTTTTGGTTGTGTGAATCTCCGTAAACAAAGCTACTCTATCTTCAATCAGCCGTATGGAAGCAAGGAAGCGTATGTGGCAAAACTTGCCGAGCTTGGCTTGGATTCTCGTGCGAATATTGATGAAATCAAAAAGCAGGTTGCAGAATTCTGGGATCAGAGCATCAAGAAATACATGCACGAGAAACAGACCGAAGATGTTTCAGGAGACTATATTTATAATTCCAAAAATGTTTCGGAGAGTTGGATCGTTCAGGAAGGATGGAATGTTAAATACAGCCAGTATCTCATTGCTGCAAGTACAAAGGACAGTTACGATTTTACCCAATACGGTCATAACGCCGAACTTCACTATGAAATTCTTCAGGGTGGGGGAGGTGGGTCACGAGTCCGATTTTCGTGGTTTGTGCCAAGTGAAAATCGCGATATGGACTATTGTATGCAGGTCATGACATCGCACGATATGTTTGGCTGCATTGGTTTGCGAAAAAAAGAATACTGCATTCTAAACAAGCAGTACACCAAAGAAGAATATGAAAAACTTCGCGCGGAAATCATCAAGCAAATGAGTGAAGTAAAATACACTGACAATCAAGGATTAACCTACGGTTACGGTGAATTTTTCCCGAGCGAACTTTCTCCATTTGCGTACAACGAGACGACAGCACAGGAAGTGTTTCCACTTTCACAGACAGAAGCGCCAGCGCATAATTTTGCATGGGCTGCACGTGAAGCACGAAACTATCAGCCAACAGTTTCTATTGAACAAGTGCCAGATACAATCGCTGAAGTTGGTGAAGACGTTACTAAGGAAATTATTGAATGCGCGAATAGGGGAGATGAAACGAAAAACTGCGCCACTGCCTTCCGTGTCATACCCGACGAGGTTACTTTCTATCGCCGATTCAATATTCCGCTTCCGACAAAATGCCCTAACTGTCGTCATGCCGAACGAATGCAGTTTCGCAATCCGCCAGTTTTCCGCTCAAGTATATGTGCCGAAGAAGGATGCGGCAAAGAATTTCTCACGGCGTATAAGCCGGAGTTTGATGGGAAATTGTTCTGCAAAGAGCATTACTTGCAAAAAGTCGCATAAAGAAAAAGCCGGAAATATATTCCGGCTATTTTTTTAAAATGCGATCGCTAGTGTTACTCCAACTTCATTTGAATCCTCATCAGGCTTGAATGCTATAAAATGAAACACAGGAAGAGTGTGTTCTTTTGTGGGAACAAAAAGCGTAAACCGTTTTGCTGAATTAGTTTGCGGTTCAAGTGGGACTATTGTTTCTCCATTGTCTGCCATAGCAACTATATAGATAGTTTCAACTGGCAGTGTAAAGGTAATGCAAAGATAGTCCGAGTTCTTATTAAACCGTACGATAGTTCCGAATAAGACGTCCGCAATGAAAACACAGTGTCCATTTTTTGGATCTTGAGAATCATGCGTATCTTGGAATCGGAGAATTTTATCCATCTGGTTTGTAAGAAATGTTCCGTACATACATTCAGTAGGTGGTAGTAATACAGCTTCGTTTCCCATGAATGTAATTTTTTCATAATCCACTTTGTCGATCGTGCCGTATGTTGCTTCGCAGATTTTGTACACGTCGGTAGCGTTAATTTTGGCCATTATTTTTTTGTTTTTGGTTTTGTTTAAATAATTGTTGGAACTCCGCGTAAATATGAGGCGTGCCTAAATCCGTCGAGCGCGATTTCAAGCGCGTCTTTGGTGGGGAACACATGCAGGGAAACATCTATCGTTTCATTAAAAGAGAAATTCTCTTCAAATGGAACTAGTTGTGACGCTTCTTTGCAGCAGTACAAATAACGGTGAATGGTTTTGTTTGGGTAGACATCTTGATAGATTTCTACCCGTTCCAGCTTGAGCTTCTCAAAGAGAAGCTGTGCAAGCATCCGGTCGAAGTTGAGATGGTGCGGTTTCATGTGTTAGTTTGTTTGAGCGATCGTTATGTAAATGTTAAAGAACAAAAAAGCCTTCCGGTGAGGGAAGGCTTTTCGTTATCTTCGAGAGAGCTACAAGGACAATGAAAAACCTTCCGTTTGTGGACGGATAATCACGACGACGCGAAGGTTTAGTGTCTTGTAGGACATATATTGAATGTACAGGATTGTTGTTTGGGTGTCAACAAACTGCGCGGCCGACTTCGTCGGCCGCGCAGTTTGTACCTAACATTATTTCTTTGCAATTTTTACCAGCGCATCTCGCTCCTTGCTTAAACTCGCAATCATTTCTCGCTGTGCTTGGTCATCGAGAGAAGGGAAGAGTTCGGCAATCAATGCAAGCTCTTGTGCATCTTCGCCGAGTGCAATCAATTCGTCTTTTAGTTGTTGAAAATCGTTTTGCATATTAGTAACTCAACTGTGAAAGTTCTACTTCTGGCATTTCTACGAGCTGTCGAATTTTTTCCATGCTCGGAAACTTATCTTTTAGTTTACCAATCAGTGCTTCTATTTCTTTTTCATTATTCAAGAATGCATTAATAGGCATGATTGCGGTGTTTGCTCCTTGGACGACAACCATAGTCTCCCAGTCTCCTTGTGTGCTGCAGTATGCGGTAATAGCCGTATTGATTGCCCAGGTAAAGCTGCTCATCACTTTTGCGATTCTCTCAGTGTTTGAAATTGCCTGACCTTCTGAGTTCTTTCCAGTAATTCCTTGCTGTGCCATTCTGAAATGTCCAAGGGCGGTAGACTTCAATGCAGAAATTGCCGACTTTTTTATCTGCTCAGGAATTGCGTCGATTATTTGTTCGGCAGTCCGAAGGAGGGAACTTTTTATGATCTCGAGACGCTCAGTGCTGGCTTTTTCCATGACAGCGGCTGGCTGTTCGGGAGTAGCCATGACTGGCGCTGGTTCTGGGAATGACATGCTTTCTTTCATGAGGAAAGTATAGCACGCACACCAGGCAGCAAAAAACACCCGAGCGGGTGTTTTTTGAAAGTGACTAGTTTATCTCGCGTACTCCACAATTCGATTTTCACGGATGAGCGTAACCCGAATTTCTCCAGGATACTTGAGCTCTGCTTCGATCTTCTTGGCGATCTCGCGGGCCATTTCCTTTGCCTCGACGTCGTTTACTTTTTCAGGAGTAACGAAGATGCGGATCTCGCGGCCGGCAGAGAGGGCGTATGATTTCTCAACGCCTCCGAAACCGTTTACGAGCGCTTCAAGTTCCTGCAATCGCTTGAGGTAGTTTTCTACGCTGTCTCGTCGTGCGCCAGGTCGTCCGCCTGAGATGATGTCGGCTGTCTGAACGATAACCGCTTCCATGCTTTCGTGAGGACAATCGTCATGGTGAGACTTCATGGCAGTGATGACGCGAGGATCAGCGCCGAACTTCTGGAGGATTCGCATACCGATATCGATGTGAGTTCCTTGAACTTCGTGGTCGAGAGCTTTTCCGATGTCATGAACCAAAGCACCAGCCTTGGCTACTTGCACATCAGCACCAAGCTCCTCTGCAAGCATTCCGGCAATGTGAGCCATTTCGATCGAGTGCTGCAAGACATTTTGTCCGTAGCTTGTTCGGAAGTAGAGGCGGCCGATGATTGCGATGACTCGCGGATCAAAGTTGAAGATGCCTGATTCGAATACTGCTTCTTCACCTTTTTGTTTGATGATCTTGTTGATATCTTCTTGAGCTTTCTGAACCATCTCTTCGATCTTGGCTGGCTGGATGCGTCCATCGAGGATCAAGCCTTCGAGTGCAAGTCGTGCGACCTGTCGTCGAACTGGATCAAATGATGAGATAACGATCATGCCCGGAGTTTCATCGACGATGAGTTCAACACCAGCAGAACGTTCAAACGCTCGAATGTTGCGTCCTTCCTTTCCGATGATCTTGCCTTTGATTTCGTCGTTTGGAATGCTGACAGCAGTGGTCATCATTTCGCTAGCCGTTGATGATGCAAGTCTCTGGATCGTGGTTGAAAGAATGTCTTTTGCTCGACGATCAAGCTTGTCTTGTGAGCTCTGTTCAAGTTTCTGCATTCGTACCAAGAAGTCTTCTTCATACTTTTTCTCAACTTCAATCATGAGCTGGTCTCGAGCATCTTCGGACTTCATTCCGGCAACGCGTTCGAGTTCCTTGCGTTTCTCTTCGTGAGCGTTATCAATGCGCTCTTTGATGCGCTTGATTTCTTCTACTTTTGATTTGATGTTTTCGACTTCTCTGTCGATCTCGATCTGGCGAGTGTCCAAGAGTTCTTCTTTCTTGATGAGACGTTTTTCGGTCTCTTTGAACTTCTCGTCTTTCTCGCGTTCGATGTTTCGAAGCTCGTGGTCCTTCTCGTCGGCTTTTTTCTTTGCTTCGTCGACGATGCGGTTAGCTTCTTCTTTCGCGCCAACGAGCATTTCCTTGATCTCAAGCTCGATCGAACCTTTTTGTCCGAGCGATTTGATCATGCGCAGGTAATACCCGATCCCTGTTCCCAGAGCGAGCGCGGCGATTGCTACTATAATTGTAATCATGGCGACCTTTAGGCCAGGCGAAGAGAGCGAAGTGGGGCTTCAATAGGGTGAAACATATTTGATTGAGAGGTGAGGTGGAAAGTCATGTAATGGGTTCACTAATTGGGCAGATCGTTCGTAACGCGGAGGCCAACTAACTTATTAAAATTCAACAAATTTATAGTAGCAGTAAAGGGTGGTTTTGTCTACGAGTATTGACTCTTGTGTTTATATAAGTTATAATAAATTCAAATCTGTAAAAGATTTGAATTTAAAAATAACATACTTTTTCTAACGCAAAAACTATTGATCATGTACATCTTCTTTGGAATAATTCTACTTGCTGTTTTAATGATATTCTTATTCCCTCCATTCCGTAAACCTAAACCTAAAGACCCTGTTGACTCTTTCAAAGAAGCTTCTAAAAAGGCAAAATGGTAATACTTAAACATTCTTAAACAAAAAATTTGCCTATTATGAAGCACATGCCATTTGAACACCTAGGTAACCCAACACCTGAAAGTATCGGACATATTTGTTCAATGCTAACTAATCCTCTTTTCTGGTTTGCAATCTTACTTTTTGTCGCATACTTGCATTACTGCTGGACAAAAATGACCCCAGAAGAAAAACTGAAATTCAGAAAGGAATTTAACGGTGAAAAAGTATAATTTACTTTTCCTTCCAAACTATCTGAATAAAGTTCTAATCACAATATAAAGCGCGCCTCTTTTCAGAAGCGCGCTTTTTTTATTGTGTTACCCTGCGTAGCGGGGCCTATTTCTTCTTGGTACCGATGATCTCGTCGATGAGTCCGTACTTCTTTGCTTCTTCGGCTGAGAGGTAATAGTCGCGGTCAGAGTCCTTTTCGATCTGTTCGATCTTTTTACCCGTATTGGCTGCAAGGATCTTGTTGAGTTTCACTTTAGTAGAGAGGATGTGTCGCGCAACGATCTCGATATCTGACGCCTGTCCTTCTGCGCCGCCCATGACCTGGTGGATCATAACTTCAGAGTTTGGTAGGCAGAGTCGCTTGCCCTTGGTTCCAGAAGAGAGGAGAACGGCAGCAGCTGATGCAGCAATACCAACACAGACAGTAGAAACATCAGGTTTGATGTGGTTCATAGTGTCATAAATAGCCATAGCTGCAGTAACTGATCCGCCAGGGGAGTTGATGTAAATAAGAATGTCTTTCTTGGGATCTTCGTGTTCGAGGTGGAGGAGCTGGGCGATAACGATATTGGCTACATTGTCATCAATGGCACCGCCAAGGAAGATAATACGCTCATTGAGAAGGCGAGAGTAGATATCGTACGCTCGCTCGCCAAACTGTGACTTTTCGATAACTGTTGGAATTAACATTGAAAAATAAGGGTTTATTACGGGTTACTAATGTGTGTAAGGATAGTATAGCAGATAGGTATGAGCTTGACAATAGGGTATGTAGTATGCTATAATACTAGGGTATAGTTCGTTGAAAAATAATGGTCTTGAAAGGCAAATTGAGAGCTTCTAGCAGTAGGAGCTTTGAATTGGCCTTTCAAACAATCATTTATAAAAAAGAAAAACAAACACAATGAAAAACAAATTCCTACTTTCGACAACCGTAATCCTATTGTTAACTATCGCTGCTTGCAACAAAAGCAATCGCGATTGTGTAAATTGCGGCAAAAGACAGCCGTACATTCCACCAACAACAGAACCAGCTATTGATACCGTAAGGGTACATATTGTTATAAACGATACTACAATCGTAAATAACACTACAACTGGCGGAACTACCACTACTACAACAACCACTACCACCGGTACCAATACTGGCGGCGGCGGAACTCCACCACGCACCAACGGCCCAGGCATAGATGGTACATGGTATATAGATGGTAGTAACTTAGGCTTAATGAGCAGTACCTGGATGGAATGGGTTGGAGTAACAGGAATTGCATACACTGGTAGTTGCTATCAAAAACAGGGTACTACCACAACGTTACATCTTTCAAAAGAAACATGGATGGCGTTACACGATAATACAATTACTAACTACGCAACCGGGATAGTAGTAAGCATACCTGCTACTGATCCGAATGGTTACAGCATTGTTGCTGTTAACCGGTATATCACGGCAAATAACTTTTGCTATTAATAGAGCTATTTTATTCAGAAGCCGATCAGTTATTACTGGTTGGCTTCTTTTTTTGCCCAAAATAGCCAGTAATTGCAAGGGATTTTGAGAGGGAAGGGACTTGACAAATAGGTATGTTATGTGATATAATAGAGGGGTAAGATTCTTTGAAATACATGGTTGGCAAGAGGTAGTGTAAACGGAGCGCTTAACGCAATTGAGCCCTGTGTTTACATTAACTCAAATTCAATCATCACAAAATCGATATCACATGAAAACAATCATCACTTTTGCAGCCTTACTTGTAATGTTAACCTTTCAATCTTGCAACAAATCGGATTACGATTGCCCAAGTTGCGGAGGAGGACGCGGAATTAACGGCGGATATATCACCCAGGCTCAAACCCCAACATTTGGAAGTTTGTATGAAGGCCAGGTGTGCACGATCTTAACTTCAGTGCCAGCCGGTTGTAATACCAACTACGAAGTAAGATGTAAGGCGTTAGAAGTTCGGATTACCGGATTTGATACAGTCAACAATACTTACACATACGAAACATTAGGCACCGTTGATATTGTAATCCCAGATTACTACAATGGCGGCGATATGGTGAAGACTGCAATAGCAAGTGTGTTCTTTGAACACTACAAGTTCGTAGTGGTTTACTAACAACTTATTTAAGATACAAATTTCAGAGTCAACATATGGGAAATATGTTGGCTCTTTTTATTTGTCTAAATGCAAATACAAAGGGCGGCCGCGAAGCGGCCGCCCTAATTCTGTATGTTAAAAGTATCTTGCAGTTACTTTTATTCTCTCTTACTTTCCTTCCAAAATCTTGAACACCTGCTCGTTGATCTGGATCTGCTCGACATATGCTCGCGCACGTTCGAGATCTGCTCCAGGATATCCGCGCATGATTTCGTCTACCTGCTTCTCTGTTTCAGCGGCGTCTGGGACGACATTTTCTTTTTTCGCAATTTCTGCGATCAAGAGCTCCATCTTCACGCGCTTCTCAGCGTCGGCTCGGAGTTCATCACGCATGACTTTTTCTTCCTTGCCCAAATGCTTGAGATATTCTTCATATGAGAGTCCCATGCCGGTGATGTCCATTTTCATGCGATACATCATTCGATCGAGCTCTGCTTCAATGAGAAGCTTTGGAATGACAGTCTTGGTTTCTCCCAAGATTTTTTCCATGATGTTCAACCGGTTCGCTTCGCGTGCTCGATTTTCTTTTTCAAGCTTCATGTTCTCTCGGAACTTTGTTTTGAAGTCTTCGACGTTCTCGACATTGCCGAGCGTCTTTACGTATTCGTCAGTGAGCTCTGGAAGTTCTTCTTTTGCAGCATCGCCTTCGGTTGGTTCAGGATTTGCGATTCCTTTTGCCATGTTCTCTTTCTCGATGTTTTCTTTGATGCCTTTCGCTCGCATCTCGCGTACTTCAAGAAGAGCTTTTTCGAATTCTTCATCAGTGACGTCAGTTGATTCGTTCTTGCTTTCAGCCTGTGCGATTTTCTTGTAATCAGGAAGCGTTACTTCCGGCATGACTGCTGTTTTGATGATGAATCCGAGCGGGCTACCCTTGGCGATTTTCGTGATCTGAACCGCTGGGGAACCGATAGCTTCAACCTTGTGTTCAGCGAGAAGTTTTGGATACATGTCCATGATTGCATGGTTTGCCATTTCTTCGAGGATGGCCATTTCTGGAACATTTTTTTCGATGATGCTCTCTGGCGCCTTGCCTTTTCGGAATCCTGGAACTTCCATGTTTCCTCCAACGTGACCGATGGCATGCGATCGGTAGCTGTCGAATTTCTCAGCAGCGATCTCGCCAGTGAACTCAGCTTCTCCCTCGTCCAATTTTTTGTATGTTGCTGTGTATGACATTATAAATAATTCTAAACTGTGTAATGCGCACTA
>CAYVDC010000012.1:0-21410 GCA_964450735.1 uncultured Candidatus Saccharibacteria bacterium | reverse complement strand
GGCGTTTTTTATTTTCCTAAATGGAATTTGAGTGTATAGATCCAGTCTTCTTCTCCGTTAGGGTTTTGGATCTTTTGAGCTAGCAACCATTCAAGATATCCGGGATCAATCCGAGCAACCTCGACGATTTTTTTGC
This sequence comes from uncultured Candidatus Saccharibacteria bacterium, assembly GCA_964450735.1. GTDB lineage: Bacteria > Patescibacteriota > Minisyncoccia > Phycocordibacterales > UBA9973 > DALYCO01. The sequence goes on along the minus strand of CAYVDC010000012.1, from coordinate 21,274 downwards.
CATTATGCTTTCCGAAAGTAATGCTTGTCAGCAACGAAGGATTTTGGGAAATTTCGATCATTTTTGCGATTGCAGTATCCTCGTCACCGCCAGTTTCTTTTTTCATTTCTTCAAGAATATAGTCGAAAAATTTTTCAAGTACCAGTACGTCGCCAAGGGCGTCATGCGCAGCAGCCTCGATCTCGATTTCCAAGAAATAGCGTAAATATTGGAGTTTGTACTGCGTAAACTTCGCTTCTTTGTCCAAATAACGAATAACTTTGAGTGAACAAATGTATTGTGAGGGCTGTATTCCTTCACGAACCAGCATTGCTTCGTCAAACTGCGCATTATGGGCAACCATGATTGTATTTGGATCTTCTAAAAGCGACTTAATGCGAGGATAGTCCAGTGAGTCTTGGAATGTCGGCTTGTCGGCTACCATTTTATTGGTGATATGGGTTACAGCGCTTGCTTCAGCAGGAATTCGTATTGGTGGTTTGAATAGTTCGTTGTAGGTTTCGCCTTCGGTGACAAAAGCTAACTGACAAAGCCTATCATCTGGACCAATACCAGTAGTTTCGGTGTCCAAAAATACAAGAGTTTTCATGGGATGAATTTTATCATACTTTTTGGTATACTCTAACTATGTCATTACATGAACAAATCAAAGGAACTATCAAAGAAGCAATGATGGCCAAAGACGCAGTACGTCTCGCCGTTGTTCGCGGTCTCATTACAGCATTTACCAATGAATTAGTTGCAAGCAACCGCACTCCGCAGGACATGCTGACAGACGAGGAAGCCCTCAAGGTCATTTCTCGCACAGCAAAACAGCGTAAAGATGCAATTTCTCAGTTCGAAGCCGCAGGACGCAAAGACCTTGCAGATGAGGATCGAGCGCAGCTTGAAATACTTGAGAAATATCTTCCAAAACTCATGACTGCAGAAGAAGTTCGACCATTTGCGGAAGCAAAGAAAGCCGAACTTGGCGTTACCGACAAATCAGGCGCTGGAAAGCTTACAGGTATGCTCATGAAAGATCTCGCAGGCAAGGCAGACGGAACTGTGGTCAAAGAAGTCGTCGATTCATTATTTGCGTAACAACAATATCATGAAAATTATCTTACATTGGATCATCTTAACTCTTGCAGTCATTGCTTCTCAGTATGTAGTTCCAGGAATACATGTTAATACATTCCTCACTGCGCTTGTTGTTGCCGCAATACTTGCTTTCATTAATACGATAATCAAGCCGATCATCAGCATCCTAACTCTTCCGATCAACATTCTCACGCTCGGCATTTTTTCACTGATACTCAATGCACTTTTCTTCTGGGGAGTTGCGTATGTTGTCGCCGGCTTTGCAGTGAGCGGATTTGCAGCCGCTTTTTGGGGTTCTCTCATCGTGTCGATCATCAACTGGATCGCCGGCCAAGCTATTGAATAACATGCACTTGATCCAGACAGCAACTCTCTTTGCCTCAGACCACCATATAGCGGTCTACTTATTGATCTTACTTTCGATAATTATTGAAGGGGAAGTGGCGATGATTGTGCTTGGAATCTTGGCGCATACTCGTATTATTCCGCTTGAGGTGGCCATTATCCTTGCAATTATAGGTGCAACGCTCAAAACAGTTCTCGGATATGCTATTGGCGTTGCAATCAAGAAATACGTGCCTCAAAATAAAATCTTTGATTTTATTGAGAAACGCGTGCTCATTGTCTTTCCGCACTTCAAAGAAAAGCCGTTTTGGTCTCTCTTTTTTTCAAAATTCGTCTACGGACTCAACCATTTCACCATTATTTTTGCTGGCTACACAGGTTCAAAACTCAAGACATACATCACGGCTGAGGTAGTTTCATCGATCGCTTGGATTACGATTATGTTTTCTCTGGGATTCTTTTTCAGCCAAGCAGCCTTTGCTTTCTCGCACGATCTCAAAAAGGTAGCGCTCTATTTATTAGTGGGAATCATCGCGTTTTTGCTCATTGAGCGCATTGTCGGCTTTATTATTGAATATCTCGAATCCGAGGAGTAACTATGGAAGAAAAAACATTCAAACTAGTGACTCATAACAGAGATTTTCATCTCGATGACATCTTTGCCTGCGCAGTGCTCTCGCTCCTCGCAAAAAAACAAGGAGCAAAATATACTGTCGTGCGCACTCGAGACGAAGGTCTAATCGCAAGTGGCGATATTGTATTTGATGTTGGAGGCATCTATGATCCAGCAACCATGCGATTTGACCACCATCAAAAAGGCGGTGCAGGAGTTCGCACTAACGGCATTCCATATGCTTCATTTGGATTAGTATGGAAGAATTACGGCGATATCTTGACTGGCAATGCAGAAATTACCGAAAAGATCGACAAGCGAATGTGCCAGCCCATCGACGCCGATGATAATGGAGTAGCAACGTACACTCAAACAGGCGATGTTTCTCCGTATAGCGTACGAAATCTTTTTTATGCATTTCGAACTACATGGAAAGAAGACGAGGCCGGTCTTGATGCAGCATTTCTCAAGCTTGTTGCTTTTGCAGAGGAAGTGATCACGCGTGAGATTATTACTGCGCGAGACAACAAAGAAGCTGAATCAATTGTTGAACAAGCCTATCAAGATGCTCCAGATAAGCGTCTGATTGTGCTTGAGACGAGCGTCCCAGCCGAAGATGTGCTCATGAAGTACCCAGAACCGCTTTTCATTATTCGTCCAAACTCAGACGGAAGCTGGCGAATGGTGGGAGTATCTGCAAAAAACGAAGGATTCGAGCGACGCAAGAATATGCCTACCGCTTGGTCCGCACTTCGAGATGCTGAATTAGAAAAAGTAACGGGAGTGCCTGGTGCTGTATTTTGCCATGCCGGACTTTGGTTGATAGTAGCAAAGTCAAAAGATGCGATTTTAGCCCTTGCCAAACAAGCGCTCGAGGCATAGAGTATAAAAATGGAAGGCAAAGAATTAAAACGCACATCTAAATTTCTTTCGATGGAAGACGCGGAGAAGCAGGAGGCGGAAAATCAACTCACTCAAAACAAAGGAGTGGTTGCGATGAAGCAGCCGGAAAAAAATCTCGAAGATATTCCTGATTATGAAGCGAAGCTTGCCAAGTACTACAAATACCAAGAATTGTACGCGAAAATAAATGATATATATGAGAAGCCGCTGCAATTTTATTACCCCGAACCTGCAGCAGTAGAGAAAGACAATATCAACAGATTTTTTGGAGTTGAAGTTGCCTCAGTCTTGCCAACCAAGCTTGGACTTCGCGACAGCTACAAAATAATTCTCAATACTGAACTAATGAAAAATACGTTCACCGATATCATTGGTCCAGACAAGGCCATACTTGCATCTCGCAAGAACATAGCAGCATAAAAGCGGCCGTCCAGGCTGTTTTTTGCTATTTTATAAAAAATGTGTTAGAATTATACTTATATGGCATTCGTAGATGAAATTAAAGTAAATGCAAAAGCAGGCAACGGCGGAGACGGCGTTGTTCGTTGGCGTAAAGAAAAATTTATTGCTAAAGGCGGTCCAGCTGGCGGAGACGGAGGCAAGGGTGGCAAGATCATTGTCCACGCTGTTCGAAACATGCACACGCTTGCAAAGTACAGCCACAAAAAGCATTTTGAGGCTGAAAGCGGCTATCCTGGCGAGAGCAAAAGCATGCACGGCCGAGACGGCAAAGATCTCGTTATTGATCTGCCTGTAGGAAGTATCATCACGAACCTCGACACTGGTGAGCGCATTTCTCTCGACAAAGACGGACAAAAAGTCACTCTCCTCAAGGGCGGCCGCGGCGGTATGGGCAATGAATTTTTCAAAAGTTCCGTCCACACGACTCCAACAAAATTCACTCGCGGAAAGCCGGGAGAAGAAAGCAATTTTCATATTGAACTTGAATTGTTTGCTGATATTGGATTGATCGGTTTGCCTAACGCAGGTAAATCAAGCCTTTTGAATGCAGTTACGAACGCAACAGCAAAAATAGGCGACTACGCATTTACCACGCTCGACCCGAACCTCGGAGACTTTTTTGGATATGTCATCGCAGACATTCCTGGACTTATCGAGGGCGCGAGCGACGGAAAAGGCCTCGGTGTAAAATTCCTCAAACATATAAAGCGAACCAAAAAGATGCTCCATCTTATTTCGTTTGAAAATGAACTCGACAAAGCTGGCGGCATGATGAAAGTCTACAAAGAAATCCGCAAAGAGCTCAAAACATACGGACAAGGATTAGACGAAAAAGATGAGATCATTCTCCTCACCAAGACCGACGTTGTCGATGATCCAAAGATCATTGCCAAGAAAGTGAAAGAATTCGAAAAGCTTGGCAAGCAGGTCATGGTCATCTCGCTCTATGACACAGACTCAGTAAAGCAGTTCACCACTGAACTTCTCAAAATTTTCAAACAATAAAAAAACAAACCCTGGCCTTTGCTGGGGTTTGTTGTATTTTGAGAAGGTAGATAAATTAAAATGCTCGGTAGTCAGCATCGTCTTCTTGTTCTTTTCTAATAAGCAGTCTATATTTTACGCCGTATTCTTCCATTCCTGGAAGTGGGTGAGAAGTAGCATTAAGCTGTACAATATAAAAACGCTTGTCGTTAATAGATGCGTTCATTTTATTTGAAATTGCTTTCGCTATCCTCGGCACTGAAATCGCCTCGCCGTCCTGGGTGAGATGCTTGCAGTCTAATGAAGTAAGAGACTTTTGCTTGATAAGTAGTTCAAGAAAATCTATTTCAGTATCTGACAGCACCGTAGCTTTTTTGTACTGTTCGACAACGGAAGCAAACACTTTCCAGTCTTTGGTCATCATACTAAAGCGTCGCGCGCTATGCGCTGTCGATCCATGTGATGTATCAGACTTTAATTCAAGCTCTTGTGCGGGCTTGAAGTATTCAGAGTAGCATTCAGCAATGTTCTTTCGAAGTTCACAACCGCTATAGAGCGTTTTAAATGCTTCAATAATGTTTGCATCCTCTGTTAGCACATTGAAACGTGACCTGATTTTTTTGAGAGTAGTAGCATGTAGGGAACGGCGTTCATAAATAGAGGCAGCAGTAATGTTCGTAACTTCAAAAATGTCCTCTAAATGCTTTACCATGCTTGAAAATGGAATGCTTTTTTTCCTCAAATAGGCAAGTACTAAGTTCATCAATAAATTTCGGTACAATGATTGGATGTTGTGGATCACGGGTGCTGTGTCAGTTTGTTCTTCGGTGCCCATACGATTTGTATTTTGTTGTTAGTTTTATCTAAAATACCATTTCCTAATACATAGTCAAGTATGAGGAAAACCCTTAATTTTGTATACTGTTCCAATGTCTACGCAGTACTATACAACTATCGGCCTAGAAATCCACGCCGAACTCAAAACCAACTCCAAAATGTTTTGCGGCTGCAAAAATGATCCTGATGAGGCTCGACCCAACGCCAACGTCTGTCCAGTCTGTATGGCCCATCCAGGAACGCTACCAGTCATCAACAAAGAAGCCGTAAAGAAAGTTATTCAAGTCGGACTTGCTCTCAATGGCCAGATCGCTGATTTTACCGAATTCGACCGCAAAAATTACTTTTATCCTGACATACCAAAGGCATACCAGATCAGCCAATACAAATTTCCCATTGTCGCGGGCGGAGAGCTGGCAGGAGTAAAATTAACTCGCATTCACCTTGAGGAAGACACTGCGACGTCTGACCACGAAAAAGGAAACTACTCCTTGGTTGATTTCAACCGAGCTGGCGTGCCGCTTATGGAACTTGTTACTGAACCGGTGATACATGATGTTGAGACGATCACTCGATTCGCATCAGAATACCAATTACTCCTTCGTTACATCAATGCTTCTGAGGCGAACATGGACAAAGGACAAATGCGCGTCGAGGTGAATATTTCTGTATCTACTGAAGAAGGAAAGTTCGGCGTTCCTGTTGAAGTCAAGAACATCAACTCATTCCGCGCAGCGGAGCGAGCGGCCCTGTATGAGCAAAAGCGCATGATTGAGCTTATTGAAGCCGGCAAAATACACGAGATTGTCAAAGAAACTCGCGGATGGGACGAAAACAAGCAAAAAACTGTTTCTCAGCGCCGTAAAGAATTCGCCGAAGATTATCGATACTTTCCTGATCCCGATCTGCCTAAATTAATGCTCTCAAAAGCATTTGACCTTGGAGAACTTGAGAAAAATATGCCCGAACTTCCAGAACAGAAGCGAGTGCGCTACGGAGAACAGTTCGGCATCAAAGCAGAGGATACCGAAAGCTATATCGTCGACTTTGACCTCGCTGCATATTTCGAAGATGTAGTCACTGAACTTGGCGGGGATAAAGAAAAAATAAAAATTGCTTCAAATTATATTACTTCTGATTTAGTGGGTCTTCGCAAAAAAGACGCATCATTTGAGTTTCCGCACGCGCACCAGTTAGCAGAACTGGTAACTATGCTTGCTGAGGGCGCAGTATCATCACGAGCAGCGAAGGACATGTTGCCAATCCTCAAATCAGAAGATCGGTCACCACGAGCAATTGCAGAGGAACGAGGCTTAATCCAAAAGGAAAACCCAGAGGAACTCAAGGAAATCGCACAGAAAATCATAGATATCAGTCCGAAAGTTGTCGCAGACTACAAAGGGGGCAAAGCGCAAGCACTCATGTCGCTGGTCGGAATGATAATGAAGGAAACCAAAGGCGCTGCCAATCCTGCGTTGGCAAAGAAAGTGCTTGAGGAGCTCCTCGCCTAACCGTGCTGCTCTCGCTCATTGGATTACACCTGACTCTGACCATGCTTTCTCCATTTTTGGGAGACAGCGGTCTTTTTGCGCGAGAACCTCATGTTGCGTCATGGGTAACTGAAAGCACGATACTTGCTGCAACTCCAATCAAGGCGCCCACAGTTGCCGCGCCACAACCAACAAAGGAGGTTATTCTCAACGTAGCACTTCATAGCCAGATATACTCGCTTTCCTGCGAGTCTGCAAGTTTGCAAATGGCACTCGAATACAAAGGCATAAAAAAATCTCAAGACCAATTGCTCGAACAAATCGGCATTAGCGATCCATACAAAAGCTATACAGACGCAAACGGTGATATGATCTGGGGCGACCCCGAGCTCGGCTTTGTTGGAAACGTACGAGGATATTTTTCGACGAAGGCAAACGGCATGCGCGGTGCAACAGGATGGGGAGTAAACAAAAGCCCGATTGCTCGTGTAGCACAGGCATACCGGCCAGACAGCCAGGCATATTCTGGCTTTACTACTGCAGATATCATCAAAGAACTCGACAATGACAATCCTATTGTCTATTGGCATGTTCCTGATTCCTATGCCACCGGTAGCATAACCTACAAAACTCCAGCTGGAAGATCAATCAAATTCTTTCGAAATCACGTAGCCCTTATTTCTGGCTACAAAATTGTTGATGGTAAAACCTCATTCTTTATCTCAGATCCGCTCTATGGAGAATATACCGTTCAACAATCAACGCTCGAGCGCCGCATGGCAAAATACAACGGCGATGTTGTCGTAGTACGCTAAAAAAGGGTATACTACCCGCATGACACAGACCAAAATCAAAGTAGCCATCAATGGCTTTGGCCGCATCGGCCGCGCATTTTTCAAGATTGCCCATGGACGACCTGAGCTCGAAGTTGTTGCAGTTAACGACCTCGGCGACATCAAGAACCTGGCTTACTTGCTCCAGTACGACACGGTATATCGCAAAAGCCCATTCAAAGTTGAAACTGATGGAACTGACATCATCGTGGATGGCAATCATCATATTAAATTTATTTCTGAAAAAGATACAACCAAGCTTCCATGGAAGGAACTTGGCATCGATGTCGTAGTTGAATCAACTGGTATTTTTACTTCATACGACAAAGCTAAATTCCACTTGGATTGTGGAGCTAAAAAGGTTGTTATTTCTGCTCCGGCAAAAGAAGGCGACGGCACTGTTTCAGGCGAGACAATCTTGCTCGGCATCAACGAAGAAAAATTCGGCACCTGTGATATTACTTCAAATGCCTCATGTACCACTAACGCAGCATCTCCGCTTATTGCGATTTTGCATGACAGCATTGGTATCGAAAAAGCTCTCCTAAACACCGTACACGCATATACAGCCAGCCAGTCCATCGTTGACGGTCCAAACAAAAAAGACTTCACTGAGGGTCGCGCAGCCGCTCAGAACATCGTTCCAGCATCAACAGGTGCTGCGATTGCAGTTACCAAAGCATTTCCAGACCTTACAAATCTCTTTGATGGCATTTCAATGCGTGTTCCAGTTCCTGCTGGTTCAGTTGTAGACATTACTTTCATCGCAAAGCGAGACACAACAGCCGAAGAAGTAAACCAGATCCTCGAAAAAGCAGCTATTGATCCAAAGTGGTCACGCATCTTTGCGATTACTCATGATCCTATAGTTTCAACCGACATTATCGGAGAGTCGCATGCTTCAATTGCAGATCTCCGTATGACTCGCGTTGTTGGCGGAAACTTGGTCAAAGTATTGGGATGGTATGACAATGAGTGGGGATACACAAATACGCTTGTGGATCATGTAATTAAGACGGGGCAGACAATTAAATAGAATGAAATTAGATTTAAAAATATTTTTGGTGATCGTACTATTGGTACTATTTTTCTTTTTGCCGATTATTCCTTCTTCTTTTGTTTATCAGACAAAAGCCCAGAGGAATGAGATGAAAGGATTCTGCAATACGCATGGCTGTGGCTTATTATTTATGTATACTCCATACCATTATGCTAAGGAATCTTTGTATAATATTTTTATCAGAAAGCAAGCAAATACACCTATTCCACAGTCCGGTATTAGACCAGAAGTAAATTAAACATCTAATAACTAATTTTAGTATGAATTTCCTTAAACGAGACAGCTCAAAATTTTTCCTTCTCGGCTTCGTGCATGCCGCGTTGCTAGCTTTTGTGATTGGAAGCATTCCGATGTTTGAAATGCCGTATGGATATCCAGTAGTTGCATGTATTCAATTCCCATGTCCGCAGCCAAAAACGAGCCTGTTTAAGTACCCACAGGCGGTTAAATTTGCTGCAAAGTACCAGCAAGAACGAGTGTCACGCCTCATTGAAGAAAATAATAAATTAGAAGATAAATTAGGAAGAGACTAATTATGAAAATCTACCTCGCCACAGATCACGCAGGATTTGAACTTAAGGAAAAACTTAAGGCGTATTTGGCTGAGCTTGGGCATGAGGTAGAAGACAAGGGTGCATTTGAACTCAATCCTTCAGATGATTACCCTGATTTCATAAAGCAAGCTGCAATTGCAGTTAATCAAGACCCGCTATCGTTAGGAATTGTCCTTGGTGGCTCGGGTGAAGGGGAGCAAATCTCCGCAAATAAAATTGAAGGGATTCGCGCGGCTGGTTACTATGGCGGCAACCTGGAGATTGTAAAACTTGCACGTGAGCATAATGATGCTAATATACTCTCACTCGGAGCACGGTTTCTTTCTGAAGCTGAGGCAAAGCAGGCAGTGAAGCTTTTCATCGAAACACCTTTTTCTAACGACCAGCGCCATATACAAAGAATCAATAAAATCGAAGAGTAACTATGATAGAAATTATCCCGGCAATCATGCCGCAAAATGTCGGAGAAATCCGGACAAAAGCCTCACTTGTATACAATCTTGTCAAAACTATCCAAATTGATTTTTGCGATGGTGTCTATGTTGCTACAAAATCTTGGCCATTCAACGGCAAAGACGTTATGGCATATAACGAAATCGTTAACGAAGAAGTTGGTTTACCATACTGGGAAAATGTCGGATATGAATTCGACCTCATGGCAAAAAATGCTGCTGAACAGTTTGATCGTCTTTTGAAGATCGGTCCGAATCGTTTAGTTTTCCATATGGAAGCTGAAGACAACTTGCTTGGATTTTTGGAAAATCTGGATCAATACTACAAAGATACAATCGAAATGGGTGTGGCAATCAATACTACTGGCGATACAGAGAAATTAATTCCGCTTCTTCCTCATATTAAATTCGTGCAATGCATGGGCATCGAAGCTATCGGCAAGCAGCGCCAACATTTCGACGAACGTGTTATCGATCAGATTAAAAAAGTAAAAGCTCTTGCTCCTGACATGATCGTGAGCGTAGATGGTGCAGTAAACAAAGAAACTGCGCATGCTTTGCTTGCAGCTGGTGCGACTCGACTCGTCATTGGCTCAGCACTTTTTGATGAAATAGATATACAGAGTGCATTGGAAGACTATCAAAATCTACGAACGGATTTGTAAACTGGAATATAGTTCTGGGAGAGCGCACCAGCAGTAGTTTCCTGACTTGCTCACGCTGCGTCAGGAGAACTACTGCTTCGCGCCATGAGCAGCTTATCGCCGTATGTGTTCACAATCTTTTTTTCTGTTATACTAAAATACATGGAACAGCTCGACGATCTTACAATTTCTGATCTTGCCGTAAAGGCAAACGATATTCGCGAAAGCATTATCACTATGTTGCTTGAAGCTGGCTCAGGACATACTGCTGGTCCGCTCGGCATGGCAGATATTTTTACACTTTTATATTTCCGAAAGCTCAATCACGATCCGAAAAATCCTACATGGGTCGATCGAGATCGGGTAGTGCTTTCTAACGGCCATATTTGTCCTGTTCTCTATGCGACAATGGCGCATGCTGGATATTTTCCTACTACTGAACTGCAGACACTTCGCAAATTTGGCTCACGACTACAGGGTCATCCACATCGTGAATATCTGCCAATGCTTGAAACAAGCTCAGGACCGCTTGGTTCTGGACTTTCTCAAGCAGTTGGCATGGCATTGGCAGATCGCATAGATGCAGGCCAAACATCCAAAAAAACTATCTACGCGCTTCTCTCTGATGGGGAACATAACGAGGGTAATACTTGGGAAGCAGTACTCCTTGCAGGCAAGGAAAAGCTTCATAATCTCATTGCAATTATTGATCGAAACAACATCCAAATTGACGGTTACACCGAAGACATCATGCCGCTCGGCGATCTTGGCGAAAAATACAAGAGTTTCGGCTGGCATGTACAGGAGATCAATGGGCACGACTTCCAAGAGATCAATACCGCCATTAACACAGCAAAAACAGTGTTTGAAAAACCATCTGTCATTATTGCGCGAACAATTCCTGGCAAAGGTGTAAAGGAATTCGAGTATGATTTTCACTGGCATGGCAAGACGCCAAACAAGGAGGAGGCAGCTATGGCGCTTACTGAACTCCGGACACTTGGAGGAAAAATTAAAAGCGAGCACAAATAGTCATGAAAAAAGTTCTTGGTTCCATCGCGAATATTCTTTCAATGCTAGCTTCTTTTTTTGGATTTTACGGCCTCGCAACTGCATATATCTTTTATTACAATTCAAAAACTCAGTGTACGACTATTTGCACAGCACAATTCAGAGATTGGCATCAACCACTGTACTACGGCATTGCTCTTATTGCGGGCGCAGTCATGCTACACTTTATAGGTAAACGTCTCAAAAAATAACATGGAAGTAAAACGCACACCAAAAGGCTATCTTATACGACTCGATCAAGGCGAAGAACTCTACCAGTCGCTTGAGGTTTTTTGCGATGAACATCAAATCCAGTCAGGAACCGTCACCGGTATTGGCATGGTGCGATTCGTTGAGCTCGGCTATTTCAATAGCGAACTTGCAGACTATGATCGCATGAGCTACGACGAAAACCTCGAAGTACTCTCATTTTCTGGAACGATTGCAGAGTACAATGACCGACCATTTTTCCATATACACGGCATCTTTGGACGCAAAGATTTTCACACTGTCGGCGGTCATGTAATGAGGGCAGTAGCGGACATGACAGTAGAGATATTTGTGTCAGACTTTGAGACACGAATTACCCGAAGACTCGATGAAAACAGCGGATTAAAATTACTCGACTTCTAATATGCTCAATCCTAAACTAAAACTCAATCCAAAATTATTCATGGACGATGTTGAACAGGTTCCGATCCGCAAAGGATTTGGCACTGGACTCAAGATCGCCGGAGAACAAGACGCCAACATTGTCGCACTTTGCGCAGACCTTACAGAGTCAACTCAAATGCATGTTTTCAAGGAACGCTTTCCAGAACGATTTATTGAAATCGGCGTCGCAGAGCAGAACTTGGTCACTGTAGCTTCTGGAATGGCAGCCATGGGCAAAATCCCGTTTGCTTCGTCATACGCCATGTTTTCACCAGGTAGAAACTGGGAGCAGATTCGCACCACTATCGCCTACAACGACCGCAAGGTGGTCATTGTAGGGTCTCACGCAGGCATTTCCGTTGGTCCTGATGGCGGAACACACCAGGCAATCGAAGATATTGCTCTTATGCGCGTACTTCCAAATATGTCAGTTATTTCTCCGTGCGATAGCATTGAAGCAGAGAAGGCGACACAAGCAATTGCGCAAAATGACATGCCTACCTATCTTCGCCTTGCTCGAGAAAAGACACCGATCATGACGACGAGCGAAACTCCATTTGAGATCGGCAAAGCGCAGATTTTTTGGGAACCTGACCATGGCATCGCGCATGTCGGTATCATTGCTACCGGCGCACTCGTCCACAAAGCCCTCTTGGCAGCGCGCGAACTCGAGAAAAAAGGCATCCGCACCAAAGTCATGAACCTCGCAACAATCAAGCCGCTTGATGTTGAGGCGATTATTTCTCTTGCGAAAGAAACAAAAGCAATTGTTACCGTAGAGGAACACCAGATCGCTGGCGGAATGGGAAGCGCAGTAGCGGAGCTCTTAGCGCAACAGTTTCCAGTGCCGATTGAATTCATTGGCGTGCATGATCTCTTCGGACAATCAGGAACTCCAGCTCAACTTGTCGAGCATTATGGAATGGGACAGAAAAAAATAGAGGAGGCGATCGTGAAGGCACTTAACCGCAAAGGAATTCAGCAATAGAAACCCCCAAAATATGGTTACTGTTACAGGCATTTACTTATGCCTGTTTTTGTTGTAATTTAAAGGCAAATTGAACTAAACCAAATCATTTAACAAATCAAAAAAAACAAACTGAAGTATGCAGAAAAACTATCAATTGTATCTCAGCCTTGGCACGAATGTTGGACTAGGTTACAGCATTGTTGCAACAAAGGAATTATCGGAGCTCGAAATGGATTTATTAAAAACCTATTTAGCCCGATCGTTCCAAAGGGACAAATTACACCACGCCGACCACCTCATTGGCCGACAACCAATTATCATTGGACCAAACCTCCGCCATATGACTTCTGAATCCGCAAAGCGGGTTGAGGCAGTTCAAAGCAGCGGTTTGACGATGATAACGCAGATTGAGCAATTCAAAGTATATTTGAATGGAACAGGAACTGGAAAGATTGCCGACAAGATGCTTGAAAAAGTATTTAACGGCATTCCGTCTATTTACGATGTAGCCATTAATATAGCCAAAGAACTGCCCGTTCCTTTTTTAATTGACGGAGAAAATGCAATTAGAAAAGCAAACAGCCTATACGAAATCGGCTTAACCGATTTTGACATTACCCAGGTTATTATTCCCATGTTCAAAAAACTCCGCCGCAATCCTACTGTTTCTGAACTTTTTACAGTTGCGGTTGTAAACTCTGAACATGGCCGCCATCACACAATGAACGCGATAGGAATAATAAATGGCACTACTATGCCCCATACGTTATTCGAACTTATTAAAGAACCATTTATCCAAAATGGGGAAACAACTGCAGTTGGGTTTAAAGACAACTCAAGCGCACTACAAAGGTTCGAAGAACTGATATGGATGAACTCTCGCATTGGGTATCAGTACATACACAATATTTACTCTGCCGAATCCCATAATTTCCCCACAGGTATTGAGGCTTTCCATGGTGCCATTACTGGCATTGATGGTGAAGAGCGCGATATTTGGGGTATGGGTGAAGGAGCACAGCTACTTTTTTTGGCTGCAGGGTATGCATTCGGAAATTTGGAGATGAGCAGATACAAAATACCGGGCGAAAGAAAAATCTATATTCCATTTCCTGCTACTATGGAAAAACCACTCGACATAGCAATGAAAGCCACGAAAGGTGTTGCTATGGGGGGAAATGAAACTGGCTACCCAACAAACATTGGGTATACGCGCTCGTTTGGCGACACAGATTTATTCGGCCAGCCATGGTCGTTCTGGAAACCACAACTTTTTGCAGGAGCAGCCGGCTACGTTTTTACGGAACATCTTAAAAAAAGCGCAGTCGCTATTGGCATGAAAGTATACATGATTGGCGGCCCAGCATATCTGATTGGCAAAGGCGGAAGCCAGAGTTCTTCAGTTATGCAAGGCCAAAACTCGATTGCAATGGATTGGAAAGGCGTACAACGAGGAAACCCGTTTATTTCCCGCAAGCTTGCGGAAGTACTACAGCGGTGCGTTGAACGTGGACTTAAAAACCCAATTGTGAGCGTGCATGATCAAGGCGCAGGCGGTATCGGAAACGTGCTGACTGAGCTTGTTGCTCCACTTGGAGCATTGCTCGACATAGCTAAAGTTACACTTGGCGACCCTACGCTTTCGCATTCAGATATTTGGACAGCCGAATATCAGGAACGCATGGCGATGGTGATACGCCCAGGAATGGAAGATGCATTTGAGGAAATCTGCCGTCTGGAAAAAATAAACTGCGAATGCCTGGGAGAAATCACCGGCACTGGCAGGATTGTAGTAACAGATAGCAGGACTAGTGAAACAATTATCGACTTGCCGCTTGAAGATATTCTTGGCAGTGTTCCGAAGATGACAATTACAGATACACTTAACCCGCGTAGCTGGTCGCCAACGATACAGTTACCAAAAGACCTATTGTTACGCAATGCATTAATCACTGTACTACAGCGCATTGAAACCGGTTCAAAAGACTGGCATTTGCGCTACAAAGACCATTCTGTGGGGGGAAAAACCGTGGTTCACCAATACGCAGGACCAGGCCAGCTACCTATCAATGATTATGCTTTATCGCTTATTTCGCAGCATGGTAATCAGGGAGCATTGGTTTCAATAGGCGAACAGCCAATTATAACCATCATGAATCCTACTGCCGGTGTGCGAATGTCCATACTAGAATGCTTGGCAAATAGTGCAGGAGTTGTAAAAAGCGACTCAGCACTGCAAGCAAATGAAATGGTTGCCACAAAACTACCAGGCGAATATGCACGGGTATACGCAATGTTAAGCGCAGCAAAAGAAATGGCGCTCGCGCTTGGCCTTCATTTTAACGGAGGTAAAGACTCGACAAGCATGGCAGTTACCACAGCAGAAGGCGTGGTAAAATCTCCGCCATCTTTTATCGTAAGCAACTTTGCCAATGTAACAGATGTTGCAAAACATGTGCCGGCGTATTTTCGCCACCCAGGGAAAAGCCGAATTTTGGCAATCAATCTTTCAGGCAGCGGACATACATACAGATTAGGCGCATCGCCTTTTTTAACTGCCTTTGAAACTACGTGGACTGGAAAAACTCCGGACGTGGATGACATTGGCCAAGTTACTAAGGTGCTTGCCGCCGTAGAGGAACTTGTTGAATTACAGTACATAACTGCATGCCATGACACTATTGGCGACGGTTTGCTGGTAAGTGTGCTCGAAATGACACTTGCTGGTGGCTGTGGAGCGACTATTGCGATTGATACAACTAACACCAAATGCGACGATGGCGCAGACCCGCTTTTAGCAAAAGCATTTGCGCAAGAAGGATGGCTTATTGTTGAAGTGCCAAACAAAAACTACGACGACACAATAACGGTACTTCAAAACCATGGCGTCCTTCACTACGAAAACATTGGCTACACGACCCAAGAGAATCTGCTTTGCAACCACAGAGCACCAGAATTTAGTCATCCGGTTCTCAAAATGACTAGTGCAGAAATGTGGAATGCATACAACCAAACATCAATACAGCTAAAAAAGGAACGCATCGGGCGTGCCGAAGGGGACAAAAAACTTGTATCACAAGAACAAGTTTTTTGGACACAAGACAAAAAGAGCACAAAACAACGCGTATATGCAGACTTTGGAAAGCTTGCCTATATGACCAAGCAACACACTAACAAGCAATATCAGGCAAAGGCGCTGGTATTGCGTGCAGAAGGCTCAAACGGCCAGGAAGAACTTGGCTTTATGTTTGAATCTGCAGGTTTCAAAGTTACATACGCAAACATGGAAGAACTTTTGAGCGGCAAAGTGCACCTTAAAGACTTCCAACTGCTACTTCTGCCTGGAGGATTTTCATTTGGGGATCTTTTTGGCTCAGGAGTAGCTTGGGCGATGCAGTTTAAACATTCTTTCTTATGGCAAGACTTGCTGGATTTTATAGCTCGGCCAGACACATTAATATTCGGGGTTTGCAATGGCTACCAGGCTTTGAACGAACTTGATATTATGTTCTTCGACTTAGATGCAGAAGTTATGCCGCGACTAATTCAGAACGATTCACATTTATTTGAACACCACCTCTCATACCTAACGATACCAAGAAAAACAAATGTGGTATTTTTAAAGGATATGGAAGGCTGGATACTGCCGGTATATTGTGCACATGGCGAAGGGCATCATTATTTCCCTAACACTAATGTACGAATAGAACTCACTTCAGATGGACGTGCACCGATCAGGTTCGCGAACGCTGATGGCAAAAAGACACAGGCCTATCCTTGCAACCCTAATGGCTCGTTCCATGGTATAGCAGGCATGGCTAGCCCTAACGGCAGGATATTTGGCATGATGCCGCATCCTGAACGCACATTGCTAACTGCGAACTTGCCGTACATTCCATATCAATGGGAAGGAAAGCTCGACAGATTTACGCCGTGGATTATGATGGCGCACAATGCATATGCATGGTGCCTCAAAAACAAACGGTAGACAAAGTATTTAAAAAAACAAAAAGGCAGCGCTACCAAGCGACTGCCTTTTCTTATACCAAAATAGTTTTACATCTAATTCAAATGTGCCTTGCCTTTCATCGATGCGTCTTCGAGCGTCAGCACCATTTGCATAAAGTAATCCTCCGCAGTAGGAGAAAGTTCTGAAGCTTCAAATCGAAGCTGGGCTCGTGCTTCATTCACATCATCGAGCTCAAGCTGAAGATTCTCAAACTCATCTTCAAGCCGATCATATTCTTTTCCGTCTTCCTCGTTATGATTATCTGACTGGCCTTTCTCAAGTAATTTTATTTCTTTTGAATACCCATCTTCGCCCGAGAGCTTGTCCGAAAGATCCATCATGCGTGCAGATATCTCAGAAAGCTTCTTGTTCAGATCATAGTTTTTTAAATCCAAGACAACAAATTTATTTGCAAGCTCAAGTATCTGCTGATCAATTTCAAGAGTCTTTTTCGCTTCTCCAGCTTTGTTTTGCGCAGAAAGAGCCTCCTTGTTCGAATCACTCGGCTTTTTATCTACACGGCCATTACCGTTGAATGAAAATTTAAATCCTTCTCCCATATAGTTTATAGCTGAGTAACCTTATAATCTTCCGGTGCTTTTGCAAGCCAAGCCAATAATTCTTCGCGTGTAAGCAGTCCTTTTTGTGCACCGACATGTTGGACTACATTCATTGAGTTTACAGGACCCCACATGATAGCTTCTTTCAGTGGCATTCCCATACCAAGAGCAACAACAGTCGTAGAAGATGTCGCATCTCCTGCTCCAGTTCGGCTGATTGGCGGCTTTGGATCTGGATACATAGGCAATTTCCAAATTACTTCATTTGTTTCCGATGCAGTAAGCCCATTAACACCATCTGTGATTATGATCAATTTCGGACCAAGCTTTCGCATTTCAATATGGAGTTCTTTGAAATCCGCATGGGGAAGTCCGAGGATTCGCTGTGCTTCTTCTTTATTACAGAAAAAAGCATCAGTAGCTGCGTATACATCCGCTAACTCTTCTTTACCAAGGATCATCTGAAATGTTCCTGGCTGGAAAGCGAGTTTAACATCTGGATTTTTCTTAAGCCAAGCGATGAACTCATGGTGAAAAGCAGTAGTACTCTTGCTGAGAGAGGTAAGATACACCCAGGTTGGCTTATTCGCCGCCAATGTTTCTTCCGGAACTGTGTACAAGTAAGGTTCCTGCTTTACTAAAATAGTTCTTTCTGCACCATACTGGAGCACATATGCATTATTTGTTGGGAGAGCAGCGTCTTTCTTCATAAATAATTGCGAAACCTTTTGTTCTGCAAAGTAATCCCAAATTTTTTTTCCATCATCATCATCGCCGGTAATCGTAAGCAACGCTGAAGATACTCCAAGCCTGCTAGCAGCAGTTGCAGCATTCCCCGCATTTCCAACTCCGCGTACAACCTCAGCTTTCTTATAGGGAAGCTTGTCGCCAAATTTCATTGAAATAGTGCAATCTTCGTGGTCAATATCACACGTTACATGCGCATCTTCAAGTTCAATAAATGTGTCGTTAAAAACATCGCCGATAGCCAAGAAATCAATCTGTTGTTCGTTCATATATGCCTATTCTAGCATATGAATTTCATCATGCTATACTTCTATGCATGAAAGCAGTAGATCAAAAACAGACAAAATTATTCCTCGATAGCGGCAACCCTAAAGAGACCGAAGAAGCCCTTTCTATTTTAGGTTTTCTAGACGGTCAAACAACCAATCCATCCCTCGTTGCAAAGAACCCACACATTCTTGAATTAATGGAGAAAAAAGAACTGAACGACATATTGATATGGGAAAAATACAAAGAAGTTGCCAACGAAATACAGAAGGTCATTCCGACCGGAGCAATTTCAGTTGAAGTATTTGCAGACAATACAACCTCTTACGAGACAATGCTTGCAAAAGGCCGCGAACTCGCCTCATGGTTTCCTGGTATTTACGTAAAGCTTCCGATTACTGAAATTGGACTCAGGACAGCGAACACCCTTGCAGCTGAAGGAACCAATATCAACATGACACTGTGTTTTACCCAGGAACAAGCTGCCGCAGTTCATGCAGCCACAAAAGGCGCAAAACATGGACAGGTCTTTGTCTCTCCATTTATTGGCCGTCTTGATGATATCGGACTTGAGGGTTTCGATGTTGTCCAAAACATCAAGAAAATGTATCAGGAATGGGGAAGCCATGTTTTAGTGCTTGGTGCAAGCGTCAGAAACCTCGCTCATGTTAAAAAATGCAGAGACGGAAACATCAATATCATCACCGCGCCACTTTCAGTTTACAAAGAGTGGGCCGCAGATCCTGAATTGGCTGCCGTTGTCATGCCCGAAGAAAAATCTCCTATAGAGTACAAAGAACTCCCTGAAAAAGAATGGACATCATACGACATCCATCACGATCTTAC
The DNA here is from genome assembly GCA_964450735.1 of uncultured Candidatus Saccharibacteria bacterium. Lineage (GTDB taxonomy): Bacteria > Patescibacteriota > Minisyncoccia > Phycocordibacterales > UBA9973 > DALYCO01. Next base: position 1,911 of record CAYVDC010000012.1, on the reverse strand, counting down.
TGACAAAGGAATCGAGAAGTTCGCTTACGATTGGAAAAAGCTTTTTGAGTAATTAACTGTTGAACGTTCTGTAAAAATGAAGGAATCGGTCGCTGATCTTTTCAGCGGCTTCTTCTTTTGTGATTTCTCCAGCGCGATACTTGAGCAAGGCATCCAGGAAAATAGTACGTCCTACTGCAAAGCCGATTACACCTTGTACTTGCGCTCCAACTCGAAGCCAGGTTTCAACTACTTCATCAGTCTCATTGCGTCCTAAAGAAATAATTCCAACATTAGAACGGTTTTCTCGCTCGGCAGCTGCGACTACTTTTTCATAGTCAGCGGTAGTGTACATGCCTTCGATTTTCCATACGTCGGCCTCCACTCCTGCATTTTGTATTTCTTCGATCATACGAACAGTGAGATCGGGGCGAAGTTCGTGATCGTACTTTGACTTATCATTTGAAAGCTGGGCAAGCTGAGATTCTGTGGCTGGAACCAAAGATTCAATGATCATCTTATATCCTTTCTCATGCGAATAGTCTGAAAGTTTCTTGAGATTTACCAATGTCTTTTGATTAAGTTCATGATTACCATCTGGATTGTAGCGAATAAGCACTTTGGTAAAGTCAGGCTGCACTTTTTCTATCCAAGACTGCCACTCTTCACCATGCTCGAACTCAAAATGGTCAATACCGCTGATTTCAGTACTTTGAAGTATCGTGTAACCTTTTGTTTTCGCATCAAGCAAAATGTCCATGCCGAACACATCATCCACTAAGATAGCGGAAGTTTCGCGGGATACACCCTTTGAAAGGGATTTTTCATATCCTGCATATACTACTTTTTTATATTCAGAAAGTTCTTTTGACTGATCATCGGTAAGCGGCTCATGATATCCAAGGAGGTTTTCAAAATATGATCGATGATCGAAGGGGAGAATGCAGAGTTTCTTTGTATAGCCTAATTCATTGTTTTGCATTTGAAAAGTATAGCATTATAAGGATATTTTGCATATCATAATCATTGACAAATTGACATAAAAGTAGTATAATACATGTATTCAATTCATTAAAAAATTCAGCTCAAGGAGGGCTGTTCATATGAAAAACGTAACCTTTATCGCAATTGCCTTGATTTTCGTTTCAACCATTTTCTCGAGCTGCAAGAACCTAGTGCCGTACACTGATGCAGTAAAGAAAAAGTACAATTTAGATGAAGCTAAGCTGAAGAAAGTTCAGTTCTATGTTTCGCACGATATTGTACTTCACCAGGAGCTGAGCAATGGTGTACAAAGCACCGTAAGCAAAGGCAAAATCAAAACCATCAACGGCCACAAAGTTGATGAAGTGATTATACCTGTTGTTACCAAAGGCGTTCTTGTTGAAATGCCAACGGACAAAAAACTACTAGTTAGTTACGAAAGTTCCGATGATTACTATCTGAGCTTTGGAGAAGATTTAGCAAGAGACGGAAAATTTGTACTGCTTGCAAGCAACTGGAAGAATGAGAGTGGTGAAGTTCACTACAATGGACAAATCTACTACACAACCCCGGACAGCAGGTATGCTTACTTACTGATTGATGTTCGCCACCTCGATGATAGTGAACACCATCAACGCAAAGCAAAGGGCCGCAAGGTTCAATAACAAAGAAGAAAAAATAAATTCAGAATCCTCCCATATAATGATGCGGGGGATTTTTTTATTTGTTTACCGCTTTTCATGATATACTTTTTGCAATGTTCGACGAACTCAAAAAAACATTTCGAGGCGAGATTGATATGAGCGACGCGACGCTTGAGGCATACAGCCATGACGCGTCGCTTTTTGAAATCCGGCCAGAGGTCGTCGTATTTCCTATGGACTCAGCCGATGTTCAAGCACTCGTGGCATGGGTACGAGACAACAAAGCAAAATATCCAACACTCTC
>CAYVDC010000011.1:14074-29120 GCA_964450735.1 uncultured Candidatus Saccharibacteria bacterium | reverse complement strand
AGAAGCCAGCTAAGAAAACAACAAAGAAGCGCGCGTAGTCTTCTTGTTCTCACTTGCAACAAACCGCTCTCATTTATGGGATCGGTTTTTTGCTTGGTGGTAAATTGGAATGATGTTCTGGGAGAGCGCTTACGGTGCACTTTTGATCGGGCACCTTTGTGCTCCGCTCAAAAGTGCACCGACGCGCCCTGAACATCTCATCGCCTTACTCATTGGCAGTCACCACCATTACCGTAAGAGTGGTGATTGAAATACAAATGGCACTGAGATGCTAGAAGCACGGAGTCGGTTGCCTGTGAAAGGGGCTTTCGGAGCGCGACCCGGCGCGAGAACGAGCCGCAAACTCAGCAGAGTTTGACGGCGTACCCTTTCACAGGCAGCCGACGAAGTGCTCTCCGGGGACATCATTCCAAATACCCACAAAACCCCTCAAATATGCTATACTGGCCGGACGTTTCGCCTCGTGCAAAACGCTTATATTATGTCCATATTTACATCACTATTCGGGGATTCAAGCAGCCGCCATGCAGCTAGCCTTGCCCCTTTGGTCGCAAAAATCAATGCTCTTGAGCCAACTGTTTCCGCATACGCAGACAGCGATTTCCCAGCAAAAACAGCCGAACTCAAAGAACGATACCAAAAAGGCGAGACACTTGATGCTCTTTTGCCAGAGGCTTTTTCATTGGTTCGAGAAGCAGCAAAGCGAAGTCTCGGACAGCGCCACTACGATGTACAGCTGATCGGAGGAATCACGCTTCATAAAGGTTTCATTGCAGAAATGCGAACCGGAGAAGGAAAGACCCTCGTGGCTACACTTCCAGCATACTTGAATGCAATCTCAGGCGGAGGTGTGCATGTCATTACCGTCAACGACTACCTTGCTCGACGTGACGCAGCATGGATGGGACGAGTGTACTCATTCCTCGGTTTGACTGTCGGAGTTATCAACTCGCTCAATACATCATACCTTTTTGATCCAACGCATATCGAAGAAGAAGACAGCGAAGCTGCGCTCTTTCGAGTTCAGTACGAATTTCTCCGTCCAGTAACACGACGAGAAGCATACAACGCTGACATTACATACGGAACGAACAACGAATACGGTTTCGACTATCTCAGAGACAACTTGGCTCCTACCAAAAACCATATCGTACAGCGAGACCATGCATATGCAATCGTGGACGAAATCGACTCAATCTTGATCGATGAGGCGCGAACGCCGCTCATTATCTCATCAGAATCAGCTGAGTCAGATTCTATGTATGTTCAGTTCGCCGATATCGCTCGCAATCTTGAACGCGAGAGCGATTTTACTGTAGATGAAAAGCAAAAGGCAATTCAGCTCACTGATATGGGTATCACCAAAGCTGAAAGCATGCTTGGTATCGACAATATTTATACTGAAAAGGGAATCAAGTACGTTCACCACCTCGAGACAGCTGTTCGAGCGCACGCCCTCTACCATAAAGACAAAGAATACGTCGTTGCAGACAATGAAATCATTATTGTAGATACTTTTACGGGACGATTGCAGCCAGGCCGAAGATGGTCGGAAGGTTTACACCAGGCAATTGAGGCAAAAGAAGGCGTAAAAATCCAAAAAGAAACAAAAGCTGTTGCTTCAATCACATTCCAAAACTACTTCCGTTTCTACAAGAAGCTTTCAGGTATGACGGGAACAGCGGAAACTTCAAAAGAAGAATTCTACAAAGTATACGGACTCGATGTAATGGCAATTCCAACGAATCGCCCTATTTCGCGTATTGACCACAATGACCAGATCTTCCAGACAGAAAAAGGCAAGTTTCGCGCTATCGCAAAGAAAGTAAAAGAACTTCAGGACAAGGGTCAGCCAGTGCTTATCGGTACTGTATCTATTGAACGAAATGAACTCCTTTCTGCATATCTATCAAGCGAAGGCGTAAAGCACACCGTATTGAATGCGAAAAATCATGAAAAAGAAGGCGAGATCATCGCCGCGGCCGGATTGCCTGGCAGCGTCGTAGTCGCAACCAACATGGCCGGCCGCGGAGTGGACATCAAGCTCGGCGGAGTGGAAGCAGACAAATTACATGTCGAGCAGATCCAGGCTCTCGGTGGTTTGTACGTTATTGGTACTGAGCGCCATGAAGCTCGCCGTATCGACAACCAGCTTCGAGGACGTGCAGGACGACAGGGAGATCCCGGCGAAACACAGTTTTATGTTTCACTTGAGGATGATCTTATGCGAATCTTCGGTTCAGACACCATCAAAAACATGATGGGACGATTTGGTATTCCAGAAGACGAGCCAATCGAGAACAAGCTTATTTCACGAGCTATTGAGTCAGCACAGACAAAAATCGAAGGATTCAACTTTGACGCCCGCAAACAGACGCTTGAATACGATGACGTCATGAATCATCAGCGCAAAACTATCTACGAACGCCGACGAGCCATGCTCTTCTCAGATCGTCCAAAGATCGAGGAGTTTTTGACACAGCTAACTGGAGAATATCCAGACCTTTCAGAAATCATTCCTGAGCGCAAGAAACTGGTGGGCGACGAGGCTTTCTATGAAGCTGTCCGCCGTATCGTTCTTCATGTGACAGATATTCTCTGGGTAGAACATCTCGAAACTATGGAATACCTCCGATCATCAGTGAACCTCCGTGCATATGGCCAGCGCGAACCGCTTGTCGAATACAAAAAAGAAGGCTTGCGATTGTTCCGAGAGATGGAATCATCATTCCGTGAACAAGTCTACGGATTGGTCAAAACACTCAATACTCAAGCAGATACTGCTCCGATTGAACAGCCAAAAGAAATGACAGTTACCTTGGCCCACGAAGAGCTCGGTCAATTCGGCTTGCCGGCTGCACCCGAAGCAGGACATGCTGCAGGTGTTGAAGTACGAAACAATGAACCAAAAGTAGGACGCAATGATCCATGCCCATGCGGTTCTGGACAGAAATATAAAAACTGCGGACTCAAGAATACTGCCGAACATCAGAAATTGATGGCAGGCAAGTAAAACTATACTTATGAAGATTTATTTTATCCGTCATGGACAAACAACTGGAGATGTTGAAAAGCGCCTGGGCGGAGCCTATGACGATCATTTGTCGTTGCTCGGACACGAACAATCAGAAGCATTGGCGCAGAAACTTGAAAACAAGGGTATAGAGCTGATCCATGTCAGCCCTTTCATCCGCACACAGGAAACCCTTGCGTATCTTACGGCTAAAATCAAATGCGAAACGATTACTGATCCTGATCTCAAAGAACGAGACCAGTACGGCTTTTTGACTGGCTTGGTAAAGACGTACGCCGAAATGCGATACAGTGACATCATGTTCCAGCTTCGAAACCCGTTGTTTAATCTTGAAGGAGCGGAAACATATGAGGATTTCAAGAATCGCGTAACTTCCGCATTTGAACGAATAACCTCAGACCAATCTCACAAGGTCGTTGCCGTTCTTTGGCACGGCGGCCCGATGCGTATTCTGTTTCGCCATATTCTCGGACTTGGAGAGATCAAATACTCGGACTGTGGATACGTTTGTCTAGAAAAAGGCGCTAATGGTTCCTTTACTGTCGTTGAAAAAGACGGAATCGATTTCTAGTTTTAATCTATAAATAGTATGTCAAAAACTATCAAGAAAAAGCTTTGGCCAGAATATTTTGATGCAGTTGTCTCTGGCAAAAAGAAGTATGAGCTACGGCTCAATGATTTTGAGGTAGAGGAAGGAGATGTCCTTTTCCTAGAAGAATGGGATCCGAAAACCCAGCAATATACCGGCAGAACTGTCGAAAAGAAGGTGACTTTCGTTGGCAGATTTCAGTTGGCTTCTTTAGAGCGGTTTTGGTCAAAAGAGCAGATCGAGGAAAAGGGCATACAGATAATCTCTATTGAGTAGTATACTTTCTGAATATGACGAAACCCGTCTCAATCCAAAACCTCTGCCTATTTCGCAAAGACGGCCAGATCCTGCTGGCTATGAAGAAGCGCGGGTTTGGGGCGGGGAAGTGGAATGGGTACGGCGGCAAGGTTCAGCCGGGCGAAGAAATCGAAGAGTCTATGGTCAGGGAAATAAGGGAAGAATCCGGCATGGAGCTCAAAGAATACCGACCAGTTGGCATGATGCGTTTCGATAATGTCGACAAAATGGTGGAAGTCCATATCTATGAAGCAACCGCCTGGGAAGGCGAACCGATTGAGACTGAAGAAATGTCTCCCAAGTGGTTTTCCTTGCAAGATATACCTTTTTCTGGCATGTGGGCAAGCGACCCGCTCTGGTATCCGTACTTTTTGGACGGAAAACAGTTCAAGGGGGAGGTGGTTTTTGATGAAAACCACCATGTAGTCCGATCCGAGATCAAAGAAAGTTAAAGGAATTCTAAAGTAGGTATCAACAGGTAAAAAACTATACATATTTTGAGTATATTTGTCAAACCTTGACTATCAAAAAACCCTTATAAAATAAGGGTTTTTTACGTTTGACAGTAGGAAAAACAGTGGTATAACTATTGACTTTTGTTTCAGTATATGCTACTATATAGGGGTAACATCGTAAGTATAAGCGCAAGCCTGTATGTATCGATGTTTTTTGTTTAAGAGCCTGGACTTGCCAGCTACCCGCTGAAAGTCGCATTCAACAACAAATCTTCCGAATAGTCAGTTTGGCGGAGCGTAACCGCTGATTTATGAAACATAACGTACTACGTTCTCTACAGTCATTCGCCCTATTTCCTATTTTCGCGGCGAACTTGATTACACCGATGGGTGTTACCAAGACTCCAACTGTAGCAGTATTATCTTCCCCTGAAACTAGGCCCCTTCTCGTCGGTGCTTCTGATAACCAACAGAAAGTGCATGACGAAAAGGTCAAGAAGGTTGAAGCGTACTTCGCAGACAAGAACCTTCCAATGGCTGCATATGCAGAAAAGCTTGTAGAAGAAGCTGAGAAAAATGAACTTGATTGGACATTTATCGCAGCATTCGCTATGGCAGAATCTACTGGAGGTAAGTTCATGCAGAAAAATAACCCGTTTGGCTGGGGATCAGCAAAGATTCCATTTGAATCTATTGATCAGGCCATCGAAGTTGTTGCATGGAATTTGGGCGGAAACAACCCAGCCACAGCAAAATACTATAAAGACAAAACACTTGATCAGATCATCAACACATACAACCCACCGGTTGTTAACCCACGATACAACGGTATCATTAAGCATGTGATGACTACGATCAAGAACTATCCAATAGATGAAGAAAGCCAAACATTGGCAACACTCTAATCTAACAAACAAAAACCACCCTCGACCGGGTGGTTTTTGTTATTAGATCGAGTGAATGATGCGATAGCTTGCTACGATAGCTGCTGTCTCTCCTCGGAGGGTGAGCGGGCCAAGATTGGCAATCAGGCAACCTTTTTCCTTCGCGGCAGCAACTTCTTCAGGGCTGAAGCCGCCTTCAGGTCCGATAAAGAGGGCGGTTGCTTTGGCTGTTTGGCTGCTCTCAAACGGCTGGCCGGTTAAATCGAAGAAGAATGTCTCGGCAGGAGAGCACTGTGCAAGAGCCTCATCGAATGTTATTGCTGCGTCTAGGATCGGTATGATTCCGCGTCCTGATTGTTCGGACGCTTCACGAATGATTGTCTTGATACGTTCTTCATTGATGCCGATCTTTACCGTTCGCTCGGTTAAAACAGGAACGATTCGGGAAATGCCGATTTCAACTGCTTTTTGGATAGCCAGCTCGAAATTGTCTTTCTTGAGAATTGCGAGATAGAGCGTGACGGATTTAGCTGGCTCGTTTTCATTTTGGTTATGGGAAAGGACTTTGGCCTCAATGAGGGATTTGCTGACAGTTTCTAGCTCTGTAAGGGCTTCGCTGCCAGTTCCGTCGCCAAAGATTACTTGCTCTCCAACACGGAGTTTGAGAACTCGGTTGATCTGATGGACAAGTTCTTGGTCGCGGATTTCGATGCGGTCTTTTGATGTATCGATCGGGCCGATGAATCGGTGGATTTTCATATGGGTGTCATTATACTACTTATTTCTCAATAAGCTCGAATGTAATTCCTCGCCTCTGTGGTCTTCGATGGTGGTGAGTTTGATGGAAGTATCAAATGTATCCTTGATCGCTTCTAAACGCTCGCGTAGTTCGTTCTGGTCGTATCCAAGAGCGATGGTCTTGGGCTTGTAGTGCTCTAATACTTTCCATGAATTTTCTTTCTCGTCTCCAAGAACGACCATAGCTTTTGGATAGGCTTTTTTGACTTCAGCCATGCGCTCTGATTGATTCATTGTTGGAAGGCGGTTTTTGTATGTGAAAACTGCATGATCGCGTGCAACAACGATGATCAATCTATCGCCGATAGCAGAAGCCTTGTCGAGGAAGAATCGGTGCCCATCGTGAAGATTGTCAAAAACTCCAAAGACCATGACACTCTCTAAAATCTCAGCAAGCTTCTTTTGTTTGAAATAGTAATGAATGCTGTACACGATCATTGCTCCAACGAGCACTACGCCAAGAATAAAAATGGTTTTACCCATAATGGTATCGATCTTTTCAAATGCGTAGCCAAAGTAATAGCCGATGAGCATGAGAGCGAGGGCTTTCGGCAGTGTTCCGAGCAGGTTATACCAGAGGAATTTCCCGATCGGCATTTTTGCTACGCCTGCGCCCGTCAAGATAAATGCTCCCAGTGAGTGTGTTAATTTGCCAAAAATGAGCGTTTTGCCGCTATGAATGTCGAAGTGTCCGCTTACTTTGTCCAAGTGGTGGTCTTTGATGCCGATTTTTTTGCCTATTTTGCTTTTTGCCAAAATATGACCGAATCTGCCAAGGAGATAATAGATAACATCACCGCCAAGATCTCCGATTACGAGCACGACATACATGATGTAGAAATTGAAGTATCCTTGAGAAACAAGGAACCCTCCGGTTGCTGTAATGATTGGTCCTTCTGCAATAGCGATGGGGAATATGACGATATAGCCGTAATGCAGTATGAAACTCATAACGGAAGTAAGATGGGCGTCCATCGTTCCATTATACTCTTTTGTCATGTACAATAAAGCGCATGAAAACGGTGTCCTGCATTATCCCTGCCTACAATGAAAGCGAACGCATAGGCAAAGTCCTTGAAGTAGCAGCAGCACACCCATTGATTACAGAAGTTCTTGTTATTGATGATGGTTCGCGAGATATTGATGAAACCACGAAGATCGTGGCGCTTTTTCCGCAGGTTCGATTGGTAGCAAAGAAAGTAAATGGTGGCAAAAGCAAAGCGCTGTATACCGGTGTCAAAGAATCAACAGGAGAGTTTTTGTTTTTCCTTGATGCAGATTTGATCGGACTAACAGAGCTTGATATAACTCGATTGATTGAGCCGGTTGTTTCTGGTAAAGCTGGCATAAGTATTAGTATGAGAAAAAACAGCCCTTGGATCGATCGTAAACTCGGCATTGATTTTATTTCCGGCGAGAGGGTTTTTCATCGGACCTTTCTTGATGATTGCCTTGAAGAAATACCAAAACTTTCAAAATTCGGCGTAGAGACTTTTTTAAATACCGTCATAATGAAAAAAAACTACTCAATTGCTGTAATATTTTGGCCGAATGTCATCAGTCCATACCCAGTTACCAAGCGGGGAACTGCCTCTGGGATGCAGGTGCAGATCAATATGATCAGGGATATCTTCAATGTAGTTCCATTTTATATGATTCCTCATATGTTCTACAAAATGCGCAAATTAATGATCAAGCAATGAAAATAAGGTTTTTGTGGTAGTATAGGAATATCTATGACAAACCACATCGCCGCCAAAGTTATCAAGTCCCTGCATCAGAAGAAATACCGCACGGAGACCAAGAAATTCCTCGTTGAGGGGGAAAAGAACGTTGTTGAGCTTATCAACAGCGATTTCAAGATAGAAATCGTCTATATCACTGAAGAATTCAAGAAAGCCAATCCTCGCTTGCTTGCTGGCAAGGAATTCCGCATCCAGATGGTGGCTGCAGAGGAACTAACTGCGCTTGGTACGCTCGAACATAACAATAGCGCTCTTGCTATTGCATTCCAGAAGCCGCTCGGCGCTCTGAGCACTGATGGTATTATTTTGGCGCTTGATGATATCCGTGATCCAGGCAACCTTGGTACGCTTATCCGCATCGCAGACTGGTATGGCATCAAGCAGATTATTTTGTCCAATAGTTCAGTTGATTGGCATAATCCAAAAGTGATCAGCGCAACTATGGGGTCATTCACTCGCGTCTCAGGGTTTTATACCGATCTCGCCGCATATCTTTCAAAGACGAAGCTTCCGATTCTTGGAGCATTCCTGGAAGGCTCATCCGTGCATACGTTTACATTTCCAAAGTCAGGTATTCTCGTTGTCGGCAGCGAATCGCATGGCATCAGCAAAGAGGTAATGAAAAAAGTCACTGACAAGATCACGATCCCTCGATTTGGGAAAGCAGAGTCTCTCAATGCTGCAGTGGCAGGCGGAATTATTCTCGATCGATGGAAGGGGAGCGCCAAATAAAACAATAGCAATCAACCTATGAAAAATATCTTTTCACTCAAAGCACTTTCATTCGACGCTCTCGTCGCGGGAGGTGCGATTTTGGCGCTTGCTGTTTCGGGAATTTTCTTTCTCATTGGCGATCATGAAGTCGCGCGAACTATTTTAAAGTGGGTATTATTTGCCGGTATGATCCCACTTTGGATCACGATGATCCGCGATATGATCGGCGGGCATTTTGGCGTGGATCTGATCGCTGGAGTGGCGCTTCTCGGAACTTTTTTCTTCGGTGAGTACTTGCCTGGAGTTGTCATTCTTCTCATGCTCTCTGGCGGCCAGCTTTTGGAAGGGTATGCAATGAGGCGCGCGCGCCGCGAGCTTACGCAACTATTGTCGCGCGCGCCGGAAAAAGCTCATGTCCGTGAAGGCGACAAAGTCCGGGACGTCCGAGTAGAAGACATTTCTGTCGGAATGATCGTGCTTATCAAACCCGGCGAAATCATCCCTGTGGATGGATTTATCCTCGAAGGAAAAAGTTTGGTGGACGAATCCACGCTTACTGGAGAAAGCATTCCTGTTGAAAAGCGAGAAGGAAATTTGGTTTTTGCGAGTACGGAAAATAAAGAAGGAGTGCTTATGGTGCAGGTTGAAAAACCTGCCAGCGAAACTAAATACGAGGCAATCGTAAAAATCGTCAAAGAAGCCCAAGAGTCCAAAGCCCCATTGGTCCGACTTGCTGATAGGTACGCGGTATATTTTACAGCGGTAACTGCATTATTTGGGGTTGCCGCATGGCTGTTATTCCACGATGCTGTGCGGGTAATTGCAGTGCTTGTCGTCGCCACGCCTTGTCCGCTTATCCTCGCTACGCCAATTGCAATTATTTCAGGGATGAGCAAGTCTGCTCACCGTGGAGTTATTATCAAGGACGGTGGCGCTCTTGAAACGCTTGCACGAGTTAAAACATTCGTATTTGATAAAACAGGAACCGTAACTCTTGGTACGCCAAGCGTCGAGCGAATCGAAGCTTTTGGAATTGGCGCGCATGCCATGCTCTCTATTGCCGCATCGCTCGATCAGCTTTCGACTCATGTTCTTGCGAGAGCGCTCACTGCTTATGCAGAAAAGAACAAGACGAAGTTGATGTACCCAAAACACTTTGTTGAGCAATTTGGCGATGGTGTGACTGGCGAAGTGATGAATAAGCGTTATTCATTCGGCAAACTTTCATTTATACAAAAAAACAAAACTATTGTTTCATCTGAGGTTGTTCGATTTCATGAGCAGGTTCAACAAGAAGGCCGTATTGCTGTCTACCTTGCAGATGAAAATGCGGTTGTCGGAGCAATCGTTTTTGCCGATGTTATTCGTGGCGAGGCCCGGGTTTTGTTCGAAACCTTGGAGCAAGAAGGAGTTTCTCGTATCGTTCTGTTGACCGGCGACAAAGAATCTCGCGCAAAAAATGTCGCTGATACCCTTGGAATCAAGGAATACCAAAGCGAGCAATTGCCTGAAAATAAGCTTTCATTTATACAAAATATCCCACTGTCAGACCGACCTGTCGCCATGATCGGCGATGGGGTTAATGACGCCCCAGCACTTGCAAAAGCCGATGTTGGTATTGCTCTTGGAGCTCACGGCAAGACAGCTTCAAGCGATGTGGCAGATATTGTGATTTTGCATAATTCTATAAAGCGGGTAAGCGACGTACTTTCAATTTCAAAAACAACGATCAAGATTGCAAAGCAAGGGATCTGGTTTGGTATGGGAACAAGTGTACTCCTCATGTGCCTGGCACTTGCTGGAATTATTCCTCCGCTCTATGGCGCGCTTCTCCAAGAAGGAATTGACGTTCTGGTTATACTCAATGCACTTCGTGTTGGAAGCGCTGTCAGAAAATTTTAGAAATAAAAAAACCTCCAGTAAAACCCGCGGGCTTTCTGGAGATTAATGAAATGTATTGGTGTTATTACTTCTTATTCTTTTTGTGGCGGGACAGGCTCAGGGACGAATGCTTGCCGTAGGCCTGATATGCTGTCGATAAATGTTTTCGAATGAAATTTTATTTCTCCGTCTGATTCTGCATGCCATTCATCCAAAAATCTGTACAGTCCACTATCTGATAAATGATAGGCAATATTCTTGTCTCTGCCTTTTTCTTCTAAATACTTACTGTATGAAAATGAAGTGGGTAGTGAGTCGAAATTGAATGTATCAGTTGCTAGAATAACCAGCGGCTTGCTCGTTTTTTCAATAATTGGCGCAGTAGCAGTTGCTATTTTTTTTGTAGTCGGCACAACTTTGTGTGCGGTCATAGGAACAGCGGGCATCGCTAACGGACCAATTGGTTTGGTTGGTGCATACACGAGTGTGGATTGATCAACTTCGAATGATACTTCTTTGGTTGCAAAGTCGTAGGTCATCAATGAGTGATCGCCACGCATAAGGATAATACCCATTGGGCTAAATACAAAAATGTCGCCCTTCATGGTTTTAAAGCTTTGACGCTCGCCATTGATGGATTTAACAAATTTGAATTTAAACTCGCATAGATTGGCAACGCTGATGCCCATGTCTATGTTGTTCGAAATACACCAGGCTTTGCCTTTGTGCAAGTCGTACCAAGCGCCATTGCTGCTTGCCGGAACTTGTAGTTCAGGATAATTTGCATGTGCGGTATATGAGCTAAAAAGTACAAGTGCTAATACGAGGTAACGGAAAATATTCTTCATCTGCTATATGTTTTAAGGGTACTACGAAATGGTGCCCATTATAACATAATTTTCCAGAAAAACAAGTTTAGTTAATTTACGGCAGTTTGATGCTTATGCTTTTTTGCCGCCATGAGAGCAACTGGTATGAATGCTACTCCAGCGAAAAAGACAAAAAATGTTGAGAATTCAAGACCGACACGAAGGTCGTATGCGTCTGAAATGCGCCCAATGATTGCGGGAGCAAATGCTTCACCAACAAGGTGAATGAAAAAGACATATGCTCCAAACGCAGATGCTCGGAATTGTTTTGGAACAACATCATGAATAACAGCAGTTACTGGTCCCAGGTAGACGCTGAGGAATATTGCGCCAGTAATAAAGAAAAAGAGGAATGCGCCTTTGCCAGTGTCTGCGAGTCCGTAGAACATGAGCGGTGCAGAGAGCATTAACGAAACTGCAACAACAGCGCTTCGTCCCCAGATATAGCGTTTATGTAGCCAATCGGCAGCGTACGAGCCAATGAGCACTCCAACTATTGAAGCGAACATCATGCCGAAGCCAAGGATAAGCGCAGCGTCTCGAAGGTTGTAGTCTTTGTAGCGGCTGATGAACTCGACGCCCCAAGTAATGAATGCGCCGCACGCAAATGATACGAGTGTGCCGCTGATAATTATCCAAAGATATGCTTTATTTTTTAGGAGGGAGCTGATCGGAATTTTAGGCTCATCATGAACAAGCTTCTTGTCCTTCATCGTTAGCGCAAAGTATGCAAGGAAGAAGCCGGGAATAGAAGCGATGAAAAATGCCAGCCTCCAATTATCTGAATAGAAGGCGACAATACCACCAAGGATAGCCCCCAGCGTTCCGCCAATGAGCATGCCGATATTAAAAATGCCTTGGACTTGTGAGTTCGTTTCATCTGGAAAGTTGTCAGTAAGTATGGAAACAGCTGCAGGAGAATAGCTTGCCTCGCCGATGCCGACCAATGATCGGATGCCGAGAAGGGACTTGAAGCTAGTCGCAAGGCCGGACGCAAATGAAGCGATGCTCCAAAATGTTACGCCAATAGCAATGATGACGCGGCGGCTCATACGGTCTGCAAGTACGCCAAGCGGAAATGCTGCAAGCGAATGAATGACAATAAAGACAGTTGCTAAGATTCCGAGATGATAGTCGGTCAAGCTGAATTCCGCTTTGATATGCCCAAACAAGGGAAAAAGGACTTGGCGGTCCAAATAGTTAAGGAGGTTTATCAGGGTGAGGATAAGAAGCATTCGCTTCTGGTCACCGGACATGGATTTCCACATGCGATGAGTATAGCATGGTGGTGGTTTGGCTGGTAGTACAAAACGGCCGCGGGCGTAGCCCGCGGCCGTTTTGTTATGATGTCCTACTATCGCTTCTTTTTCTTTGCAGCGAGCATGACTTTCTTTGCTGCGAGTCGCTTCTTTGTTTTGTGTGGGCCTTTCTTCATCTTTGAAGCGCTCAAGCCTGTTTGTCGTTTTGCCATTGATGTGTACTTATATGATTAATGAGTTCGCTTTCAAGAGTATACAATATGAGCGCAATAATTCCAACTGTTGGTTATGAAAGATACTTCTTTCCGTAGGCAGACATTTCTTTGAGAATTGGATCAATCTTTTTGCCTTTTGCCGTGATCAGATAAAACGGATCGTCTTTTGAAATAATTTCCATTTCTTCGAGGCGCTTGAGCTTGAGGGAAAGAGTACGGCTGCTGATGCCGGCAAGGGAAGCGGCTAATTCGCTGTATCTGCGCTTTCCTTTAATAAGGTCACGAATAATAAGCATCGTCCATGCATCCGAGAGGAGGAGGGCTACCTGGGCTATTGGGCAGTTTTCGGCGTCGTGCTTCATATCTGCCATCATACCACTTTACTTAGGAAAGTAAAGCTTTACAAAGTAAAGTGATTGATATATACTGTGCGCACACTACTAATTAATAAAGAGTTACCTATGAGCACATGGACTATTGATCACGCGCACACAGAGATCGGATTTTCAGTACGACATTTGATGATTTCAAATGTACGAGGACATTTCAAGAGTTTCGAGGGTACTGTCGTTGCCAACGATGACACATTCAAGGATGCAAAGATTTCATTGACTATCGATCCAGCAAGCATTTCTACCAACAATGATATGCGCGATGGACATTTGAAATCAGCTGATTTCTTCGAAGTTGAAAAGTTTCCAACCCTTACTTTTGAATCTACCTCATTCGTAGCGACAGGGGACAGACAGTATGAAATAAAAGGAAACATGACCATGCATGGCGTAACCAAAGAAATTTCTTTTGTCGCAACACTTGAAGGCTTCGGCAAAAACATGCAGGGAGCTCGCGTCGCATCGTTTGATCTTACTGGATCTATAATCCGAAGCGACTTCGGCCTTACATGGAATGCTGCGATTGAGACAGGCGGTGTCACAGTGAGCGATGAAGTAAAGTTTAACTTTACAACAGAGCTTGTAGAACAGGCATAGTCACTATTTAGAATATAGATATAAAAACAGCGAAGCTTTTGAAGCTTCGCTGTTGTATTTTAATTGTGTTGTATCTTATCTTGCATTAATTGGGCGGAGTATAAACCTCCATTTTTTGTACAGCCGTGGTATATAGCTGTAATGAATGTGATACTCTTTGCCCTGTTCTTTGCATTCAAGGAAAACGCAATACACTCCAAGTTCATCCTCAACATATCCCAGGTTGATATTTTCCTGGCTTTGGCTGCGAACAATGGACAAAAGTCCCATTAGGGCCTCTTTTAAATCAGTGGTAATCAAAGCAAAGGCGGTCGACAGAACCTCCTGCAGGCTTAGTACGGTAAAGTCGGCGCAGAAATCAAAGTCGCTCGTTGGGTTAGGTGTTTTAAGCAGTTCGTATTGTTGCTTGTGCTGTGTAGAAAATTGATTTTGATATTTTAAAAAGAAATCAATTTCAAGCTTTTCATCAATTAAAATCTGCACACCGTTGGTATGTAACGTATGAAATGAGTTACTGGCCTGGTTTCTGATAGCACTTCGTGTGTAGTTGCAAAACCCGGTAAAAGATTCCGGCATTGGTTGGATCTCGGTATTTATTTCAGCATGCGTTTGTACTGGTACCCACCAGCTTGGTCCGATGGCTTTCTCTTTGTTCAATAGCCGCAGTTCGAGTTCGTCATGCCAGTCTGTACAGATATTGCCAGAGAATCCTTTCTCGCCGTTAATTGGTACTTCACTTGTGTTAATTGCTACCGTGTAACGGTATTTTTCAAGTAACTCAAAATGCTGTTTTCCAAAGCCAAGCAAGTATTCTGCTGAAGCAGGCTCCGCGCCAAGCTTTCGGATGTACGAAACTACTTCTTCCTGATTTGCTCCGCCCGCTTTAATAAAGCGAATAGGCGAGTTGGGCAATCCAGAGGGAAGTTGTATATGGGCATCGGTAAGCCATGGATAGTGCCAGCCGTATTGGGCTGTTACTGCATCTAAACTTGAAATGGGAGAAATAACATACGTCTTGTCGCGCAATGCGTCGATTACTCTTCTAGGTTGCATATTGTAAAAGATTGGTTGAGGTTAGAAAAAAGAATAACTATACAGCTTCAAGCCCTCTATATAGTGGCGCGAAGCTGTATATTCATGCTTTTTTACCTGCAAATGTTGGTGTGATAATAGCACAAAACTCTATTTCGTCAAGTAAAAAACCCAGAAATTAATCCTGGGTTTTTATAAATATAGAAGCTTATATTCGGACAATGAGCAGAATACCAACTGCAATTGCGGCGATCGCACAGATTGTTCCTGAGTATCGGAATGGAT
>CAYVDC010000011.1:0-13974 GCA_964450735.1 uncultured Candidatus Saccharibacteria bacterium | reverse complement strand
ATACCAACTGCAATTGCGGCGATCGCACAGATTGTTCCTGAGTATCGGAATGGATAAAAATGACTAACACCGAAAACGATAAAGAAAATAACTTCTGCAAGAGTGAGTAATGAAATCATAGAATAAGTACTACTTACATTGATAATTGAGCGACTTATCAACTGTAGCATAGATAAAAAAATTAATCTAGATTTAATATAAATAAAGATGTTGAAAATGTAATAAAAAAGCCCCGCGAGAATACGCGGGGACAAGGTGATTCCGTTTCCGGAAATATGTTATGTGAGCTGTGCTTTATAGTATTTTGCTTTTTGTTTGGCTGCGTCGGCAAAATCGGCATTATATGATGCGTATACAATAGGATTGCCTACGGTCACTATTACTCCGTTTTTGGTATTTTGCAGTCTGCCGTTTAAAAGCACTTGTTGTACATCTTTGGTGTAGGGAACCAAAATTTGCATGCGGTCGTTGCATACCTTGCGCGCACGTAGCACGTCATTGGCGAGCGTTGAGCTGCTGATTGCAATTGAGCATTTGCCGGGGAATTCCCATTTATGGCTAGCCCGAGATGCAGCGACAAGCCACAAGGGAACCCGGTTTGTTTCCAGTATTCTCCCGGCTTCTTTTATATGGTCGCCGAACTTTTCAGTGTAATCAAACATTTGACTTTGGGTATCAATTAAAATATTTTGAAACTCTCCCTCGTCAAAACCTTGCGTTTTGCAGGTAATAAACGCGCCGCTTTTATATCCCAACATAAAATGGTCGATACCATCATTATTGCCAAAATATGGATTTACCGTTACTGAATCAGCAAAAGAAAATACCTGTTCTGAAAGTTGAGTGGTAGGGCTGCCATTTACATGCGGGTTATGAGTACTGGCGCTGAAATCCGCTGCATAAATGGTGAAGATGTCTTTTGTTGTTGCGTACTTACAAAGGTCTTCTACTGCGCGCAAGCCTTGATGTCCGTATACCAGAAATGTGGCGACATTGAACTTTACGCACATAATGTACTCGCTGCAGGCAGCAATGATTTTTGTGTAGAAGTCCACCAGGCTTTGGTAGGGATTGTCAGCCACTCGGTAGTGGTTAGGAATACTTTCAATATGCGCATTGATTTCGAGGCATAAGCAGCCTCTTTCCTGTAGTAATTTTTTGAGCCGGTCGTTCAGAAGCATAAGCAGGGGTTTTATTGAGGTTAGAGAATTGTGTAAAAAAATTGGTTGTTGTTACTTTAGCATGCATTTGAAAACTGTCAATTTCCAGAAATACAAAAGCTCTACTTACTTATAAGTAGAGCTTTTGTATTTCTGAAGTGATGGTTGGCTTTAGAATACTTCGCCTAGTCGCTCGGCAATTTCGCGGGCTTCTTCCTCAGTGATAATGTAGTCGTCTTGTATATCGCCTGGATTGGGTTCCAGATCAAACCAGCCTTTCCCTTGTACTAAAGCAAAATATTCATCGCCTGAAACGCGCCAGAGGTAGCCCGAAGGATTATTGTAGTATATATATGATTTCATGAGGATAGTATATCACTAAGGTTTAAATTTGGAATTTCTTTTTCTAATTCCAGTATCCTGGTGATGTCTTCCATCGGCGTGTTTTCCTCCCAGAGTAGAAGGCGAATAATACCTACTTCGTAATTTCGGAAAAAAATAATGTTCGGAAGTTCTTGCCGCTCTGTTTGTCTGAGAGGTCGGATTTTTTCGTATTCATTCAAATAGAGCTTACAAGCTTGCGGCCCCTTGTCATTCAAAATATTCCAAAGAGTAAAGCCCAGGCACATTATTATCGGCGAATATTTTAAATCATCAAAGTCGATAATGGCAGTGATCTCATCGTCTTTTGTGAGAACATTGCCAGCGAAATCTAGATCGAGGTGGTTGTATCCGTGCGGCAAGGTTGTGTCGAGATAATATGCATAAGACTTTGCTCGTTCGATAAACCCAAGAACTTCCTCTGTTTGAAGGGGAGACTTGCTGATTCTTTCAGCGATCGAACCAGTTATCGTGGTTATGGATTCTTTGGGGTGGTTTGTAAATTCTGCGAATTTAATCCCAAGTAGATGCATCTTTGCTTGAATGTGTGCTAATTGAGTGAGTAATTCTGGAGTTGGATGAGCTTCTATGCTTTTCCCTTCTTTGAATTCCATAAGCACTACCTGCCAGCGCTTGTTATCTATTGTTACTATTCCAAGTTCTTGGTTTTCATTCGTCCTGTAAAGAAAGGGAATAGGTATTCCATTTGCGCGTAAATACTTCTGGAATTCTATTTCCAGAAGGATGTCATTGTCAGTTTTTTTATTCTGGCAGTATATTCGAAGTACGTATTCTTGTTGGTCGGTTTTAATATATACAGAAGTATTTTCAATGCCGCCGTCGAAAAGTTTGAAGGTAAAATCCAGAATATTATAAAGGCTTAAAATGTGAGTGAGGTTCTCGTGGCTGATCTCCAGCTGTTTATCAGGATGCAGTTTCATGTAAGTTTATACAGTATATCACGATGTCAAAAATCTATGGAAATAAAAACAGGATGCAGCTTTTGCTGCATCCTGTTGTATTTAACAATTTTTGATCGTGTATCTTCTTTATCCTTCCACAAGAGTATCAAAGCCGCCGCAAACAAACCGCTTCATATCTACAGGCATTGATTTTTCATCAAAGTCTTTCATTGAAGGATCATTCATGACTTTTTTGTTTATTCGATCTCTGTCTGCTTTGGATTTGTAAACAATAAACGAGAATATTACAGTTTCATTAGCTTTTAATCCCGCAAGCTTTTTAAAACCCATTCCCATGCCATTCTTTACTCCAAGATCTTCTCCTACGCATTCAAAGTAGCTTAGGGCGCCATACTTCATCCACATGCTCGCTCCCCAAGTTGCCATTTTCTTGTAGGCTGCGAGATCCTTCTTTTTGATCGGGATCACGAATCCGTCCACGTATTTTTTGCTATTTGTTTTCATATATAAATCTTACCACGGGTTTGGATTTACGAATATAGTTAGACTAATTTGAGTGCTCTACAATATACTTTACAGCCTCTAAGAGGCTTGGAGCATTGTAATCAGCCTGGTCAGCAGTTACTGAAACATTGGCCGTCTGTACAAGAATTGTTTTTGTTCCTGCATTGATGCCCGCATTAACATCTGACTCACGATCGCCAACCATGTATATGTCTTTTGGATCCAGGTTGAATTCTTGTAAGGCATCTAAGATCATTTTTGGCTTCGGTTTGCGGCAGACACAATTGTCATTCGGTCCGTGGGGACACATAAATGTCTTCAAAACCTTCACGCCGCTTGGAGCAATCATTTCCAAAACCTTGCCATGGATACGATGAAAATCTTCCACAGTAATCCTCCCTTCAGCAATTCCTGCCTGGTTGGTAATGAAGATAATTTGGAAATTATTATCCGCGAGATATTTCAGTGCCTCGATAGTATCAGGGAAAAGCTCGATCTTTTCTTCAGTATCGACTCGCTCGTCTTGTGGATCTTTGATGACGGTACCGTCGCGGTCTAAGAGGACTGTGTTCATAGATAAAGTATAGCAGGTTTGAGTGAGATAATATTCGAATTACCTCATGAGTATGGTACTATCTACGGATACTATGCCAACTATATTTAAGAACGCTTTTAAAAATAAAAATCTTCGCGCAGCTCTCTGGATTTTGGGCGCAGGTGTTGCTTGTGCTCTGTTTGTATATCTCATCAGCGGCACGCGTCTCTTTACTGTTCGCTATGATGCATCTGCTGTAAAGGATAGTGTAAAGACTGTTTTGCCAATCGCTCGCGCCGTACCGGTTTTGGACAAAGCTGCGTATGATTCAAAATTGTTGCAGATTGCGAATCTTCCCGTGGTGAAGCCTGCTGTTCCTGCAGATACTGCAGCTACTGCAGTACCAAGCACACCACCCAAACCTGCACCAACACCATTGTGGCCTGTCAAAACAGCTTACCCACTTCCTGGAGCGATATTGCCATTCAACCGCATCGTCGCGTACTATGGCAATTTCTATTCAACTAAAATGGGAATCTTGGGAGAGTACGAGCCAGATGTAATGTTGCAAAAATTTCGAACTGCAATCGCTGAATGGAATGCTGCTGATCCTGCTACGCCTGTTGTTCCAGCAATCGAGTATATCGCAGTAACTGCACAGGGGAGCGCTGGCTTTGATGGCAAGTACCGAGCTCGTATGCCGTTTGACCAGATTGACAAGGCAGTTGAGCTAGCAAAAGAGATCAATGGTATCGTAATACTCGATATCCAGAACGGACTAAGCGATGTCCAAACCGAAGTTCCTCGACTTGAAGAATATCTTAAGCTTCCGCAAGTCCACCTTGCGCTTGATCCAGAATTTTCAATGAAGAACGGCAACAAACCTGGCAGTGTTATTGGTACCATGGATGCTACGGATATTAACTATGTGGCGACCTACCTAGCGTCGCTTGTTAAGCAATATAATCTTCCTCCAAAAATTCTCGTCGTGCATCGTTTTACTGAACGTATGGTGACGCATTCAGAAAACATTACGCCGCTTCCAGAAGTGCAGGTTGTCATGGATGCAGACGGTTGGGGATCGCCAGTCTTGAAAAGTAGTATTTATAGAGCAGTCGTCAGCAGCGAACCGGTGCAGTTTACCGGCATTAAATTGTTTTATAAGAATGATCTGCGTGCTCCATCAACAGCACTTCTTACTCCTGCTCAGATATTGAAATTCACGCCGCAGCCAAGTTTCATACAGTATCAATAATTAAATTAAATAGGAAAGTCCGCTATTTCTAGTGGTGGTTATTTTTTTATTTTAAGAAAGACATTAGTATCGAGACCGAACGTTGACTTTTGATAAAAATATGTTATTTTACATATAAATAAATGTCATCTTTGAAACCTTCCTGAAGTATTGGATCGGAAGCTCTGTACGCACGCCTGTGTATAGAGTTTCCGATCTAAACCAAAAAAGGAAACCCATATGGAATATACAAAGAAACGCCTAATTTTTTACGCAGTACTAGTTGTAATTGCACTTTCAATAGTTGGCTATCAGCAATGGATCTACGAGAAATACAATGCCTCGTGGAATGGTATTAGTATCTACTGGTGGGCTGCACTCATCGCACCGTGCATACTGATAATCATGAATCTAACCATGCGGTTGATTTGCGCACTGGGCAGTGAATATGATTTTGATTACAAACGATTCGTTGTTGGTCCGCACTTATTTGCATTCTTATTTGCAGGAGCAATTCTGATACCATCGATTGGAATACACTATACTGAGCCAGACCTCAGTTGGTCATCAAACCATTCAGATGTAGGGCAGAACGACCGCTTTATGATGAGCATGTATTATCAAACGCGCGGGCAAGCAGGTTCAAATAATTTTGCAGCACTACTCGATATGGTAAGTTCTGATAGCGATTCAGATTCTAGTTCTGATGATAAAGGGGGAAAGCTGTTTGCGGCAGCAATTATAATAATCGTCTTATCAATGATGATTTTGTCTGCAACAGTTCAGCACTTCTGGGTCATTGGATCAATAGCAGTCTTGCTTATGATGCTGCATTTCTTGCTACTTTTATATCGCCAATGGAAAACTGAAAAAACACAACCGGGGAAACGGTTCATAAGGGGTAGATGAAAATCTCCCCCTTATTTTTATTTAGGAGGCGTTCAAAAGGTAATAAAAAAAGCTCAGGATGTTGTAACACCCTAAGCTTTTTGCTTTAATAAGCAGCTTTTATGCTTGCTGTTTTACAAGAGGAGGATATCCTAAATTCGGAATATCTAATTCTTGTTGTTCTTTGTAATTTTTAACAAATCTAACTTGGTCTTTGGGCCTAACGGGCTTACCTCCAAATACCTTCGTTGATACAAGGAACCGTCTTTCCCCTATACCAACTTCCTTAAGCAGAGTGCATCCTTTGTCTGTATAAACAACAGAAAATAACACCCTGGGGAGTTCATTGGTTATATCAACCATGTATCCCTTGTTTGTTCCACCAAGCAAGAACCCGGTGAAGAAAAAAAATACCGCGACGATTACTAAGATAACTATTTCCATAAAAATTGATTTTGTGCGAGATAGGCGATAAATCAAGTAAGGACAAAATACATTGTCGTTAGTTTCTGTATAGCTTTTCTCACTGTTGTGAAAGAAATAATTGCAAACCCTCATTCGAGGCGATGTACAATCATGGCTGGATTATATCATGGATAAATATATTGTCAAGAAGAATCGCCAAGTTTTTGGCTATCCTTCAGTAATAACCAGATATAGATTTTGTATGAAATAAAAAAGTATTGTCTCTAAATAATTAAAGACAATACTTGTATGTTTAGTGCCACATGGCATCTAGTAGTTTTTTTGCGGTGATGTAATTGGTGCATTTATGGTACATCCAGAAAGATGAAAGAAAGCGCGCGCATCTGTCTGTATCGTATGTTTTGTTGTGCTGCTTGTAAATTCGCATCTCTTCTTGTATTGCTATTAGTTCCTCATTGAGACAGAACTTTCTTGAAAAGGTATACAACAAGATAAACTTCAATAATCCCATCTCGGACTGGCGCATAACATGTACGGATTCATGCGCGATGATGGCTTTTGTGTAAGCTGTTTGCTCGTTATTAATAAATTCCTCGTATCGGTTTTTGTTGAGGAATATATACGGAGCAAGTGCGAAGCAAATATTGTCGGGAATAATATTCAATGTAATTAACCAACTAGGAATTTTTCGTATGTAGATATTTTGCATGAACGTTTTATTGGTGGCCGCAAAAGGGGAAAGCCTTCTCTGGTCATCAATAAAACATATGTGAAAAAACACGATTGTCTGAACAATAGCATGAAATACCTAATTGTCAAATTTGCTCCAAACGAGTGATTTTCGAAATAACCTAATAAAAAAACCAATAGAGGACATGTGTCATATTGGTTTTTTGAAGATGGGGTTTGTGTTCAGATTACTCGTCTGCCCAAAGAGCTATTCCCATTGGTATACCAAACTTGTACAAGAGCCATAAGACTATGGCTGTCGCAGATAGTTTGCACGAAAGCGTGCCACCAAGTTTGTGAATAGTTATACCCGTAATTGGCAAGTCTACTATTACCCAGTTCCAAGTTAGGTAGATACAGAGTGTAACAGCTAGAAATGCCATAAATGCGTAAAAACAAAATCTGGCCATAATAGGTACCCGTTTTTGAGCTTTTGGCTTTGGGTGCTTTGAGCACGGTATGCGCAAGGCACCAAATCCAAAAGATTGAATGTCAAAAAACCATTGTTTGAACAATAGCATGAAATGTTTAATTGTCAAATTGTTGCGTATTTGTCACCCAAACTAGGATTAACAAAGGCAATTGTCGTCGGTATGATAGTATTCTTTGTACTGGCGATTATTTTTATCGGAATAACCGCTCGCTTCCATCTTTTTCAATAATTGATCAAGAGGCGAGTTTGTAAATATGATATATATCGATGTTCGAACAAAAGGAGAGTATGAAGCTGGCCATTTTCCGGAAGCCATTAATCATGACATCATGGATATGATGCAGGGAGTTTTTCCCGGTGTACGCAAGGACGAGGAGATCACGCTGTATTGCGAATCAGGCAATAGGTCAATGATGGCAAAAAACTTCATGGAACAAGCAGGATTTACGCATATCACTGACGGCGGATCCTTTGATTCGATGATGGCAAATAAAAAATAAGTAACTGATTTTTAATACAACAGAACCCGCCGAGAGGTACTAAAATATCCTGTGGTTTTTTTAGTAAAAAACCCTCATACATTGAGCCTTATTATGAATTGACTAATCTATATTTATATGCTATAATATTGGGCGATTACCTTGAAAAATATTGTGGATTTCTCTCCATTATTCTCTTCGTGAAAAATGTCATGGAAAGAGTAATGGGGGCAATTCCGTTCTCATAAACAAAATTTCTACGCCATGAAAGCAGCCTACTTCTTCATTTTTTCTTTGCTATTAGTATTAAGTTGTAATGATACGCATACTCAAAATATTCCTACTGAAGTTCAGGTGGTAAAAGAGTCCGTGTCTAATTCTGTAATTGAAGCACAGCAAATTATAGCCCGCGCGCAAGAACTTTGTGTATATATACCTGACAGCGGTTCTAGATTTCTTATTACGCAAGCTTTAGCAGAGATTATTATTGTTGAAGCTGATAGCGCTGGTAAAGCCACATACGCAAGCAGCAATCGCTTTGCTTTGATGATAACAGACCCAAGTTTGTTGAAGAAGACGAAAGATGTAAACACACAGATAAACTTATTTCAGTTTGATCCAGTAAATATGGAGCAGACAAGACATATCGTTATCCTGATGAATAAAAACATCTCCACCTTATCCAATAATCTTGATGGCAAGGCATGCATACTTATTCACGAATTTACTCACGCACTTCAGGCAAACAACCGAATTGGCCAAGGCATACCAAATGCCACAGCTCCAGGTTATCCTGATGAGCAACAAGCATGGGAATGCCAAGGGTATATTTATGCAAAAGTGCATCCTGAGATCTTGCAATATTCATGCGACTGCCAAACGCTAAAGATCAACGGCCTTACTGAGAAGATGGATCCAATAACATGGAATATCATTATGTATAATTTTTGCAAAGATAAGTTCCTCAGAACTATGTATAAGTAATATTATTTTCACTAAATCATTAACCCCGGTCAGAATTTCTGTCCGGGTTTTATTTTGCGAGTTGCGAACGTAGGATGATGTTCGAATGGGTATAAGCGAGCACTTATATTCCTAAGACTAACTTAAATCCCAATATTCCTCCAATAACAATAAACATCATTTTGATAAATTCATTGCCTTTATATCGCGCATATTTAGAACCGATATAGCCACCAATAAAAGAACCTAATACCGCTGGAATAACTACTGACCAGCTAAAATAACCTTTTGAAACGAGTAAGATTGCAGCGAATACAACCCAAGGAAACGCTACAGAAAAGTAATACCCCAGTGCATCAACAAAATCAAATCCTCTCGTATAAAAAGCAACCATAGAAAACATTATTCCATTTCCAGAACCGAATATACTTTCGTAAAAACCAAGAATGAGAGCGAATACGTATGATAATCGTTGGCGGAACTTCGAGTATACTTTGTGCTCAGACACGCCGACATCTTTTTTGAAATAGGTGTATATAACCAAAGATAAAATAAGAACGCCAATTACTCGCTCCATTATTTCTTTGTTTACTTGGATAATAAATTGTACGCCAATGTATACACCAACAAGTCCTATAAGCGCAAATAAAATAAGGAACACCCAATCAATTTTTCTTCCTTTTAAATAATTTCGTGAAGCTGGTAAGACCCAAAAAGCTGAACTTATTTTCTGGGCCACCATTGCCAAAGGGAAAGGTATTCCAAGCGCAAGGAAGACTGGTATGTTAATCATTGAAGCACCTCCTCCTGACATTGAACTCAGGGCGGTAGCAATAATGGAAGTGGTGAAAATTATGAAAATAGTAAGCATGAGGAAAGTATAATGCAATAATTAGAATTTATCGATTTTCTCCCTCAAAATCTTGAGCAACTTCGCCGAATTGCATTGTGGTGGGATCAAGCTTAATCCAAACGCTTTTGCCAACAGTCGGCTGTGAGGTAAACGGCTCATTGGGTTTGCGAGTTGCAAAATGTACAACGATGACATTTTCACGTTTTGTTCCTAGCGTCGTAGTGCCCTCATCAATAGTAGTCGATTGTGGCGCAATACGGTCACCCAACAAATAAGCATGAGAACCTCTGTAGCCTGTTGGAGTGTTCAGGGCTGCAACAACGTAAAAAAACGTGCCGCTTCCGCCACGATCCTGCGTCAATAGAAATACTACATCTTCTTGTCCGTCATTATTCAAATCATGCACAACTTCATTTCCAAAATACTTAGTTACAATCTTTGTTGCTGATCCTGGAGCTGATTCCATTTCTGAAAGTCCATCAGTTAGCGTGACTGGCTGTCCTTCAATAAGGTAGGTAGTATTTTTGTAATCCATTACCATGCCTTGCTTATCCTGTACATTTTCGTTCGTAACTCTAAGTTTGAAAGTTGCAAATAGTGCCGCAAGAACCAAGATAATAACAACTGCTATTAGATATTTTTTATTCATATAATTATTGTATCAGAATTTTTGGTAGAGTGTTCGAAAACCTGTAATGGAACAAGTTTAAGATACATGCTAGAATCCCAACGTATGGAACAACTCGATATTCTCGATCTGGCAGGCAATAAAACAGGGGAAATAACGTCTAAAGACGAGGCCCATGCCAAAGGTCTGTGGCACAGAGCAATTCATGTCTGGTTCGTAGATTCAAAAAACCAGCTTCTTCTGCAACATCGTTCTCCACAAAAAAACTCTCATCCTAATAAATGGGATATTTCTGTTGCTGGTCATATTTCCGCAGGAGAGGATAGTATTACTTCGGCAATCCGAGAGACAGAAGAAGAAATTGGTCTTACATTAAAGGCTGAGGATTTCAAGCTAATCGGTACTATCGTTCAGCAAAGTATTCAGAATAATGGAACATATATAAACAATGAGTTTGATGATGTATATCTGGTAAAAAGGGATATTGATATTTCAACATTAAAAATGCAACCAGAAGAGGTGGATGATCTTCGATTTATTTCAAAAGAAGAATTGCAGTCTTGGATAACCGAAGGTAAAGCTGACCTTGTTCGTCATGATAAGGAATACGAGCTTCTGTTTAAGAATATTTAGGTATAGAAAAAACCCACCTTGCAGTAGATTATTTCTACCACTAAAAGTGAGTTTTGATTTTTAATCTCCAGATAGGTCAGTATAGCCATATTCCTTTATTTTTTCTTTAAGGAAATTTGGTCCATCGCCACGTACAGAAACTTCAATAGGTTTTTTGGGGTCCCTTACAACCAGCCTGAAAGCTGTGCCGTCTTTAAACTTTAAAATAACAGATGGTTCCCCGTGCAGTACTTCAGCAGACAAAGATAGTGTTTTGTCAAACGGTATAATCTTTTTCCCAATGATAAAATTGCTTTCCTCAATGTGAGATTTAAGCCACCATTGGAAATCAGCAAATTCTACTGCTGGGTTTTCATTCCAGCCAGCCAGCATCGGGTGACAGTTATCATTAACGTTAGATTTTTGGTTGGTTAATGTTAATGCCCCAATAGCCATTCTTAGTTCATTTTTTGTAGGTAATTCAGGGTAGATGTACTTAAGGTTACTGATGATAATTTCTGTGGTAAGGATAGTTTTCATTCATGTACCCGTTTTTGAGCTTTTGGCTTTGGGTGCTCTACACACAATATGTACAGGGCACCAAATCCAAAAGAAAAGGGGATATTATCAAAAAACACCATTGCTTGAACAATAGCATGAAATGTTGAATTGTCAAATGTGATCTAAAATTGGGACAATGTTCGAATTGCGATTTTAGATGTTAAATCTCAAACTGAGAAATAATTGGGTAGTGGTCGCTCAATATATCATTATCAGTACGAGTATTGATTAAACGCAGACCTCTATACAACCCATGGTCGAATCTACTGTCTCCTGGGGTGGTGGGATTAGTTGCTTCTATCTCTTCGACTAAATTGAAAAGTTCTGGTAAATGTGATTTTAGTGAAATGTCGTCTATATTAAAATCACCCTGGATCAAAGTATGGTCCATGATTTTTGATACTAATTTTTTTGATACTTCTTTTAATACCTCTATAACTTTTATGTCATCTAACTTGAGTTTGAATCTGGGAAATGGAAGAAGATGTAAGGTGATAACATTCAGCGTTTGATTTTCCGGAAGGGTTAATTCTGCCACTGTGTAGCCTTTGTTGTGTGAAATCCAGATGTCACCATTTTCTGCTACCGTTTTAAAGTAAGGATTAGTAAAGAACTCAAATGAATGCCCTGAAATCGGATACTTTGAAATAATTGACTGACAAAGCCCTTGACCCTTTTCTAGATGGGATTCTTCATATCTATCATTTGTCCAATAGGGAAAACCAAGTTTTTCAGCAATTACTTGAGCTTGAATAATAGTATCGTCTGCATGGGTTTCCTGAAGAGTGATAACATCAACATCATATTCTTGTATTTTGGAAACAATATAATCGAAGCCCTCATGTATGTAACTCGGTTTTATAGAACCTGGTCCTTTTGTTGGATCGGAATCGGCAGTTCTGATTTTCGCGCCATTAATGTTCCATTGAAGCGTCTTGAGTATCATGTGAAAAGTATATCATGGTTCTAATTCGTAAGTACCGTAATCAAAAACACCCACGAATGGGTGTTTTTGATATATGCTCCGAACTTGGGAGGATGTTCGAAAGGCGATTATTCAAGAATTACAGTATTCCTAGTGGTTTTTGATATAATAGCGAGTATGAACAATTCCGATTCCGCCCTTATTTCAAAAATATTCCAAGACTCCCTATCAATAACCATAGCCGCTGTTACCCCAATCACAGATAAGGGCATCACTAACCGTGTATATATTGCCGAGACAACTGATGGTCAGAAGTATATCGCACGCTTCAATGAGGCTTCACGTTTAGATGAATTCAAGAAAGAACTTTGGGCTTCTACACAAGCTCGTACGGCAGGTGTGGCAACTCCACAGATAATTAAAGTCGGAGTAGAGGGAGATGCAGCATATTCAATCCAGGAACACATCGACGGGGTTCACGGGACAGATTACGAGCCTGTATCCAAAATCTGGCAGGATATTGGAGTAAATTCTCGACTCATTCATTCCATCGCCACCAGTGGCTTTGGAGACCGTATGGATGAACAAGGAAACTTTCTAGGGTCATGGGACAAGTATCTGAACTACAATATCGAAAGTCTCACAGAAACCGACTTTTTAATACAAGACAAAATTCTAACTCAAGAACAATCTTTCAGTATTAAAGCGTTATTTGAAAAACTTCGAGACACTCATTTTAATTTTGGTCTGGTACACGGAGACCTTTCTCTGAAGAACTCTCTCGTTAATAATCAAGAAAAAACTTGGATTATTGATTGGGGTAGTGCACATTCACATATTATTCCTCACTATGACCTTGTTGAGATATTACAAAGCAGTATCATTGCTCATAGTAATGAATTTCAGAGTTTTCTAAAAGGATACGGATACACTACTGATGATTTCAATAAGATTTCAAAAGAAGTTTATTCGTTAATGCTTCTCCGTGC
Source organism: uncultured Candidatus Saccharibacteria bacterium (assembly GCA_964450735.1). Lineage (GTDB taxonomy): Bacteria > Patescibacteriota > Minisyncoccia > Phycocordibacterales > UBA9973 > DALYCO01. The sequence continues at coordinate 751 of CAYVDC010000011.1, read as the reverse complement.
AGTAGATAAAGTGAGATGGGCAAAGGATAGAAAACCAGAATTGTTGGTGGCAAAAATAAATACCCTTGGAAAGGTACTCAGTATTTCAAAACTACTATTCTAACCAGGTTCGAACTGACATTCTTGGTAATAGGTAATCGAAAATATTTTCGTTTTTTCTGTTATTAATAAAAATAAAACCACCGCACTCTTTTGAGGGATGGTTTTTAATAAAGAAAATCACTGTAGTTTTAATGCGGGGGAAGTTGCCTGTATATTGGAAATGTTTTTGAGGATAATTTATTTCCTATAAATACTATCCAAGCATACACAATGACTGCCGCTATACCTTCACAAGTAGCCTGTCCTAATGGTGGACCAACATTGGGACGTGAGGATAGGCAGCTACCTACGAATATAAGTGTCAGAATAGTCATGGCGATTGCGGAACCCCATTTCTCGCCAGGGTGCGAAACGCCATTAATAATTATAGACAAATTAAAATTGGTTATTGTCGTAAATATTATAAGTAAAATACAAAGTATGGCCTCGTTACCGCCGTCAATATTGTACCTGAAATGAAAAATGACACAGATAATTGCTGTCACTAAAAAAATTCCAGGCAGACGAAAGAAGAGTAATATTTTCATGGTATTCATTTATTGGTGGCCGCAAAAGGGGAGAACCTTCTCTGGTCACCAATAAATCATATGTCAAAAAACACTATTGCATGAACAATAGCACGAAGTATTCAATTGTCAATTTTGCTCCC
>CAYVDC010000010.1:0-52991 GCA_964450735.1 uncultured Candidatus Saccharibacteria bacterium | reverse complement strand
CTTGTTTTTTCTTTGATTTAAAAAAGTTAAACATGTTTAGATATTACCATAATTAGTAGGTGAACTTAACTGCTGCGATGTCTGGTCTGGTGTATACCAAACCAAGTGTCGTAAGGGTATTCTAACATCTATTGCTCTGCCTTGACGACCCCTCTAGGTCGTCTAATTATTTTATCCAATTAAATTCCCTTAATGCAGTAATTAATTTACCTAGCTGTAAAGACCAAAAATATACAGGACTTTCAATTTTTTTATCATTTGAAGTAATACTTATACCATATGCCATGAAAGGAATGTATTTCTTGATCTCAATTTTTTCTAAATTTTCATGTGTAAAGCAATGCTCAATTTTTTTATTATAGAAAGGTAATCCCTCAATAGAAATAACTAAATTATCTTCATTGATCTCCAGTCTACCGAATGGCCAAGTATAAGACATCATACCCATCCAAACACCACCCTTAAATTTGTATGCTTTCATATTTAAGCAACTCCTAGTATAAAAGAAGCCACAATTAAAATAATAACAATTATTGAAATAGATATAAAAATAATTTGGTTTACTCTTTTTAATTTTCTAATTCTACCGTCTGCATCCAGTTCAGTATCACCACCAAAATAATACTTAAGAGTTAAGCGTACTTTTTGAAATTTTGAGGTATCGAGAGAAATCATAGTAGAGAAACCTGGTTCTCCTATAGCAATCCATTTCCCATGATGATACTTTTTTATCTTGTTATATAGAATCGCCTGAGCAGTCCAGGACAAAACAACTGCAATTAAGCAAAAGGTACTCCAGATAAAATTAAAATTTTCAGCGGTTAGATTCATTATTTTTTAGCAAGAAATTCATAATATTTGTTAATTTTAACAAAAGCATCACCGATAACTTCCTGACTTAATTTTGCTTTCATCATATCCAACAAACTTTGAAAACCAGTTATTGAATAGTTAACCTCAATTTTTTTAGTACTATCTCTCAAAACTAACTGTTTATCAGATCTTACTTTTACCTGTGTAATGTCATTCCATAGAATGGTTTTCTTTTTACCTATAAAATTACGGAATTCTATTTTTTCACCATTTAAAGTTATTTGAGTATTTCTTCGTAAGAGAATCATAGGAATTCCTAAAAGAGAAAATCCTAATGGAAAAAGAAACCACATAGGGTTTCCCTTGTCGGGTCCAGAATTAAAAAAGAATCCCATTAAAGCTATAAATAAAGAAAAGGTGATGCCACCATAACCAATAATAGCGTAAACTTTGGGATATCTAAGAATTTTGTCTCCCCCTGCATTTAACTGAGGTGTTTGTTTGGAACTAGAATATAGTTTTCTCATTACAAACGAAACAGCTACAACTATCAAAATCGTTGATATTAGGTTTGTCATATGCGCTTTTATTATACTTAATTTGATACGAAAAAACTGAACTGCTGGGATACAGGGATTCGAACCCCGATTAAAGGCTTCAAAGGCCTCTGTCCTACCATTAGACGATATCCCAATATTTAATACCGCATCACTATACCCCAAAAGAGAAAAAGCCTCAACTAGGCCTTTTCTCCCAAGATCTCAATAAGGGCAAGTTCAAGCGGCAATGACTGTATAAATGAGTGCTTCATATGCTGATATGCGCCCAAGATGCGTTCGAGGTTTGCCGAGGTTATCATGCCTGGAGTAGCGGAAATAAGCTTCTCAAGCTCGGTTTTGTCTGTATCGCTCATCTCGGCAGTAAGCGCTTTGTAGCTCGGCGCTACGCGAAGTACCAACGCAACTCGGAAGAGATGCACGAGCAATTTTACAAAGAGCTTCATGTCAGTGTTCTGCTTTTCTGCCTGGCCGATTGAGGTCAACGCTTTCTCGAGGTCTTTCTCACCGATTGCATTCAGGATCGCGTACACGAGTTTGCGTGACGGCGCGCCGGTGATCTGTTCGATTTCTTCTACAGTTATTTTTTTAGCTGAAGCGAATGACAATACTTTTTCGAGCACGCCTTCGGTATCGCGGAATGATCCGTCTCCGAGAAGCGCGATCAATTCTGCCCCGCTTTCATCAACAGTGAATCCCTCTTTCTTGGCGATATCTATGACCAATTGTCGGAGCAATGCGTCTGTTGGTTTCTTGAAGGTAAATACCTGGCAGCGAGAAACGATAGTATCGGGAACTTTTTCTAGTTCTGTTGTTGCGAGGATGAAAATGACATGCGCTGGCGGTTCTTCAAGTGTCTTCAAGAGCGCATTGAACGCTGCCTTGGAAAGCATGTGTACTTCGTCGAGAATATAGACTTTGTATTTAGAATCGAATGGAAGTGTTCGGACACCTTCGCGGAGCAAGTGCACGTCTTCTACTTTGTTGTTTGAAGCAGCATCGATTTCATAGAGGTCGTTCACTGATGTTCCGAGCTCTCGAGCGAAGATGCGGGCAACCGAAGTCTTGCCGATGCCGCGTGAACCATGAAAAAGATAGGCATGGGCGACTTTGCCTGTTTCGAGGGATTTTTGAAGGACTGAGGTAATGTGGTCTTGGCCGAGCACGTCAGCGAATGTTTCTGAACGGTACTTGCGGTAAAGGACGTGATTTGCGTCACGCTCTGTTCCCTGGGCTGATTCTTCCTTCTTTTTTGGCATGCAAGGATTATACCAGAAAGAAAAAACCCGTGCGAACTATGAAAGTCCGACGGGTTTGTATAAAATAATTGCACTAAATAGTATTACCGGATAAGTAAGTGCTTTCTTTCCGGACTTGTAGATAGCATCGTAATTGGTGCACCGACCTGTCTGCCTATATAGTTCATATAGTTATGCAGTTCTTTGGGCAGTTCATCAAAACTTGTGCATTTTGTAATGTTGGTTTTCCAACCCTCAAAACTAAGATATTTAGGGCCAACATCGGTAGAGCACAAGTCAAACGGAAGCTGATCTGTTTCCAGCCCGTCTATTTCGTATGCTCTACATGCCTGTATCTTACTGAACTTGTTTAGAACATCGGCCTTCGTCATTGCAATTTGGGTAACACCGTTAATCATAACGGCATACTTTAGCTGAGGTAGGTCAATCCAGCCACATCTGCGAGGCCGGCCTGTAGTAGCTCCGAACTCATTTCCAATTCTGCGAAGACGTTCTCCAGTTTTATCCCACAATTCAGTCGGGAATGGTCCACCACCAACGCGAGTACAGTAAGCCTTGGCAATGCCAATCACTTCCTTTATCCGCGTCGGAGAAATTCCAAGCCCCTGGCAGGCGCCTGAGCTAATGGTGTTTGAAGAGGTTACGTACGGATACGTTCCGAAATCAATATCCAACATTGTACCCTGAGCACCTTCAGCCAAAACCGATTTACCTTTCTGTAGTTGATCGTTCAGGTAATACTCGGTGTCAGAAAAAATGTCGAGCGATTTCAGATATTCAACGGCTTCAAACCATTCTGCTTCACCGGTTACTTCATAAGCAAAATCAGGATACAGTTTAAGTAACGTCAGGTGTTTCTCCTTTAGCTTCTCATATCTGTTTTTGAAGTCCGGTGACAATGCATCACCAACACGCAAACCATTGCGACCAGTTTTGTCCTGATACGTGGGAGAAATCCCACGCAAGGTTGAACCAATTTTGCTTTCGCCTTTTGCGTGCTCGCTTGCTGCATCTAAAATGAGGTGAGTTGGAATAATAAAGTGAGCTTTCTTTGAAATTAAAAGCTTGTTTTTAATTTGCACACCTTTTCCCAGCAGTTCGATGATTTCCTTTTTCAAGGTAATAGGATCAATGATAACGCCATTGCCTATCACATTCATCGGACGTTCCTGGAATATACCCGAAGGTACCGTATGCAGTACTGTTTTTTTACCACCGATAACCAAAGTATGGCCTGCATTAGGCCCGCCCTGGAATCGCGCGATGACATCGTATTTTGGGGCAAGGTAATCTATGATTTTTCCTTTGCCTTCGTCTCCCCACTGGAGACCGAGTAATAGATCTACATTCATCTGTTTCTTAATTTTGTGTTCGGTTAGAAAATTATTTATTCCCGTAATTCGGTGCTTTTTGCATACCTTGCAAATCATGTGGGTGCGATTCAACCATTCCAGCGCTAGTAATGCGCACAAACTGAGCCTTGGCTTGCAGTGCCGCAATATCTTTGGCGCCGCAATAACCCATGCCTGAACGTAATCCACCAACTAATTGATATACAATTTCTGCAACAGTACCCTGTATAACTTTTCTGCCTACTACTCCTTCAGGCACAAGTTTTTTTACATCATCTTCCATATCCTGAAAATAGCGATCTTTGCTTCCTTCAAGCATAGCCTCTATTGAACCCATGCCGCGATATGTTTTGTACTTAATGCCTGCTTCGATAATAGTTTCTCCAGGGCTCTCTTCAGTACCGGCAAATAAGCCTCCGGACATGATAGTGTCGCACCCTGCGCCTATTGCCTTCACAATGTCACCGCTATAGCGTATGCCGCCATCGCCGATTATTGGAATACCATACTTCTTTGCAATTCTCGCTGATTCGTAGATAGCAGTCAGCTGCGGCACGCCCACACCCGCAACAATGCGAGTAGAGCAGATACTGCCGGGACCAACGCCAACTTTTGCAGCATTAACGCCTGCATCAATCAAGGCTTTCGTGCCAGCTGCAGTAGCCACATTGCCGCCAATAATCTCTAAGTATTTAAAGTTCTTCCGTGCCTTTTTTATGGCCTGAATAACTCCATACGAATGAGCATGGGCAGTATCAATAACTACGGCATCAACACCTGCATCAACTAATGCTCCAATACGCTCAATGATATCAGCGGTTACACCAACAGCAGCTCCCCCCATAAGCCTGCCTTTTGAATCAAGCGAGGCCAGTGGAAAGTTTTTGTGGTTATCCAAATCTTTTTCAAATAAGATGCCAACCAATATCGGCTCCCGGCGCGATTTTAAAATCGGCAACTTGGGTACGCGGTATTTTCTCAGCAGTTGTTTAATTTGATTTGATTCCAATTTGTCGGTAGCGTATGCAACTTTAAGTTCATTCAGCGGGCGCATTACCTTACTTAAGGAAATATTTTTACTATCTTCGTAACGCTTTAAGTCACTGTTTGTAACCAGCCCGATAAATTTCCCCGTATCATCTATAATTGGAAACGTGGAAAACTTATGTTGCTCTTTCAGTAAAAGCGCATCTGATACTTTGTGATCAGGCTTAAGAGTAAATGGTTTAGTAACTATGTTGCTTTGGTAGCGCTTAATCTTCTGTATCTCTTGAGCCTGTCGCTCAATCGAAAGATTTTTGTGCACAATACCAAAACCTCCTTCGCGCGCAAGCGCAATGGCCAGTGCTGATTCCGTTACCGTATCCATAGCTGCGGATACGAGCGGAACGTTGATTTCAATATGTTGTGTAAGCCATGTACGAGTTTTTACCAATCGAGGTAAAACATTCGAGTAGTTAGGTTCCAGAAGTACATCGTCAAATGTAAGTCCGTACCCTTTAAAGAGCGAGAAAAATTTTTGTAGATTCACGAGATATAATTTTGGTTTTAAATTTTTATGCACAAAAACGTGCTCGCGGCGCATTCAGTTTTTGACCGAGCCGTGAGCACGTTTTTCTGATTTATCAAGGACGCTAAGTTCTGACTAATCTACAAGAAATTAGCGTCTGTGTCAATTTAGCCTCTAGCTAGTTTTTGGCAATAAATGCCTCTATCAATTCCCTCACCGACTTGGCATTATTCCCTTTTTCCATAAGTTCTGTTCGGAGTTCTTTTGCTCCAGGAAAGCCGTTGATGTATGCCTTGAAATGCTTCTTCATAATGGCAAAGCTTTTTATGTCGCCAAGCTTTTCTTCGAAGAGTTCGCAGTGTTCTGCGAGCACCAAAAGTTTCTCTTTCATATTTACATCTGAAACAGTATAGCGGTCGTCTCCTTGGAGTTTCTTGACCCATGAGCGAGGTAACAATCTCCCAAGAATTGGATTGACTGTTTTTCCTTTCTGAAGAATTTTTCGGTCACGGTCAAAGAGCCACGGGTTTCCAAAGATGCCACGGCCGATCATGACACCGTCAACGCCTGTTTCTTTTGCTTTTACCAAGCCGTCTTCGATAGTGGTGACATCGCCATTGCCGATGATCAGTGTTTTCACTTTCATCTTGTTTCTGATTTCAACAACGCGTTTGATGCGTGACCAGTCTGCTGGCACTGCTGACAATTCTTTGCGGGTTCGTGCATGGATAGTGAGCGCCGCAATATTCTGACTGAGCAAGACTGGAATCCATTCTTCAATTTCTACTTTGTTGTAGCCGACACGAGTTTTTACAGAAACAGGAATATCTCCTGCGCCTTCTTTGCAAGCTTTGATGATTTCAATTGCAACATCTGGAGTCTTGATCATGCATGCGCCCGCTCCTTGCTTTTCAATAGTACGGTCAGGACAGCCCATGTTGATGTCGATGCCGTCGAAGCCGAGCTCTGCGCAGAGTCGCGCAGCTTTTCTCATATTGTCGGGAGTCGAGGTGAAAAGCTGCGCGACTATTGGCCGCTCTCCTTCTGTGTATTCCAAATCTCGCGCCAATACTTTTCTTCCTTCGCTTGAAAGGCCGTTTGCAGAAACGAACTCCGTCCAAAAAACATCAGGTCCCCCGTTCGTTTGTCCGTGCCGTGAATACTTGGCAATGAGCTGTCGAAAAGCTGGATCAGTTACATCTGCCATTGGTGCTAGAGCGAAAAAAGGCTTCGGTAGCGAAGCCCAAAATCCCATATTAATAGTGCTGTCGTTTGTTTCCATTTATTGTACTGGCTCAAGCGGAACGGTCTCTTGGTCTGTTATATCCGGCGATGAGCCGAACTTATAATACACTTTTTTGTCATATCGTAAATCAAAGTACTGGAGCGTTGAGAATTTCTCAGCGAGTTCCTTTTTGAGATCTTCTGATGTCAGTGCAAGTGAGAGGTTTGAAAATAGCGTTGGCAGGTCTTGGGTAGTCGTCAAAACAATCTTCTGCTTGGTGTCATTAAATGACGGTGAGAGCAAAAATGATGAAACGCCAGTAGAGTACCGGATGAAACCATAGGTTGTAAGTCCAGCCGTTGCGATGCCTTCTTTGAATCTGATCACATCTCTAAAGTATGTATCTTCGAAGAGCTTCTTTCCGACCGGCGATTCATTGTCTTCCCAAGTATAATTTCCGTAGAAAACAAAATACACGTTTCCGGTGAACGATGGCGAACGCGAGAAAATATAGCCGTGATCATCAACGTAGTAACAGGTTTGCGTTTTGCCGACTGCGGCAGCTGGCAGCATGTCGCACCAGAGATACACGTTTTTGCGTTCAGTCACATCGATAACCAACGTGCTCCAATTCTCAAGGTGAAACTCGACTGAGTTAAATCGCTGAAACTGCGAGCTTACTGCATCGTGAAGTTCCCTGCTTGGGTAGATGAGTACGTTTGATTTCGGAATAATCCATGCGTACTTTTGTTGGAGAATAGCATTGACGGCTGCCTTCACATCGTCAGACTGCACAATATAGTTGCCGCGAACGATGACAGACTGAATCTGCATTTGACGCGTTCGAGAAATAAAAATCACAGAGCCGACGATGACAATGACCGATATCAAACCGATGAAAAAGCGTATACGTCGCTGACGTCTGCGCTTTTCCTTTAGCTCTTTAACTCTGTCTCCGCCGGTTGCCCGTTCGAGTACCATACTAGAACTCGGTGATTACTTCTTGGTAATGAGTGTTTTGCCTCCCATGTATTTCTGAAGTGCGTCTGGAATACGGATTGAGCCATCTTCGTTCTGATAGTTTTCAATGATTGCGATAAGCGTGCGGCCAATAGCGACTACGGTTGCATCATTCATATGCACTGGCTCTATTTTGCCATCTGCACGCTTTACTCGAGTATTGAGGCGTCGTGCTTGGAACCCTGAAGTTAAGTCAGCGCTGTGTGTCTCGCGATATGTATCCTGTCCTGGCATCCAAGTTTCAATATCCATCTGACGGTAATCAGGAAATCCCATGTCTCCAGTACAAACTGAAACAACATGATATGGAAGATTCAGTGTCTGCAATACATGCTCCTGGATAGCAACAAGAAAATCTTGTTCTGAAAGTGAAGTTTCAGGAAGTGAAAAAACTTCCATTTCCAATTTATCGAACTGATGCTGGCGCAAGATACCATTGGTATCCTTGCCATAGGTTCCTGCTTCGCGTCGGAACGCAGTTGAATATCCTGCGTAACGGATAGGGAGATCTGCTTCGGTAAATGTTTGATTGATGTGCTGTGAACCCAGTGTGTGTTCAGCGCTTCCTACCAACATCAAATCATCGTTTGGGAAAACATAGTGGTTTTCCGCTCCCATGTATCGCGCCATTTTTACCTGAACAACAGGACGGACGAATACTGGTGGAATGACTGGAATAAATGAAGCTACTTTGACCGGGCTGTTTATTTTGTTCGCGATCTCCTGCAGGGTTTGTTCGTTGGTAAGAATTTCAAAACACATTTGTATCAATGCGAACTGCATTAATACGAGATCGCCTTTGAGATATGCAAAACGCGATGAAGCAACTTCTGCTGCAGTCTTGGTGTCGATAATGCCAAGCTCTTCGCCGATTTCGAAATGTTCTTTGGGCTTGAATGAAAACTGCGGCTTTGTTCCCCACTCTCGAATGACTTTGTTTGCAGTATCATCAGGACCTTCCGGAGTATCGAGCGATGGCAAGTTCGGAACCTTGAGCATGAGCGCCTGCCACTTTTCCATGACGACTTTCATTTCTTCTTCGCGCTTTTTTACGTCTTCCTTGAGCACCTGCATTTCAGTAATCATTTGCGCGCGCTTGTTGGCGTCTTTTTCTATGCCGATCAGATTGGAGATCTGGTTTTGTTCTGCGCGGATTGTCTCGTATGCATTCAATGCGGCGATACGCTCATCATCAGCAGCAATAAGTTCTTCGATATCAACTGAACCGCGCTTCTTTGCAATAGCGGCTGCGACGATTTCTTTATTTTCTCTGATGAATTTGATGTCGAGCATTTGAGTATTTCTTTAAGTTCATTTCATCTCGCAGGAGTATCCTCTATGCGGGATGTCGTTAATAACTCCCGTATCTTATCAATAAACGCCCAAAATTCAAAGCATGAAAAAACTCACCGGCGACGACATCCCAAAAGCCCTTCGAGAGATTCCCCAACCGCCAAAGCAGCTCTACATAGTAGGAGAACTGCCAAACCCACAACTGATTCACTTAACAGTGGTTGGTTCGCGCAATCATACAAGCTACGGCAAAGACATGTGCATACAATTAATAGAAGCTTTGGCAGGCTATCCCGTAGTGATTGTATCCGGACTTGCGAATGGCATAGATACTATTGCACATGAGACTGCGCTACGAATTGGATTACTCGCTATTGGCTTTCCAGGCTCAGGATTGGACCCGAGAGCAATTTACCCGAGCGCTTCTTTCAAGCTCTCCCAAGAAATAGTCGCCAAGGGTGGCTGTCTTGTTTCTGAATTTGAGCCACTCATGCGCGGACAAGAATGGATGTTCCCTCAGCGCAACCGATTGATGGCGGGTATTTCCAAAGCGACATTATTGATTGAAGCGACGATCAAATCAGGAACGATGATAACCGCAAAGCTGACAACTGAATACAACCGAGATCTTTTGGTACTACCAGGACCGATTAATTCGGAAAATTCCAAGGGTACTAATTTCTTTCTCAGATACGGAGCTGTTCCCATAACCAAGCCCGATGATTTGCTGGCAGCACTAGGTTTCGATGTTGAACATACGAGCGGTCCAACTCAGCAACGACTCGATGCGATCCTGGAATGCACACCGGGAGAAAAAGCAGTACTCGAAGCATTAATCGAGCCAACTGAACGAGATGAATTATGCCGCAAACTTGGCAAGCCGATTCATGAGGTAAATATGACAATTACGATAATGGAATTGAAAGGATTGATCAAAGAGGAATATGGAGAGATACGGAGGATTTGACTGTTTTAGATTCATATGTTAAAAATATAAAAAATTAAAACATATGAATATTCTAAATCTTATCCTGCTCGCTAACCTATTGGAAACCTTCAAATTATTCTTTAAACAAGCTACTGACGATTCGAAAGTTCTCGGTCCAGGCGCAACAAAGGAAGAATTTGATAATTTCGATTTTCAATTCTCACGTTTTGACAAACCATACACTATGGGGGATGTACTAGCAGTACCCAAAACTTTTGAAGTGGAAAACTTAACTTCCAAACTACTACTTATTGCGGTAAAAATCTATGACTCGCGCGACAGCGAAAGTTGGATTACCTTAAATGTAAGTGAAACTCAAATACAACTAAGATGGGTTATAAAAGACTCTGAAAAAAATTCGGGGTCTAAAGATTTTGGTTTACCAAAAACACCTGAAGACGTAATTCAAATTGCAAAGTACTTCATAAATGAAGTATATACTTTTGCAGGAGCAGAGGAACTACAAGATACATAAATAACTAACGATAAATACCCTACATGGCACTGTTATACACAGCGCCATTTTTTATTTTTTACTTATCATTTTTTCATATCAAAGTTTGCCACAAAAATCATTACGTGATACTAATGTGTAAGCACATATGAAATTACTTATCGTCGAATCACCTTCAAAAGCGAAAACGATTGAGAAATATCTCGACGGCGCTTATACCGTTCGCGCCTCTGTCGGACACATCCGCGATCTTCCAAAATCAAACAAAGCTGCCATCGATATTCCTGGCGGCTTTATTCCCCATTACGAAATTTCCAAAGGAAAAGAAAAAGTTGTTGCCGAACTTTCATCTTTGGCAAAAAAAGCAGATGAAATCATTCTCGCAACCGACCCGGACCGCGAAGGAGAAGCAATTTCATGGCACATTACCGAGGCACTCAAACTCAAAGACACCAAGGCACGACCAGTTCGCCGAGCTGTTTTTCATGAAATCACCAAAGCAGCTGTCGAGGAAGCTCTCAAGCATCCTCGTGATATTGATGACAAATTAGTACGCGCTCAAGAAGCTCGCCGAGTACTCGATCGACTTTTCGGCTACGACCTTTCAGGATTAATCTGGAAAAAGGTTCGTTACGGACTTTCCGCAGGCCGCGTACAATCCCCTGCACTTCGCATCATCATGGAACGGGAGCGTGAAATCCGCGCCTTCATTCCTGAAACATACTGGGTATTGTCAGGATTGTTTGAAACACAAAAGAAAGTACAGATACTTCTCACTTCAAATGAAGAACCTCGGGACAAAGCTGTCGTAGATAAAATTCTTGAAACTGGAAACAAAAATGCTTGGACTGTAACTGACGTGAAAGCAACAGAGCAGAAGCGTTCACCTCGCGCACCGTTTACTACCAGCACACTCCAACAGACAGCGAGCTCACGCCTTGGCTATTCTCCTTCACGCACCATGCAGATCGCTCAGAAGCTGTATGAAGCTGGACATATTTCATATATGCGTACTGACTCAACCAACCTTGGCAAAGAGGCTCAGGATAGCATTCTCGCTTTGATCGAAAAGAAACACGGAGCACAGTATGCTGAGGCGCATGTCTACAAAACAAAATCCAAGAACGCTCAGGAAGCTCACGAAGCAATTCGCCCTACTCATGTTGAGACTCTTTCTGCTGGGCACAATGATGAGCAGCAAAAACTCTATCGCCTCATTTGGGAGCGCGCAGTTTCATCACAGATGGCTGATGCTAAACTTCTGAAAACAAAGATTTCTGCAACCGTTCCAACCGAAAAGGATTTTCCAGAATTCTCAGCAAACGGTTCGCGCGTCCTCTTTCCAGGATGGCTTGCAGTGGATATTGATGCTCGAGGTGAAGATGTAGAGCTCCCTGAAATTACAGTCGGAGAAAAACTCAAACTCATTGAACTCAATTCAGAAGAAAAACAGACACAGCCACCTGGCAGATATTCAGAAGCTGGTCTTGTTAAGGAACTCGAAGCTCGTGGTATTGGCCGACCATCTACCTATGCTTCAATCATGCGTACCATCGAAGAACGCGGCTACGTAACCAAAGAAGGAAAGACATTATTCCCAACCGACACCGGTGATGTTGTTTCTTCATTCATTGAAGCGAACTTTGGAGAATACATCAGCGACTCGTTTACTGCAGAGATGGAAGACAAGCTCGATGATATTTCAAATGGCGATCGCGAGTACTTGAAAGTACTCAAAGATTTCTACGGACCATTCCTCAAGGACGTAAAGGCTCGCGACAAAGACGCAAAGATCACCAATCTTGGTGATGCACCGGCTGAATTCAAATGCCCTGTTTGCGGAGCAGACATGATCATCAAACTCGGCAAGAACGGCAAGTTCATGTCATGTTCTCGTTACCCTGAATGTACTGGCGGACGAACGATTGAAGGAAAAGTAATGGAAGGACCCAAAGAAATCGGCAAGCCATGCCCGAAATGCGGACTTGATAAAGACGGCAAAGAAAAAGAACCAAGTAAATCTGGTGGTGGAAAACTCGTCATCCGCGAAGGACGATTCGGTACTTTTATTTCATGCTCTCGCTACCCAAAATGTAAATACATCGAACAAGACCCAGAAGAAACTGCGCGCAAAATGACCGATGTCACCTGCCCTACTTGCAACAAAGGAAAAATGATGGAACGCAAAGGACGCTTTGGTATTTTCTATTCATGCTCAAATTATCCTGACTGTAAGAATGCTATCAAGACAAAACCAACAGGACGTATTTGCCCGATGTGTCAGTCGCTCATGATGGAAGGAACAAAAACTATTCCAGAACGATGTTCAAACAAGATGTGTCCAAATCATCGACCAGATAAATTGGAAAAGAAATAATGAAATTAAAAAAACCAGCATCATGCTGGTTTTTTTATTGAGCAATGACAGTTTCACCATCTATGAGAACATCCCCCACCTTCACCGCAAGCTCGCGGGATTGTGGAACAACGAGCACCACCTGCGAGCCGAGGGCAATGAAGCCTATTTTTTGTCCTTGCACGACTTCATCGCCGACTTTCACATAACTTTTGATGCGGCGAGCGAGCACTCCGGCAACCTGTATGACGGCAACCGTTTCATCGGCATTTTTGATGATAGTCAGATTTTTTTCATTTGCGTTTACTAACTGGTCACGGCCTTTCCCATACAACGCATTTTTGAATTTGCCGTTCATATGTTTGATAGACATCACTTCTCCGACAATCGGCGCGCGCTGGACATGGATGTTTCTGAGATTCATTTGTATGACGATCACATGCGCTGGCAAGGTAACGCCATCAGCTTCGAGCTCATTGCAAATACCCTCTTTGATAAAAGTAACTCGTTCAGTGGTAATTGCATCAATAGCAATAATCTTGCCATTTGCAGGAGAGACAATTGTTACGTTGGTTGGAACCACCCGAGCAGGCGTCCGTCCAAAGTAGATGATAAAAGCGATAACAGCAACAATAATTAGAAATAGAATTTGCATAGTAATTGCGGAAATTTCCCGATAGAACGATTATATCACAAAACGACCCTGCTTGCCTTTTTTTGTATTACCACTACTATAGACATATGCCAAAGATAGAAGACATCATCTCTAAACTTCCTTCTCCTCCCAAAAAGGACGTGGACTTAATAATCAAAGCCTACAACTTTGCTCTCCAGGCCCATCAAGGCCAGGCTCGCAAAAGCGGCGAACCATACTTCATCCACGTGTTTGCCACAGCAAAAAACCTTGCTGAGCTCGGCATGAGCCCCACCGTTATTGCTGCAGGATTCTTGCACGACACTATCGAAGACACTAAAGTCACCGCCAAGGAAATTGAGAAAGAATTCGGCAAAGAAATTCTCGATCTCGTCAAAGGCGTCACCAAGCTCGGCACACTCAAATACAAAGGAGTAGAGCGAAACGTAGAAAACTTGCGCAAGTTCTTTGTTGCTATGGCTGCAGACTTCCGAGTGATCATCATCAAGCTCTCAGATCGACTCCACAATGTGCAGACATTGCAATATGTAAACCCGGAAAAGCAGCGACGCATCGCACTTGAAACATTGGATATTTATGCGCCACTCGCCAATCGCTTGTCTATGGGTAAACTCCGTGGCCAACTCGAAGACGCTGCATTCCCGTTCGCATTCCCTGCCGAATATAAACACGTCAAAGAATTGCTTGCTCAACGAAAAGACGCGGATGAACAATACCTTGTTGAATTTAAAAACGCACTCGATAAAAAACTTAAAGAAGTTAAGCTGACTGTTGTAAGCGCAGATTACCGCTTGAAGCATTTGTATTCGTTATGGAGAAAACTAGAGAAGTACGATGGTGACATCAACAAAGTGTATGACATCATGGCTCTTCGTATTATCGTTCACTCAATCGAAGACTGCTACCAGGTGCTCGGCGTCATTCATGGAGGATGGAGACCGCTTCCAGGCAAGATCAAAGACTATATTGCCCTTCCAAAGCCAAACGGCTACCGAAGCTTGCACACTACCGTGCTTACTGGAACAGGAGGAATTGTAGAGATCCAGATCCGCACCGAAGAAATGCATCTCGAAGCTGAATACGGTATCGCCGCTCACTATGCGTACAAAGAAAAAATAAAGATGGAAGACAAAGACGTCCGCAAGCGATACGAATGGATCGAACATTTGAAAGATGCTCAAAAAAATATCACTGACACCGAGCAATTTTTTGAATCCCTCAAGATGGACTTCTTCAAAAATCGCGTGTTTGCTTTCACACCGAAAGGCGATGTTATCGACTTGCCTGAAAATGGGTCAGTTATCGACTTTGCCTACAATGTTCACTCTGATGTCGGCAATCATGCAACTGGAGCAAAGATCCATGGCAAATACGTTTCGCTCGATACCAAGCTTCACAATGGCGACATCTGCGAGATCGTGGTGCAAAAGAACGCCAAACCAAACGCCAAGTGGCTTGAGTTTGCCAAGACATCTATTGCTCGAAATCGCATTCATAAATATTTGAAAATAAATTCACCTAAATAATGCAAAATAAAAACACCGTATCATGCGGTGTTTTTATTTTGAGATTAGAGCGAGAAGTTTTTGATGTTGTAGAGATCAGGATCTTCTTCAGCTTCTTTGATTTCTTCTTTTGAACGGTCATCAGTGGTGTTGATGCCTTCGGTTTCTTGTTGTTCTACGGATTCAAGAACATCGTTTTGGGCTTCGGACACCTCTGTAGTTGCTTGAGGTTCTGCTTCATTGCTCAAAACTGGAGTCGGCGCGATTCCTTGGCTTGCTTCAAATCGTGCGAGCATGTTTACCTGAACGCCTTCTGTTCCATGGCTGGCATCTACGAGCGCAACGATAGTGCGAAGATCGTCATTGGAGAAAAAGTCGATAGTGACAGATCCTCCAACGTTTCGCTTCTCAACATGCACGCGAGTTCCCAATGTTTCCTGGAGTTTGTGCTCGATCTCAAGAATCTCTGGATCAACGAGATATTCCTTTTTGCGAACTTTATCCGTTGCGATTCTTCGTGAGATTCGTTCTGCTTCTCGGACGCTGATTTTCTTGTAGAGAATTTCTTTGAAGAGCACGAGCTGTTCTTCGGGGCGATCATTCAGCATCATGAGCGGTCGAGTGTGGCCTTCGCTGATCTTTCCTTCGGAAAGTGCGTTCAACATTTCTTCAGGAAGCTGGAGGAGACGCAATGTATTGGCAACATATTCGCGGCTCTTGCCTACTTTCTTGCCGATGTCTGCATGAGAGAATTTAAATTCGTCTACAAATCTGAGAAAGGCTCGTGCGCGTTCGACTGCATTCAAATCCTCGCGCTGGAGGTTTTCGATGATAGCAAGTTCGAGTTTTGCCATTGCGTTGTCACCGGTACGGATGATGACTGGCACCTGCGGAATGCCGGCAAGTTTTGATGCGCGCAATCGGCGCTCTCCTGCGATCAGTTCGTATTCAACAACAATGCCGCCGTCTTCTTTGATTCGTTCAACACGCGACACAGTGAGTGGTTGGAGAACTCCATATTGACGTATTGATTCGGCGAGGTCACGAAGCGGCGCTTCGTCGAATTCTCGGCGTGGCTGGTATGGGTTTGGGACGATTTTATCGACCTCAATAAAGAAAATTGAGTTTGAGTATAGTTCTGACATGTGCGTTATTGTAGCATACTTGATCTACGTGCGAAATTAGACAAACAGTTGAAATATCTGGGGATATTAGGTAGAATACTCTCCACTTGCCCAGGTGGCGGAATTGGTAGACGCGCTCGACTCAAAATCGAGTATCGTAAGATGTGGGAGTTCGACTCTCCCCCCGGGCACAATGAACGAACTCTATAAAGTACTCGATTCAAACGAGAAGGTACTCTGGCAAGGGACTCCAAGTTTTTTACCATACATATTTAGCAGATCCCTCAATGTTGTCATTTTTGGAATTTTCTGGCTTATTATAGTTTGCTTTCTAGGTACAGGTTCAGATAACGTTTTAGAAACGATTATCTATCTTCCACATTTTTGGATCGGCGTAGCATTGGTACTCGGTCCTACTTTGTATGGCATAGTTTCGTATGGATACTTGCAATATGCTGTCACTGACAAGCGGGTGATCCTTCAAGACGGACTTATCGGGAGAGATTTTACTATCATCGATTTCGACAAGATAGACAATGTTCGTGTAGACGTCAATATATTCGACAAGCTCTTTGGCGGCAACACTGGTACTATATTCATTTCTCCTGCCCAACATATTCTAAATTCTGGCCAGTACCAAACAAATGAACTTGCAAATATTCACTATCCGTATGAAACATTCAAATTCCTGAAGAAAGTTTCGTACGATATCAAAACTGATATCGAGTATCCAAACAAACTTCGACCGACAGAGAATCCTGGATACCAGACACAATACACCCCACATGATGAAGAAACGCATCAATAAAGCTGAGACCATCGTTTCTCAAACAAAGCTAAAACTTATTGTCATTCTTGGCCAAACCTCGACTGGCAAGAGCGATTTTGCCGTATCTTTGGCAAAATCGCTCAATAAAACTGGAACAAAGTGTGAGATACTTTCTGCCGATTCAAGACAAGTATACAAAGGCCTTGATCTTCTATCAGGTAAAATTACCAAGAAAGAAATGAAAGGTGTTCCCCACCATTTATTGGATGTGGTTTCTGCTAAGAAGGTTTTTTCTGTTGCGGACTTCCAGAAAAAGGCCGCAAAAATAATTACCGAAATTTCTAAGCGTGGAAATCTTCCAATTCTCGTCGGAGGAACTGGTTTTTATATTGATGCTGTAGTTTCTGGCCAAGTACTTCCCGAAGTTCCTCCTAATTTGGCACTTCGTAAAAAGTGTCAAAATATGAGACTTTCTGACTTGGTTACAAAACTACGAGTGATTGATCCCGAACGTGCAAAAACCATTGATCAGAAAAACAAAGTTCGCGTCATTCGAGCGATTGAAATTGCGACGGCGCTTGGTAAAGTACCAAAACTAACAACCAAAGACATACCATACGACATCACCAAAATTGGTCTGACGCTTCCTGAGGAAATATTAAAAGAGAAAATTCATACTCGCCTGCTTAAACGTATCAAACAAGGCATGCTCAAAGAAGCCGAAGCGCTCCATAAATCCGGTGTTTCCTGGAAACGAATGCATGACTTGGGACTTGAAGCCCGCTATAGCGCTCTATACCTGCAAAAGAAGATAGATAAAGAAGAAATGGTATCAGAACTCGAAAAGGCCATCTGGCAGTATGCAAAACGGCAAATGACGTGGTTTAAGCGAGATGCCGCAATCACCTGGATCAACCCAAATAAAAAACAACCCGGAATAATCGGTATTCCGGGAAGCAGTAGCACATTTATATCTTTGTAATTAGCGAGGTATCACGTCCTTCATCAGTGTTTCTATGATCGGCAACACAGGCTCAGAAAAGTCGATTGACTCATACTCGGCAAGTGAATAAAAAATCAACTCGTCGATTTTATATTCATCGCACACTTTTGAAATCGCATCGGCTTTTATCTGTACTCCGTCGGGACTTTCAAGCAATGTTACTTCTTGCTGTGTTACACCCAAAATAATACCAATAGTCTCTTGTTTGTAATTAAAATCCATCCTTAATCTTTTAAACAAAAGTTTTATGCGTATCATGTCCACATACTTTGGAACTTCCGTCAAAATGGGTATGGATAGAGATACATCTTCCTTTGTTTTCCGTAACTGATGGAGGATAGGGCGAGTAACTGATATTGACGTATCAAGCACCACTTGAAAAACGAGCTGTGGGTCAAGTTCGTACAAAGCGCAAAGCATGAAAAATGTTTCAATTTTAATTGGGCCTCTTTCGTACCCACTTACCTGCTGCTGCGAAATATCTAGCATATCTGCCACAGCTGCTCCCTTCCAGCCAAGATCTCTTCTTACCTGGCCAAATAGTGGTCCAACTCTGGTTCGGTACGCATTTAAGTGTATTTTGTCGTACGCTTTTTCTTTTCTGTTGTTTAAGCTTCTGTCTATATTATTTTCGTTTGCCATAGGAGAGAATTTTTCACATTCAACCACAATAGCAATTAAATAACAAGCTCCTTTTCTGCGAGCGATGGAAGAATCGAACTTCCGCCAAAGGTTTTGGAGACCTTCGTTCTGCCACTAAACTAATCGCCCGTATGTTCGCACTAGTTATATAAAAAGCCAGCAAACGCTGACTTTTTATATACTAGCAAAATTGCGAAGTAAAATCTACTTTTTGATTTCCTTGAAGGTAACGTGCTTTCGAAGTTTCTTGTCGTACTTCTTGAGTTCGATCTTGCGAGGAACACCAGTCGTTTTGCTCTTCTTTGGGCGGCGGGTCCAGATTGTTGTCTTTGTCGCCTTATTCTGTATTTTGACCAAATTATCCTGTGACATATATGAAGATACTACCAGAAAGTACCAAAAAAGCAAGTGGTAACTTTTACTTATAGATTCGAGGGATCCGGGCGTCTATCCTGGTCACCAATTCATAGTTAATCGTCCCAGCAGTTTCAGCCACTTCCTCTGCCGACATCTGGCTTCCCTTGTCAGCGCCAATGAGCGTTACCGTATCGCCAACTTTGACATTTGGAATCTCAGTTATGTCGACGACCATCATGTTCATCATGATGCGCCCGAGGATACGGGCGCGCTTTCCGTGTATCAGTACTGATCCCTTATTTGAAGCACTGCGAGGATAGCCGTCAGAATACCCCACTGGCAAAACTGCAACAGTACTATCTCGCTGTAGTCGCGCAGTAAGGTCGTAAGCAATATAGCTTCCTGCCTGCAATTTCTTTATTTCATTTACGACAGTCTTCCATTCGAGCGCAGGCTTGAGTACCGTTCCCTTTGCAAGCTGTGCAGTTTCTGATGAAGGCCAGAGACCATAAACACCGATTCCGAAACGGACCATGCCGACGCCGAATTCTTTTGAGAGAAATACTCCAGCAGTGGCACTTGCATGAACGACAGGATGCATACCAACTTCAGCCAAGATTTTCTGCCATTCAAAAATAAATGCCATCTGCATAACAGTATACGAGTCATGCATGCGGCTTTCTGACGCTGAGAAATGCGTAGCGAGTCCGACAACATTCACATTTTTGTTCTGGTCAAGCAGTGCGATCACTCGTGCGCTATCGTCGAGCAAAAAACCATCTCGTCCCAACCCTGTATCTGTCATCAAATGAATCTTAAGCGGCTTTTTGAGTTTTGTTTTTTTAAGATAGGTCAAAAGCTCAAACGTCGAGACCGCAATTTCCAAATCATGTTTAATTGCTGTTTCAACTTCTTCTGGGAAAATACTTCTGAGCACTAGTATGGGAGTCTTGATCTTTGCCTTTCGAAGTTCTATTCCTTCTTGCATGTCAAACACAGCGAGCATATCTACCCCGCCTTTGATAGCGGCCAAAGCAACAGGAACCATGCCATGTCCATACGCATCTGCTTTGATCACTGCAAGCGATTTTGTTTTTGGCATCAATTGCTTTTTGAGGTTCTTGATATTAGAAGTGATCGCTTTTTGATCAATGGTGACCCACGTTTTCATGATTGTTTTTTTCATATTAGTATTGTGCGCTTTTAATTATGGTTTCTAACAAATCGATCGGATAAAGCTGCGGTGTTTCTGCAAGTCCCTGGTGATACAAAACTGTTGAAGGAGTAAGTCCGGGCAGCGTATTTATTTCTATGATCTTTACATTACCAGTTTTAAGCTCAAGGAAAGCATCGATTCGAGCATACCCCTTGATGTTTGCCGCTCCTGCAACATTTCCTATGCACTCCAGTGTCCAACCAAGTTTTTTCTTGGCGATCAATGATGCCGGCGGCGGCGTAATATTCACACCGGTGCCTCCTTGGAATTTTTCTTCAACCGAGAGTACAGAGCCTTCAGCAATCGTGATGCTTGGATTGAGCGCTCGCAGTTTCTTTTGACGATCTTCGAGTACTCCCACTGTCACTTCTACCCAACCGCTTTTGATAGTGTGTTTAAGCTTGTTTCCTTTGACTCGTACAGTATCGGTCGTGATAAATTCTTCCAGTATCAGTTCTTGGAGGCCTCTCGGCGGCATTTCCACAGATTCAAATTGGTTCGTAAAGGTATCTTTTGGAATAGTTGGAGTTCCCGCTTTTGCATACTGTATATACCGTTCAAGATCAGTTGCATGCATGAGCCTCACGATGCCTGCCGAACATCCATCTGCTCGCGGTTTGACGATTACACTTTCGCTTCCTACTTCATGCAGTATTTCTTTCCACAAATCAGCGTACACTGTTTTTCCAGTTATTGAAGAAAGTTTTAGTAAGTAATGCCGTGCAACACTAACGCCGGGAATATGGAGATTACTTAAACACTCGCTCGTCTTCCATTTGTCCATACAGAGTACGGAGGTTGAAGCGTCTGAACCATTGTATTTAATTTTGTGCTTTGTAAGCATTGCCTGCAGTGTTCCGTCTTCTCCAATTCCTCCATGCAAAGCGATAAAAACAAACGGGTGCTTTTTTACGAATTCTCCAAGCGGAATATGCTCTGGCAAAAAGAACACCTCATTTGCATCTCCTTTCTCTAGTGACAATTTGTACACAACCTTTTCTGTTAGATATCCAATACGCTCCATATCTTCGGACGCACGTTTTGCGTTCTCAATAATTTCCTCAACAGTATGATTTAAAATAAGTGCATACGGCAATTTCCATACCTCTTTGTTAAAACCGAGCACGTATGGCGTTGGTTCATAGTCATATGACATTCGAAGCTTAAGCCAAACGTTCGTTCCGCTCATAAGCGACACCTGTCGTTCTGCGGTTGCGCCTCCAAACAGAACTGCAACAGGCTTCCTGTTTTTATTTTCTATCTTGATATGTTTCTCATATGGAATTCCATATCTTCGGCACGCACTTCGAAGAACATAGACCAGAAGATCTCGATGCGAAAACCCAATGCGTGCTGATTGCTGAAACAAAAAGCTGTTCTGTTCCATTCCTGAGACTGGATTGAAATCTGAGAACCAAATGTTTCCATCAGGCATGACCCAGCCGTCAAATCTTCCAAAATCATGCATTCCTAGAATTTCCCATAGTTGCTCTGCTTGGATCTGAATTTTCTCAATCACATCATTGGAAAATCGAGGTGGGCAATGATATGCAACCTGCCGGCTTGGAAGGTACTTTTTTCTAAAATCAAAAATCTGATGTTCAGCATAGTCAGCCTCGATTTCTGTCGGCATAACAGCAACGCCCTGTCCAAATCGGTTCTCAAGAAGTATCACAGTAAATTCTATTCCAGTAGCAAATGGTTCAATCACCACACGAGTATCCATGCGTTTTGAGAAAATATGTTCTGCACGATCAAGGGCGTCCTGAATGTTGTCAACAGAAAATACTCCGATACTCGATCCGCCTGTTGCTGGCTTTACGATCGCTCGGGTTATCTTGTGTTGTTTAAAGAATGCCGTGACTAGTTTCTTGTGATCTTTGCCATATATCTTGAGCACCATTGATGGCAATGTAAAAAATCCATGCTTTTTGATGAGCTCATTTGCCTTGAATTTATCAAATACCTTTTTGCATGCGCTCTCTGGTGAACCAATATGCGGAATATTGTTCTTTTCCAAAAAAGCCTGGATTGCACCGTCTTCGCCAAACGTTCCATGCATTGCTGGAAAAACAATATCAGTGCTTTTTAGTAGTTTGACCAACGCCTTTTCCGAAAGCGGCTTGCCTGTTTCTGCAAGCTTAAAGTCGAAATCTGAAGGAGTATTGCAGTAGAGTTGCGCGCGCGAAATGTGAAAAGGCTGACGCTTGTGGTCAAAATATATAGGCACAATTTCTATGCCTTCTCCTCCGAGATGATCAAGTACAGAACGCGCGGAGTTCAGCGATATGCCTCGTTCAAGTGATGGACCCCCGCACAATAATGCTACTTTCATATTTTTTGCAAAAAATTAAATTCGGAAAATGCTTATAAAACAAGGCCAAGATTAAAAATATACAAATACAGTATATAAAACTAGACTTTTTTTGCAAGCAATCTTTAAAAATAAAAACAGCCTTATTTGAGGCTGTTTTTGGAAGTTATTCGACTGGAATTTCTTCGGTTACCGGGGTTGTTTCTGGAATTGGTTCAGGGGTTGGATCGACTACTGGATTATTGTTTGGTTCTGGCTCAAGAATAGGTGTATCATCTGGGCTCGGTGTTGGAATTGGGTCAGGGGTTGGATCGACTACTGGATTATTGTTTGGTTCTGGCTGAGGAGTGAGTGTCTCATCTGGGGTTGGTGTCGGGGCTGGATCTGGAGTAGGAGTGCCGCCGCTAGGTATCGAAGGAGTGCTTCCTAATATCTGATCAACCTGTTCAGCAGTAATACATCGTTCGCTTCCATCAGTACGCTTGAGACAAATTTGCTCGGAAGTAACTTTCTTACTGAAGATGTTAAGAATCCCATTTGTCTCACTTGCAAGCCATGTTTTTACAGTATTCAAAAATGAAGTATCAGATGCAGTGGTGAATGATTGAATATTTTTAATCTTAATATCAAGTTCTTTAATACCTTCAGCCAAGACCGGGGTAATGTTTGCGTAGTTCACCGACAACATTCCATCAGCATTCTGCGTTACTAGCTCGGGAAAGTATTGCTGCATATTTTGAGCAATGAAACCAATGTGTGTTTGGGTTATTTCTGGACCAGAATTCCATTTGTATTTTACTGTTCGAAGCTGAGTGATTGCATCTAAGGTGCTCGAACTTAAATCAACAATATCTGTCTTCAGACGTTCATCAGAAGAACAAGTGATACCGGTCGATGCATTGATTGCACAGGTGTTTCCGGTTCCGTCATTAAAGACTAGCGTATTAATGCGCATAGCCGGATCGTCATTTGAACCAATCATGAGCTGATTTGAAGCACTGTTAGCCGCCTGTTTGCCGAGTGCAATGCTATTACTAAACCCTCCGGTCGAGGTACCTTCGCCAATCAAAATCGAACTACCACTACTTGTATTATTTACGATATCATTATTTCCTGCTTGATACCCGATAAAAATTGAACGTGTCGCATTCGTAGCATTATTACCTGCCTGCGTACCAATAAGGATTGAGCCCTCGGCACTAACAGCGGCGTTTCCGGCTGACGAACCAATAAATATCCCGTTCGCAGCATTTGTGGCACTGAGCCCCGCACCACCTCCCAAGAACACACTGGCTCCTGCATTAGTTGCGCCATTTCCAGCGGTAGTACCAATGAATACAGCTGCATTTGCATTTCGTGCATCCTTTCCTGCTTCATACCCTTCAAATACTGAGAAGTGCGCATTGTCGCCATTGTCACCTGCGCGAAGCCCGATAAATACCGTATTCAGTGTTGAGCCGCCGTTTTGACCTGTTTGATATCCAAGCCATGTTTCGCTGGTGGCAATTGGCGTGCCAGTGACAGTAATTCCGCTCGTCGAACCGATCAAAGTTGCTGGACCTGTAATTGCCGAACCACATTGAATCTTTCCGTCAGTATTAGCTGCAAGCGGATTAACACAACCCGCTAGTGTACTAGACAGAATTGCGCCGTTTACTTGCAATAACGAATCGAATGTTGTTGTTTCAAAACTATCATAGCCAATGCCGGTTTTACCATTTTTGAGAATAGTAAAAGCGTCAGACAGTGCGACGCCGCTCGTTCCATTTCCAACTAAAAAGAGTCTGTCAGCCACATCAATTGCTGCTGTTGAATTCGGAGTATAGTCAGTATTGAAGGTTCCGATAGCTGTTTCTGAGTATGATCGCGCTATAGTTGTACTACCGAATGCTGTAGTAATTTGGCCCGAAGCAATAGTATTAAAACCCCAAGAAGCAGCACGACTAGATGAAGCTGTTGTTCCCTGACCAAATGCAGTACTCATTATTCCACTTGCTGTGGATCCACTACCCCATGCGGTTGCATTATCGTTTGAAGCAAGCGTTGAAGCACCCCATGCTGTTGCAAAGTTTGATGTTGCATCAGCACTATCCCCCCAAGCGGTTGCAGATCCTCCACTCGCTACTGTTCCATTACCCCAAGCAAATGCTCCAGCACCGCTAGCCAAAGTAGTTTGCCCAAATGCAGTTGAAGCAATTCCTGAAGCCTGTGTATCTATTCCCCATGCAGTTGAAACCTGACCTGATGCAATTGGATAATCTGAAAAGAAAACACTTCCTCCCCAAGCAATTGATCCAGCACCAGAAGCAGTAACTCCCGTGTTTCCATTACCGTCAGCCCCTGAAAGCATACCGTCAGTATAGTTTACCAAAGCAATGTTTGAGTTCTGCCCAAAGCGTGCTATTTCTGTTGAGTTAACTTTAATAATAAAATCTTCTGCGTCAGTAGTACCAATAAAATTAGTACCCGCGGTAGTTCCAGCGTTTCCGGTCAAAGACCAACCACCTCCAACATTTTGATAACAGTTAGCAGAGCCTGGAGCACAACCAGGATCAAGAATACTATCTCCTGCGAGGTAGCCACCAGATGGTGGCGTTGTCCCATCAGCGAGCTGAGCTGAAAAAACAAATGTTCCGTAACCAACAATGGAAAGGATGGCTATGAAAAAAGAAAAAACTTTCTTGTGAGAAAACTGGATGAACATGTTGAGTTATTATAACAAATAATGCTCAAAGGACGAAGGAATTTGGGAGGATTCTCCGCTACCGCGGCGGGTGCTTTTCGGTCGCGCAGATGATCTGAGGATTCTCGCCTTACAGGCGCGGTACAGGCTTCACATCGTGCTCACTTCGCTGCGCGCGATATGCTCAGCCTTTTCGAATCCTCCACGCAAGGCCCGCAGGGGCCTTGTTCCGGCGCACACAAAGAAAAAACCCAGGCAAATTTGCCTGGGTTTTTTCTTTGTGTGCGCCGGGGAGGATTCGAACCTCCGTAGCCCGAAGGCGTTTGATTTACAGTCAAATGCAATTGACCACTCTGCCACCGACGCATGTACGAACTGAACCATTATAGCTAAAAAATCGGATTTGTCACGCTCTGCCCATCAAAGCGCCGCATTGCGAAGCAATGCGGCGCTAAGTAACTATATTTCTTACAGATTGAATGAATCACTGATCACTCCCTTGCCCGCGTGGAATACCTGAGACGTGTAGACCTTGGTATATGTTCCATCAGCATTCTTTGCTTCGATGGTCACGTAGAGATCAGATCGAGGAACAAGCACATAATATCGTCCTTCTTCATCTGTCACTCGGTGAGCGATCTCATGATTAGCGCCAGCGCTGTAAACTCGCACAATAGCGTGTTCAAGCGGCAAACCGTCTTTGGTAACAACTCCTGTCTTGACTGGACCGAATCCAAATGACTGCATGATCACAATAATCACATAGAGCGCCACCATGAGGATATTCCACCAGACCGGCGAGATGAATGTGATTACGACCGAAGCAATAAATCCAGCGACAAACACGATATTGAATATTGCATCCCAAAGCGCATGGTTTCGAGTAAAGTAGTGAAGCAAATTCTTGCGGCGCTTTTCATCCTGATTCCAGTCAGTAGCAAGGCGGTCCATTGGAACGTTCAGTGTAATAACTTTTTCTTCACCAGTAACAGAGAATGTTTCTCCAAAGTAAAGATTTTCGTAGACCGAATCACGCATCTGGCCTGCAAGGAGTTTTGAAGGGAAAAGATAGTTGGTCTTATTTACGATGATTTGGTATGTTCCCTGTTTCAAGAAGAAACCGAATCGTCCATCAATATCCGTGATCTGATTGAAGACTTCTTTGCCGCTAACAGTATCAACAACTGAGACATAGGCAGGATCAAGCGGCTCTTTGGTTTGTGAATCAAACACAACTCCCCATGGACGCTTTCTGCGATACAGCACGACAGTAAGCAGCATGCTACCAAAGCGAGCGAGGAGGCCTGGAATTGTACTCAACAAACCCACAGCTCCAATTGCTACTGGAATAGCAGGCGGGATATTGCCTAAGCCCGGAATAGTAAATCCCGTACCGAACCAAGAGCCAGGACCGCTTGTTGTAGCTGAAGGACCACTCGTATTGTCTGTTCCAGTTGCGCTTGTGCTGCCTGTAGGATCAGTATCATCAAACTGACATGGAAGTGGTGCCCCGACGTTAAGTGCACCAGGAGCAGTACAAATTTGAGATGGTGGTAGACAATTTCCAGAACCATCGACTTGATATCCACTTGGAATTGTCGCCTGCACACCTGAGATGTTTGGACAAAAGTCTTGGTCAGGCTGTACGCAATTTCCTAGACTATCGGTTTGATAGCCTGATGGAACTGAAGCTTGATCTCCAGGAAGATTTGGGCAAACATCTGACGGAGGTAACACGCAATTACCGGAAGAATTTATCTGGTATCCGCTTGGAACTGTTGATTGGACACCTGAGATGTTCGGACAGAGGTCTTGGCTATTGGTTACACAATTTCCATTTGCATTAATATAGTAGCCTGAAGGAACGCTCGATTGTACACCGCTTAAATTAGGACATATGTCGTTTTGAGCAACGACACAGTTGCCATTGTTATCAATGGCATATCCAGAAGGAATACTTGCCTGAACGCCAACAATGTTTGGACAAAAGTCTTGTGAAGCGAGCACGCAATTGCCTATGGAGTCCAAATGATATCCATTTGGCACTGTCGCTTGCACACCAGTAAGGTTTGGACAGAGATCTTGGCCAATTGGATAACAATTAGCATCCGCAGTTCCATAATAACCATACGGAATGGACATCTGTAAGTCAGGTATATTTAGACAAACGTCTATTGGTGGAGGGCCGGTGGGTCCAGTAGGTCCAGTGGGGCCGCTTGGAGTACCCGAGCTACAGCCATGCCAGGTTGTATTCAAACCTGTAAATCCAGTCTGTGTTGAAGCAAGCTGAATATATCCATAGTTCTGCGACCATACCTGTCCGGTAATGTTTCCAGTTGTCGTATCGATATTAGGATGAACAGTTGCGTTCGTTGGATTAAAATTGATCCAGCCAGTATTCTGTCCCCACGCGTAACCACTCAAAACTCCAGAACAATTGTTCTTGACGCCTGCAGTCGGTCCAGCGCTTGATGGATTAAGATTGATCCATCCGACAGTTTCTCCCCAAATCGTTCCGGTTATAGCTGTATCAGTAACCTGAACAGCAATACCGTTCGTTGGTGCCCAGTTGATCAAATCTTTGTCTCCACTTGAGTCTAGATCGATATCATAGAACTGAGAATATTTTGAAGCTGGATTGATTGTTCCAGTTGCTGCATACAGTTCTTGCGGAACAGATGATAACGCAATAACGGCGACCATGAGAAGACACAGTTTGACTGCTGTGAATACTCTAAAAGAGAATTTTGATAGGCTGTTCATGTAGAAAGATTATACCAGATAGAGGTGTGTAATTAAAGAAAATATGGGGAATACACGTGCAAATACAAATCCAGCCGGGCGCGCGAAGCGCGCCCGGCTGGATTATCTGCATCTAATTATGATTGAATCGCTCTCTGCCTTGAAACAACTGATGATGCTTTCTTGGCTTTGTTCTTTTTCATCTCTATCGATAGTTCCCCGTTCTTCATTGTTACCGAAACACTATCTCCTTTGGAAGTATTATTGGAAATAATAAATGAGGCAACTGGATTGAGAATCTTGGACTGAATAAGTCGATTGAGAGGACGGGCGCCGTAGTGCGGATTGTATCCCTCTTTTGCGAGGTATGCCAACGCTTCATCCGAAATCTCAAGCGTAATTCCCTTTGCGCTCAATCGTTCTTGTACAACTGCAATGCGAATGTTAACGATAGACTTGATGACATCCTGTGACAAAACATCAAACATGACGATCTCGTCGATACGGTTCAAAAACTCAGGACGGAAATGGTTTTTCAAACTATCCATCACCTTGTCTTTGACTTGAGTGTACTGACTATTTGCACCGCCCATAGAGAATCCAATAGACTCCATCTTTTCGATAAACTGCGAGCCAATGTTCGAAGTCATGATGATGATTGTATTCTTGAAGTTCACCGTGCGCCCCTTTCCATCTGTCATGCGGCCATCATCGAGGACCTGAAGCAATACATTGAAGACTTCTGGATGCGCCTTTTCGATTTCATCAAAAAGAATCACCGAGTATGGACGATGACGAATTGCTTCAGTCAGCTGTCCGCTCTCATCGTGTCCAACATATCCTGGAGGAGATCCAAGGAGCTTTGAAACACTGTGGCGCTCCATGTACTCGCTCATATCTACGCGAACAAGAGACTTTTCATCGTTAAACATAAACTCAGCAAGAGCTTTAGTAAGTTCGGTCTTACCAACACCGGTTGGTCCAAGGAAAATAAATGAACCGATTGGCTTATTTGGATCTGAGATTCCTGCTCGTGATCGACGAACAACATCTGCGATTTTCTTGATTGCGTCTTCCTGTCCAACAACGCGCTTGCGAAGTTCATCTTCCATTCGTTCGAGCTTCTGACGCTCTTCTTCGAGCATTTTTACCAGCGGAATGCCTGTCCATCGAGCAACAACTTCAGCAATATCTTCCGCAGTGATTTCTTCTTTAAGGATTCGTCGTGACTTCTGTAATTTTTTTAGTCGAGCAAGTTTCTGGTCGAGCTCTTTCTGAAGTGCAGGCAATCGTCCATAACGGATCTCAGCAGCTTTTCCAAGATCTACGCGTAGCTCAGCATTCTCTGCTTCAAGCCGCAATGCATCAAGCTCTTTCTTGATTTTGTGAATATCAAGCACGGTGCCTTTTTCATTCTGCCACTTGAGCTGGAGTTCCTGGGTTTTCTCGTGCAAGTTTGCAAGCTCTTTCTCGATTTCTTTGACGCGAGACTTTGCTTCTTTGTTATCGCCTGCTTCTACTTCGCGCTTGAGCGCTTCTTTTTCGATTTCCAATCGTGTTGCGCGACGCTCAGCTTCCTCAAGCACTTCTGGTTTGTTTTCAAGCGCCATTCGGAGTGCCGACGAAGCTTCATCGATCAAATCGATCGCTTTGTCAGGCAAGTATCGATTAGTGATGTATCGAGATGAAAGGGTTACCGCTGCAACGATTGCATCGTCAGTAATTCGTACACCGTGATAGATTTCGTATTTTGATTTAAGTCCACGCAAAACCGCCACCGTGTCTTCGGTAGATGGCTCATCGACATAGACTGGCTGGAATCGTCGAGCGAGCGCAGGGTCTTTTTCAATATGCTTCTGGTATTCCTTGAGTGTGGTAGCTCCTATAGCGCGAAGCTCTCCACGCGAGAGCGCTGGCTTGAGCATGTTTGAGGCATCGAGCGAGCCCTCAGACGCACCTGCTCCGACGATCGTATGAATTTCATCAACGAAGAGAATGACTTTGTTGTCAGACTTTTCGATCTCTTTCATGATAGCCTTCAATCGGTCTTCAAACTCGCCGCGGTATTTGGTACCTGCAAGCAAGAGACCAAGATCAAGTGAAACAAGTTCTTTGTCTTTCAAAGATTCGGGAACATCTCCTTTTGCGATTCGCTGAGCGAGACCTTCGACAACTGCAGTCTTTCCGGTTCCCGCTTCACCGATCAAGATCGGATTATTTTTTGTTCGGCGAGAAAGGATCTGCATGATGCGGAGGATTTCGGTATCACGGCCGATCACTGGATCAAGCTTGTCCTGCTTTGCGAGATTGGTAAGGTTGCGAGTGTATTTTGAAAGCTGTCGTGTCTTTTTTGAATTCGGAATATCAGCTCCGCCCTGGGATCGGAATTCTTCGATAACTTTCAGAACTTGCTGCTTATTCAATTTGAATCGCGACAAGATATGATGTGCATCGCTGTCCACATCAAAAATTGCTACGAACAGATGTTCAGTGGAAACGAACTCGTCCTTCATGTCAGAAGCTATTTTGCTTGAGAGTTCAATAACTTGAGCAAGATCCGGAGTAAGGTAAATCTGGTATGAAGGAGAAAGTGTGCTGTTTGAACCAGGCATTTCTATTGCTTCCAAAATAGAGTCGGTCAATAACGTCGTATCTACTTCGAGACGATCGAGGATTGAAAGAACCATGGATTCTTCTTGCAATAGCAAAGCTGCGAGCAAATGAATTGAATTTACATGATTTTGGCCTCTCTCAATAGCCAGTTCATGGCTCTTGCGAATGGCTTCTTTGGCTTTGGTTGTGAAATGGTTGAATGGGGGCATATATATAGTATACACTATGTGTAAAGAGTATAATACAACGTTATTGAATATTTGTCAAATTAACTTTAGTAAACGGCGTTGCGCTCAATTCAAGGCCTGAAATAAGGCTCGTTACACCTCCTTCCATACTAATCACTCCTGCAACGTTTCCATCTAAATTAAGTACTGGCAATCCTGCATATGCACCAAGCGGCTGATCGACAGTAAATTTCTTCTTGGAGCTATCAACGCTCTGGACATACAATTTTTTGGTTGTTCGAGTTACGGGATCATAGAGGACGAGTGTTTCCCCTTCTTGAGGAAGTGTCTTGGCGAGAGCAAGAAAATGGCTGACCGAATATGTTTTTCCTGTTGGCACTCCAATCGTGTTGTAGGTAAAGCCGTTTTCGCTTTCAGAATTTCGGGTGAATTTCCAGTCTGCATATCCTTCTCCTCCTGGATATATTTCTGCATTTGTCACTACCGGAGCTGCATCTTTGGTTGCCAGAAATTCTCCCTTCGTGCTTACAAGAAATCCGTAGCTAGCCGGCTTGCAAGTTTCTCCAGCCGCGACGTCATCTCCATCAATACTGCATTCATACGAAAATGTTACCAGGGATTTTTTTATATTATCAACAACGACTGGAACGATATCGCTTTCTTTTATGAACACTGCTTGGCTTGTCTGTTTGACTATAGCAACTTCTTGTGCGGAGGGCGATGCTGTTCGTTGGATCACTTGGTTAATAACCGAACTTACTGTTGGCGATTGCTGGAGCAGATACACGGTCGTAATCCCAGTTGCAATTGAAGTTACAAACGACACAAGGAGTACCAAAAGCACGAGCTGATAGTTTGTTAAATGTTTGAGATCCATTTGCCTATTATATCAGATGTTCAATTCTAAAAAAGGAAACGCTCTCCGAGGACAATATTCCAGCTACCTACTTCAACAACTGCAGCACATGCACCAATGCTTTCAAAAAAGAATCGATTTCTAGTTTTGATGTACCGCGTCCAAGACTGATACGGATGCTACCAGATTCGCTGTCAGGATTTTCGTAGCCAAGTGCTTCGATGACGTGAGAGTTTTCTGGATCAGTGCTTTTGCACGCGCTTTTTGCAGACACACAGAAACCTTGCGCATCGAGATATACAACAAGCATTTCACTTTGATACCCAAGAATAGTGATATTGATGTTGTTTGGTAGTCGGTCTTTCATTCCCCCATTTATGCGAATATTGCATGGAAGTTTCTCGAGTTTTGAAATGCAGTAGTCACGAAGTTTAGTGAGTCGAATGGTTTCTTTTGCGCGTACTTTTTCAGTAATCCTCAACGCTTCCGCAAATGCCATGATGGCCGGCAATGATTCCGTGCCAGGACGAAGACCTTTTTCTTGATCACCTCCGAACATGATAGGCGCAATCGGCGTGCGGCGTTTTACATACAGCGCTCCGACACCCTTCGGGCCATATATTTTCCCGCTGTTGATAGTAAGCAAATCAATTCCCATTTTTTCTACTGAAATCTGAATATAGTTGAGAGCCTGGCTAGCGTCAGTATGAAGCAATGGATACTGCGCGCCGATGAGCGCTTGCGCATCTTTATGCCGGCGCGCATGGCGAACCTCTTTGGCAATCTCCTGCAGCGGCTCAATCGTACCAATTTCATTGTTTGCCAACATAACCGAGACCAAAATGGTCTCTGGTCTAATAAGCTTACGAAGATTTTTTACGTCAACAACGCCGTCTTGATCAACAGGAAGTATTGAAAGATCAATACCAGTTACTGCCAATTCTTCACTCGCGCTTTTTACAGCCGCATGCTCAATAGCAGAAATAATAATATGCGGGCGAACAGAAGGATACTTTTTCTGAAACGCACGAACGGTCCCCAGGACTGCCATATTGTCGCTTTCTGTACCACCGGAACAAAAAATGATTTCATCGCTATGTGCGCCAAGCGATGCTGCGATTTGTGACCGAGCTTCTTCGAGAGCGCGATGCGCGGTAGCACCCAAGCCATGCAGCGCGCTCGGATTTGCATACAATGATTTTGAAGCCTTCATGAGCACAGCCAAAACACCCGGATCGATGGGAGTCGAAGAGGCAAAATCAAGATACGTCGTTTTCTTTTTGGTCTGTTTTTGTGCGTTCATGGTTTTTCGTCAAAATTGCTAAAAAGCCCTTTATATTATATACTTTGTCACTATATGGATATAAACACAATACTCATTTATATACTTATTGCAACTAATCTCCTTTTGATCATCTGGCTCGTTCGAAACGAACTACGTCTGAGGAAATTATTGGGCGGTAAGCGGGCAACCGAACTTGAGAATGTGTTGGGGTCTATACAGGGAGATTTGACCAAAATCGAGGGTACGCACACTGAGATCAAGCGACGTTTGCTCGGCGCCGAAAAGCGCCTCGCCCGCTCGATCCGAAACATCAAGACGGTACGCTTCAACCCATTTGCAGATTCAGGCAGCAACCAGAGCTTTGCAACTGCAATCATCGACGATCACGGCGATGGTGTTGTGCTTTCAAGCTTGTACTCACGCGAACGCGTCAGCATCTTTGCGAAGCCGATCAACAAAGGCAAGCCGGAATACGATCTCACCGAAGAAGAACAAAAAGTCTTAACCGAGTCATTTGACCATGAGTAAATCAGCAGCCACAACAGCACAAACAATGACACGACCACCAGTAGTGGTCATCATGGGACACATCGACCACGGAAAGTCGACGCTTCTTGACTATATCCGAAAATCAAACATTGTCGCAGGCGAAGCCGGCGGCATCACACAAAAACTTTCAGCATATGAAGTCACTCACCCTGACGAACACAAAGTCGATCGCAAGATCACCTTCCTCGACACGCCTGGCCACGAAGCATTCTCAAAAATGCGCGCACGTGGAACAAAAACAGCAGACATTGCTATTCTCGTTGTATCAGCCGAAGACTCAGTCAAAGCTCAGACACTTGAGGCTTGGGAAACTATCGTTGCAAGCGGCATCCCATACATTGTTGCAATCAACAAAATCGACAAGCCAGGAGCAAACGTAGAAAAGACAAAGATCGACCTCGCAGAAAAAGGCATCTACCTCGAAGGCTTCGGCGGCGATGTTCCTTTTGCTGAAATCTCAGCCAAGCAAGGAACAAACGTGGATGGATTGCTCGACCTCATTCTGCTCGTAGCAGATCTCAATGCCCTTACCGGCGATGCATCACTCCCAGCTACTGGTGTGGTTATCGAGTCACATCTTGATCCAAAGCGCGGTATTGCAGCAACACTCATCATCAAAAACGGTACTATCAAAAAAGGTGACTTCTTGGTTGTAGAAGATTCCATCGTAGGAACTCGAATTATCGAAAACTTCCTCGGCAAACCGATCACAGAGGCAACATTCTCTTCCCCTATTCACATGACTGGCTTCGACAAGCAGCCGCACGTCGGCAGCTCGTTCAATGTCTATTCAAGCAAGAAAGAAGCAGAAGCTGCCGCACATGAATGGACTGAAATGAAGCGCGAGCTTCAAGGCAAAGCAGAGATGCCAGCTCAAATAAGCGCAGAGATCAAGCTTGTTCCCCTCATCATCAAGTCAGACGTTGCCGGTATGCTCGACGCAATCGAAAAAGAAGTTCGCAAAATTGAACTTCCAAACTCAAAATTCAAGATTCTTGAAATGAGTGTTGGTGCTATCGGCGAAGGAGACATTCGCAAGGCTTCTTCCGACAAGGAAAGCATCATTGTTGGATTCAATGTGAAGCTTGACCCACGAGCAGTAGATCTCAACGAAAAAGAACATGTTACTGTCCAAACTTTTGATATCATCTACAAGCTTACTGACTTCCTCAAAGAAGAAATCTACAATCGCCGACCCCGCATCACTACCCTCGAGCCTTCAGGCAGCGCAAAAATCATCCGCGTTTTCTCTGCAACCAAAGACAAGCAGGTTATTGGAGGCAAAGTGATTGATGGGCTCCTCACTAACGATTCCCAGGTTCGTATTTTGCGACGAGAAAATGAGATCGGCCGCGCGCATATCGTTGAACTCCAGCATAACAAGCTCAAGATCAAGTCAGTTGAAGCTGGCATGGAATTCGGCATGCAGATCGAATCCAAATACGAAATCGCACAGGGAGACGTTATTGAAGCCTTTACTCTTATTGAGAAATAAATCATGGATGCACACAAAGAAAAACTAGAGGAAGTTATCCGCCGGCATGCTGCCGAGTTTTTGGAGCGAGAAAGCAACCGTGAAGCACTAATCTCTGTGACTCACGCAATGCTTACCCCTGATACAAAAAACGTTATTATCTACCTCTCAGTGCTTCCAGAGAACAAAGAAAAGGCAGTGCTCGACTTTGCAAAACGATTACGAACCGATATGCGCACCTACATCAAGACGCACACCAAATCCCGCGTCATCCCCTATGTTGACTTCGAGATCGATCTTGGTGAAAAGCATAGACAGAAGATAGATAATTTATTAAGATAAGCTTGCCCTGCGAAGCTTTAGCGAAGCAGGGTGCGGTCTATTATGACCTAGTCGCCAAGTGGTAAGGCAAAGGTCTGCAAAACCTTTATACGGCGGTTCGATTCCGCCCTAGGTCTCAGGAGAGAAGGTACGATGGCATATCATGCCCGGATGATGGAATTGGTAGACATAGGGGACTTAAAATCCCCAGGTGGCAACACCGTGTGGGTTCGATTCCCACTCTGGGCACACAGTTAAATAAAAAAGCCGGGGTGGCGAAATTGGTAGACGCACTTGCCTTAGGAGCAAGCGAGGCAACTCATGGAGGTTCAAGTCCTCTCCCCGGCACAACGATAATGCACGACGCAATTAAAAAACTCATCTTAGAAAATGAAAAGGATACTCGGGTTGCTCTGACCAAACAGTATCCTTTTCTTGTTATTCCCGTACTAGAAACAAAGCGATTGATCAATAAACTGCGATACAATCTATCAAGCAGGTTCGATCTCAAACATTCGGACCCAGAACAAACCACGGCTTGGTTTAACATGACCGAACACTCTTCCCCGCTCTACCGTAAATACAACAAGCGCGAACTCGACGATGGCAAGATATTAAATATACAAAAAGCTATTCATTCGCTTGATGGCTTGGTGCTCGAACCAGGGCAGATTTTTTCGTTCTGGAAATTCGTCGGAAGAACTGGAGAGAAAAACGGCTTCTCGAGAGGCCTCGTATTATCAGATGGTAAATTGCTTGAGGATTTTGGTGGCGGGCTTTGCCAGCTTTCAAACCTCATTGCGTACATGTTTGCCTGTACAGAATGTACGTTTATTGAACGCAGGCACCATTCTCGTGACGTATTCCCTGACAGCAACAGAAGCGTCCCTTTTGCGAGCGGTGCTACCGTGTTTTACAATCTCATAGATCTTAAAGTACAAAATACCTACTCCTTCCCCATTCGCATCAATCTTCGAACAACCGACACCCAACTTCGGGGCTCGCTTTCGGCGCCGCACCAGCTCGACTATTCTGTATCGCTGCAAGAACGCGATGCTGGATTTATCAAATCGAAAAATTCCGGCAGCACCTATCGATACAACAAATTAGTGCGCGTATTTTACAAAAAAGGACTTCCTGATGGCAAAAAAGAAATCCTTCGAGAAGAGCCATTATGGGAAAATCTCGCTATAGTCATGTACCCTGATAGCCAGATCACGAGCCCCATCGAAACCACATAAAACCCGTTCGATATTGAGTTTTTAGGATTTTAGTGTATACTTAGAAACGTTTTAGAAGAAAACAGACCAGCACCCGTAGCTCAGATGGTAGAGCAGCTCCCTTTTAAGGAGATGGTCGGAGGTTCGATCCCTCCCGGGTGCACATACATAAAAAAACAGCACCGGGGTTACCCAGTGCTGTGTGTTTAATCTAATGCCTCTAACCGTTATGGGTTATTGGTGTTGTTGTTGTTCGGTCCTCTTTTCTTGTTCTTAGAGTTTCTGTTATTTCCATTGTTGCCATTGCTACCATTGTTGTTTTTGTTAGCAAAAGCATTGATACCTGCAGTAACCATTTGAACAGCTTTGTCCATGGTTTCCATGTCGATACCTACTACAGTATGATCTTTCTTAGAAATAGAAAGCATTACACGAGCAGCAATTTCTCTCTCAGAATCACTAAGGTTAGGATAGTTCTTTTTAATGGTTGCATTTGCCTTTTGCAATGCACCATCAAGCTCAATTGCGGTTCTATAAACTCCACCAGGCTTAGGTTGTCCCATGCCGGAATAAAAGTCCAATAGAATACCCATACCTTTCAAAGCAGCGTTAACTTGTGCATCAACATCAATGCAAAATTGTGTTGTCACAACTTTCGTTCCATTTGGCAATGTACGTTCAGCTGTTTTTGTAAGTAATTTGTCCAAATCTGTTGTTGCAGCAACCACTGTTATAGCAGAGTAATAGAAGTCATTTACATAACTTTCTATGTCTTCAAAGGTTCCACCTTCAAAATTCGTCATCCACGACGTATTTGATTTGTCGGTTGGATGAAGAATACCCCACTGCTGTTGTATTGAAGCAAATTTCTTGCCCTTGAACAGAACTTCTAGCTGTTCAGGATTTTTCGGGACAAGCGGTATTTTCTTGTTATCCAAGTTCATATCCGCAAGACCTTGTGACGGTGGAGTACCGACATCGTAACTGGTTCTACGCGCATATGCGTCGCCAGCAGTAAATGTCATTTTTTCTGTTTTGCTGTATTTTGAATAAATACCCTTCTTCTTGTGCGTATCAACTATAAAACCATTATAATCAATAAGCCAGGCAAAGAATCCAAAACTAGCTGCAGGAAATGATACAAACCATATTTCTAAACCGTCATAATACCAAAGCGAGTAAAGTGTAATAATGCCAAGCAAGATTGCAAAAGCAAAATCAACTACAAACCCTAAATTGATACCGTTTTTATCACCATCGTGGTGATGTCCATGCCCTATGCCATGCGAATTGGCTGGAGCATGTGTTGTCGTAGTATGGGCTACAGTACGAGCATTGCGTTGAGCGAGTTTCGCTTGTAGATCATTCCAGATCATTGTAGGAGATGTTAGCCACAGTTTTGGCCAATATTTTGCAATCAACATATCGCTTGCAAAATAAATCATAAATATTATAGCCAGCACAATGATCCAGTCACGAATGTTTACCATTATCGCTTTTGGCGACATTGTAAACTTCGCTCCTTGTTCAAGTGATGGATCAGTAAAATCTATGTTGCAATCATCATCGTTATGCTTGCATCTGCCAACTGCGAAAGCCAGGTCCTGGGTTGAAGAATTCTTGTAATACAGATACGGAGAACCGTACCGTATATTTGGGTTTCCTTCATCGTCAGTCATCACCCAACCACTTGTTACCGGTGGTTGACTATGTAGGTATGCTTCACTAGTGTTTACATAACCTTGTAAGGTAACTCCGGGCGCAAGTATGAAATGCTTGTAGTGACCAAAATCAACTACATCGGGAATAGAAATCGATTGCGAAGTTGCAATACGAGTGTACTCAATAGGTTGCTGTACATCTTCTGAAGGTACCAGTCGCCATAAAGCAATAACTGCAAATACAGCTACAATTGCAATAGCAATACGTCTGTAGAATGTAGAATGTTGTGGTGCTGCAGGCTCGTTGCCGTGCCCTCCGTGTGCGTCGTCTTTGTGTTCCATGTTTTTTTTGTTTATTCGCCGTTTTTGTCCGGACTTGTTATAAAAGGGTTTTCTAACTAATTGACCTATAGTATAGCACAATTACTTGACAAAGTCAAGCTACTATGGCCTTATAAAATAAGGCTTAAATAGCAAAAAACCGCCCTTTTGGACGGTTTTTTGACCTATATAGTTCCTATTGTGGAAGCACTATCGGAGCGCCTTTTGGACCGGTGAGACCAAACGTATTGATGATCAACCGCATAATCCCGAAGACTCCAACCATTATGACGAGCCCTACAAGGCCCCATACGATATGCTGCTTGCCGCTTGCGATCGCTTTCTCTTCCCCGCCACCTTGGCTCATGAGAAACTCGATGATACCCCATATGAATATGAGTATAGCGAGCGCCATCATGAATATGATAACAGGATTGATGATCTGTGTACTGAGACGATAGATCAACGTATCAATGCTAACAGCATGCGCGATATTGATATTTGCAAACCACCAGGTGAACATACAAGATTATGACTGACAGCCTTGCTGTGTGAGGTCTGTGTCGATCACACAAGGAAGGTTTGTTGTTGCGTTTGCATCAACACCGAGAGTCTGCTGGAGGAATTTTACAAGACCCCAGATTGAAACGATTGCAAAGAGACCAATGACTCCGTACAAGATAGCATTCTTGGCTGCTGCACGTTCTTCTTCGTTAGTTTTGATAACAAAGCTGATAATACCCCATCCAACGTACAATACGCCGAGGATGATCATGATCGGCATCAAGTAGTTCAAGACTTTCTGAACGATAGTCAAGAGAGCAAAAAGCTGAGTCGCATTCTGAGCAAAAGCGATTGCTGGTGTGAATGCTAACGCAATGACCGCTACCTTTTTCAAATTCTTCATAATTAATACATACTACTAAAATTAATAATTATTGACCTATTACTATGCTCTAAATTATATCATACCCTGGCATAAATACAGCAAGTGAATTACCCACATTATATCCCGAACAAGGAACGGACGGCGGCAACGATGCCCCAAACCGAAACGATGACGAACAATGAAAGTATTCCCCAGAGCATGACCTGTTTCGACTTCTTGCGCTCCTCTACTGAATCAGGAGAAAGCACGTACTGCACCACTCCCCAAATAAAGTAGATCGTCGCAAACGTAACTGCAATTGTTATAAGAAAGCTGTTGATGACGCAGCTCGCCAGGTTGAAAACATCGGCAAATTTTTTGATGTTCGTGCTGCACTTTGCGCCGTTCATTGTCGAGCTAGTGGTTGATACAGCCGTTGTATAAACTCCAGACTGTGTCACCATTTGCTGTTGTCCGACATAAATACCACTCTGGCTTGAAGGAGCCGAAATGCCGGTATATGGATTGCTTGGAATCTGTGCAGACACTGTGGCTGTGAACACAAACACACTGACAAGAACACCCAAACCTATAGCAGCTATATTTTTATAAATAGTTTGTCTTTTCATATAGATTATGCGGTAAGCGCTTCAATAGTGGTTTTAACTACCGTAGCAATCATCCATGCTCCAAGTATGACGCCGGCTCCGATCAATGTATAGAGCAAGCGAGTCTTTGCCTGTTCAAGCTTTTCCGAATTACCACGGGCCAGAACGAACATCAAACCAGAGTAGATTATGAACGCAGCGATGATAGGAATAGCAATTTTAAGAATAACTTCTAGAACAGTGGCAACGAAATCTGAAAGAGAATTTACTTTGATTGGATTTTGGATTTTCCCTACGGTCACTGCTGTACTTGGTGCTGCAGGCGGCTGTTGTGGTGCTGCGACGACTTGTGCATTAACGATAGTACTGATACCGAAGACGAACACACATGTAATTATGACAACAAAACTATAAATGCTTTTTTTCATATTTCCTAGAAGAAGCTGCTATACCCAGTTTCGACGCTTGGGTCCAATAATGACACTAATATGGTTTTTATAATGAGCACTGATCCGGCAATAAAGATAATTCCGATGAATACATTGATGAAAATTCCTTTCGCCTTTCCGCGTGCTTCCTCGCTTGACCCTTTTGTCAAAAACAAGAATCCAGCATAGGCAAACATACCTGCGGCAATCGGAACAGTCATAAAGAGAAGCCAAGTAAGCACACGGTTAATAAGCTCAATAACCTTGTCCCACGTACATCGATTGACGTTTGAACGTCCATCGCACGGAACCAAGCCGCCTGAGAGATCAGGCGCATCGTCTATAAGCGTGTTTTTGGGCGGAGTAGGCGGAACAACAGGAGTTACTGTTGGTCCACTATTAGCACTGCCGCTGCCAGCGAATGCCGGATTGCTTTTGAACATTCCAGCGACATATAGTTTTCCAGTGTCGTAATCTGTAAGCTCAAAAGTAACTGTTCCAGAATCAACAAGAAAACCTTGTGAGTCCAGGAGTACTTGACCCGGGTTACCCAATGTATACGTTAATGCTTGCGGAGCAGTTGCGCCGGCAGCTCGAGTACCGAAGTTTTCGATACGATCGCCAAAAAACGAGTTTACCGTGCTGCGGTACGTGAGGACAAAATCAACATCGGTATCGCTAGAAGTTCCGGTTATGTTGAAGGTCACTGTTTGCCCGTCTGCGCTCACATCAGCCGTTACATCAACGGTACTAACAGAAACTGGAGCAGTGCCCACTGGACGCGTAAAACTGCTTTGGTAGTACACTGCGCCGGTCGTGTCTCGAATCTCATACTGATAGGACGCACCCGGAATAGTCGAACTCGATGCATATGGAATTTCTAGCGTAATCTCTTTTTTTGAGGCAGCAGGTGTGCCTGCATCTCGATGCCCAATGCCGAGAATTGTGTGATTATCGGAAGGATTTCCAATAGGCCAATACACTCCGATGAATTCAACATTTTGGCTTGTTGTGCCGGTGGAATAAAAACTTTGTATAAAATGGGTGCTACTGTTTTGGTTCGGAAGCTGGTTGTCTATTTGACTGCTTGGAGCAATACTAACAACAGCTCGTGCCTGCAATGGTCCAAAGAACTGCACAGCGGAATAAATACCGACCACTAAAAACAAAGAAAGAGCAAACGAAAGAAGGCCGGATGCCTGCCACTTCCCTTTGCTCGATCCTTTAGAAATATGAGCGTTCATGTGCATCTATAATACCGCGAACCATTGATCTCCACAAGGACTAACAAGCTTATTGGCCGAAGATTACAGTTAGCTTGCTCTGTGCTGCCTGTATAGCATCGGCGGAGGTAGCTGCGCCGCGAACAACACTGTCTATCATTGCATTGAATATTGGATCCATTGCGCCTCTGCCTGGGCTGTACCACCCTCGAGCGATGATCGCTGAAGAATACAGAGTTGGAGCAAAAAGGTTTTGTGGAACTTTGCCGAGCAAATCTCTGCGTGCTGGAGCAACAGGAGTAATAGCATTTAATGCCTCAACAAGCTTCGCTGAGAATTCTGCACCAGTTAAGTTAGAGATGGTAGCAAGCGCTGCAGCTGGATTTTTGCTTGCCTTGATAATGGCAAGAGCTTTGATATTTCCATAGGTCACCTGCGTTCCTGACGTTGTCGGCTGCGGAACTTTGGTAACATCAAAATTCAAGTTTGGATTTTGATCAACAATTGTCGGGAGTTCGCTTGCGTAACCAATATAGAACGCTAATTCGCCTTTGATAAATTCACTTCGCGCGTCAGTAAACGAACGGTTCCACGTATATGTCTCCTTGGTTGGATCTACGAATTGAGTGAAGAAATTGACGATCGCCTCCCCGCTTGCAGATGATTGCGAACCGCTTTTTGCTGAACCAGTTGCAAGTACGGAGATAAATGCAGCACCTTGTTTTGAAACAATAGGATTGCCAGCCTGCAGCAAGAGCAAGGATAGAATATCAACAGCATTATTGAGATTGCCATATATTCCAAATGGAATAGCGCTTTGGATAATGCTATTGCTTGTATTTTTCTTGGTTAATGCCGGTACGAGATTTGCAACTTCAGTCCATGTTTTGGGCGGGATAGTAACACCTGCGCCTTCGAGTAAGTCGCGGTTGTAGTACAAAATAAGTGGATCAATAGTAAGCGGAAGTCCGACAATACCGTCAGGAAGCATGAACAATTCTCCTTCGCCCGCAAACGTTGAGCGGAAAGTTGCTTCTGAGATCTGTGCATACGGAATGGCGTACAGCTTTGATCTGTTCTTGATTATCTCATCTTGGCCAATGACAATAACGTCCGGACCTCTGCCGGAAGCGATGGCTTCTGCAAGCTTAGTGTCGAGGTCGCCTGATTGAATCGGGACATATGTAATCGTAGGTGAATTAGGATTGCTGCCTTTATATTCGCTAATTAAATTGGATATAGCGCTTTGTGGATATGTTCCCCACATCACCACCGAGCCTCCTGTTGCTGCTTTTTGTGCGTTTTTGTCGCCGCCAATCACTCCAGTAAATATCAACATGGCGACGACCACGAAAATAACAAAAAATATTATTATTCCAATTTGAAATGGTGATGTTTTCATATATTAGCTTTTCTTGAAAATAATCCCGTAATGGTGCGTGCCTGCGTCAAACGTCTTTTCTTCGGTAAATCCGAACTTCGTAA
This sequence comes from uncultured Candidatus Saccharibacteria bacterium, assembly GCA_964450735.1. Classification (GTDB taxonomy): domain Bacteria; phylum Patescibacteriota; class Minisyncoccia; order Phycocordibacterales; family UBA9973; genus DALYCO01. The sequence goes on along the minus strand of CAYVDC010000010.1, from coordinate 10,054 downwards.
AGAGCTCCTTTGCCTGTGGTACAGAGATGACCTGATCAGGATGCGGCCCCATGCCGCCAAACGAGTCGCTCCAGTCGATATAGTAGACATGACCGGCCGGCTTTACGATTCGCTTAAGCTCAGCCATAAATGCCGGCCGGTCTTCCACGATAAACAAAACGTTTGATACGATTGCGCCATCCATTGATCTGTCGCCGAGCTTGGTACCGCCCAGCTTTTCGATATTTGCCCAGATTGGTTCGATATTTGTGATGTGCTCTTCTGCTGCGTCGTTCTTGAGTCTAGTTAAGAGGTCTTTCTGAACTTCGCATGCATACACTTTGCCGTTCGGTGAAACGGCTTGTGCTGCAGCAAATGAATATGCGCCGCTTCCTGCTCCGAGATCGGCAATGTGCATTCCGGGAGTAAGCCCGAATTGCTGTACGTTTGATGATGGGTCTGCGAACATGTGTAGATAGTATACCAAGAAAAAGAAAAACTGAACACAAATGTGTTCAGTTTTTCTTTTTTAATTTCTTTAGATAGTGGTAACCGAAGCTACTCCGTCCCCAGCTCGCAATTTCATGATCGAGACACCCTGTGTCTGTCGTCCAAGCGATGGAACTGATGAAAGCGCTGTTCGGATCACTTGTCCTTTTTTGGACATAACGATGAGCTCTTCTTCATCAGTGATGACTTTGGCAATGATGAGATCACCAGTCTTTGCAGTAACCTTTGCAGTCTTGATACCTGATCCTCCACGATTCTGGACCTTGTATTCGCCGATCTTTGTTTTCTTTCCGAGACCGTTCGCACTCATAACGAGAACTGCTGCGTCTTTGCCTGCATCTTTCTTGATGACGCCAACACCGACAAGCAAATCGTTCTTAGCAAGCTTCATGCCGCGCACGCCGCCAGCAGTTCGTCCCATTTCACGGATATCAGATTCTTTGAATCGGATTGATTGTCCTTGAGCAGTAACAACCATGACATCGTCGCCCTTCTGAGTAAGGAGCGCTTCTTTCAGGGAATCATTGGCATCGAGGCGGATTGCAATCAAGCCACTGCGTCGAACGTCTTTGAAGCTTTCGTATGACATCTTCTTGGCAGTTCCGTTTTCGGTAACCAACATGAGCGAATGGTCTTTCTGTTTTGCTTCTTTGGAAACCGGAAGGATGGACATGACTTTTTCATTGTCAGCGAGCGTAAGGAAGTTCATGATGGACTTGCCTTTTGTCGCACGCTTTCCTTCTGGAATGTCATACATTTTGATTTGGTATGCCTTTCCGAGGTTGGTGAAGAAGAGCAAATCATCGTGTGTATTTGCATTCAACAATTGCGTAACGAAGTCTTCTTCCTTGGTTTCAAGGTCAACAACTCCGACACCGCCGCGCTTCTGCGAGCGGTATTCGGTAGGATCAGTTCGCTTGACGTATCCACCTGCAGTAAAGACGAGCACAGATTCTTTTTCTGGGATGAGGTCTTCATCGTTGATCATCTTTACACCGCCCTTTACGACTTTTGTTCGTCGCTCATCGGCGTATTTCTCACGGATTTCTTTGAGTTCATCTGAAACAACTTTCAAGATTTTCTTTGGACTTGAGAGGAGGTCTTTGAGGAAAGCAATGAGTGCCTGTTTTTCCTTCAATTCTTCTTCTACCGCTTTACGCTCAAGACCGGCGAGCTTCTGCAAACGCATTTCCAAAATAGCAGTAGCTTGAATATCGGAGAACTTAAATTCTTTGATGAGGTTCAATTTTGCAAGAGCAGCATCTTTTGATCCACGGATGACAGTGATAACTCGGTCGATATGATCGAGTGCTTTCTTTAAGCCAAGCAAGATGTGTTCACGTTCTTCAGCGCGCTTGAGATCAAACGCAGTTCGTCGGCGAATAACAACATCACGGTGTGCAACGAATGATTCGAGGATTGATTTGAGCGACAATGTCTGAGGAGTTCCGTCTACGAGCGCCACAATGTTGAAGTGGAATGTCGTTTCGAGCTGAGTGTGCTTGTAGAGATAGTTAAGAACTTTTTGAGGATGTACGCCGTTCTTGAGGTCGATGACAACGCGGATGTCCTTGGTTGATTCATCTCGAAGACCCTTAATGCCTTCAACTTTCTTTTCTTGAACGAGCTCTGCGATCGACATGATCAAGTCAGCTTTGTTCACACGATATGGAATCGAAGTGATGATGATCTGAGCCATTCCCGCTTTTGTTTCTGTAATATCAGCTTCTCCACGACAGACAACACCGCCGCGTCCTGTTGAATACGCATGCTTCATATCTGAAGCACCGTAGACGATGCCTCCCATTGGGAAATCCGGACCTTTGATAAATTCAAGAAGATCATCGGTTGTGGCATCTTTGTTTTCGATCAAATGAAGTGTTGCGTCAACAACCTCAGCCAAGTTGTGCGGAGGAATGTTTGTTGCCATACCAACGGCGATTCCCAGTGTTCCATTCAAAAGTAAGTTTGGAACTGCTGCTGGAAGTACTGACGGCTCTTTTTTGCTTGCATCGTAGTTCGGTCGGAAATCAACGGTATCTTTTTCGAGGTCTTTAAGCATTTCACCTGCGAGCTTGGACATTTTTGCTTCTGTGTAACGCATCGCAGCCGCTGGGTCGCCGTCGATTGATCCGAAGTTACCTTGTCCGATAATAAGAGGATATCTATATGAAAATTCCTGCGCCATACCAACCATAGAGTCGTATACTGCGACGTCGCCGTGCGGGTGATATTTACCGATCACGTCACCCACCACGAGTGCGCTTTTTCGGGTCTTTGAACTTGAAGCAAGACCAAGGTCATGCATCGCATACAAAATACGTCGATGCACTGGTTTCAATCCATCTCGAACATCAGGCAATGCGCGCGCAGTAATAACCGACATCGCATAGCTGATGTATGAGTCTTTCATTTCACGAGTAATGTCGATTGGAATGACATTAGCGCGTGGGGTGATTTCGGCCGGAGCCTGTGGTGGTGTTTTCTTTGCCATATATACAATTAATTATTACTGAAAATTACTGAGCTGTGGTATCTATTGCCGGGCTCATTTCTCCTCCATCATATACCTCGACAACGCTATCTTTGATGATGGTAAACGGGCTGTCAGCTTGGTTCTCTTTTGGAGTGGGAGTCGATGTTCGATGTGTAAATGCAAATGTTGCAAGCCAAATGATAACAATGAGCGCTGTGACTCCAAACGAAGCAGCGAGCAATATTGTCCGTCGGGTCTTGTACGGTTTTGCTCGGAGCGTATGTACCATAGTTCTTACTTTGCTCATATATATGTATGACTCAATTAGTATGACAACACGACTACTTCTCCCTGCTTGTCGGCTAAATCTTTTTTCTTCAAAACAAGCTTGTCGATGACTTCGGTTTTTTCTGCTCCAGCTTCTTTGAGAAATGCTTTGAGCGATGTATCAGTATAGTCAGTCGGGATGATAATGCCTGGCTCGAGCGAAACCGCGAGTTTGTATGCGGTTTTTGCATCCATTGATCCTTCTCCTTCGCCGACTGGAACAAAGAGAATATCAGGACTTTCCATACCTTCGCGCTCTGATGCCTCAAGAGGCTTCCCGAGTGCGCCGAGAACGGTAACATTCATGCCTTCCATCGCCATGTTGTAAACAGTGTTCATGTATTCTTTTTTATCAAGCGTGGTTCGAGTGAGGACACCTTTTATGAAAATATCTTTGACTTCGTAGTCTCCTGGTCCAGTGATCGCAACTGGCTCGTCATTACCATATGTCACAGTTTCTATGCCGTTATAGTCTGGATGATTGGTAGTAGAAAGAACGAGCGCAGAACCGAATCTGGCTACTTTGTCTTTGAATGTTGAGTCTTTGCTGATTGGATTGATGGCAACGACGGTGTCTCCTTGTTGCATCTTGAAAAACTGCTTGCCGTGGTACGTGATAATCATGGAACAATTATAGCATACAACTTATCAATTATTAAAGGTGTGAGGCGCTTGCATTTTAGGCTAAATATGGTAATCTAACGGAGTTATCAATCGGACTTTAGAGTAACCCTTTTCTCCCCTGTCTTCCTCGGAAAACAGACGAAAAGAAACTAGAGTTTAAGTCCGCATTTGGCGGATTTTTTTATTTCAAAAAAATGACAACACAAACAGAAGAACAGGTTCACACATCTAGTGCAAAAGCATTCTTAGACAAGACACTCGCTCCATTGGAGATCGACACTCTCGTCGAAGGTGCAGTTATCGATATCGGCAAATCATCAGTCTACGTAGACTTGAAGCCATTCGGTACAGGTATCATTTACGGCCGTGAATTCATCGCCGCAAAAGACATCATCAAGAAGATCAACATCGGCGATACAGTGAAAGCTAAAATCGTCGACCTTGAAAACGAAGACGGCTATGTTGAGCTCTCCCTCAAGGAAGCAAAACAGGCGCTCATCTGGAGCGAAGCTGAAAAGGCAATCAAGTCAAAACTTATTGTCGAACTCCCGATCAAGGACGCAAACAAAGGTGGTCTCATTCTCGAATGGCAGGGTATCGCTGGATTCCTTCCTGCATCTCAGCTCCGTTCAGAGCACTACCCTCGCGTTGAAGATTCTGATAAAGACAAGATCTTGAAAGAACTCCGAAAACTCATCGGCAAGAAAATTGCAGTCACTATCATCTCAGCTCTTTCGAAAGAAGGTAAGCTCATCTTCTCAGAAAAGGATTCAAATCCTGATGAAAAGAAAGAGATCGTTGGCAAGTACAACATCGGTGATGAACTCGAAACAACAGTTGCTGGTATCGTAGACTTCGGTGTCTTCCTCAAGATTGAAGAAGGTCTCGAAGGACTCGTCCACATTTCTGAAATCGACTGGGGTCTCGTTGAAGATCCTCGCACCATGTTCAAGATCGGCGATGCTGTAAAGGCAAAGGTGATCGAGATCAAGGATGGCAAAATTTCTCTCTCAATCAAGGCGCTTCGTGAGAACCCTTGGACAGAGTACGAAGGCAAATTGAAGAAGGGCGACATCGTCAAAGGTGCAGTCATCAAATTCAACAAGCACGGTGCTCTCGTCGCTATCAAGGAAGGCGTTGCTGGACTCGTCCACAATTCCCTCTTCGGTGGAGAATCAAAGCTCCGCGAAAAGCTCGAACTCGGAAAGACCTACAATTTCCAGGTTACGCTCTTCGAACCAAAGGATCAGCGCATGACGCTCGCATTCTTGGAAGAAAAGAAAGCATAGTTCTTAATAAAAAAACCACTCAGATGAGTGGTTTTTTTATTTGTTTTTTTATTGCTGTCGTCGTCTCCACTCATACATCATCACTGCCGCTGAGACTGACGCATTCAATGACTCCACTCCATTCTTCATTGGAATGCGGACAAGGAAGTCGCAGATCTGGCCTGTTTTCTGACGCATGCCATCCCCTTCGGATCCGACAATGAAACAGACAGGCATATCAAGATCCTGCGTCCAAATTGTTTCTTCTGCATTTTGGTGAAGTCCGACAACCCAGAACTTGTATTCTTTGAGCGTTCGGATCGCTTCGTTCACATTAGTCACTTTGATGAGTGGAATTTTATCAATAAGTCCAACCGCGGTTTTGTATGCCACACCTCCGACTGGAGCTTGGCGGTGCTTTGGCATGATAATACCATGCACGCCAGCCGCTACTGCAGTACGAATGATCGCGCCGATGTTGTGCTGGTCTTCTAGCTCATCGAGGATAAGCACACACGGTCGTTCAATGTTCTCTATTGATTCCAACCAGTCTTTGAGTTCAATATATTCAACTGGCGCAACAATAGCAACCAATCCTTGATGAAGCGCACCCTCTGTCATTTCAGTAAGCTTACGTTCAGGCACGAACAAAAAAGGAACTTTTGATTTTGAAGCAAGCTCTTTGATTTCTTGTGCAACTTCAAGATCCAATGTTTCCTTGATGAAAATCTTCTCAATTGATTTCGGATCACGCTCGAGTTTTTCTACGACAGGATGCTTGCCGAAAATGAGCAGTGTATTCTTTTCTTTGTAAGTATGGTTTTGTTTTGGTTTCATAGAGTACGCCGGTATGGCACTAGTTAAATAACGTCATTGCTTTCTGTCTTCCTTCGCCGATCATCATGGCAAGCGCTTCGCCAATCGTCTTTGAAAGTTTTTTGAGTTCGGCCATCTCAGTGTCCTTGAATTCTTTCATAAGGAACGCTACACGGTCTTCACCAGCCGGACGAGCCTTGAGCTTTCCAGTCGGAGTAACTTGGCAAATACCAATGCGGATACGTGAGAATTTTTGAGACTTCACTCGCTTGATGATGGACTCAACACCATTGTGTCCGCCCGAGCTTCTATCAAACGAGATTTTTAGATTACCAATCGCGATATCGAGATCATCATACAATACAACTAATTGGTCTAATTCTTTAGGAGTAGTAATCAGTGGCGAAACACTCGTACCAGAATTATTCATGAAGTTGTTCGGCAGGACAAACTGCACTTTCTTGCCCCCAAGCTCGCCTTTTGAAACAAGCGCTTTTAACTTCACGTCGTCTTTCCACTCAGAGAAGTCCAGTTTCTTGGCTAAAAGCTGCAAAATGATACGCCCTGCATTGTGGCGAGTATTCTCATATATTTCTCCCGGATTACCCAGGCCGACGATAGTTATCATTTGCACACTATACTATAGACTCATCACTTTTGGAACCGAACTCTATAGGCGCGAAGCAGTAGTTCTCCTGGCGCAGTTTACAAGCCAGGAAACTACTGCGGCAGCGCTCTCCCAGGAAAGTATTCCCAAAAACCGAAGACCACATATTATACCTTTGTGTCAATAGCAAAAGCAGGTTATAATTCGCCCATGGAAATTGAAACTAAACAAGTGCACGTCCAAGAGGAGGAATCCATCTGGGACCTGATTAGGTTTGCGCTCGTAGTTCTCGTTATTGCTCTCGGAGTAAGGTTCTTTATTGCCCAACCATTCGTTGTATCAGGATCGTCAATGGTCCCAACGTTTCAAGACAAGAACTACCTCATCGTCGATGAGCTCACCTATCATTTCACAACCCCCGCTCGCGGCGACGTGGTTGTCTTTCATCCACCCGGCCAACCAAAAGGCGTTTACTATATTAAACGAGTTATCGGACTTCCAGGCGAAACAATCTCAGTCCAAAATGGCGTAGTCACCATCACTAACAGCGAACATCCAAACGGATGGGTACTCACCGAACCATATATCAGTGCAGAAACGACAATGAATGTAACCAAAGAAATTGGCGCAGACGAATACTTTGTCATGGGAGACAACCGACCATTTAGTTCAGACTCACGCACATGGGGAGTGCTTCCAAAAGCAAACATCACCGGACGAGCATTCCTACGACTCTTCCCACTTAAAACATTGAACGCATTACCAGGCGAGTACCACGCGTACACAGCAAATTAACACCTAATTACCACTTTTATGGACAAAGCAAAAAAAGTATCGAAAGAAGCTCCAGCAGCACCGAAAGGAATGCGAGATATCATGGGCGATCAGTATTATCTCTTCCAGGGATTTTTTGAGAAGGCTCAAGAAGTCGCCATGTACTATGGTTTTACTCCGATCGAAACACCGACACTCGAACATGAGTCAGTCTTTACTTCTGCTATCGGCATTGGTACTGACATCGTCGACAAGGAAATGTATACGCTTCGAACAAAAGGCGGCGATCATCTTGCTCTACGACCAGAACACACTGCCCCGCTCATGCGCTCATATATAGAGCACGGAATGCAGAACCAGCCACAGCCAGTACTCTTCTACCAGTACGGTCCTTCATATCGACACGACAATCCACAAGCTGGACGATTTCGCCAGTTCTACCAGTTCGACCTTGATGCATTGGGAAGCGAGAAAAGCATCATCGATGCAGTTGTTTTGAAAACCGCAGTTACTATTCTCGAAGAAGCAGGTGCAACTGACATCTCAATCGATCTTAACTCAATCGGCGACAAGGAATGCCGCCCACAGTATGTTCGAGAACTTGTTGCGTACTACAAAAAACACTTGGCTGATCTCCCGGCAATCGACAAAGAACGATTGAAGACAAACCCTCTCCGCATTCTTGACTCAAAGGATCCAAAAACAAAAGCAATCAACGAAGGAGCTCCGGATAGCGTCTCATTCCTCTGCCCTGCTTGTAAAAAGCACTTCAAGGAAGTTCTTGAATTCTTGAGCGAGATGAATATTCCGTACACAATCAACAAGAACCTTGTTCGCGGCCTTTCATACTACACACGAACAGTATTTGAAATCATCGAACGCAAAGAAGATGGCAGTGAAATGACCATTGCAGCTGGTGGACGCTACGACTATCTCGGCAAGCAGATCGGAAGCAAGAAAGACATTCCGGCTATCGGCATGTCTATCGGTGTTGATCGCGTTGTTGCATCGCCTTGGTACAAGAAGCTCTCTCCTCGCATCATGAAGAAGCCGAAGATCTACTTCATCCAGCTCGGCAACGATGCAAAACTCAAGAGCTTGAACGTCATCGAAATCCTCCGCAAAGCGCATGTTTCAATTGCTCAGACGCTTTCAAAAGACAGCTTGTCACAGCAGCTCGCTATCGCTGAAAAACTTGGAGTTCCGTATACAATTTTGTTCGGACAAAAAGAGGCAATCGAAAACTCTGTTATCGTTCGCAACATGGCTACCCGTTCACAAGAAACAGTGAAGATCGCAAAATTGCTCGAATATCTCAAAGAACTTAAATAATTTTCGCAGCCGTATGAAGAACAACTCGATTGAAATCGTACAAACAGGACATCCGGTACTACGCAAAGTAGCACCGGTTGTTCCGATTAAAGACATCACTACTCCAAAAATCCGCGAGATCATCAGAAAGATGAAAGAAGCTCTCGCCTCTCAGGATGATGGTGTCGCAATAGCTGCTCCGCAGATCGCTGAGTCAGTGCGCATCTTTGTTGTATCAGGAAAGATCTTTGACGAGCGTTTCAAGCGAGGCAAAGGAATTCCAAAAGGAGAAAAGCCGACTCATGAAGATGTTGTGTTCATCAATCCTGAGATCATCAAGATGTCCAAAAAAACAAAGTGGCTCCAAGAAGGATGCCTCTCTGTCAGACCGATCTATGGCGAAGTGAAGCGCGCGCTTAATGCTACTGTTCGAGCATATGACGAGCATGGCAAGAAATTTGAACGCGGTGGTGGCGGATTGCTTGCTCACATCTTCCAGCATGAAATAGACCACTTAGATGGCATTCTTTTTACCGACAAAGCCCGCGATGCGCACGAAAGTAACTCCGAAGAATACTACGATGAATCAGAATCTTAACCAGCCAATTGGATTGGCATTTTGGGGAACTCCTGAACTGACAATCACTATGCTTGAAAAACTTGAAGCCGAAGGGTTTACCCCTTCAGTTATTATTACTGGACCCGATCGTGCTTCTGGACGAGGATTACGAATGACACCGCCCGCACCAAAAGTCTGGGCAGACGAGCGCGGCATTCCAGTACTTCAGCCCGAAAAAGTTGATGCGTTATTTCTTGAAGCTCTCCATGCATTCAACATCGATCTTTCTGTAGTCGTTGCGTACGGCAAAATCCTGCCGCAGGAAGCAATTGACCTGCCAAAGTTTGGCACACTGAATGTTCACTATTCTCTCCTTCCACGATTTCGCGGCGCAACACCAGTTGAATCCGCAGTACTTTCAGGAGACAAAGAAACAGGTGTCTGTATTCAACAAATGGTCTATAAGCTTGATGCAGGTGCCGTTCATGCACAAGAAATCGTCCCAATCGGGGAACACGAAACTGCACCTGATCTCCGATCACGATTGAATACTATCGGTGGAGAACTTTTAGTACGAACAATTCGTTCAATCCAAGATGGCTCAGCTTCACCTCTCGCTCAAGACGAATCCAAAGCAACAAGATGCGGCAAGATCAGTAAAGAGGACGGCTTGATTGATCCAAACGGCGATCCAATCATGAACGACAGAAAGTTTCGAGCCTACTACGGATGGCCTGGCGTCTACTACTTCGAAGAAAAAGACGGCAAGCAAATTCGAATCAAGATCACCGATGCAATACTAG
>CAYVDC010000009.1:0-55834 GCA_964450735.1 uncultured Candidatus Saccharibacteria bacterium | reverse complement strand
GAGCAACCGGGAAACGAAAATTTTGACATTACATTGGATTTGGAAAAGCTTGTTACAGATTTTTACCGCACAGACAATAATGGTCCAGTGCAGCTGTTTGGTTAACAAGTAACCTCAACACCGTCCTAATTTTTTAAACCCCGCAAAACACCGCGGGGTTTTTTATTGCTCGGTTGTATCACTGTGTCACGAGTTACTAAGTCTGCTCATCTCTTCGCTTCGCTCGGATTGTGCGGACTAAGTACTCGCGACCCCGCCTCGCCCGTCGCAGAGCGACATGGCTCCGGCCGCACATACGCAAAACCGAGCAAAGCAGTTTGCTCGGTTTTGTCTCATGTGCCCCCGGTAGGAATCGAACCTACAATAACGGCTTAGAAGTCCGCAGTTATATCCATTTAACTACAGGGGCTTTTGGGAATCTCGTCCCGTACCATCAAAAGTAGCATTTTATGCTTGTTTTTCAAAGTCGCTCGAGTTTATTTTCCAAAATGCTATGATTATCGTATGAAAGAAATCGACGTCACCTTCGTTACTGGAAGTCCGAAAAAAGCTGAATATCTAGAGAAACTTTTGGGACTGAAAGTAAAACACCAGAAAGTCGATTTGCATGAACCGCAGTCGTTGAGCTTGAAAGAGATCGTTGAGTACAAAGCTCAGCATGCATTTGAAATACTCAAATCACCGGTGCTTGTTGAGGACGTATCGCTGGAGTTTGAAAGTTTGAATGGATTGCCTGGGACATTTATCAAATTCTTTGTAGAAGAAGTCCCGCAGCAAAAAGTCTGTGACATGATCAGCGATGGAAATAGAAAGGCAATTGCCCGGTGTATCTTTGCATATTTCGATGGAAAAGAGATGACGTATTTCGAAGGCGCTGCTCCTGGTGAAATTGCCACTGAGCCGCGAGGGGAGAATGGCTATGGCTGGGACAAGATTTTTATTCCGGAAGGATTTACGATCACTCGAGCAGAGATGACGCCGGAGGAAAATCTGGAGACGTATTTGAGGATAAAAAAGATAGGGGAGATACGGGAGTTTTTGGAGAATATGTAAAGAAGGGACTCTCGACTACCGTCGCTGGTGCTTTTCGGTCTCGCAGAGCCGAGACATCGAAAAGCCTTTCGAGTCCCTCACGCGAGCGGAGCAGTCCGCTCGCTATCGCGTACCAAAAGAAAAAACCGCCTCAGGCGGTTTTTTCTTTTGGTGCGCGATGAGGGACTCGAACCCCCGACCTTTCCGGTGTAAACGGATTGCTCTACCAACTGAGCTAATCGCGCATATTTGGTTGTGAAGCCATAGTACTGTATTTCCTTCACGAAATCAACTGGCATGCTATAGTACGCCTATATATGCCCCCAATTCTCTATGAAGACCAAGACGTCCTCGTCATAGACAAGCCAGCAGGCCTTGTCGTCCATCCAGACGGCCGAGGCGACTTTGAGACCCTCTCAGAGATACTTTTGCGCGAGCGGCCGGAGCTTTCCGATGTAGGCGAACCCATGACGTTGGAAGGAAAAGAGATTAAGCGTCCAGGAATTGTACATCGTCTCGACAAAGAAACATCTGGCTGTCTCATTATCGCCAAAACTCAAGAGAGCTTTCTGTTTTTTAAAAAACAATTTCAAGATCACACGATCCAAAAAACATATCATGCATGTTTGTACGGAGTTCCCAAAGAACGAAAGGGAACGATTAGCGAAGCAATCGGCCGATCAAAAGAAAATGTCCGCAAGTGGACCGTCGGCCGCGGGGCTCGAGGAGAATTGCGAGAAGCGATTACGCACTATGAAATTCTAGCTACTATCGGCGCAGTCGAAGGAAAAGGAAGCACAGAAGAGGGTGTATTTAGTTATGTAGAAGCAAAACCTAAGACCGGCCGCACGCATCAGCTCCGCGTGCATTTTCGATCGCTCAATCATCCCATCATTGCCGACAATCTTTACGCAAGCGGACGAGAAAAAGCGCTTGGGTTCGAGCGACTGGCACTCCATGCGCGAGCGATCGAGTTCGCACTTCCAAGTGGAAAACAAATTACCGTTACCGCTCCATATCCAACCGATTTTGAAAACGCTCGAAAATCATTCGGCCTAGCAAAATAAAAAACAAGCATGGACGCCCGAGGACAATCCATGCTTGAAATGTATTTATTGATGACTTATATCTATATCTAATAGCTTTTGTGCTACAAGTGGATAGAGTTCTTTATCTTTAAGTTTAGGCAGTAACGTTTTTATCTCCTCAAGAATCGGAGTTACGCGTTTGCCGTTGAGCTTATTTTTCTGAAAATCGAACGTATCTGCAAATTTGGAGAGAGAAAAAGCGATAGCCGAAATGTCTTTGTTGTCTTTTAGTCTATTGATGACGAGTGCCGGAATGCGGCGCGCCAACACATCCTCTCTTACAACCGCGACCTCAGGCCTGATTTTCATCATATCCCTTTGAAACTTTCCAAATACGCTGAACCGGCAATAGAATAAAAACCGTAGCTCGTATTCGATGGTCAAAGTAAATTTTGGCCGCAGTAGGTTCCAGGCATCCTCTTCGTTCTCGTAATTAAACTTATCAAGTGATTGATACATTCCATTTACGAATTCAACAAACAATGGAACGAATGAGTTTGTTGCAATATGATGGTTGTTTGCAACTACCATATGCTTCCACAGTTTGAAATAACCCTGGAATCGTATTCGTTCCTTGAAGTTCCATGTTTCTCCAAAGTGGGCGGCAACTTTATCTCCAAGTCTTCCTTTGGATGAAAAAATAATTTTTCCGCAAAGGTCAGTAAACTCATAAGTTCTTAGCGGCCGTCCAATAAGGAATTCGCCTAAGCTTTTCAATGCTTTGTTTTGTGCCTGAATCGATCCTGTCTGGAAGGCGATAGCAAGCTCTTTCTCAAGCAGCATGCCTTCTCTGACAAAAGCTTTTCCAGAGAGGAAAAACGCCAAAGAAGAATATTCAAAAGTATATGTGTTCTTTTTGTCGCTCAAAATATCGAATATCAAATTGTTTAGAATATCCGTAACTGATCGTATGGCAGCCACCGTTGTTGTTTCTTTGATTTGCTTTTCTACTTCGTTCAAATCAATAGAGGTAGTACTATTCATATAATAGGGTATTTTGTTGTTAGGGCCTCGTGGCCGAATTTATCTGCATATTACATTACTTTTGGAGTTTGTCAAACAAGACCAACATGCAGGTTGCAAAGTCAATATTTGTATGCTAAAGTATGCCCCGTATATGAAAACAGCACTGAAATTTACTCCAGTCGACATTGAAGCCCGCAAGAAACTTGATTTCTCATCAGGCGATACTGTTCGTGTCTGGTCAAAGATCGAAGATAAGGGTAAATACCGCCTCCAAGCTTTTGAAGGCATCGTTTTGGCCCGAAAGCACGGCTCAACAATGGGCGGCACTTTCACTGTACGCAAAGTCTCAAACAGCGTTGGCGTAGAGCGCATCTTTCCTCTTTTTTCTCCTCTCGTAGACAAGATCGAAATCGTCAAAAAGGCCCGCGCTCGACGATCAAAGCTTTACTACGTCCGAGAAAAGGCGGTTCGCGATATTCGTCGCAAGATGAAGAGCGTCACGAACGTTGACGGAGACGAAGCGGCAACCGAAGAAGCAGAATAGTTCTCTCGCGCAGTAATCTACATTACGGCGCATATGCACGGGTGGCGAAACTGGTAGACGCACTACCTTGAGGTGGTAGCTCCCGCAAGGGAATGGAAGTTCAAGTCTTCTCCCGTGCACAGTATAAGACCGAGTTCAGATTTTCTGGATTCGGTCTTTTGTTTTATGGGTGAAATAGGTTCCAACCGAGCTAGATTTTCATTTATCACTTTTGCCATACTTTGAACTGGTACAATCCAGTTTTCCCTTGATAAATCTAGCTTTCTTTCCTTTATAGACAGGTTCCAACCTAAACTAGTGAGTATCTCTCGTTTAGTATTATTGTCAGCACCTTTGAAGCGATTTACTGCATGTTCAGCAAATGTAAACATCTTGTCTGCAGTATCAATCCAACCCGTTACATTCTGATCTGTGTTCTTAATTAGTTCTCTCAAGCGGTCTCGTTCCTTTTCAGCTTCTATTCTCCTACTTTGAAACTGGGTATCGTCTATAAGGCCCGTAGCTCGCATATCAATAAGCCCATCAATCTTTTTTAGCATAAGGCCGTATGCTTGTTTATTGGCCTCATTCTGGGCGTATATAGCTTCGAACTGGACTTTGTTCTCATCTCTAATGATTTCCATTAATAGTTCGTGGACGCCTTCGGGAATCTGAATGGATTTCAACACTATTTCTATCTGCTCATCCAACATATCTTCCCTCATTGGTTTTTGAGTGCAAATTGTTTTCTTTCTTTTGTTGCAACCATAATAACGATATTGGTGTTTGTTCCCATTCTTTTGTGTTTTGAATTTTTCATATCCTGAAATAGCGGATTCACATTCACTGCAAGATAAAGAACAGCCTGCAAAAGGGAAGTGGTGTTTTAAAGGGCGGGAGCGTCCCGTTTTTCCAATCATTTTTTGAACTCGATCAAATTCGTCCCGCGTTACCATCGGTTGATGAATTCCTTTGTAGGTATCTCCGCTACCAATCGGCCATTCAAATTCACCATAGTAAAAAGTATTATTAAAAATATTATAAATCTGTGACTTACAAAGTTTTATATTGTTACGATTTCTTAATCCCCATAATTCTGTAGCCTTGTTAAGTATTTCATAAGGTGTGTAACTTCCCGTGAGCATTAGGTCCCACATTCTTCGAATAATAGGAAAGCGAATGGGATCAATTTCTCTTTTTCGTGCGCCTTTAATACCTCCACGATCTGTTAAATAACCAAGAGGTGGGCAAGCAGGATAAATTCCTTTACGAGCACATGTGGTCATTCCGGTTTTAACATTATAAGCAGTCCTATCATTTTCAAGTTTGGCAGTAAGTGATTGAAGTCCAAACATAAATTGTTCCATGGAATCTTTAGAGTATGTTGTTTGTTCTGTAATTACTGTTTTAAGTAGTCCGCAGTCAGTAAGATACATCATCTGTCCAGAGTCCTTCATGTTTCTGGAAAGGCGACTAATCTGCCAAGTAATGATTCCGTCTGCTTTCCCTTTTTCGATCATATTCATCATTTTGTCGAACCCCGGTCGTCCTGGCATTTTTGCGGATTGCTTTTCCTCTATTGTTTCTATGATGGTAACATCATGAAGTACCTGGAGTCTTTTTATAACCTCCGCTTGGCTTTCTAATGAAAGCATCTGCTTCTCTTTGTCGTCTGTAGATTTACGGAGATATGCGATGTATTTTGTCGCTTTAATTGCTTGCATAATATTTGGTTAAAAACTCAAAAGAGGGGATGACAGTTAATCGTCTTAAGTTGCTACACGTAAGACTCTGTCAGCCCCTCTCCTGAGCTTAAAACGATTAATGATAATCCAACGTGTAGCCTGGATATTATACCGTATTGCCTTGTTTATTTCGATATACAGCTCTATAGAGTTGGGCTAATTTGTTTATTTCGCTAATAGCTTTTTCTTCGCTCAAAATAACCCCATACTCGTTAGAATACAGTTTAATGAATCTCTCCAGTTGTTCTGGTGAGATTGCCATATAAATTATATTGTCTGAGAAATACTGTCAGTATCGTCAGGTTTTAATTTAGTTGTTTTTTGTATTTCGATCCAACGCTCTGTTCCAGAAGTACTGATTGTTACTAGAAATCCCATTTGTTTTAAAGGAGTACTTAATTCATTCAACCTCCTAGATAGTGCACCCGCTCCTTTAGGCCAATACTTTTCACGGGTATCAATATTTGTAAAACTAGCCTGATTTACTAGATTGGTTAATAAATCTGTAGGTGTAGATCGCCACTTATCTTTATCTTCCATAAACGTGATAATTGCAGTGGCGACAATGTTTTCATTTAAGAGCATTTCCGTCTGGCGTTTTATATTATTTTCATAAGCATATAGGAATTTTTCTTTCGTATACCCCATTGCTTCGGCAATTGCACAACCCCAAAGAGTCCAATCTGCCATTCTGGGAAGAGATTCTGATTCTATAGTAGGTTTAATTTTTAATGCTTTAACTAATACTTCGAATACTCCACCTATGATTGCCGGTAGATCTCTGTAGAAATTTTCATATAGTTCACGCTCTGATTTTCTGTTTCTAGGGTCTATTCTTTGAAGTTCTATTAATAGGCTTCGTTCTAATAGATCGGCACGATTAGCCACAAGATTTATACCGTTTATTCCTAAACGTCGCATGAAGCTATAAATTATATCCTCATCATTCTCATATAATTCCCGTTTTGCAAAACCACTTCCAGTAATTGCTTTACATATAGTGTCGGACTGCTCGTCATTGATATAAGACAAATTATCAAAAAAAATGAAATAGTGATGTGCGAGCATCTGGATCAGTTCATTATTTCTACTTGGTAGACTGGCGACTTCAATTGTTGAGGGATCGATAATAAGCCTCATTAGTTTCGATAATGTAGATTTGGAAGAACCTTGAGATCCAAAAATTATCAACATTACATGAGGATAATCAGGAATAAAACTGCTAACTAAAAATACTAAAAGAAGTAATCGTTGTTCTGCGTCAGTTATATTGATGTAGTTTAAGAATAATTTTACATCTCCTTCCTTGCTAGGCATCACCTGTGATTTATTATGTGAGTACCTAGTAAAAAGAATAGGCGGTTTCTCTATAATATTCCAGCCGTCTTTATTTATTCTTACCGCCTGCCATTTTTCGTTAGTTAAGTCGTACCAAAGTTCATTCTCATGGAGAGCAGCTCTATTACTTAATTTTATTTTAGGTCCTTCAAAAATCGCTTTTCCTTCAAGTACAGCGATAATACTTTTTAGAGCTTCAGATCCTAAGGGGTTTTTTAATTTTTGCCAAGCGATACTAGATAACAGACGTTTTATATTTTTACTTCTGCACGGCCACACCTCCCATCTGTTTAGGATTTTTATACATATATATGCATCACTTTGTTCGTTATGAAATAGCATTGCATCAGATTCATTCAATATTATGTTTATAATTTTTTGTGAGATGGATTCATTTTTATCTTTAATTTCCTTGGAATCAGCCGCCTGATATTTTTTAATACTCTCCCATACTGCTCTAAGTTCCTTTGGTGGTAGAGGACTAGGTAAACGGTGGTTCCAAAAGCCAAATCTATCCCAGCCAACAGTATCTAGCTGATTGGGTGGTACCAAGCTCATAATTTTTCCTGCCATAGATGCGGCCGCCTCATTTCTTCCTCCTTCAATTATTTCTGAAGGATCTTTTTCCCATAATTTAGGGGTATGACTTTGATTGCTAGAGAATAGTTTTTTACTTAACCATTCAGGAATTTCCCCTAGTTCCATTTCTCCTGGAGCACAAAGTTCTTGCCATGCGTAGTTATTCCCTGACGCATGTGAGGAGGGAGGTAGTATTGCATACCCCGCATCTCCCTTAATATCGACACCTACACCCAATAGAGAACCGTTTGAGTTCGGCACTAGTTTACCTGGATATTTGAAGAAAACATGAGATCCACCTCCTCCAGTTTTTGAAATTATGGTAGGTGGAATCTGAAACTCTTTTATCGAACGATTATGTTTGGCATCAATATCGAGAACTACTATCCCTGATATTGGACCAGTCACAACTGCTATATTTGCATCCGGCCAAGTACTAAACCATAATTTTATTTCATCTATCGTAGATACCCGCTCTTGAAACTCTTTCCACGCTAGTAATGGACGCTTATCTTTTCCAACCGGGATGATACTCCAACCAAGGGCATGCAGTTTAAGCGCCTCAGCAATCACTAATTTATTCATGTTATGTAATCTTCTTAAGCCAATAAGAAAATCCACTCCTTACTTGGTAGGTTTTCCGAACGCCAATAGGCGAGACCTGCCAAGTAAGCAATGGACTACTTAGTAACGTTCGGAAATTACACTCGAATTTGTGAATTTAAAAGCAAAAAAGATAAACGAGCGTTTATCTTTAAATTATCTGAAATATTATCTTAGAAATTATCGGGTGTATTCTCTGCGAGTAAAAGGTAATGTTATCTTAAAAATTATCTGAAAGCATTACTGCTGTCGGCAGTTTAGAACTTATAGAAAAATAATGCAAGTGCAAATCTCGTTAGACAAATTGCTCAAAAATGGTATCGTAGGGTTACAACTTAATAGAGTAGCCTAAACCCTCGAGTAATCGGCGGCATGGTGAAGCGAGTCCTGCAAAGACATAAAGAACCCATCATTATGGAGATTTGTCTTTGCAGGCCCTACTTGGAAACAGGTAGGGAGGGTGTAAAAGCCCTCAACTCCATGTGGTGGGCTTTTTGTATTTAATTTACATAATTTGATTTTATGAAAACAGAAAAAATAATAGTTTGGTTAATGGACGTCTTTATCCCGAGATTGGGGTTAATTGCCTTATATGTTGGCTTTCTGGTATTAATCTTTCTGCTCGCGAATCTATTTGAAAAATTACTTGGGTTAGAGGTCGGCGCAGGTTTTTGCGGAATTCTAGTTTTGAGTTTTGTTACTTATCATTACATTAAAGATCTCCGATTAGAAAATAGAATACAAGATTTAATCAAATATCAAAATCCTGAAGATCTCAAAGAGATTATTACTGATGGTAATGTAATCAATTACTCAGCAATAGATGGTTTGTGTACAAAAATTACCCGAACCCTTAAAGAAGAAGGTTTTGAAGATTCCGCAGGTAATAAAGGAGAAATTTACCAAAAGACTAAAAAGCTGTTTTTAAAAAAGGTTAGGCTTATGAGAAATTAACCCAAAGTTATAAAAATGAAAAGACTAATGTTTTTAATAAGCACTCAGGGAAAAACCCTAAAACAAATAAGAAAGGAGGCTAGTGAGGCGCTAGGTAAGTATATTAAGACGAAGAATAAGGTTTTGCAGGAGGTAACAAGTAAAAAAATTAGCAAAAAGGCAAATTAGACCTTCCATAAGAATGTTTTTTTGTTTTTTTAAACAAATTGATTAATGATTTATAATTCATTTTGGACTATGTTATGTAAGTAAACAAAGCTTCATTTAAAAGAGTAGATTTTAATGTTCCTGTCTTTCAGAAACTTAAAGTTTTTCTAAACTTTAAAATCAGATTTAATTTGATAATTGTGCTATTTAATGCTTTAATCCATCATATTTCTCTATTTGATGCCCTTCGTGTCTTCTTGCTTCAAGACTTACGAAACTTAGAATGGATTCATATAAAATATGCACGATAAAATCAAAGATATAATTCAAGATTGTAATATTAATTTCCTGATGGGCTCAGGGCTTTCTTCGCCTTATCTTAAAACTCTAGGTAGTATTGAGACCTTGCTTAGCGAACTTGAAAAGCGGGGAGAGCTTGATTCTGGCGTTAAAAAAATTATTAGAGCCTCGCTTTATAAAAAGTACTTTGACGAAGTAATTGAAAAAAATCCAAATATATTAATACCTGACGCAGATGTGCTTGTGGTTCTTGAACAGTATAGGTTTTTCCTTAAAGCTTTAAATTCCATTCTCCTTAAAAGGAAAGTTACTTTACTGAGTAAAGAAGCTAATATATTTACTACAAATGTTGATATTTTTTTAGAAAAAGCGTTGGAGGATTTAAACCTCGAGTATAACGATGGATTTAATGGTAGATTTGAACCTAAATTCAGTCTAAGTAATTTTAAAAAATCCCACTTCAAAAAAAGTTTACATTATGATAATACAGCTGAGCTCCCCGTGTTCAATCTCTCAAAGTTGCACGGATCCTTGTCGTGGGAAATAAAAAACAACGATGTTATTTTTTCATACGGACTAGAACATATAAAAAAAGTAGCAGGAAAGAATATTGATAGCAGTAAGATATTACCTATTTCAGATACTTCAACAATCGACACTCTTATTGCGGCAGCTACAGGTATGGCGGTGGATCCCTCGCTAGATATATTCATGGAAGCCTATGAGAGTCTCTTAATAGTTGTTAATCCAACTAAAGAGAAATTCAAACATACTCTTATGAATCAAACATATTATGAGCTATTGCGTTTATACTCAAACGAGCTTGAAAAAGAAAACACAGTTCTTTTTGTAATGGGATTCTCTTTTTCTGATGAACATATATGTGAAATAACATTAAGAGCAGCAAACTCAAATCCTACACTCATGATTTATGTTATTGCTCACAGTGCTAAAGCTAAGAAGGAAATAGGAGAAAGATTCGGTAAGAATAATATAAAAAATAATAATATTGAAATTATTTCCCCAGAACAAATAGATGGAAGTGATGGATTGAAAAAAGATGAGTTTAAATATGATTTTCCAACGATAAATAAAAAAATTATCGATGTTTTGCTTCATAAGATAAACTGCGAAGATATCTCAGAAAAAGAACCTACTAATGAAGGAACAAATGAGTAATACTTATGCCGACAAGTATTGAACAAATATCTGAAGATTCAATTTTTACTATCGGTAAAGTTATATCTGTAAAGGGTAGAACAATAGAAGTAAAAGTTGATAAAACAAAAAATACTTCACATCTTTTATATAAAGGTGAACTGCTTAAAAATATATCCGTAGGTGGTTATGTAAAAATAATCAAAGGATTTACTGTAATAATTGGCAAGGTAGAAGGTGAAGTAGTCATAGAAGACAAAACATATATAAAAAAGAAAGGTTACGTAAGTGTAAAGGAAAAAATCAATAGAGTTTTGACAGTAAGCTTACTGGGTTTCTTTAAGGAGCAACAATTTGAGCGTGGAATAAAGGAATTACCGTTGATAGATAACGAGTGTTTCTTACTGCACAAGAAGGAGTTTGAGCAAATTCATGATTTCATACGAAATGGTGACGATCCAATCACGATAGGTACTTTGTCGTTTGAAAAGGGGCAAGATATAAGAGTAGGGGTTAACGGCTTAATGGCGAGTCATATTGGAATATTTGGTAATACGGGAAGTGGTAAATCTTATACACTAGCAAAAATCTATCATGAACTTTTCCTAAAATATAAGGATGAAGATAAATTTAAGCAGAACGCCCGTTTTTTCTTCATTGATTTTAACGGAGAATATGTAAATAGTGACCAAGAGAATAGTGATGATGTAATTATCGAAAAAAGTTATAAAAATATTTATCAACTCTCGACTCGTACTCCAAAGGATAAATTTCCTGTTACAAGAGACACATTGAATGATCCAGATTTTTGGGTTGTTTTCTTAGAAGCTACAGAAAAGACTCAGATGCCTTTTTTGCGCCGTTCAGTTGATAATTCATACCTAGCTCCAAAAATAAAAAATGAACTTGAACTAAAACAACTTATTGGACAAATGATATTTGAAGCTACAACTGAGAGCGATAGAAACGTTGAAAAAACAATTGTATTTAACTTTCTCAAAGAACTGAACGATGCACTTGGTGGGAATCCTAGTATTACAACTCTATTAGGGGACTATAACGATCATTTAAAGTTCCATGGGGCACAAAATAATAAGTATTATTACGTGTCTTCAGATACTTCGAGGATTTATAGTGATGTAGCAGATTTTCGAGATAAAATTATTGATACTAAGGTTAATGCGCTTCAAATTGATGTAGCTAGAATTACCCCTATAGATGAAATTAGGTTGCAAATTGTAATTCAATATTACAGTGACATTATTCGAGGCTTTTCAAATAAAGAGCATTTAGCTCCTTTAATTAAAAGACTAGATAGAAGAATCGATGATATAAAAAAGGTGATTGAAATTAAGACTGCCGATGAAATTAATGCTAGTAAGGGGATCACTGTTGTTTCTTTGAAGGACGTTAATATGCACATGAGGAAAATTCTCCCATTACTTATGTGTAAAAAACTTTACAATGATAAAAAAAATCAAAACGATGATCAGAAATATTTGAACATTATAATTGATGAGGCTCATAATATACTTTCTGAAAATTCAGAACGAGAGAGCGAGCAATGGAAAGACTATCGTTTGGAAACCTTCGAAGAAATCATTAAAGAAGGTCGTAAGTTTGGAGTTTTTCTTACTCTAGCAAGCCAGCGTCCATCTGATATCTCACCAACAATCATTTCTCAGTTACATAACTATTTTCTACATAGGCTTATTAATACTGAGGATATTAATTCTGTAAAACAAACAATTTCTTATCTGGATAAAGTTTCATTTGAGTATTTACCCCTCTTGCCAACTGGTACATGCATACTTGCCGGACTTCTTGCTAGCGTGCCAATTGTTCTAGATGTCGGTAGAATTGAACCTTCAAAGTTTGAACCTAAAAATAAAACAATAACTCTAACTGACAAATGGAAATAAATAAGTTTGAGCATATTAAGAAAGATTTACCCAATTTTCCTGACGACATAATAAAAGATTGGATTGAACCTTATTATGAGAAACATGGTTGGCCTCCCGTAGAGAACTGGAACGGAGTTCTGTTTACTGAGAATTTTGAATTTTGGCAGAAGGTTGAATGGAGAAAGGAATTTCTAGATCTAAGTACTATTCCATACTCCGAGGAGTGGTCTAAGGTTTTTAAGGAAATGTTTGATGGATACACAAAAAAACCTGAGGAAACGTATTTTGGTATGACTATGGGGGAGTCTGGGAGGAATCGTTGGTTAAATGCTGCTCGGTATCTCTTAGAAACAGGAATGTTCCCTAAGCCAATATGTTTATTATTAAAAGAAGGTAAGTATGCTGTTGTAGATGGTAATCACAGGTTTGTTGCATGGCATTTTTTAATGAGAGTAAATCAAGAACTTAGAAATCTTCCTTTAGAAGAAAGAGAGGTTCAATTGAAAGGGTTAGCAAAAAAATTCTTAGAAAAGTGGGGCTCTGATACAGGAGAAATAGCAGAACTTTCAAAAATACAAGAAGTTTGGATTGCGTGTGCTCCTCAATAGAATCCATTATTACGATACTGACGATATTTTTTCAGTTCTCCATATATCTACTATAGGGAACCATGTATGGTCAGGATTCTCTATAAAACAGTTCCTAACGTCCTCTAGTAGGGAGCACAACGAAAAATAGTCTTACATTGTAAGGCTATTTTTTTATACAATTTTAATGTTTGGACCGAGGACACATTACTGTTTTCTTGACATATACCCCCTAGGGGTATATACTCGTTTTATGAAATACATGGATGAAAAAGATAAGGCAAAGATAGTTCGTCGCCTCAAGCTCATTGAGGGACAAGTTCGGGGACTGCAGAAGTTAATCGAGAACGATACCTATTGCATTGACGTGATCACTCAGACCTCTGCTGTAAAGCAAGGGCTTTCGAGTATTGAAGATGCCCTTCTGGAAAACCACCTTGGTCATTGCGTGCAGCATCAAATGTCTTCAGGACAGGTCGGTAAAGCAAAGGAGGAAGTTTTAAAGGTTTACAAATTAAAGCGTAAATAATTCTATGCATACCAAAACATACAAAGTAAAAGGAATGCATTGCGCTTCATGTTCAAGCATCATTGAACGCACTATTAAAAAGGTTGACGGTGTTGAAGAAATTTCCGTAAACAACGGCACAGAAAATGCAAAAATATCTTTTGATGAGACAAAAACGAATCCCGAATCTTTCAATAAAAAGTTAGAACCACTGGGATACAGCCTCGTAGTACCTGCTCCTATGGATTACAGCATGCATAACATGAGCGCAACTGAAATGGGTATGAGCGAAAATGAGCATGCGGAGCATCTTGGACTAAATCAATCAAAAGAGGAAAAACTCTCTGAAATAAAAGATATGAAAACAAAAGTCATGTCTGCGATTCCACTTGCGATCTTCAGCATTTTTGTTATGGCGTGGGATATCCTGGCTCAATATCATGCGGTCCCTGCTATGAGTTACACAGTCAAAGAATTTTTCCATCATCTTTTGCCACTCATGGCGACATACACGCTCTTCGTTGTCGGAAAGCCCTATCTTCTTGGCTTCTATCGTTTTCTCCGCTACGGCAAGGCAAATATGGACACACTCATCGGTATCGGAACTGTTGCCGCATACCTATATAGTTTTGCAGTCACAGCTTTCGAAGATGTGTTACGGCCATTCCTTAACGTGGATCATACCTATTATGATGTGACGATTGTAGTCATCACATTTATTGCTCTCGGAAAATATCTTGAATCCCGCTCAAAGCTCAAAACAGGTGATGCGATTGAAAAGCTTCTCAATCTTCAGGCGAAAACTGCTCTAGTTATTCGAGACGGAAAGGAAATGGAAATATCTGTGAACGAAGTGAAGCATGGTGATCTCATTATTATGAAGCCGGGAGCAAAAATTCCCGTTGACGGCATAATCACTGAGGGTTCCTCATATGTAGATGAATCGATGGTAACCGGAGAGCCGATGCCTGCTCAAAAGAAAGTTGGCGACAGTGTTGTAGCGGGAACAATGAATACAAGCGGATCGTTTACATTCAAAGCGACAAAAGTTGGATCGGAAACTTTGCTCGCTCAGATCATCAAAATGGTTGAAGAAGCACAAGGAAGCAAAGCACCGATTCAGGCACTTGCTGACAAAATCTCAGCAGTTTTTGTCCCCGTTGTTCTTGTCATCGCTTTTCTATCACTCGGTTTATGGCTTTTCTTGGGTATTGGACCGCTCGGATTTCCGCAAGCGCTTTCATACGGACTCGTCTCGTTTGTTGGTGTTCTAGTCATTGCTTGTCCATGCGCACTCGGACTTGCGACACCAACTGCAATTATTGTCGGCGTAGGCAAAGGTGCAAAAGAAGGAATCTTAATTAAAGACGCAGCAACCTTAGAGAAGCTTCATAAAGCCGATATTGTTATCGTCGACAAAACGGGAACGATCACGATAGGGAAACCAACGCTTGTCGATATAGTTAACCTCTCGAATTTAAAGAATGAAGAATTGATATCCATATTGGCATCACTTGAAAAGAAATCAGAGCATCCGATTGCCCATGCGGTCGTGAGTTACGCCAAGGATAAAAATATTTCCGTATCTGATCTCTCTCATTTTGAAGGTATCCAAGGCAAGGGAGTAAAGGGCTCAATCATGGGCAAGGAATATTTTGCAGGTAATGCGAAGCTGATTACGGAGCTTGGAATTTCATTCGACAGTACGGCAATCGAAAAGTTTACAGCGCAAGGAAAAACTCCAGTCATTCTGGCCACCAAAGAAAAAGTAATTGGGTTCGTCATGGTCGCCGACGAAGTAAAGCCTGAGTCAAAGGAAGCAGTAACGCAGCTTCATAAGATGGGAATAAAAGTTATCATGCTCACTGGAGACGACGAGAAAGCCGCAAAGCATATCGCCTCACTGGTCGGTATTGATGAAGTAATTGCACATGTTCTGCCGGAGAATAAGCTAGAGAAAATAAAAGAGCTTCAGTCACAGGGACACATCGTCGCAATGGCGGGCGATGGCGTCAACGACGCCCCGGCCCTCGCACAAGCTGATGTAGGTATTGCTATGGGAACCGGGACCGATGTTGCTATCGAATCAGCAGGAATTACTCTTCTTGGCGGAGATATTTCAAAACTGGTGAAAGCTATTAGACTTTCCAAAATCACAATGAGAGGTATCAAGCAAAATCTTTTCTGGGCATTCATCTACAACATAGTGGGCATTCCACTTGCATCCGGAATCTTTTTTCCGATTTTTGGCTGGCTCCTCTCTCCAGTATTTGCAGGATTCGCGATGGCGATGAGTAGTGTGAGTGTGGTCGGTAATTCATTACGAATTAAATCAATGAAATTATAGTTATGAAAAAATTACTTATATTTTCTTCCTTACTCGCAGTTGTAGCAGGAATCGTTATGGTTCTTGGTGGATTATGGGGAATTTCTTTTACATATAAAAATGTAGTGAAGGAAAATATTACAACACCTCCGGACGCTTCTATTCCTAATGTTCTAGTGCGCGGGCCATGGACGCTAAAATCGCAAGCAGATATTATTAGAGAGCATACCCTTAAAATTACAGATGGTAAAACATACTCAGAAATGCCACGCCAAATTCAAAAAGTAGATCAAAATACTAAACCAGTTTTTGATGAAAGTGGAAAAGCTGTAATGGTACCCAATGTCAATCGAGATATTTGGGTAACTGCGACAGCATTAACGACTGCATTAAATCTTGGGATCGTAACTTATGCGTTTTCTGGGTTGATATTCCTTTTTGGCTTTATATCAATATGGACTGGTGTAATGTTCTGGTTTTTGAGTAAAAATATTATTAGTAATTAATTATATTAAATATGAATCAGGATAATACAAAAGATAGTGCCCATGAAGGTGGATGTTGTGGTGCTGACGAGACTCCAATGAAGTCAAAAAGCGGCTCATATACTTGTCCGATGCATCCTAATGTAAAAAAGAATGAACCGGGCAGTTGTCCGGATTGTGGAATGAATCTCGTACCTGCAGAAAATTTAAAGAGTTAGATTATTAGTCTAAATTAATTTTATAAAATTTATGAAACTATCAAAAATATTTCACGTAGCAAATGTTATCGTCGGCCTCGCTGGTATCATTGTTGCATTAATTGCTGTTTCGATGGGTGCAGATTCTTTGGTTTGGGGAATTAACCGCGAGCATATGCTCTTTTGTTCAGGATTACTTATGTTGATCGCAATTTGGATCGCTATTTCAACTATTCATCATATGAAGCTTGAAGAGAAAGGAGAAATGATTTAAAGAAATGGATCTTAATTGGAGATACGAAAAATAATTATGTTTAAAGAACTCATACAAAATAAAAAATTTAAATACTTGCTCATCGCTCTTGTAGCGGTTATTCCGTTCGAGGCTCTGTCTCTTTCTGGGAAACATCTACCATATCTCATAGAACTTGCAGCGTTAGGGCTCATTGTCGTTATTTTCGGCAGAGATGTCTTTAAGAAAGGGCTCATGAGCCTGTGGGAACTTCGCTTTTCAAGCATCAATCTTTTAATGACTATTGCCGTTATTGGCGCAGTCGCAATCGGCGAGCTTGAAGAAGCTGCGATTGTGATAATTCTTTTCTCTCTTGGAAACGTTCTTGAGGATTTTGGAATTTCCCGTAGTAAATCTTCGCTTCAAGATTTGGTAAACAAAACACCAAAACAAGCAACTCTTAAAAACGGAACAGTTGTGTCATTAACTGAACTAGTAATAGATATGATCATCATCGTAAAGCATGGAGATATCATTCCAGTTGACGGTACGATTGTTTCAGGCAATTCGCTAGTAGATGAATCATCGATCACCGGAGAGCCACTTCCAAAAACAAAAATAATTGGTGATGCTGTATTTGCAGGAAGTGTGGCAAGTGACGGATATCTTGAAGTAAAAGTCACGAAACTCTCAAGTGAAAGCACTTTACAGAAAATAATAAATCTTACATATGACGCAGCTGAGCGGAAATCAAATGCTCAAGCATTTATTGAAAAATTTGCTCAGTATTATACACCACTTATCTTGCTCTCTTCTATACTTTTGGTGGTGATTCCCGTTTTCATTTTTCATGAGCCATTCCAAAAGTGGTTTATTCAAGCGTTAACACTCCTTATTATTTCCTGCCCATGCGCCTTAGTCATTTCTACTCCCGTCAGTGTATTCTCAGCTGTAGGCAATGCCTCGCGTAAAGGGGTTGTTATCAAAGGTGGTCGCTTTCTGGAGGAAATGGGAAAAATCAAAGCGATAGCTTTCGATAAGACTCGTACTATTACCAAAGGTACACCGATTGTGACCGATGTCATTCCTTTTGGCGATAATACTGAGCAGGATGTTATCTCATGTCTTTCAGGGCTTGAAACATTTTCTGAACACCCGATTTCAAAAAGTATTATTGCCTATGCGGCCGAGAAGAAATTGAATTTACACACATTCGATTCTTATAAAGCTACTTCAGGCAAGGGAGTAGAGGGAGTTTGCCTCGTATGTACTGACAGTCACCGTTGCGCAGGCACACTTGCCTATATGAGAGATGAACATGGAGCGATCGATGATAGTATCACTAAAAAAGCAGGGGAACTTGAAAACCAAGGCAAGACTATTATCTTCGTTTCTAATGGAAAAGAAATTAAAGGAATCGTGGGGGTTAGTGATGAAATCAAGAAAGATAGCGCACGTGCAATCGCCGAACTCAAAAAAATAGGTATTACACCTATCATGCTCACCGGTGATACCGCTGCTCCGGCACAAGCAGTTGCAAATAATGTTGGCATCGAAGAAGTTTACGCATCACTTTTACCTGAAGATAAAGTTGCACGAATTCAGGAAATCAAAAAGAAGTATGGGTCAGTTGCTATGGTTGGGGACGGGGTCAACGACGCTCCTGCGTTGGCTACCGCTTCCGTCGGGATAGCGATGGCTTCTGCCGGCTCAGATGTTGCAATTGAGAATGCAGATATTGCCATAATGAACGATAAACTTTCGGCATTACCAGAACTTATATCAATCGCACAAAAATCAAACGGCATTATTCGCTTCAATATCGCGTTTGCTTTGATTACTAAAATTGGATTTCTTGGGCTTGCCGTTTCTGGTAACGCTAATCTTGTTATGGCGATTGTAGCTGATGTTGGGGTAACTATCTTCGTAGTAATAAATTCATTGCGTCTCTATCAGTATGATGGCGTGAGAGTAATAGATCACCATTCTGATGGAACCTGCAGTAATTGTTAGGAATAGCAAAATAATTTATGAAAACATACACATTTCACGTTTCGGGTACGCACTGCGCCTCATGCAAAATATTGATCGAGGATATATTGAGCGAGCAGAAAGATATTAAGAAATCAGTAGTTGATCTGAAAAAGGAAACAGTTACGATTGAAACCGATAGCGACCAAAGTATTGAAGCAATGGCCGAGCTTCTCACAAGTAAGGTAAAACCGAACGGATACACGCTGTCGGTAGAGAAAGTCATTCAGGAAAAAAAGTCTGACGATCTCATCTGGAAAGCACTTCCAATCGGCCTTGTATTCCTAATTCTTTTTTTCATACTTCAAAAGTCCGGTATCCTTAATCTAGGCATAGGTGGTGCGACTACTCCGGTGACGAGTTTTATCATTGGTCTCATTGCATCTGTATCGAGTTGTCTTGCCATTGTAGGCGGTTTAATCCTCTCGCTCTCTGCAAAAGTCGCGCAGGATGAAAGCACTACCACAAGCAAAAAACAGTTTTTCCTTTTTCACGGTGGCCGACTTCTCGGTTTTGCAGTCCTCGGTGGACTGCTTGGATTGGTTGGTAAAGCTATTGGTGTGAGTTTTACTTTTTCTGCGATATTGGGAATTATTGCTTCGAGTGTGATGATACTGCTCGGCCTTAATCTGGTAGGTATCATCAAGAAGAATAAAGTAGCTCTGCCGACCGGGATCTTTGCCTATTTCAGAAAAGTGGAACATTCAACGCTTGCCCCGATCCTCATTGGTATTGGTACATTCTTTCTGCCGTGCGGATTTACGCAAGCAATGCAGATCGCTGCACTCTCGAGCGGATCATTCACATCTGGATTTCTCATCATGCTTTCATTTGCTCTCGGTACGCTTCCGGTGCTCGCACTCCTTTCTTTTGGATCAGTATCGTTTGCTCACTCAAAGCATGCACCACTATTCTTTAAATCAGCTGGCATCGTGGTGATTGGTCTTGGAATCTTCGCACTTCTTGCGGGTCTTGCGGGACTTGGCATTATCAATCCATTATTTAATATTTAATTTTGATATAATTTATATATGAACAAAACTGCTTCAATTATTATTACTCTCGGGCTTGTCGTTGCACTCGGCATTGTTTTCTTTGGTGGTTCAAAATCAAAAGACAATACTGTGGCCTCGAATCAGCCAGTCCAAAATGTTGAAGTTAAAGACGGCATTCAGTACATTACGATTGATGCGAAAGCCGGCTATTCACCAAAAGTGAGTGAAGCAAAGGCGGGGATCCCCACAAAGCTCGTCGTCAAAACAAACGGTACTTACGATTGCTCATCATCCCTTGCCATCCACTCGATCGGCTATCAGAAGATTCTTCCACAGACTGGAGAAGAAACCATTGATATTGGTATCCCTAAAATAGGTGAGCCATTACAAGGAGTATGTGGGATGGGAATGTATAATTTTTCGGTGAATTTTATATAAATTACGATACTGACGATGTTTTCTCAGCTCTCCAAATATCCACGATAGGGAACCACGTATGGTCAGGGTTATTAACAAAACAGGTCCTAACGTCGTCTAGTTGGGAGCACAATATAAGACCGAGTTCAGGAAATCTGAGCTCGGTTTTTTGTTTATAACGTCTGTATTTTTACGAACTACTAAATAGATTAAACGCCCCCCTGTTAATTTTTAATTAAGATGATATACTACCAAAATCATGGCAATTTTAATTATTGAAGACGAAAAGAAGCTGGTAGAGATTTTACAAAAAGCCCTCAAGAGCGAACGGTACTCTGTAGACGTTGCTTATACAGGGGAAGAAGGCTTGCAAAAAGCCCTCAATAATCCATACTCGGCAATTTTGCTCGACGTCATGCTTCCTGGCAAAGATG
Organism: uncultured Candidatus Saccharibacteria bacterium; assembly: GCA_964450735.1. GTDB lineage: Bacteria > Patescibacteriota > Minisyncoccia > Phycocordibacterales > UBA9973 > DALYCO01. The sequence continues at coordinate 35,285 of CAYVDC010000009.1, read as the reverse complement.
GTTTTGCGGTTGCAAAAGAGCTTCGCGCAAAACAAATCCATACGCCAATCATCATGCTCACTGCCCGCACTGTCACCAACGACCGTGTCGAAGGACTTGATTCTGGCGCTGATGATTATCTCACCAAGCCATTTGAACTCTCAGAATTGTTTGCGCGCATCCGCGCGATTTTGCGACGCCGCAAGACAACTGATGCAGATATCATCTCTCTCGGCGATCTTTCAATGGATCGAAAAAAGCATGAAGTGACTCGCGCAGGAAAGGTCATCGACCTCACTCCAAAGGAATACAAGCTCCTCAACATAATGCTCTCAAACCAAGGCGAAGCAATTCCTCGTGAAAAGCTCATCTCTTCGGCCTGGGGTCCTTCATTTAAAGAATCCGGCAACGAACTCAATGTGCATATCCGATATCTTCGACGCAAAATCGACGGCAAAAAGCACAAGTCACTTATCCGAACTGTGCGCGGCGTTGGTTTCGTCATCAAAGAATAATTTTCTCAGCTCTTCTCGTCCTTTACATATCATTGGATGTGTTCTATAGTAGCAAAAAAGCTACCATGACAATGAGAATACCTAATGAGAGAAATGAAACTAACCCCCAACATACACAACGTTTTACGCAGAAACTAAACCAAAACCAAGCTCTTAAACTAAGCTTGTACCAGCAAACGCGGCTGCAAAAACATTGGAACAAGGTTAACACCGACCCCATTGCTTTTACTCCGTATGAACTACGTGAAATTACTTCAGAAGCGGAGTCGTATGCTGAAAACGAAAAATTGGCTGCATTTGTCAAAGAACATATGCAAGCAGTTTTTGCCGAGGCTCTTACAACTCACACACCTTCTGATAGAATCATCGCCAAAGAAATTATAGCTGCAGTCGGTTCCGGCAAAGGTTATGATTTGGATTGGACAAAGTATGCAATATCTGCGGGCTTTCATCCATGGTGGATTGATGTTTCAGAAGTTGCTTGCAAAGTAGCTCTCAAGCGTTTGAGAGTTCTGTGCCAGCGAATGATAAATACGGACGATAGTTGGAAAGCTGCAAAGCTTGAACCTGTCGTGTATCATGGCGAGATTCAAACAATACTTGCCGACCCGAGCAGCGTTACAGCACCGCCGTTTAACCCGCGCGATGTTTCAATTTGGTACTTTTGCCGAACGTTTACTTGCTTGGCTAAAAAATCAGCACCTATTGTATTGAAATTGTTAGGAGAAGCTTCACTCTCGGAAAATTCCGACCCATTCAAATCCAAACGCATCGAGATTATTTCTGCTTTTAAGGACGACAATCCAACGAGAGTAGGCAAGAGCAGCAAGCTCTATATGATCGATGATTTGGCCGCTCATTTGAGCATTGGCGCATCACGTCCCGTTAAAGCGGTACTTGGTAACACATACCTTTATTTTGGCACACAGGTATATAGAGCTGTTTCATTTATGGCAGCTTAGTACGACCTACAAAAACATACGACAGGAGATGGCTATTGCTATCTACCTGTCTTTTTTATATCCTTGGGGTACAACACATGCTCGCAGACCAAATTACCATCCTCAATGAAGTGACCCTCGAGTCGCTGAACGAAAATGACGAAATCAAAATCGCCACGGCTTTTTGTAATGCTGGAATGAAAGTACTCTCCGCAGATCATGGGTTTGTGTGGCTTAACAGCTTTTCATCGCCGGAGCTAAAGCTTGTCTATAAAAGCCCCAACTTGCCATTTACTCCTCATGAGCCTCGGAAAGACGGCAGAAATTATGGAGCTATCAAAAATTCAAAGCCTGATTTTATTACTGACACGAGCAAAGTACCCGATGCAGACTATGTCAAAGACTTTATTTCAAGCTTCGTAATTATTCCGCTCGTGTACAAGAACTCTGCCTACGGAAGCATGGTATTTTGTTTCGACAAGCCTGAATCGTTTCCAGTAGAAAAAAAGACCTTGAGCTTCTTCATTGGTAACAGCGTTGCGCAGACTATCACCATTAGCCGTCTTATTTCAGATGAGCGTACAGAATGGCTTCTCGAAGAAGAACGCAGAAAGATCCGCTCTGTCGCTGATGCTAATCATGAGCTTCGGACGCCGATTGCAATCATACAGGGAAATGTCGAGCTTGCGTTGAGCGGCAAACCCAAAAAAGTTAGCGAATACATAGAAGCACTCCAGGCAGTTAAAAATGAGGTAAAGCATCTCTCGGGTATTCTTTCTGATCTTACCCTTCTTACTCCTCAAGACGAACAAACGACCAGTTCCGTAGGGCAGGCGACGATATCGCTTGGCGATTTGATACTTGATATTGTTCACCGATGCGAAGTGCTCGCAAAAAAGAAAAAGATCTCTCTCGTTGTTGCAAAATTGCCGGAGACAAAAATTTCTGGCAATGAATTGTATTTGGAAAAGATGATAATCAACCTGGTAAAGAATTCAATTATCTATGGATCACCAGGCGGGCACACTGACATCACCATGAAAAAAACAAAAGACGCAGTATCGATCTCTATTTCTGACACAGGCATTGGCATCGGCGAAAAAGACCTACCGCATATCTTTGAGCGTTTTTACCGTGCGACAAGTACGCATACCGAAGAACAAGAGGGAACAGGCCTCGGATTGGCCATTGTAAAAATGGCAGCAGAACTCCATGGAGGTTCTGTTTCCGTTAAAAGTACTAAAGGAAAAGGAAGTACATTTACTATCATATTGCCACTAAACAAAGATTAAAAATAGATTAAAAGTTATCCACAGGTTTAGCCCCGAAACGGGGTTTTTCTGATTGACCAATACCAGGATATTTACTATATTAAGATTAGATTAAATAATTTAGGTTATTTAATCAAGGCCGATCAAGTGAATGAGTACAAAGATATTATAACTAACTGACGCAATCTCTATGAAAAACACCAAACTACAATTCGTGCTTCTGATCGCCCTTGCTTCTGGGATTTATTTCTCAACAGCAACTGCATTAGGAAATAGCACGATTTCTGCAAACATAGGCTCTTCGTCTTCTATCCAAGCCGACAACAGCAACATCTCTCTTGATGGAACAAGCTTGGTGTCACGAGGAAACGAAGCATATATGTATGCAAACAGTGGGGTTGCTTCTGTGAACCAGAATGATAAGCCTGCACACATACAGCGCTTAGGTACACAGGCCGCTCCGATCACAATCGGCGCAGTAGGGAATTTGGTTCAGTTGCTTCTTATTTTACAGTAAGAAGAAATTGCTATATCGTTTTTGCTCTCGCTCAATGACAGGCATCGCGTGGCGCGCAAACAATTAAAAAATTGTGCGTCACGCATATAATTCTCGTGTATTTATTAAAAATATAATTGAGTAACAATTCTATGAATACAAACAACAATGGCCAGGTAAATAACTGGGACAACAAGAAGGCTATCCGCAACGAAGGCGGACAGGGTTCAAATGGTGGATCTTCACGCGATTCAGAAAATGAATCAGGTGCTGGTTCTTCAGGATCATCTTCATCAGAAGACTCTGAATAGCCTTCGCCCTACAACTACAACACAACTTCATCTATCTCTCATATTTCTCGCATTTTCTCAAAACATAAAAACTCCGCAAACAGCGGAGTTTTTATTTGTGCTTTGTTGCTCGTTCGGAGGTAATAGGGCATACTCATATATATGGAAATTTTTACACAAATAAAACCTATCGTTGTTGTCCTTCACGCCATTTCTGCGGCATTTGGGCTTGGAGCAGTCGTTACCACTGATGCGCTTTTTTTTAAGTTCCTCAAAGACTATCGAATTTCACGCAAGGAGTCAGATACGCTTGATACCATTTCAAAGGTCATTTGGGGCGCTACTACGCTTTTGTTTGTTACTGGGGCAGTGTTATATATGTCAGCGCCATTAGAATATCTCGCCAAATCAAAATTCGTCGCTAAGCTTGTTGTGTTTGCGGTTATCGTGATAAACGGAGTCGTACTGAATATTCTTATTTCTCCGTACTTGGTCAAGCTTTCGTTCAATAATGATTCTATGACGCTTCACCGTTCCCGACGCATGCGCATATTGCGACGGCTGGCATTTGCTTCAGGTGGACTCTCGATGGTCTCTTGGTTTACTGTTTTTATCCTTGGTTCAATTCGTTCGATACCGGTCACCACATGGCAGGCTCTTACTATATATGTCGGACTTGTGTTGTGCGCTGTAGCTGGAAGCCAGATATTTGCATCGCTGCTTAAGAAATCTCACGACACTACAACACAGTAATACTATGGCTTGGATATATATTGGACTGATAATTGTATTCCTCACTGTTTCCAAACTGCTTATTCGGAAAACACTTCAAAAGGTGAGCGCATTCAGTTTTGCATTTGTAAACGAGGTAAGTGCCGCGCTTATTTTCTTGCCGTTTGCTTTTACTGAACGGCATTTTGATTTTGGTAGTCTTGGTTGGATCGAGTATGCAGGGTTGGCAGCGTCTTGTTTGCTTTGGACATTTCTCGCATATCTGGGCAATAAGACAATTCAAAAAACAGAGATGAGCGTACGCGAACCGCTCTCGCAATTCCGCACGCTCTTTGGGTTTTTTATTGGATTGTTCTTGCTCCATGAAGCCACAACAGTCCTTCAATATGTAGGAGTGGCAATCATCTTCCTCGCCTCATTTTTGACTGTTTTTCGCACTGGACGCGCGTGGTACAGGTCATTTCACGACGAGGGTATATTGTTGGTAGTGGCTTCATCCTTTTTGTTTGCCCTTGTTTCTGCTTTCGACAAGATAAACGCTTCGGTATTTCCTAGCTTGCTCTATACATTTTTGGTGTTCGGAGTTCCAGCCGTTTTCTTGGCAACGCAGCTTCCATGGAAAGGATCACAACTAAAAGAGTTTAATCGTAGAACGTTAATAATCGCCATCATTGCGAGCACCCTTCAGTGCATGAGCTTTTATCTGATGCTCAAGGCATACGTATTGCTTCCTTTTACCGTGGTGTATCCTAGTATCCAATTAGTCACAATTACAGCTGCGCTTGCGGGCATGTTCTTTCTCAATGAACGTACTAACATTCGTGAACGCCTGATCGGGGCGGTGCTTTCCGTTATCGGAGTTATACTTATTCGCTTATAATTTCGCTAGACCGATATTCGATTCTTTGGAAAAAAGAATGATATACTAATCCCATGCCAGTCTTACTTCAACTCATACTTACAACGCTCGCACTTATTTTCTTTGCGACGCTCGCGGTTTTTTTAATTATCCATCTTGTTCAAGATGTTAGCGGTCGCGCGCCGTTCATTCCAATCTCACGTGATGTAATGGACGACATCGTGCAGGCACTCAAGCTCAAAGAGGGAAGCATTGTATACGACCTCGGCTCTGGCGATGGGCGAGTTGTTTTTGCCGCTGCGCTTTCTCAGCCAACATCAAAGGCGATTGGCGTAGAGCGTTCGGTTGTCCCATATCTTATTTCTCATATTGAAAAGAAGCGAAAAGGAGTTCGCAATGCTCATTTTGTTCGAGCCAATTTTTTTAACGTTCCAGTTGGTGACGCAACGCATATATTCATGTATTTGCTTCCTGGTCTTATGAACGCACTTTTACCTAAGCTTCAAAAAGAACTCAAACCTGGTACTCGCGTTATTTCTTGCGATTTTAAATTCAAAGATAAGCAGCCAGTTGAGGTGATCAATCTACAACGCAAGAACTACCATCTCGGACGAAAGATATTCATCTACGAGTTCTAGTTTTCCGCTGTCAGAATTTTTTTTTAGTGATACAATATACGTATCATGATCAACAAAGAACTAGCTCTCTATATTCAAGCTCAGCTTGCAGCCGGTACTCCGGAAGTTATCATCAAAGAAATCCTGATGGCACGTGGAGGATGGCGTGCAAACGATGTTGATGAAGCAATTCGAAGTGTTCAAAATCCGCTTCCACAGACAGCGGCACCTGCCCCTGCGCCAATACAGCAGCCTATGGTTTCTCAGGTTCAACCTCAACCACAGAAGCCTCTTTCTCCAGTACAACCAGTTGCACCTACACCGTCTCCAGTTACTCCAGTACAACAGCAACCTACTATGGCTCCAAAGCCTGCACCAAGCGCTATTCGTCAGCCAGGTACAACTCTTATTTCTCAATCACCTGAGATCGTAGCACCACGCCCAGTTGCTGCTCCAGTTCTTACACCTACACCAGCTCCTATTGCTCCACAAGCAGCTGCATCAATAGCGGCTACTGCAGCAGCTAGTATTTCTCAGCCTGAGCAATCACAAGCAATGCCGAACCCATTTGCTCCGCGTCCAACGGAAACTCCAGTAATGCCTCCTTCTAGCTCTGTTACTCCACCTATGCCTGTCACACAACCAACTCCTGTTCCAGTAGAAGCTCCTAAGACTTTTGAAATGCCGCCTATCATTGAGCCTGTTATGGTTACTGGCATCAAGCCGACCATGACAACACCTTCTGCAATTTCACCTCTACCATCTTCAATGGCAATCAACGATATTCAGCCACCAACGACAAGCTCGCTCTATCAGCCAACTCACTCAGACGAAACTCCTCATTTTGTCGGCATGCAGAGCAATCAGCCAATAGTTACAACTCGCTCAACTGGCAAAAAAATTGCGTTGATTATTTTTGCTGTTCTCTTGGTTGTTATTCTTGGCGGCGCAGCTGCTTATGGATATTTCTTTTATTTGAATCCATCTCCAAAGACAGCTTTTAATTACATCCTTCCTCGTATTTCATCTGCACAGACTGGCCATTTCAAAGCAACAGCGGTTGCTGCCTTTGATAAATCAATCATAGGTTCACTGAGCGCAGCTGTTGCTCCAGGAGCGGGGACAGGCGGAGTTCCAATATCCGAAGATACTAGCGCACAGGCAACATTGGTTGTTGATGGAACTTTTGATCGTACCAATGCTGCCAATGCAAAGAGCGATGCAACCATTACCGTTACAACTACTGCTGCACCACTTACAATTTCTTTCCAGACAAAATACATTGATTCAGTTTTGTATGCCAAGGTCCCAGACCTCGGATTTCTTACTGATTTGCTTGGAGGAAATAGTGGAGCGTTCTTGCCAGGGGATTGGGTATCGTTTGCAAAGTCTGACGCAGAAACTGCAGAGGACCTCTCCGGCATCTCTATTGCAACAAGCGGTCTTACTCCCGAAGCTCAAGGGAAATTCACCAAAGCGCTTTTTTCTACTAACGTCCTCATCCCTACTATTGAACTTTCCAAGGAAACATACGCCGGCAAATCAGTTCATCGCTACCAGTTTTCAGTCGATCAGCAGGCACTTGTGAAGGCCCTCCAAGATTCGTTTGGAAATTCTGCGTTCGAAGCAAATCCAGATTCGTTTTCTCCTAATGAATTGTTGAGCGGACTTACTGTTACTGACGGAGAGCTCTGGGTTGGCGTTTGGGACCGAAAGCCATACCGCATAACATTTACCTTGAAGCCTCAAAGCACCGACTTTGTAAAAGACATCAAGGTCGACATAACGCTTGATGCACTCAACGAGCCAGTAACTATTACAGCTCCTGTCTCTGCAAAGCCGTTCACCGTACTTTTCCAAGATGCCCGCAACAAGGCCCAGGATTCAGCGATCAAGGCAATGTTGACCTCAGTTCCTCCCGCTGCAGAAATATATTATTCATCAAAGCGCACGTACCTCGGACTTTGTACTGATCCAAAAGGATTGAAAGATTTGTTCGATGCGATGTCGTCTCAAGTATTAGCTCAGTCGCCATATTGTGCCGCTACTGCTCGTGGATATGCTGTCGCCGCAAGCTTAGCAACTCAGTCAGGAGTTTCATGTATCGATGCTAAAGGAGCTATCGTATCTTTGGCAGCACTTCCAACTGGCGCAGAATGTAAATAGTCATGACACCAACATCAAAAGCTAAACCAAAATGCGAGCCATGCGAGAAGGCCACGAAAAAGGATGTCTTTACTCTCAAGAAAACAAAAGAGTATTTGCCTAAAGTAAAAGGCTGGAAAATGGTCAAGCGAGGAAAGGCGATTGAAAAAGAATTTACCTTTCTTGATTTTGTTAAAGCAATGGCCTTTGTAGACCAGGTAGCCGACGTCGCTGAAACTGCTGGGCATCATCCTGATATTTTTATTTCGTACAATCATGTAAAGCTTGAGCTCTCTACTCATTCTGTCGGGGGACTGACCGAGAACGATTTTATCGTCGCAGCAGAGATAAACGGATTGTGGATGGTCCGGCCGCTGTAATATCTATAAATAACAAAAGCGAGAGGCGGTACGCCTCTCGCTTTTGTATGAGTGTAGAATATTGGCAGTTTTATTTAACTGGATTTTCGCCGCGGATGATGCGGATGAGGAAGAGCACGATGGCAACTACCAAAAGGATGTGAATAAAGTATCCGATCGTGTAACCGGTAACAAGACCCAAGAGCCAAAGGATCAATAAGATGACTGCAATTGTAGTAAGCATAAGATAGTACTTTGTTAAATGTTAATATAAATTTAATATTCGGCCTGTACCCATCATACACCATTTTTTTAAAATGACTAGCGTAGTTGGGGAAAACAAAAGGCCGGCGCCAAAGGCGCCGGCCAGTGGATCGCTTTATTTAGTTTAGAGTCCCGTCTCAAATATCCATTCCATCGGCGTAAGTGTGATCGTTACTGGGTGGCTGAATCCTGCTTCTTGTTTCCAGGAAACAAAGCGGGCTTTTATGTCGCGAAACAAAGTGTCTTTGTCGGCAATCTTGCTCGCGCTCATTTCCACAAAGACTTCGATAGGAGCAACATCGATCTTGATGCGGGGACTGTCTGCGTATACGAAGACCTCTGGAATCTGCGTTGCTTTCTGGACTATCTGCTTGAGGACATGGCCGAGCACGGTAACTTCTTCGGCAGGCACTCGAGCATCGTCGTATTTGATGGTGATCATTGGCATATACGTCTGAGTATAGCGTATGTATAAATGATGGCAAATTGTGCCAACGGTTATCTGGTGAGACTGAAAGTTACGGATGCAGTAATTATTTCTCCTGGTCCTATCATTTCCGGATCATTCACCAGTCCTCCGATGCCGCGCATGGCAGGCTCAATACAGATAAAGTCCTTTCCTGGCTCTGACCAGATCCAGATCTTTTTATATTCCGCGGATACGTCCATAATAAGTGTGCCGAGAGTGGGAATAACGATTTCAAGCACAGCTTTGGGGTCCTTCAGTTTCGGATTATCGATAATAACAGTTTCGCCATTCATCCACTGTGAAGCGTGTTCATCAATAAACTTTCCGCCTTCAAAATTAAATCTAATATTTTTCTTTTCTTCGTTTGGAACTTTGAAATAGGGATGCAGTCCCATAGATAAGGGAAGGTCTTTTTCAGTTTCGAGATTTTCTACTTTCTGCTTGAGAGTACATGTTCCACCTTCTTCTAGAATTCCTTCAATTGTTAATTTAAAATCGAAAGGAAACTGCTTAATCGTTTCGACGTTTGAAACCAGTGTCTCTTTGAAACCATTCGAATATTCTTCACCTGTCCAAGCCGAAGAACTGCGTGCAAACCCGTGTCGCTGCAATCCAGGAAACTTCGGGTCATTAATTTCTCCAGCATTCGGAAAAAGAATTGGAATGCCGCCGCGGACACTTAGGGTAGGATTTTCAAATGTCTCTTTGTCTAAATATGTAATTTCTGTGCCATTAAGCTTCAGCGACGTAATCATTCCGCCGCGAGAAGTAGAAAAAGAAATTTCACTGCCTTTTGAATATATTTTTTCTAGCATGGTTTACTGATTACTAAAGATATTTCTGTAGATAGATCAATGCATCAGCAACTGTCCCCACAGTATCAATCATATGCTTTGCGCGTCGTTCTCTGTCTGCACTCGGGAGAAGTCTGAGAGCATACGCTTTTTCATGAGCTTTGATGACGATGCTAGCTGCCAATACGTTTGGATCAATCGGTTCCGAATCCTCCATATATGCTTGCACGACCGTTTTTCGCATTTCAATGAGCCGCTCATCTTCAATACTTCTTGGTAGTAGGAAAAAGAATGCCAGATCAATACTTGGATAGGTCGCTTCTGGATCTGGGTCAAAAATAGTAAGCGGTTCGGTTGCAAAGAAATGATTGGTGCTGAAGTCAAAATGTCCAATAACACTCTTTTGTCCGCTTGTCGTTACGATATCAAGCGCTTCTTGGATGGCAGGCGTCACTTCAACATGCAGTGTGTCGCGAAGAGAAGAATATTTTCCAGCAAGAAGTCCGTTACGGAATTCAAGCTGCCCGAAACCAGTAATTTCTTGAGAGTGCAGTTTATAAAAGATGTGGCCCATTTCTGAGTAGAATTGAGAATATTTCGAAGGATCTTTTTCCAGTATATTTTTTACCACAGGAACATCTATATACTCCATTATAAAATAAGCATACCCATTGTTTGTTCCTTGCAAAAGTATGTTCGGTGTCCGAACCCCGGCTTTGTTCCAATGAAGAAATGATTGGGCTTCCATGAGCGCCCGTTCTGGCTTGAAGCAGGTTTTGAAAACATATTGTTTCCCATCTTGCTTGATCAATGCAACCACTGAAGCAGTGCCTTCTTGGAAAAAGCTTATCTCAACAGGGCTTTCGGTAAAAAAAGTACTCTCAGACATGATGGTTGTAAGCTGCTCCGCCGCTTTGGATCGGAATTCTTTTTCACCTTCTGACATCCAGTCGCGGAGGGGAGGAGTGTTGGTGAAAGTGATATGAAGAGGCATGGGAGTATTATATCATTCCTCCTTGCTTGTAGTCTTCGATCAATCCAAGTGCTGTTTCTTTATCAGTCTCGAGGATCTGTGCCAATTCTTCGGCTGCGGAAATGTTGCCATCTAATAGTAAATTGAGTATATCGGTTATTTTGTTTGGATGATCTATCGCTTTATACTGCAAAGCAATTTGAGAGTATTCTTTTGCCGCTTCTTTATCTTTATATTTAAAAATCGCACAGCTGATCGCATGGTGATACCAAAACCACAAGATTTCTTTTCTCCATTCTTTTTCTTCATCGCTCATGCCATCTTCACTAGCTGATTCAAGAATTGTTTTTACTTTATTTATTACCAGTTCAGGATTGGCGTAATCCCAAGAACCTGATTTAAATAATTTCTGATCTTCAGCAGTGTAGAAATTGTTCAGTTCAAGGGGAGTGTGTGCATTCAAGAGTGAGTACGCTTCCTTAATCGGGCTTTTCATCCACTCAGAATTATTTTCTTCGTTTGTTGGCAAAGCACGAATTGATTCCTTAGTGTATCCTTCAACAAGATACTTCTTCCACAATCCTTCGTATGTTTTGTTAATCATTTCAGTAACAGCGATCTCCACTTTTGCTCGGAGTAAGTTTGCTTTTGATCCAGCGAGCGAAGCATCCGCTTTTTCTTTCATATCGTCGAACCAATGCTTGCCTCGGCTTGCCTTTTCAAGAACGATGTTGAGTTCATCGAAAGCTTTGTCTGAGATAACCATAGCTTCATCCAAGTAGGGAAGCTGTTCCTTCAAAAATACAATAGTGTTCGCGAGCTCTTCATCCTGTAGCCTTGCATCTAGCTTTTCAAGAAAGTCGATTGCTTCGCGCGCACCTTCTGTTCCATAGAGCAAATACTGCGGAGCTTTGTACATTACAAGTCCTGCAAACAAGTCTTTGTTAAGTTTTCCATCCAATCCAAAGAGCTCAGGAATTTCACGAATTTCCCAATTTTCGTCTTCGTATTTTTCGAGTTCCGCGTTAATACGGAGCAAAGTATCTACTGGAGGATCAGTCCATTCGGAAGCAGGGGTATTCTCGGTGTTTTCCTGAGCGGCATCCTTCTTTTCAGTAGATTCCTCAGTCTTTTTGTTGTTTCGCAATCCGCCCGTACTATCTTCGGGTGATCGATGCATTGGTATAAATTCCATAAAGTAAGTATAGCAAAGTTTAATTTCCGGTGCCTTTTAGAAGTTCAGCCCGGACTTCTTTGCGAAGCCAGAGCTTTGAGGTGGTGCCTGTGTCGCCAATAAAAACCGCTTGGGTATATTTTTCTAGTAAACGCTTCAGTTGTTCATTTTTTGTATAGAAATAATTTATACCTTCTTTGATCGACGGTACGCTCATGAACCAATACTCATATTTAAAGCTCGTTAGAGCAGATTCTATCTCGCTCTGGTGCTTTTCAATAAATGAATTGCCGTCCCATAATTCGAGCTGGCCCATAACAATAGGGAAGCCAAGGCCTGGAATTTCTAGTACCTTTGTGTCGGAAATAATTGCTGATTGAATATCTGCGAATACATCGGCCTCTTGTTCAGTGAAATATGTTTCTTGCCAATCACTTGGCAAAGAAATGTATTTCTGTAGTTCATTAAAAGCTTTGATGTCTCTTTGGTGAGTAATCTGCGCCTTGAAGCAAAGTGTATTGGAAACAATAGCGACGAGAAGGAGATTTGCAGAAGTGGCGCTTATTCTTTCTGATTGTCCTCGTTTGATGAATTCTTCCCATATCAAGGTGGCGCATGATCCGACAAGTTCGATATGTGATCCACTTCCAAGTGTTGCGTTCCAATAATCCTGAAAACCATACCGATGATCAAAGACCTCAGTGATCGTCTCAGGCTGAGCGCATTTTGCAAAATGGCTTTCTTCGGAAACATCGACGAGGACGGATTGATACTCTTGCACTGTGGGCTCCGTGACGTATGTAAAATCCCACGACTTGATAGTCGGAGTAATACTGTGATTGAGCGGGCCTGGTAGGACAACCTCAGCGTCTACGCCTTCTAAGTGAAGAAGTTCAGCATAGGAAACAGCGCAGGCGAGAGCGTCGATGTCGGTGAAAGCTTGGCCGGAGGTGATAATGGTGGGTTTCATGTTGTTGGGTCTGGATTCAATCCTAGTTTTATTAAATTAAGTATTCTTCTTTAGGTTCTTCAACTTCTGCTCAAGAATATTATGCAATGAATCGCCCTCTTGTACGGATTTCAGTGGGGGTTTATTTTGAGGAGTAAAACGTTTTTTGAAATAAATTAGATTCAAAAAAGATTCTTCTCGTCTTTCATTGTTATATTCTTCAGGATGATCGTAGAGATATTTAAGGATATCGATTGCCTGCTCTCTGTCTTTTTGGTCGTTACATTCATATCCCTGAGTCAAAGGGAAGACAACGCTATTATATTTGTCTCGTGATTGGAAATAAAGTTCCTTGATCTCGGCATTCTTTGCAGCTTTTGAAATGTTTTTTTCAAGCCATTTTGCAATTCCATATCCTCTCATGTTTGGTGATACTTCGCGATGTGCATTGGTAAGCGTCACATAAGCTCCATCTTCGTCCAATTGCGTGTCTTTATATAGTTCGTATTCCACAGAACCGTTCATGTTAGGGAATGCAAGCTTTATTGAAATACCAGTCTTGCTTGTGTCGATCAAAAATTCTATGTTGTCTAATTTTTCACTTAGGTAAAGATTCTGTGTTGACTTGGTAAGATTGTTTATGTCGGCTATTGCTTCAGCAAGGTAACCATCGAATTTTTGCTCTATTGAATTGAGTAATAATTCCATTTCTTGCTTATCAAAATTTTCGTCTTTGTTTTCCGGAAGGGAAGGAATTTTCTCTACCTTTTTTAGTATTTCTTTTGCCCAAGAAGCCAGTATTGCATCAGCCTGTTTGGGGTTGGTTTCTCCGAGCTTCTTTACGCTCGTGACATCTTTTTCTGTTGTATTTTTGGACAAAAGATATTGAGAGTTTTGTGGGTTTAAATGGCTTTCCATATACGACAAAGTATACCTTATTTTGGATAAGAAAATATAGATTGAGAAGGGGTGTGGGGAGAATTTGTACTGTAAACGTAGAGTAATTCAGCTGGAGTTAGTTGGTGCCACCACCAAGTCCTAATTCCACTAAGGCTCTATCACACAAGACGAAATATCACTCGGGGGTTCTTCTTTTTGTGGTACAATTTTCCCCGCAGCTTTTTCTAACCGAGTATGAAGTTCAAGAAAATTTGCTCTGAGTTCCGAGAAATTTTTACTAGTCAGGCACATGCCTAAAATAGGATCAGGTGAAAGTTTAAGTTGTTTAAGGAGAGGATGAATTTTTTCAGTAAGAAGCTCATTTAGTCCGCCCACTTGTTCTGTAATATGAGGTTGCAAATACCAAAGAGTATTATCATGTCTGTTGCCAACACCGGGCGGCGAAGCATATCCCATAGCTCTTTGCCCGCCATTTATTCTCGCAACAACTTCGTCTCTATACATTGCAAAAGCTTCAAAAAGATCCTCCTTTTGTTCTCTATTTTCAACTAGATTGTTTTTCTTTATTTCTTTCCATACTAAGTGTGAAAGTTCATGAGGAACATTACTTTCATATTCCTTCTTATTAAAAACTTCATTTTCAGTTAGCGTTTGCAATGCTATAAAAGTTGCACCCTCTTTGCCTACATACGCAAAAGCTGCTGCGCCAGGGTGAAGTTTCTGGAACAGTGGTCGGTTAATCTTGAGCACAAAAAAACCAGGAACTTTTTCTTCAAACTCTATCTGGTCTTTTAAATCTTCAACCAGCTGACTCTTGTCTTGCAATGATCTTACTTGTTGGAGAAGTTTCACTTTATCGAGATTTTTCTCTTCGAAGATTTGCTTATTTTCAGCAAGCATTGGTTCAGTAACTTTTTTAAGTTTCTCATACCATTCCTGAGAAACACCTGTATTAAATTTTTCTTTTACTGAACCATTGATTACATCTTGAATAAAACTACGATATGCATAGCCGATGAAAGCTAACTCTTCAAGATTTTTTTTGTTTTCTAAACCCCCTCCTGCTTGGTCAGGATTAAGGCTTCTCTGAGGACCCTCCATAAAACTTTTCATGTCATTAGTATACACAAAAGTTTAAATCCTGATAGGGTTATTCCTACAGACTTGGTATATAAAAACAAAATTAGTGGGTGCCTACTGGGATTTGAACCCAGACTGAGAGTTCCACAAACTCTAGTGCTAACCATTACACTATAGGCACCATGTGATTGGCCGGTCAAAGACGTTTCAACCGGACACGGCCAGTCTATCAAAAAATCCCTTTAAAATCCAGTTTTGCCGACTCGGGTTTATTTTTACTTCAGAAAGTCTTCATTGGCCGGGTATACAGTACCGTAAAGCACTTCGTGTGCGACATTATTAATTTAAAACCATAACCAATGAACATACTTGAAATACACGGCATCGTGAGCAAGCTTCCGCTTGATCCGACTCAGAAAACCCGCTTAGCTTTCCTGGCAGGGCAGGCGTATACGCTCGAAGTGCTCCATGAAGCATTTGTCAGAAACGGCATGAATGAGAACTCGAGCATTTTTTATCAAGCCGCCAAGGAGCTCAATGACAAATTCCAGCAGATCGTTGGTGATGCAGACGAGCTCGGTTCGATCGGAGAATATTTTGCAAACCTGGGGACAATTTTTGGTAGCCAGGTAGCTTTGAAGGAAGCAAGGATATCGTATTTGGACTGAGAGTGTTAGGGAATACAAAACAACATGATGCGGGACGGGCTTCGCCCGTCCCGCATTTTATTTTTTATTTTAATCATATTCACCATCCCTTCATTTCGATTTTTTAGTATGAGCGTATGACAACACTTGCTGATTTCAAAACACAGTTCGATCTATTATTCATCCCGCACTTAGAAGAAAAACTGCATGAGCGGTTTTTTGCCTGCGGTGCTGATGCAAGAAGCCATCGCCACATAGAGCATGTGCTTTTGCTTGCACAAGGTGGCAAACGCATACGTCCATATGTAGCCGCCCTTGCTTTTGAAAGCGCAGAACCACGAATACCGGCAAACATTATTCCGCTCTTATTTTCGCTTGAACTTTTCCATCTTTTTGCAATTATTCATGATGATATTGTTGACGATTCGCCAGTACGCCATGGCATTCAATCATTCCATGTTCTCTTCGGTAAAGAGCAGGCTATTATTTGGGGAGATTACATTATGTCGCTCGCGTATGAAGCAATTATGTCTGAGGCTTGCTCGTTCGAAACAAGAACGCTATTTACGCTGATGGCTCAAGAAACAATGATCGGCCAGCTGCTTGATATTGCAGGACCAGAAGACGAATTTTCTGCTGATGCATTCCTTGACCATGTCATACAGCTTAAAACATCGCGCTATACATTTATCTATCCAATGCTGCTTGGTCGATCGCTTGCTGGGGCAGCAAAGCCTGAGCCACACAGCATTCCACTTGGGGTGGCGCTTGGCAGAGCGTTCCAACGTCTTGATGATCTTTCCGATATTCTCTGTCAGGATGCAGATTCGGGCAAGAAATCTTGCCGTGATGTTGAAACCGGCAAAAGTACGCACATCTCAAACTTTATCCGCATTCGCGGAACACCAGAAACAAGAATGCGATTTGAAACTTTTATGGCTCGGTCGCTTACGCGCGCTGATATCGAAACTATTCGCGGGCTTGCCTGGGCAACCGGCGCAGTGGAGCATGAAAAAGAATCTATTAGGAAAGACTTCGTGGAAGCTGTCAGAATTGTCCGCGAGATGAAAATAAAAAAGCACCACCGGGATCTGTGGCTGCTACTGATTGATACGCTTGCTCTTAAATTGTCTGGTATGTAAGCACTGCAAACCGGGGATATGGACAGCATCTCGATGAGAATATGCGGTAATCATATAGATGCTATCCATATGCGATTCGTCGCCTGTGACGCCAGCGAAAGCGGTACTCATATATCGTGAAGCTTGGCCCATCGACCAATGGCCGCTTCGATACAAGTATGCCGATCTTGTCTGAAGTAAAGATGAATTTTGAATAAAACTTTTATCCTTGCGTATCAAATTTATAACCTCTGCCCGGAACAGTATGAATTAATTTTTGCTTGCGCACGCCGAGCTTTTTACGCAGGTTGAGAATATGCGCTTCAATGGTGTTTGAAAACGGATCGCTGCCGAGATCCCAGACATGTTCCATGATTTGTCCGCGCGAAACGACACGGCCTTTGTTGCTGGCGAGATATTGCAGCAAGCTAAATTCTTTGCGGGTTAGATAGATTTCTTTGTTTCCCCTGAGGACTGACTGTTTATCTGAATCGATCGTGATGTCTGATGCAACGATGACAGGATTGCGAACCTCCCGCGGTCGGCGAGTGATAGCTTTGATGCGGGCATGCAATTCCTCAAATGAAAATGGTTTTGCCAAATAGTCGTCAGCGCCAGAGTTAAGCATGTCGATCTTGTCATCAACGGCACCGCGCACTGAGAGCATGATGATGGGCGTGCCTTTTTGGCTTTCGCGTATGTCACGGCAAACTCGGTGGCCGTCTTTTTTGGGAAGCATGTAATCAAGCACTATAAGATCATAGTCGTTCGCTCGAGCCATGTATGAGCCTTTTTCTCCGCAGTTCGTGGCATCGACGGCAAACGAAGCTGACTTTAAATTTTCAACGAGAGCGAGGCGCACCTCCACATCGTCTTCTACTACAAGTATACGCATACTAGATTTGCATGAGCTTTTCAGGTGAGTAGAAAGCTCGTTAGTTAATAAGGCCATTTGCAGGCGTATGGAGTATACAAATTGGAGATAAAGAATTTATAAAGTTTTCAGTATAAATTTACTTTTCTTGAGGTATACTGGTTCCATGACCCAGGCCGAGGCACTTACTATTCTCAAAACAGGCGCGAACGTATATCTGACAGGGGAGCCTGGTTCGGGCAAAAGCTATACCATCGGCACATATGTACGGTATTTACAGGAGCATGGAATTGAGCCTGCTATTACGGCTTCCACTGGCATAGCTGCAACTCATATCCATGGCATGACGATTCACTCATGGAGCGGCATCGGCATAAAGAAATTTTTGAGTGACCATGATCTTGATACTATTGCGACAAACGAGTATGTTGTGCGCCGTGTCGGCAAGACAAAGGTTTTGATCATCGACGAGATATCAATGCTCGATAGCACAACGCTAGATATGGTTGACCGTGTTTGTCGCGAGATCAAACGAAGCGATGAGCCATTCGGGGGCATACAGACAATTCTCGTCGGAGATTTTTTTCAGTTGCCGCCTATCAATCGGGAAGAAAACAGCCAAACAAAATTCGCATTTATTTCTGAAGCATGGAAATCGCTCAACCCAGTTATCTGCTATTTGCACGAACAGCACCGCCAAGAAGACCCAATCTTTTTGTCATTCCTTTCTGCGCTGCGAACCAACACTTTAGAAGAGGAACATTTTGATGTTTTAACTGCGCGCATCTCGCATTATGATGATCTTCCCGAAGACGTTCCAAAACTATTTCCACATAATGCGAATGTTGATCTATTAAATGACCGCGCTCTCGGCCAATTACAGACAGACAGCCATACATATCAAATGGAAGGTGAGGGAGCTGCCGCGCTTGTCGCTTCACTTACTCGAAGTTGTTTGTCGCCGGAAACGCTAACACTTAAAGTGGGTGCTGCGGTGATGTTTACCAAAAACAATCCCAATGTGGGATACGCAAACGGAACGCTCGGCATCGTAATCGGCTTTGATCCGTATTCAAGTAATCCAGTTGTTGAGACTCGCGATGGACGAACTATTACCGCTGAACCAATGGAATGGGCAATCGAAGAGAATGGCAAAGTACGCGCGCGCATTGTGCAAGTACCGCTTCGTCTCGCATGGGCAATGACAGTACACAAAAGCCAAGGCATGAGCTTGGACGCTGCAGTCATGGATCTTTCAGCGTCATTTGAATACGGCCAGGGATATGTGGCGCTTTCGCGAGTACGAACGCTCAAGGGATTGTATCTTCTTGGATGGAATGAAAAATCACTCCAAGTTCATCCAGAGATTTTGGAAGTTGATAACGAGTTCAAGGAAAAGTCAGAAGCAGCTCGTACCGCTTTCAATGCACTCCCTCAGCCTGAACTCGAAACGATGCATGAAAACTTCATACTCGGCAGCGGCGGTACCCTCAAGAAAAAAATTAAAAAAGTTCAAAAAACAAAACCAGTTGGATCACCAAAAGCAAAAAAAGGGGATACGTATGCTGCGACGCTTGAGCTCATCAAGGCTGGCAAGAAAATTTCGGATATTGCCAAAGAGAGAGGTTTTTCAGACCAAACAATATTTGGCCATATTGAGCGTCTCTTTGATGAAGGCAAGCTGAGTCTCGAAGATGTGCTTAATTATGTTTCGCCAGCATTAGAAAAAGACCTCCCGAAAATCCATAGTGCTTTTTCAAAGCTTGAAACTATTTGGCTTGGTCCCGTGCATGAATACTTCAATGAAAAATACACCTACAATGAATTGCGTTTAGCGCGGGTACTCTTTCCTGACAGGAAAAAATTTGATCAAAGGAAATAAAAATAGTGCTACTATTGCACTCCCTATGTATTCGGGAGATAATGGCTGTATATGCAACCTACATTTGAGAATGGTCTTTATTACAAGCCAGGCAAAAAAGTATTGATCTACTTTATTACTACGCGTTTTATTCCTGTTGTAATTGCGTGTGGTATCATCGCCGTCGCGATTTCATTCTTGGAAAAATTCATAGTAAACAGTCCTCAGTTAGCGGGATATATTCCGTTTGATCCAAAGCTTATTTCCTCATATGGTGTACCAGGTCTTGTGACGTTTGGAGTCTTGGTGTTGCTTTTTATTGTCCTTACTTCGTATATCCAATACTCTTCCGTCACTTTTATGTTTGATGAATTTGCTTTTCATGTGAGCTCTGGCCTTATTTCAAAATCTGAGATTGCAATGCCATATCGTCAAATTCAAACGGTAAACCACGCACAATCTTTCAATGAAAAAACATGGGGAATTACTCGAGTGATTGTTGAAACTGCCGGTACAAATGACGCCCACAGCGCAAAAAGCTGGGGAGATCTGCCTATTCTTGATACTGCTACTGCCGCAGCCCTTGAGCAAGAACTCCTTCGTAGAGCGAGCGGGAAATAGGAAGCGCGATATGATATACTCATGCATATATGAATCCCAACCCTGATGTGCGAACCACCTCTACTGTAGGTCTAACAACCGAGGAAATAAAAAAAATCTGCCGCGGCATCGCCCCGTCAGATCGAGAAAAGCAAATGCTCTGCGTTGTAGAAGAAGAGCTAGGTCAGGGATTTGATTTCATCAAGGAGTATCCAAATATGGTTACTGTGCTTGGTTCTGCTCGTACTCCCGAGGGAGATTTTTATTATGAAAAAGCCCGAGAACTTGGCTATCGTTTTGCAAAAGAGCACGGCATGGTTGTTACGACTGGTGGAGGTCCTGGTATCATGGAAGCAGCAAACCGAGGCGCACGCGAGGCCGATGGTATTTCGATTGGTATCGGCATCAAACTTCCATCTGAACAAAAGTTCAATGAGTATGTTACGGGTTCGATGAATTTCCACTTCTTCTTTACCCGAAAAGTGATCATGACATATTCATCACGAGCGTTTATTTATTTTCCTGGAGGATATGGAACGCTTGATGAATTTTTTGAATTTCTCACGCTTATCCAAACAAAGAAAGTCCCGCCCGCTCCAATTTATCTGTTTGGCACTGACTACTGGTCGCCAATTCTCGAATTTGTAAAAAATCATATTGAGCCATTTGAATATATCGATATGTGGGACGAAGAATTGTTTGTCATCACTGACAGCATCGATGACATTTTGAACGGAGTATCGCATTTCGTAAATGGATAAAAAGAAAAATGAACGAAAGCCGAAGGCTTTCGTTCATTTTGTTTTAGCTGTTTTTTTCTTTCGTGAATGCTTGGTAGCATCAGAAAATATTTCGGTCTCAATTCTTATGATGACTTGACTTGAGGTGCCAAGCCAAACAGAAAGTAAGAGAGCAGGTAGCCAATGCATGCTTAATGCATTGTGTAATAGTATCATTAACAGGGCAATCATACAGGTACAAAGTACAACAAGAATAAGGTGTGAACGTACCACTGTTGCGTTTGTTTTTTTGTGATTTTTTTCCAATGCCTGCTCATGGATGTATGAAGCGTATTGAAATATAAAAGAAAGGGTGCCTGTAAGTGTAACTGCTTCAATGCGAAGCGCAGCCCGTGATGTAGGAATCAGTTTCGACAGCATCTCTGACAGCCACTGCGGAAAGAAAATAGAGAGCAGTAGTATTGGCAGAATGCAAGCAAACATAAGATGAAGCTTCGCGGGTGATAGTTCACGAATCTTCCGTAGTGGATAGTCCCAGATGTATCCAAAAAATATCCAAAGACCAAGGACAATGATTACTCCCAAGGAGAATGCTATACCCATAGATTAAAGATTTATTTAATTTCAGCATACTACTTGCAGTAATCCTGTCAACAGCAGAAAGAGCCTTATATTTTCATTCAGTTTTTGCCTAAAAATTTCTCCTAATTGACCCTGACTTTGTGTCGTGTTCTTTGCCTGAAATTGATACCTATCCACAGGGTATTTGATATTTTTTTTATGCTAAAATAAGGGAACGAAATCGGTTGTGCGGCTGCTTAAAGGTCTAACGGAACGCTCGGAAGAGTGTGCCGTCTTTGACGCCCGATGACAGGTCTCGTTTAGGCACCTTTATTCATAATTTTATTACCATAGTTTATCGAGAAGTCGTATGACAACATCCATCACCAAGCGCGACGGAACGCGCGAACCATTTAACGCAGATCGCATCAATCGTTCGATTGAGAACGCTTGTTACGGTATTCCAAATCCGATTGAAAAAGTTACGCAGATTGCTACTGAGACCCATCTTACGCTGTACGATGGTATTACCTCAGAAGAAATGGATGAAGCTACGATCAACGCTGCGCTTCAAAACGCACAGTACGATCTCGACTACGACAAGATCGCTACACGACTTCTCATCAAAACGATCTACAAAAAAGTTCTTGGTTCTTACGACACCAAGGAAGAATTGGCAACGCTTCACCGCGGCCACTTCCAGCACTACATCCGCCTTGGTGTAGAGCTTGGACTTCTCGATAAACGCCTAAACGAAAAATTTGACCTCGAAGAGCTTTCCAAAGCCCTCAAGCTTGAACGCGACGACCTCTACAAATACTCCGGCCTTTCAACAATGAAGGACCGATACCTCACCAAAGATTCAAAGCAGTCTCCACTCGAAACACCGCAGTACTTCTGGATGCGTGTTGCCATGGGCATGTCTCTCAAAGAGAAAAATCCAACTGAGTGGGCTATCAAGTTTTACGACAAGATGTCACGACTTGAGTACCTCTCAGCAGGCTCAACAAACATCGGAGCGGGAACAACACGACCTTCACTTTCAAACTGTTTCTTGATGCAGCTCGAAGATGACATGGAACACATCGGTAAAACTGTTTCAGATGTCCTCATGCTTTCAAAGGCAACAGGAGGAATCGGACTTTCAGTTACCAAACTCCGTGCAAGCGGCTCAGTTCTCAAATCAAACAATACTGTTTCATCTGGACCAATTCCATTCATGCATATTATCGACTCAGCTGTTCGTGCTGTTCAGCGTGGAGGAAAAAAGAAAGGCGCTCTGTGTTTCTATATGGAAAACTGGCACCTCGACTTCCAGGACTTCATCGACCTCAAGCA
Source organism: uncultured Candidatus Saccharibacteria bacterium (assembly GCA_964450735.1). Classification (GTDB taxonomy): domain Bacteria; phylum Patescibacteriota; class Minisyncoccia; order Phycocordibacterales; family UBA9973; genus DALYCO01. The sequence goes on along the minus strand of CAYVDC010000009.1, from coordinate 12,736 downwards.
AAACGCTGGTGATGACTATCGCCGAACTCGAACTGCGAACATTGCAGTGTATCTCTCAGACGAATTCATGAACCGTGTTCGCGAAGACAAAGACTGGTATCTCTTTGATCCAAAAGAAGTTATTGACCTTGTCGAACTCTACGGTACTGCGTTTTCAAAACGCTACCAGGAGTACTGCGACATGGCAGAACGGGGAGAGATCAAAATGTGGAAGAAATTGCCTGCTCGACAGCAATACAAGAACATCCTCGTTTCCCTCGAAACAACCTCACACCCATGGCTCACCTGGAAGGACGCTATTAACGTACGTGCCCTCAACAACAACACAGGTACTATTCACGCATCTAACCTCTGTACTGAGGTCACGCTTCCTCAGAACCGAGAAAACGTTGCTGTTTGTAACCTTATTTCAATCAACCTCGCAAAACACATTATTGCAAAGCAGATCGACTGGCACCGTCTCGAAGAATCAGCTCGTCTTTCAATCCGCCAGCTCGATAACCTTATCGACGTAAACAAGCTCCCAATCCCTGAAGCAATCAAAGCCGACTCAGAGAACCGCGCAGTCGGTCTCGGTCTCATGGGACTTTCAGACGCGATCGAACAGCTCGGACTTTCATACGAAGACGAAGCAGCACACGATCTTACTGACAAAGTATTTGAATTCATCAGCTACATGGCTATTGATGAAAGCACCATCCTCGCTGCAGAGCGCGGCAGCTACAAGAACTTCGAAGGTTCAGGCTGGTCAAAAGGACAGGTTCCAATTGATACCATCAAGAAACTCGAAACTGAGCGAAATATCGCCCTCACAATTCCAACTGGAAGCTTAAAGGGAATTCCTGAACTTGATTGGGATCTTCTCCGCAAAAAAGTTCGCAAGGGAGTTCGAAACGCAACAGTGCTCGCTATCGCTCCAAACGCAAACATCGGTCTCGTAGCAGGAACATCACCAGGTATCGACCCACGATTTGCTCAGATGTTCTCACGAAACAAAATCTCAGGAAAATACCTGGAGATCAACCCTAACCTCGTCGCTGATCTCCGTGCCCTCGAGCTCTGGGACAAGACTCGAGAACAGATCCTCGAAAATCACGGAAACCTCGAAGACATCGCTGAGATTCCTGAGCATGTCAAAAATATCTACAAGACATCATTCTCAACATCTCCATACGCTTTCATTGAAATCGCCGCTCGTGCTCAGAAATGGGTAGACCAGGCCATCTCACGAAACATGTACCTCGAGACTCGAGACATCAACGATGTCATGAAGATTTACTCAACTGCATGGGAGAAGGGACTCAAGACTACGTACTACCTCCACATGAAGCCAAAACACACGGCTGAGCAGTCAACAACAACCGTTAACAAATCAGCAGCCCAGGGACAGAAAGGATTCTCCGGATTGTTCCAGGTAAAACAGACAGAAGTTGAAGTTGAAATCACTACTCCAACACAAGTTGAAAAAGTTGATATCAAGGAAACGGTTGTAAGCCCTGTCCAAAACTTCAGCCAAGTATTTGCTGCAGCAGAAGAAAAGAAGCCACAGCCAGTCGCCGCTGCTACTGAAGCAAAGCCCCAAGCAGTTCAGCAGCAAGCAAAGACAAAAGCCTCATATATGCCGCTTTCAGAAATGGCAAAGGCTAAGCCAGTCGCTCCACCCCCGAACCGGGCAAAAGTAGTGGTTCATGGACCGGAAGATCCGATGGACGCACTATTGTGTGATGGATGTCAGTAATTATTTAAACCACTAACGTACGAGTTACCTTATGCTTATCGGAAAAGCCACCCCTGAAGATACAAGCCTGCACCCCATGCATTACAAGTGGGCATATGAACTGTATAACCAAGCAGTTCGAAACACTTGGTTCCCACACGAAATCCCGCTCGGAGAAGATTTGAAAGACTGGGAAGACATGACCGAAGACGAGCGACATGCGGTGAAGTTTTTGATGTCATTCTTTAACCCAGGTGAATTGATCGTTAACCGATCGCTCGCGCTTGGTGTCTATCCATATATCAAATCACCGGAATGCCACCTCTATCTCGCAAAACAAATGTGGGAAGAAGCGAACCACTGTGTAGCCTTTGAATACGTTCTCGAAACATTCCCGATGGATCGCGATACTATCTACCAGATCCACACGGAAACTGATTCAATGATCAAGAAAGAGGCATTCATCACCAACTACCTCAAGCGTATGACAGAAGTTACGCTTGATATCACAACAGCTGAAGGCAAGAAGGATTTCATTCGAAACCTCGTTGCTACAAACATCGTCATGGAAGGTATCTGGTTCTACTCAGGCTTCATGGTGGTGCTTTCATTCCGACAGCGAAACAAGCTCCGCAACTTCGCTTCAATGATCAACTGGGTTATCCGCGATGAATCACTGCACCTCAAGTTCGGCATGAACTTAATCATGAACATCCTCGAAGAAAATCCAGAATTGCTCACAGCAGAATTCGCTGACGAAATCCGACAGATTATCATCGACGGTGTTGAACTCGAAGTAGCGTACAACCAGGATTTGTTCCCAACAGGAATTCTTGGTCTCAATGCTGAATACGTAAACCAGTACGTTAAATACGTCGCTGACCGACGTCTCGAAGAATTGGGAATGCCGAAGCATTACAACGCCACCAACCCAGCAAAGTGGATGACTGGCGCGACTGACGTGTACGAACTCGTCAACTTCTTCGAAGCGCAGAATACTGCGTATGAAGTAGATGCGCACGGACACTCAGACAAAAAAGAAGCAAAATCGGAATAATATATAGTGGAATACGTAACAAGCAAAACCCGCCATCTGGCGGGTTTTGTGATATAGTATCCGCATATGGACGAAAACAAAGAAGGAGTATCGCAGCATATCAGCTTTGAGGAAACTAAGGAGCTTTTGAAAGAGCTCAAGGTCTCTGCTGTTGCTGATCAATTTTCAAACCGCGTCATTACGCTCATTATCGCATCACTTGGTCTTACGACGGCACTTGCATGGGATGACACGCTCAAATCGCTTTTCCACGCCATCTTTGGAGCAGGGGATTCGCTTGATGCAAAGCTCCTGTATTCTGTTTTGATTACGCTTATTGCAGTGGTTATTACATTGGTACTTGCCCGAGTTCTCCGCAATACTGAAATAAAAAAATAATATGGCACTCCTGAAACTCACACCCCAAAAAGACTATGAACTTATCGACAGCGGCGACGGCAAGAAGCTCGAGCGCTATGGCGATTTTGTATTATTCCGTCCTGATCCGCAGTCTCTCTGGAAGCCGCATTTGTCATACTCGGAATGGAACAAAGCCGACGCGGTTTTCATCCGCAAAGGAAAAGAAGTGGAATGGAAGAAGAAACAGCGGCTTCCTGAATCATGGAACATTGATTTCGGCGGGCTGACATTTGAAATTCGTCCGACGACATTCAAGCACACCGGACTCTTTCCTGAACAAATGCAGAACTGGATCTGGATGGAACGTCTTGTCCGAAATTCGAAACGCGAGATCAAAGTACTTAATCTCTTCGGCTATACCGGCGGTGCATCGCTTGCATGTGCAAAGGCTGGAGCGGAGGTCTGCCATGTTGATGGATCAAAAATGGCCCTCTCATGGGCTCGCAAAAATCAGGAACTCTCTGGCCTTGCAGAAAAGCCAATTCGCTGGATCCTCGATGACGCTGTCGCATTTCTTAAGCGCGAAGTAAAGCGCGGAAATAAATACGATGGAATTTTGCTCGACCCACCAGCCTTTGGCCACGGACCAAAAGGGGAAGTATGGAAGATCGAAGAAAATTTCGATGAATTACTTACACTGTGCAAAGCTGTACTTTCCGACAAGCCGCTCTTTTTCCTCGTCAATGGATACGCTTCAGGCTATTCGCCAATTGCATACCAAAATAACCTCTTATCGCTCGTAGAAAAATACGGTGGAGAGATAGAAATCGGCGAGCTCTCGATCGAAGAAGCAAAAACTGAGCGATTACTTCCGTGTGGAATTTTTGCGAGATGGAATAGCTAATATATGCGAAGAATTGCATCACTATTTCATATACCTTCAGAAACTTTTACAACGGTTATGGTATTGTTCGCACTTTTTGCTCTCATCTTGGGTGTATCAACTTTTGTGTTTACACCAGTAGGACTGACATATGCAGCAAACCCGATCATAAATATCATCTGGCTCATTTTTGGATTTGTACTTGTAGAAAAGTTTACGCCGCTTTCAACCAAATCCGTTACGTTTTCAAAATATGGAATAATCGCCGTAGTCAGCTTGATTCTCATCGGACTTGCTTCTTCTATGCCTTCGGCAAATTTAATTGCTCGCTCAGTAAAGATAGTAGAAATTATCTTTCAGGATTTAGTGATCGCAGTGATGCTAGTAACTCTTTTGAAGCAATTGTCGGACAAAAAAGTTCAGATATGGCTCTCAATCTCTTTTGCCGCGCTACATGTGCCGCTGTTTATTACTGAACCAACGCTTCGAGCGGGGATTATTGTGCTCGGCGCACTCGTTATTAGTTATGTGAGCATACGCTGGTTTGCTCAAAAGGGCCATGATATTACCGCCATTTTGGTTCCTCATATTTTATTTTATCTTGTGTTTGGAACAGCTCTCTCCATTATTTTTTGGTAATCCTAGTCACTGAATACAAGGGTATCATTGACAAATAGCATATTTCTATGCTATAATATATATTGTATATTCTTTAAGAAATGTTAAGAAAAAACAATGTATTTCAAGTATTTTTGGAATTCATTGTTTTTTCTTAACCAAAAAAGCCCATCAAGTAAAGTAGATGGCAAATAAAAATGCAGAACGCAGACACCACAGTAACGTTTAAATTTGGCGAACATTTTCAGGACGGCGATACGATTGATTTCAATTCACTTGCGTACCAGAGATTTGTAAAACCAAATAGACACCAAACAATTACCTTGCAGGAAGACTTACCCAAGCTTGAGGTATATGAGTCACCTGGAGAACTGACCTATGATGTTATTCGCAAAAATGCGAAGAACTACCAGTTTATGAAGGAAAAGTTGTTTTTGCCGGTTATGTATTTGCTGATTAGAAACCCAGCACTGGGCAAGCAACTATTAGGAGTTGAGCTTAAAAAAAGAACAAATTACCTATTGGAAACTTCAACCGGTGGTGCAACTATATGTAGCGTATTTCTTACCTACTACGACAAAATGTGGCATGTTGAATTTTGTGATCGCATGGATGATGCCACGCAGTACTACAAAGGTACACAATTTCTTTACTTTACTAAAAAAAAGAAAAAGAAATAAACTAGTGCCCTAGTATGAAACTATAAATCCCTTCTCTCAATCGAGGAAGGGATTTTTTATTGGTTATTTAATTTTTATTATTACGATCTCCGGCTGCGTTCCGAGTCTGAACAACGGTCCCCAGGTTCCAACTCCAACAGTTGTAAAATGCGCATGATTGCCGATGTATGCGGCGCCTTTGGTGAGATTTTTGTAGATACCATTTACCAGCAACGTGAATGGCCAGAATTGTCCTCCATGGGTGTGTCCAGAAAATGAAAGAGTCACGCCTGCTTCGGCTAGCGCTGGCACGTTTTTGGGATCATGGAGAATGACAATGCTTGGGATTGTTGCGTCATATCCAGTTTTAGTCAGTCGAGCTTTGGTTGAATCAAATGATTCAGCGGCGAACTCGATTCCGATTATCTGCGTCTGGTTCACGAGCACTTTTTTGTCATTGAGAACTGTTATGAGCGGGCTGAGTGCGTTGAGATACTGTAATTGTTGACGATTGTATTCATCATGATTCCCGGCGGCATAGAAAGTTCCGTAGGTTGTTTTGAGCTCTGCGAGGGGAGCGAGGTCTCGTTCGTACGGGAATACCGGGCCATCGATCAAGTCTCCAGCAATAAATACTGCATCAGCAGAGAGTTCGTTTATTGCAGTTACTATTTTGGCCATGAATGCTTTGCTCCGAGTCAGTCCGAGATGCGAATCAGAAAACAGAACGATTGTTTTGTCGTGCCAAGCTTCATGCAGGGCTGGAGCGTCTATTTCAGAGGTAATTACTTTAAATGTATTGGCTTTCCAAATTCCATAGATCATTGCTATTACGATGATTGCTGAAAGTAGGAGTGCAAAGAGCTGCGCTGGAATGATTTGCAGGTTCGTTCCAAGTGCAAGATATATTCGCAGCAACAATGCTCCTATGAAAAGATAGATAAGTGCAGGCAACCATAATGAAGAAACAATATAAAATGGGCGCGTCCATGCGATATATGTGAGATTGCTGATTACTGTAAGTACCACCAAAATAACGGGGAAAAATACGAATGGAACCCATAGATATGAATGTATAAAATGGGCGCTCATGGGAAGTACTTGGCGAATGCTGCTTACAATAAACACAGAAGCTCCGCCAATAAGAGCTAAAAAGACTGCCAAGAAAATGAAAATAATGGGTGAGCGCATTCCCGAAGTATATCATTTTTTTGAGCTCGTCTCGTATGGTATACTTAGACATATGGAAGAAACAAAAACAGATACAAAACTTATTGTAAGCATTATTATCGTTTTCGTGCTTATTGCCGGCATAATCGCATTTGCACTGACACGTCCTGCGAAAAATGATACAACGACTGGCCCTGATTCGTGGGCAACGGCAGAAAATAAAGCCATGGGCACTAGTCAGTCGACAACGAGCTCGACAAAAGAGCCTTCATCAACATCAGTTACTAACAATAATTCATCAACATCATCTATGGAACCACAAACAGCATTAGAAAAAGGAAACGCGTTTTTGACAGAAAATGCAAAGAAGCCGGGCGTTATCGTACTCCCAAGCGGTCTACAGTACAAGATCATTACACAGGGAACTGGCCCAAAACCAACAGCATCACAGACAGTAAAGGTTAACTACGAAGGAACATTGATTGACGGAACTATTTTTGACAGCTCCTACAAGCGAGGCGAACCAATCGAATTCGGCGTAACTCAGGTCATCAAAGGCTGGGTAGAAGGATTGCAGCTTATGCCTGTCGGATCAACCTATATGTTTTATATTCCATCGAACCTTGCATACGGCAGCCGTGGAGCAGGAGCATCAATTGGCCCCGACGAAACGCTTGTCTTTAAAGTTGAACTTCTAGCTGCGCATAATTAATATGAATACAATCACCGAAAAACTAAAATCCGTCTGGTCTTGGATCAAGACACATGTGAAAACAACTATTGCAATTACTGTTGTTGTCATTATTATTCTTCTGATTGCCTTGAGCGCTGGCAAGAAACCCGCGACACTGGTAACTGATACAGTTGCCCTGCGTGATCTCCGATCAACTGTTCTTGCCACTGGAACGGTAACTTCGACGACCGATCTCAATCTCTCGTTTGCTTCATCTGGTATGGTTTCGAGTGTTCAAGTAAAGGTGGGAGACAAGGTAACCAAGGGACAGACCCTTGCAACACTTTCGAACCAAAGCCAGCTCGGTGCGCTTACCCAAGCACAAGGTTCTTTGAAATCAGCACAGGCTGCGTTGAATAAACTTCTTCAAGGAGCGACAAACGAAGAGACTGCAATTGCCGAAACTGCTCTCGCTGGTGCGAAAGTTGATCTCGCAAATACAAAAATAAGCCAAGCAAGTTTGGTAGCTAATGCTCTTCGATCGATGTTGAATGCCGGCCTTGCGATTAAGCCTGCTCCTGGAAGCTCAATTACTCCTGCATATACACCGACGCTCTCTGGTACTTACACAGGAACAGAAGCAGGAACGTATTACATAACAACACGAGGGGGAAGCGCAGGATATATGAATTATTCAGGACTTGAAACAGGCGCAAGCACTTCGATCACCACCAACGCAATACCGCTCGGTGTTCGGGGACTGTATCTTACTTTCCCAACAGGTTTTACTAACATGAGTGATATGAACTGGGTAGTAACAATTCCAAATACTGAAGCAGCTACGTATCTCACTGCACAGAATGCATACACGACTGCACAGAGCAATGAGAAAAGTGCAATTGCCAGTGCAGAAGCAGTAGTAAATGCACGACAAGCAGACCTTAATTACAAAAAAGCATCAGCACGATCTGCAGATGTTGAGGCCGCAGAAGCAAATGTTCTCTCAGCCCAAGGCCATGTTCAGAGCGCTTTAGCTGCATATAACGATACAATAGTCCGCGCTCCAGCTGACGGAACTATTACAGGCGTAGATATCAAGGTTGGTGAACTCGCAACAGCGCAAAAAGCCGTTATGGTTCTCCAAGATGTCTCGCATCTTTATCTTGAAGCAAACATCAACGAAGCGGACATTTCAAGTTTAGTTATCGGACAGCCGGTAGAAGTTACACTCGATGCATTCGGTCCAGACCAAAAATATCCTGCAACACTTTCGCACATCGATCCTGCAAGCACTGTTGTTTCAGGAGTAGTGAACTACAAGATCAAAGCTGAGATACAAGGTGATGTTGCTACGGTTCGCCCTGGCATGACAGCGAACATGACTATCGTCACAGCTGACAAAAAACAAGTATTGGTGATCCCATCACGCGCTGTGCTCGATGGAACGTCAGGCAAGATTGTTCGCGTCGTTACCGACGAAAAGAAAGGCGCCTACGTTGAAACCCCAGTAACGGTAGGACTTCAGGGCGATGATGGCACTGAAATCATCTCTGGACTTTCAGCGGGTCAAAAGATCGTGGTCCTTTCAAGCTCAACCGCAAAATAATAATGAAGAAATTAATCGACATCCAGCACCTGTATAAATCGTACGAAAATGACGGAGTGGCAACACCCGTCCTTTTCGACATTAACCTAGCAATTGAAGAAGGGGAGTTCGTTGCAGTAATGGGCCCATCTGGATCAGGAAAATCTACGCTCATGCATATCATTGGATTCCTCGATAGGCTTACATCTGGAGAGTACCTGTTTGAAGGGAAAAATGTGTCTGGGTTCGATGATGAAAAATTAGCTGATCTTCGCAATCGCCGCATCGGCTTCGTTTTTCAGGCATTCAACTTGCTTCCGCGAACGACAGTGCTTGAAAACGTCGAGCTGCCGCTACTCTATAGCACGCGAAGCGAGCGCGACCGAAAAGGCCGCGCAGAAAAAGCGCTTGATTCCGTCGGGCTTTCGCATCGTATGTCCCATATGACTAACCAGATTTCAGGAGGACAAAAACAGCGTGTCGCCATTGCTCGCGCGTTGGTAAACGACCCCGCAGTTATTTTTGCCGACGAACCAACTGGAAACTTGGACTCAAAATCTGGAGCCACCGTCATGTCTATTCTTCAGAAATTAAATGATGAAGGCAGCACGATCATTCTCGTTACTCACGATCTTGCTACTGCAGAACATGCAACACGCATTGTACGTATCAAAGACGGACGTATTGATTCTGACGAGAAAGTGTCCAAGCGACGCCGTGCTGTAAAGCATGAGGAAGAATAATTGCATTAACTGAAATAATGAAAAACCTCGGCACACAAATCTATTACGCCTTTCGAAACCTTCGTGCCCGAAAAGCTCGATCGCTTATGACCATGCTCGGTATTATTATCGGAGTTTCTGGTGTGATCATTATTGTGTCTCTCGGCGCAGGCGCGCAATCTCTCGTTCTCGGACAAATAACCAAGCTCGGCTCAAACATGATCGGCATCTTGCCTGGCAAAAGCGATGAGTCTGGTCCGCCGGCTGCGGTCTTTGGAGTTCAGATCACTACGCTCAATCTCCGCGATGTGCAGGCAATGAGTAACAAGGCCCGCGTTCCAAACGCTGTCGCCATTGCTCCGTTTGCAAACGGGTCAGGAACAGTGACTTATGGAAACAAAAGCGTAGATACTTCGTTTACAGGAACCACTGCCGATTTTCCTGTTGTTCAGAATGTGCCTTTGGCATACGGAACTTTTTTTGATCAATCAGAAGGAGCAACGGGTGCAAATGTAACTGTCCTTGGCTGGGATGTGTATGAGCAGCTTTTCCCAAACGGAGAAAATCCACTTGGCAAAGTTGTTAAAATCAAACAAGTTCCGCTCCGCATTGTCGGCGTCATGAGCAAGCAGGGAACAGTTGCGTTTCAAAACCAAGACGACCAGATCGTCATCCCACTTGCGATCGCCCAAAAGCAATTACTCGGTATAAATCATTTACAGTTCGTCAGAGTAAAAGTTGATACTACAGAGCATGTGAAGCCGACGATTGAAGATATCAAAACAGTGCTTCGCGAAGAGCACAAAATCCGCAACGAATCTGATGATGATTTTTCAGTCCGCGATCTTGCTGACGCAGTAAAAATTTTGACGAACATTACCAATGGACTCCAGTTGTTCCTTGCTCTTATGGCAGGTATTTCGCTCATAGTGGGCGGTATTGGTATCATGAATATCATGCTGGTTACAGTCTCTGAGCGAACTCGTGAGATCGGACTTCGTAAAGCGATCGGCGCTACTCCACAGGCAATACGAAATCAATTCTTGATCGAAGCGATCTTGCTTACATCAATCGGTGGACTAGCAGGAATACTTGCCGGAGGAGCGGTTTCGTATGCCATCGCGCTTGGAGCTCGGTATGCAGGATATGATTGGGCGTTTATTATTTCACCGGTTGCAATCATGCTTGCCCTCGGTGTTTCTGTTTTGACCGGCGTGACATTTGGACTCTATCCTGCAATCAAGGCGTCGAAACTTGATCCAATTGAAGCGCTCCGATACGAGTAATTATATGAATCTGTATATCAAACAAGCATACAAAGGCCTCCGAGCTTCTCCCTCAAGAACATTTTTGACGATTCTCGGCATCGTTATCGGCATTGCCGTGGTGATCATGGTTCTTTCTGCTGGAGCTGGATTCAAAAGCTACATCAATGCGCAAATCGCACAGCTTGGAACAAATACGCTTACGATCGAAACACAGGTGCCTCCGTCCACCAAGGCAATCGCAAATGGAGCAAAATCTGGCGGGGATTCAGCAAGCCAAGCCGTGCAAATAAATACGCTCAAGAACAAAGATATTTCAGACATTAAACGGCTTCCTAACGTACGAAATGCATACGGCGCAGTTATTGGCCAAGAGATAGTTTCATATTCACAAAAAAGCAAATCAACAATGCTCTTTGGAGCCGATGCGAGCCGTTTTGATATTGATAAAGGGGTTGTTGAAAAGGGTCGGCCATATACTGAAGAAGAAAATACGTCCCTCGCGCAAGTTGCAGTTCTTGGCCATGATATCGCCGTCGATCTCTTTGGAGAAAATGATCCAATCGGAAAAATGGTGAGAATTGGCAATCTTAACTTTATTGTTGTAGGAGTATATGAACCGCGAGGAAGCGGAGGATTTTCTAATGATGATGAGCAGGTATTTATGCCGGTAACTACGCTTCAAAAAAAGATAGTTGGCATCGATCACTTGTTTTACGGCGTTGTCGAACTTATTGATAAGGACAAGGCTGATGTGAGCGCACTCGATGTTGAAGAAACGCTTCGTAACAATCATCGCATCGATGATCCACTCAAAGATGATTTCAAAGTTCAGACGCAAGCTGAAAACCTAAGCACGTTCAATACCATACTCTCTGCTATCACGTTTCTTTTGATTGCTATTGCCGCTATTTCACTTATTGTCGGGGGAGTGGGTGTAATGAACATTATGTATGTTGCTGTCACTGAACGCATTTCAGAAATCGGTCTCAAAAAAGCGCTTGGTGCAAAACCAAATGACATACTCTATGAATTTTTATTCGAAGCAATATTGCTGACGCTGCTTGGCGGTGTGATCGGTGTTGTTTTCGGCATACTGCTTTCGTTCGGTGTTGCCAAAGCAGCACAGTCATTTGGTATGGCATGGGATTTCATAGTTCCAATTTCAGGCGTCATCATTGGCGTAGGTGTTTCAGGAGTCATTGGACTTATCTTTGGGGTCTTACCCGCGCGCAATGCTGCACGTTTAGATCCAATTGAAGCATTGCGCGCGGAGTAACCAAACCCTTGCTATTTTCCTACATCATTGTGTGACTAAATTTGCTATACTTATAGTGTAATAAAGTGCTTGGTCGCCCGTCACCATAAGTATATTAGTAGTTTAATTAAGTAAAATCATATGCAACCATTATTTGGAGACTATACACCCAAGGTAGCTCGCGCGTTCGCAGTCATGCTCGCCATCCTTTCGATCTTCTTGCTCGTCAAAGGAGTGCAGGCTATCAAGGAATACAAATTTATCGGCAGCGGCACAACCGCAACTAATGTTATCTCTGTTTCAGGAGAGGGCGAGGCATTCGCTGTAGCTGACATTGCAACTATTAGCTTCACAGTAAGCAAAGATGCAAAGACAATGCAGGAAGCGCAGTCATCTATAACAGAGACAGCAAAAAAAGCCCTTGATTATCTCAAGGCACAAGGAATCGCTGAAAAGGATATTAAGACTGAGGATTACAATGCGTATCCTAAGTACGAATACCAGACCAAGACTATTATGTGCATCACAGTGCCATGTCCTCAACCGAACGGAACAAATGTTCTTGTCGGCTACACTGCAAGCCAGACAATCAGCGTCAAGATTCGAAAGACTGAACAAGCAGGAGCTATCGTTACTGGTCTTGGCGCGATTGGCGTAACAAATGTGAATGGTCCAAACTTTACCATCGACAATGATGATTCAATCAAGTCACAGGCACGCACTGAAGCTATCAACAATGCAAAAGCAAAAGCAGAAACACTCGCAAAAGAACTTGGCGTCAAACTTGTCC
>CAYVDC010000008.1:0-66304 GCA_964450735.1 uncultured Candidatus Saccharibacteria bacterium | reverse complement strand
TTGCAGTCAGTGTAAATGTTCGTGCAGTCGCGCGAATGTTCGGTACAGAAAGTTGGTAGACCATGATGGTGTACGTTTGACCGACAGGAATAGTGACTGGAGTACTGAAGACTTGTGAAGCACCATACACTGTTGCATTTTCGCTGATACTTACTTGGGTTCCCTGCGGGAGAACTGCAGGCGCAGTGCCGATATTTTTGATTGTGACGGCAACCTGGAAATTAGTATTCGGACTTGGTTCATTTGCCGGATTGGTAATGACGCGAACGCGAGGGTTGGTCGGAGTCCAGGTAAAGTTCTCTACGATAAGATCAGGAAGCGATGGTGTTCCAGGTGTAAAGACCGGCAATGGAATTCGTGTTGGCTGTTGTGGCAAAACAACAACCTGGTAACACTTTCCACTGGTAAGTTGGTACCCAGAGGGAACTGTTGTTTGTACACCTGCGACATTCGGACAGACGTCGATAGCAGCAGCGAGAGCTACGCCAAAATTAAGATTAGTCGCGGGGTGTCCACTGGAAACTGAAATTACGTTTATATGACTATACCCTGGAAGTAATCCATTTATATTGTTTACTCCAGGCTGAGTAACCTGCGAATACAAGTTTTCATCACCTAAAACCACAAAATAGTTTCCATCTGGAACGTTATTAAAAACATACTTACCAAGATCTGGGAGGTTGCTTGTTTGAACTACCTGCAGCGGAGCTGTAGTGTTTGTTTGGCTGTAGAGCCGAACATTAACACCATTTATACCCGTTTCGCTTCCACTCAATCGACCATCCTTGTTTTGATCGTTATAAACAATACCTGAAATAGAAGTGTTACTTGCAGGCTTAATCGAAAAATTATCAAAAAATGCATATACCTGCGTATCTATTAAATTCCCGGAAAGATTAATTGAATTATTGATAGTTTGGTAGTCTCCATATGCACGCAAGAATTGGTACGGAGCTGTCGCGGTAAATGTATAACTTACATGCGTCCAAGGACTTGAACCTACTTTGGCAAGCTGAACATTCTGGCAATAAGTATAATATGGTGCCGTTGTCGTTGAACTGTATACCGAATTAGAATTTGCAGTAGTATCTAGCTCGATACATCCTACAGGGGATATAACATTGGCAGCTATGCCTGTTGTCTGGTCTATAGAATAGGTATCCGGCATGCTTGTTAAAATAACATCAAACGATACCTGATATTTCTTACCAACAGTAAGCGGCGCCTTGAGTATGCCTTGAGCAGCTTCTATGTAGTCACCGTTATAACCCGGGTTCACTGTTCCTTTTATTCTTAGATTGCCCACAATGGAAGAACCCCCGTTAGGAGAATTAAGAGCTCCTACCGGCAACGTAGTTGAAATACTTGCAGGAAAAAGTGAACTATAAAGATCAGGACTTCCTTTAGCCGAACCCCAGTACGGAACATTGCAACCAGCTCCTACAGTCGTATTTACAGGATAACTCACCATCCCACAATAAAATACTGATACCCCTGAAGACCGTGGAGGAGGTATCGTGAATGGATTCTCTAATCCCCCATTACAAACATATTCATCAGGATCGGTGGTGCAGTCATTGTTTGCTGTAAGGTATATACGCGCAGGAGCAGAAATTCGACGCGAGACAGAGTCGGTTACAGTATAAAATAAAGTTCTTGATGATTGGTTGGCACCTGGAGTAAAGCGCAAGGATTTTGCGCCGTTTCCATTGGCTACAGACAGTACTGACCCAGTACAATTGCTGTCACTAAAATATTGTATGGTATCGCCAGCTTGCACTGTACTAACCTGCAAAGAATACATGGTCAATGTACCTGTCGTAAACGATGTGTCGTTTGCTAATACATCAATACAAGCGGGATTTAGCGTTCCCCCACTACCAAGATAACCAAAGTCATCATTTGCAATTGGCGTAGGGACATCGCACCCTGCTAGTCCTTGTACGGCATATCCTTGCTGACAAAGCACTTCTTTCTCATCAGCATGAAGTACCTGCACTGTGTTAGGAGGAGTCGTCGGATTCATAACATAACTCTGTCCGCTCGAACGAGCCATGTCGAAGTGTGAAAGCGATGAGCCTTGCTGCCATGATGCAGGACTATACACAGGATCTACCGGCCCAGGCCCTGAACTTATGATATTTCTTTGTCCTTGATAGAGGGCAGCATTGGTAGTAAACCATGGAGATGGAGCACCGACTGGCACTTGAAGGACACGAGTGACTGCATTAAAAAAAGATGTGCGTGGAACAACGGCGTTATTAGAAAGTCCAGAATCAAAAGTACTGTACGGATGGATACTGTTTGTTACAGGAATGACCGCAGGAAGAAGCGAGACAAAACCGAGTGCATGCATTGCTTCGTGAGTAATAACAGTCGAAAGGCTGTAGGTATTTGCATTCAAACTTGAATCAGTATCCCATTGTATGCTTGGACCGAAGTTCGTGATGATAAAGGCATCGAATCTGCCAAGTACCGGCGTAGGGTCTATGCGTGAAATAATATGCTTATGCAACAAACCATCGTCAGTACCATTGGAATAATTTCCATAATAAGTAGACGCTGCAGCAAGCGCGTTGTTTGGAATATTTCCTGGATCCACTTGGAACAAAATATCGGGAGTAATAGTAGTAGTATCAAGTTTTATCAAAACCGACAAATCCTGGAGGGCTTGGCAAGCAGCATTGCGGCGAGCAGCTCCAAAGGTTGGATGATCGTATCCCTTATTGTTATGCACTGCAACATCTTCAAAGTATGCTTCGAAATATCCAGTGACTCCGGTGTTCGCCCGGCAGTTTACCAATCCTGGAACACTTGGATTTGCGTCGGCGGCAAAAGCAACGGGAACAAAGAAATTCTGGATTTTATTTCCCAAACTAGTCTTCTGTGTCGTGGTTTTGGTCGGTATTTCAGTTTTAATGCCGGAAGCGCCTAATTTCATATACGCATTTTCATGTACTGGATAACCCCAGGCATCACGCAAGCTACCGAAATTCATCTGTATGTTGTTTTTTATAGCTGCTTTCTGCACTGCCTGTTCGTCGAATGGAAGGATGGCGATATCAAAGTACTTCTGCCCTTTTTCGAGGCTCACTCCTGCAAATATAGGATATTTAAAAGTAAAAACTTCTGGGTCTATCTTTGATTGCACAATGCTGTACGGAAGATCAGTTTTCGTAAATGCTCCGATAACTTGAGCGGTAAGTAGTCTGGCATTCACCGTGATATCTGTAAAATGTGATGCGATAAAAATACCTGCCGCGAGGGACAATACGGAACCCAGGAGAATGCTTTTTTTCATATGGGTAAATTATAACACAAGATATGAGAAAAAGGAAAGGGGGCGCAGGCAAAGCCTGCGCCCCCTTTCTGACACTGAGTGTGTAGTTACTCTGAGTGTGTTTCTGAACGGAAGTGCTCGATAGCTCGTGCTGCTGCATCGCGGCCGCCGAGACCAAATGAAAGTCCGAACGCGAGTGCGAGTGCGCCGACAAGAGCTGTGAAAAGCGTATACATGAAATCTGACGCAATTCCCAACTGTGCGAGCGCCATGACAATTGCGAAGAACCAGATCGCATATTTTACGATTGTTCCGAGCATTGCTGCTGATCGTACGTTTGCAGCCTTTGCTGTTCCTGAAACGATGCGAGCTGCGAAATCAGAGAGGACTGAAGCCGCGAGCAAAATGAATGCTGAGATAATAACGTTTGGAAGATATGTAAGAACTACGTCTCGCAAGAAGAAGTTAACTTGTGTGAGTCCAAGTATTTCGAGTGATGCCATCAAGAACACGATAATGATGAACCACTTTACAACCCATCCAATAAATCCTCCTACTGAAAACTTGAAGCCTGCGCGGTGCACGACTTCTTCTGCTCCTGCGCTTGCAAAGAGACGATCAACTTTGAGGGCGTCGAAGACCTGCTTGATTGCCTTGCCGATGATGTCAGCGATTACCCATCCGATTATAAAAATGATGACTGCTCCCAAGAAGCTTGGGATAAACATGATGAAACTTGTCCAGAGATTCTGGAGTGAGAGCGTAAGCACTTGTGCCCATTGTAATAACATAACTGTTTTTTGCGCGTGGCCGCGCGGTTACTCGTAATTAATGGCTTTAAAGATTCGACGCTTTAAAGTACTGATATAATTATACCAAGTAACGAGTGCCCTGGTAGGTATTTAAAAGATAGTTGTGGAAAACAAAAAGCCGGATTTGGTGTTCCGGGCTTTTTTGTGGTTAGTTAGTTATTTGAAACTTTTGGGATCTGGTTCATGATGCCGACATCGAGAATCTTTTCGTGCGGGAGGTCGATGACATCGCGGACGAGCTTGTCGTACATGTTTGCGCGGTAGAGAAAGTCTGCGGTGTCGAAAACTGCGTATGAGAGTTCTTTGCCAATTTCTGCTTCAAGGAGTCGGACAGTAGTGTCGATTGGCTGGCGGCGGAGTTCATCCCCTACTATCAAAAGATCGAGGCGGCTTTCTGGGTCTTTGATAAAGACGCCAGATGCGATGACAAGCTTCATCTTGCCGAGCGTTTTTAATTTCTTGCCGAGGGCCTGGAGGTCGACGAACTCGGTATCGAGAACGAGGTCGCGGAGCGCGTCTTTGTATTTAAAATCTGCTCTGAAGAACCATCCTTGTACGCGCTTCTTTTTGAGGATTTCTTTCTTGCCGCGCTTGACGGTCCATTCTTTGCTGAAGGACTTCTTTTTGAGGAATCCTGCCGCAGTGAGAGAGTTCAATTCTTGGCGGGCTGCTGCCGGTGTTACGCGGCTTCGTTCAGCCACATCCCCTGCGTCAAAACCGTGTTCTTGGTTAAGCAGAAATAATCGCATTATCTTGACCTTTGCGGCACTGCCGAATAGTTTTCCGAGGTTTTCCATAGTGTGAGTATACTCTCTTGGAGGGATTTTGCAAAAGGTGAAAATGTTCTAAAAAACATATAAAAACAGGCCAACCGCATAAAGGTTGGCCTGGTATTTGACTATATCTTCTTATGTCTATTTAATTCAAACCGGCATAGAATAATGCTGCGTCAGTATAATACTTTACAACAGTAGAGAATGCAGTAGCTGCAAGATTTTGAATAAATTTCTCGCGCTTTGGTTGGTCTGCTTTCAGCCACTCTAAAACTGCCTGTCTGTCTTCGGTATTGCAAACTACAACACGTCCGCCTTTTGCTGCAGCCTTTACCATGGTTGGTCCGCCAATATCAATTTTTTCAATTATACTTTCCGTAGTAGCACCATCTTTTTCTATCTCGTCTTTTAACGGATAGAAATCAATTACCACAACATCAAAATACGGGAAGCCTAATTTTTCCAGTTCAGCCCTGTGCTCAGCAGTATCTTTTGCAAGCAAACCAGCATGAACCGCAGGATGCAGTGTAACTACACGGTGTCCAAGTATTGCCGGCATTTTAGTAAATACCTGAACGTCAATAACTTCAATACCGTGCTTAGCTAAATGCGTTGCAGTACCTCCTGATGAAACAATAGTGTATCCCAGCTTGATAAGCTCTTGGGCATACTCAACGATTCCGTCCTTATTGAAAACGGAAATTAATGCATACTTTTCATTCATACAATTTTTGTTTTATGTGCTCTGCTTATAGGCGCGGCACGTGATGTAATAGGATTTAATTGCCCTATTTCTACCATGGATGAAGATGATTGTCCAAGGTGGTTTGGGGTAGCAAAAAAGCCGGGTGCTTTCGGCGCCCGGCTTTTTAATTTGCTTAGAAAGTAAGGATTTACTTAAGTTCAACCTTACCGCCAGCTTCCTCAATTTTCTTCTTGAGTTCGTTAGCTTCTTCTTTCTTCATGCCTTCCTTGAGAGTAGCTGGAGCGCCATCTACGAGGTCCTTAGCTTCCTTAAGACCGAGTGCGAGAACTTCCTTAACTACTTTCATAACAGCAATCTTCTGTTCACCTGCTGACGCGAGGACAACAGTGAATGCATCCTTTTCTTCAGCTGCACCTGCTGCACCAGCTGCTGGAGCTGCTGACATCATAGCTGATGCTGATACGCCGAATTTTGCTTCGAGAACCTTAACGAGTTCGTTCAATTCGAGAACTGACAAACCTTCGATCTTTGATACGAGGTCAGCAAATTTTGCTGGTACTTCTACTTTTGTTTCTTCCATAATAAGTAATCTAATTTAATAAATAATGCTTAAGCCTGCTGCTTCTTTGCGATCTGGTCGAGAGCGACAACAAATGAACGCATAGGTGATGCAAGCAAACCGACGAACTGACCGTAGAGGACATTGAGTGGAGGGATAGTTGCGACAGAAAGCATTTCGCTTGCTGACATATATCGTCCTTCAAACACTCCTCCGATGATCTCAACCTGACCCTTGTGAGTCTTTGAGAATTCATACACTAATCGAGCAGGAGCAATTGGATCTACACCGAATGCAACAGCGACTTCTCCGGCGATGTCAGGCATGTCGCCTGTGATGCCTTTGGTTCCGAGTACGCGCTTCATCAATGTTTTCTTGATGACCTTGTAACCGACGCCTTCTGCACGAAGTGCTCGTCGCAATTCGATAGTTTCCTTAACTGGCAATTTAGTGAATCGTACGAATACGATTGACTGTACGCCTTTCAAGTTCTCTTCGAATCCTGCAAGCAGTTCAACTTTCTTTGATTTGGTAATAGCCATAATATTTGAGATTTCAGTTAAAAACACAAAACGGCCCATAGAGGCCGCATAAAATTCCGTGACAACGCTTCCGAAGAATTACGTTATCGACCTAAACAGGATTTATGGGTATGCCCACCTGTTGTCTACGGCAAAGGCAATATAGCACAGCAGGCTAATTCTGTAAAGTTAGCGACTATCGCTCACGAGCTTGGCTTGCCATAGGCTCTACCGAAGCATTAACGTCCGTCGTTGTCTCCTTGTAATAGAGGTTAATCAGGATCAGGCTAATAATGCCGAAGAGTCCCATTCCGACGAGGCCGAGGAGCATTTTGATGAGGTGTCGGGAGAACATATATACAGTATAGCATAAAAGCCTGGCGCCTACGGCGCCAGGCTTTTATCGTTTTTTTGCTTATTGCTGCACAGTGACAGTAGCCACGTTCTTCATTGCTCCACAATCAATCATCACTTCCATTGATGCAGGAAGGACAGTGAGGGGTACAATTGCATAATCCTGGCCAGCGACTGAATATGCTTTTCCGTTTACGGTGAAAGTTTTTGCTTCCCATGAACGATTGTCCAACATGATTTCGCTTCCCTTCTTGAACACTGATGTTGCAGGAGTTGCGAGACAAGTTTCGCCGAACTGAATGCGGTGAGTGCCGTACATTTTTACTGCGTCGTCGTAGCTCAATTTCGGAGCAGTTGCTGTTGCTACAGGAGCAGCAGTGTATGTCGGAGCTTTGCTTGGAGCAACCAACGCTGTTTCGTCTGGAGTTTCAATAGTGACTTCGCTCGCCTTCTTTGCTGGGCGCGCCACGATGAGAATAATTACGACAATCAATACTACTGAGATACCGGCGATCAGCCATCCAACATTCTTGTTATTTCTGAACCATGCATTAACCTTATCCATATGCTTGTTTTTATTATTATTGCTATAGGAGCATACTAGCGGAATCTGCCCTTTCGGTCAACTTGGACACAGCCAATAAAAAGCGCGGATTTTGCCTTCGGCAAAATCCGCGCAAAAATTTCTTCCATTCATTCTATCCATACTTTCCCCCGACATCGCACTTCACTGCCATCCAAGATCGTAACAATATACATTCCTTTTTCAATGAAAGCTCTATCGTCAAAAAGCACTTTCATTTCCCTGCCATTCATATCATACAGCCGATAAGCAATATCTTTCTGCTGAAAAATATTTTTCATGTTGCATTCCTGTGGTTTTTCCCGGATGCGCACAAAGCGTATATCCGAATATTCAAAGTGGCCATCATAATCAATCTGCTTGAGCCGGTAATAGTACGTGCCCTCGGAAACCATATCTTCGTACTGGTAGGTGCGATGCACGGTACTGGTTCCATAACCCAGCACTGAGCCTACTGTGTCAAACATAATTGCGTCTGTACTCCGCTCAATCACAAACTCTTCGTTATTTAATTCTGTTTCTGTTTCCCACTTCAGACACGCGGATGGCAAGTTATTGCTGCAATCTGCCACATCAAATCGTGAAAGTTCCACTGGCAAAAGCACTGGGAAAAACTCAGACGACCATTCTATATCATCAATAATGATTGGCGAAAAATAATTCGGCTGATTCATATACCAAGAAAAGCCAGAAATCGAACCACCTTTGTAATAGTAATTAGGAAAAGAAACCCCATATACCATTACAGTATCAATATACAAATCGTAGTGTTTTGACGGCAGGACCTTGAAGCTTCCGCCTGGCGAGACATAGGGTTCGTCGCTTGAACCTGTATTGGCAAATACCTGCACCGTATGCACTTCTCCCTGACTCATAGCATAGGTAGCCATGGCTGGATATATCCCAACTCCATGTGTACTCTGTGCACACATAACATCCGCACCGTTACAGCCACCCGGGAGCGAACCGTCTGAACGGAAATTAATTGATCCGAATATAGCAGTATCTTCTGGGTACGGACTGTTATAAAAATTCGGAGTTTTATTCTTATCCAGATATGCAGAAGCTCTATCGCCAAAATACAGCATGATGCTTGGATATGAGTAATGCTGAGACGACGGTCGATTAATCTTAATTTTGAATGACAGCTTGAAGGTACTTGAGCAATTAAAATCTGAAACTTGAAATCGCAGATCGGCAAAATCATCCGCCAAAAACTGCAGCTCCGAACCCGTACCTATGGCTGTGTCACCGGGGTTTGCCAAATTAAACTGACAAATATTTGCGTACCATGCGCTCTTATACCAATTTGAAGATATGAGGCTTGCCACCGCAGAACTTTGACATGACACGCTTCCCCCATCTGAGCAATATTTCACTACGCCCGTGTATGGCAGATTGCATTTCACTATTCCAGTACTGTTTCCAAAATCAACAACACCAGCCTGAGAACGCGCCTGGCTTGCACCAGCAATAACAAAAATTAGAATACAGATTTTTTTCATACGAATTGTTTTTAAGTTGTGAATATATTTACAGCAACTTTACAAAAAACATCTAAAGCAAAAATGAAGCCATTCTCCGCACAAAATAAAAAACACCCGCCAGGGTGTTTTTTATTTTGTGCGGACGGAATATTATTCCTGCACCAAGATAGTCGCAACGTTCTGTGAAGTTCCACAGTCTACGAGATACTGGCTCGCATCTCGGTATGTATCAGGAAGAGTTACGATTCGGAAACCATAGCCTTTCACTGAGTAAGTATTCGCACCGATCTTGATTGATCGAGTAGTCGCTGATCGGTTATCAAGCATGATTCCTGAGTTGTCCTTGTAAGTAACTTTGTTTGGAGTTGCCTGACACATGTCATTGAACTGAATTCGGCGGTCAGCGTATTTTACGAGAGCATCCTGATACGCAATAGTTACCGCTGTTCCTCCTGTTGTCGCAGCATAACCAGAAGTATCCTGTGTTGATTCTGGACCTGCTGTTGTTTCTGTCTGATTCTGATTTGAGTTGCCGTCTGCAGGAACATCCTTGCGCATGCCCTTTACCGCAAACACAACGATAATCGCTACAACCAAGATTCCGAGAATAATCCACAATGTCTGATTTTTATTTTCCATATATTTAAAACATTAAATTATTATTAATATTTTTAAGTATACCCCTAACTCAGAAATTAGCAACCCACATTATCCACACCTCCCCTAACAACAAAAAACCACCCCTTTCGGAGTGGTTTTTTGTGGCGATTTAAGTCAGCCAGACTATCTGACAATTCCTACAAGGAACCATCAATCTTAGATAATCCGAAGATTATTGACGGATTGAGTAGCTATTTGTTGGGAAGTTGTATACAAGAGCTCCTGATCGGAGTGTTGTGCTGTTACCAGCAACATCAGCCCACTGGAATCCGCTCTGATCAACCTGAGTTGAAATAGAAGCTGTAGAACCAGAAGCTGCTGAGTTGTTAACAGTAGCAAACAAGCTGTATGTAACAGGAGTTCCAGGTGTGATTGTAGCACCTGTTGTACCAGTGAAAGTACATGTGATTGGTCCTGTAGCAGAACCAGCAGCACAAGTAACACCAGTAACCGGTACTCCACCTGATCGAAGAACAGGAGTAGTATCGTTGATATCAACAGCAGCGCTAAGACCTGAAGCACCAACATTGAATACAAGGGTCTTGAGACCAATGTTACCTGCTGCATCAGCAGAAATTGTTACTTCACCAATCTTGTTTTCAGCACCGAGGATAAGACCTGTCTGCTGTGTTGAATTAACAGAGACGAGTGGCTTTGAAGCTACTACAGTCATAGTTGGAGCTGAAACGTTTGGAGTAGTTGTTGATGTTGTTCCACCAGAAGTTGAACGAACATATGTGATAGCTGCAGTAGCAGTTGTACCTGAAGTTACACCAGTTGAACCAACTGCAGTGTAATTCAAGAACACGTCAACGTTAGCACCACCTGCACCGTTAGGAACTGCGATGTTGAGGTTAGTCAAGTAAGCATCACCTGTTGTAGTTGAAGTTGCAACTACAGGAGCAGTGACACCACCAACAGTAACTGAAGATACTGGAGTCTGGTTAGCTGTACCAGAAGTTACAGTAACTTTAAGTTCGCTGATTGTTGAAGCACCGTTGCTTCCAACAAAGTTGAATGATGCTTTTGAACCATTAGTAGTACCAACTGTTGTACCAGCTGCGATGTACTGTGACTGAGTTGAAGACTGTGAGAGAACTGTTGGAGTAGCAACAGTACCGCTAACAATTGTGATTGTCTGACCAGCAACACTTGTGATTGTCTGTGAGACGTTGCTTGATGAACCAATTGAAGTAGTAGTGATAGTTGTTGCAATAGTACCAGTTGTCACAGAACCAGCATCAGCAAAGATATCAAGCACCTTTGTAGCACCTGGAGCAAGAGTGAAGTCTACTGAGAATGTGTTTGATGCCTGTGGCTGAACTGGAGTTGAGCCTGAACCAGAAGCTTCTGAAGTTCGAAGACCTGAGAAGTTTGTCAAGCTCTGTGCACCTGTGAAAGCGAGAGCAACCTGAACTGAAGTTACACGAACTGATTCAGATGAGCTCTGGTTCTGGAAAACAAATGATCCAATCTTAGCACCAGCAGTATTAGGGCTGATGTTCTGGCTTGTGTAGCCTGCGTTTGCAGAAACAGCAAGGAGTCCAGTCTGGATTGTCAATGATGTACCAGTAACAGCAGGAGTTGGAACTGAAGTGTGTGAAGTAAATCCTTCAGCTGTTCCTGAACCGAGGTTTGCAGAAACAGTTCCAGCAGTGTAGTTAGCGCCAGCAGTTGTGCGGAGATCAGCACGAACTTCAAGAACGCTATCTGTGTTAGCAGGAATGATGAGCTGTGAACCAAGGTTAAATGTCAAAGCACCTGTTGTCCAGTTCTGCTGTGAACCAACCTGTGAACCGTTGAAGTAAAGTGTTACATTCTGGAGTCCGCAAGCTGTTGGGCATGACTGTGTAGGTGTTGTGCTTGACAAGACTGGAGTTACTGTAAGCTGTGTAACTTTCACATCTTCACCGTAACCACGAATCTTGAACTTAGCGATAGCTGCATTTGAAGCACCGCCAGTTACATTTGTCATTGCGCTAAATGCTGGGTCAACTGTAAATGTAGCTGAACCTGCACCAATGTTTACCTGTCCACCAGCGTAGCTAGTGAATGGAGAAATAGCGATATTTACTCCAACCTGAGGATCCAAGATCATAAGATCTGAAGCCTGCTGGAGTGATACTGTAAAGTTGTAGTTAGCACCACCAACGATATCAGCTCGAACTTCAACAGTGTGACCACCAGTTGTAAGAGCGAAAGGCATTGATGAAAGATCAAATGACAAGTAGTTAGTACCATTTGCCATTGTCATTGAAGCATTGTTTCCAACCTTGACACCATCAACAAACAATCCAGCGTTAGCTACAGCACCTGTTGGAGCTGAGCCGACGATTCGGAAGTTAGCAGCCTTAAGCCAGACAGTTCGAGTATTAACCTGAATAGCCTGTCGGTAAACTGTGTATGAAGATGTTCCAGCAT
This sequence comes from uncultured Candidatus Saccharibacteria bacterium, assembly GCA_964450735.1. Classification (GTDB taxonomy): domain Bacteria; phylum Patescibacteriota; class Minisyncoccia; order Phycocordibacterales; family UBA9973; genus DALYCO01. Next base: position 54,148 of record CAYVDC010000008.1, on the reverse strand, counting down.
TTACAGTAGCACCGCCAAATGACTGAGCGCTTGTAAATGAGACTGAAGCAAGAGTGTTAGTACCATCAGCAACTGACATTGTATTACCCTGAACGTTTACAGATGAAACAGTTGTTCCAGATGTAAATGATGTGAGAGCAACAGCAATTGTCTGACCTGACAAAGCACCTCCTAAAACTGTAGATACATCAGCAACAACTGAGATTGTTCGTGATCCATTAACAGCCAAGTTAAGGTTGTTCATAGTCAAGTCACCGTTGTTGTTGAATGAGTAACCGTCTGTCAAGCGATTAACGCCATCGTAGAGGTATACGTTCTGAAGTGTGCTCTGAGTTGAGATACCTGATCGCTTGAGAGTAACAGAGTTAACTGTTCCTGCACCTGCGAACACGACATCTACAAGCTTAGCATTAGCCTGACCTGTAACAATAACGCCTGAAGCAGGGTTAGTTGTTGAGAGTGAAGCTGTTACAGGACCTGTCTGAGCTGGTGTTGAACCACCTGCGCATGAGAGACCTGTTGTTGAGCTGTAGCCTGTTGTTGAAGTACAGCCAGGAACAAGTGTTGAGCCTGTTGAACATGGCTGACCTGTTGTTGAGCTGTATCCTGAAGCTGTTGTACAACCAGCTGGGAGAGTTGTTGAACCTGCCCAAGCGTTGATTGTAGTTCGAGTCAAAGGACCAAAGTAACCAGCTGCAGGTGAGATACCCTTAGCTGCCTGGAAAGCTGCGAGAGCTGTTCGAGTCTTTGTTCCGAAGTAGTTGCTTTCCATTCCTGGTGAACCTGCACCAGTTGTAGAAACTGTAAATCCGTTGGTGTTCAAGAACATCTGAAGCTGTTTAACTTCAGCTGAGTTTGAACCGACTGTGAGGTTCTGTGTGAATGTATATGCAGCTGATGCTGAAGATGCAATCGCGAGAACCGCAAGAGCCAACAAACCTACGACTGCCTTAGCAGCGCTTGATTTGATGAATGTAGTCATAATAATTTGAAAACTATAGAAAGGATGCGAGAACACGGATAATAAAATCAGAGTATCTCTGACATCAATCTATTTGTGTGATATGCACTTAATGTATTACGTTCGACAACGTAAAAGTGTGCATTATGCTTGCCTCGGGCAAGCATATGCAAAACATGGAAATGGTTTCTTAATTAGAGAAGACACAACCATGTATTTGCTCCGGATGTTTTTTGATAGCGGGAAAAATCAAACCCGCTGAACCTTTTTGTTTCGACGAATCGATCCAAAAAGATATCTGCCTTGTCGACAGGGCCGATATACTTCCATCTCATACATATATATGTATAGAACGAAAGCGTGCATCACATACGCTGCAAGACATACGCGATGCTATCGGACCAATCACCAATGACGCCTATCGTTTCAAAAAATAATAAAAGTTTTTGAAACAAACATCATCGTCTATGCCGAGGATGACACAGAGAAAACTGTAAAATCTTTTTTCTCCAAGATACGGAGAATATATCAATATGCAATTTTCAATGATCGATCCGAGGCGCGCCAGTATCGATGTTCCCGGTTCCTATCTCCGAAAACGTGACACGCCTGTGTGAATTATTCATGAGAGAATTATGAATAATTCACGTCCATCACGTCAGAATATTTTTTTGTTCGTTCCTATCAAAGTCCGAACGTAAAAATTTCCCAACGCGGATAGCCTCAAAACCCGTTGAAGGGCTAGAAGCTATCAGACCCTTATAATCTCATATCTCACCCCAAAAAGCAATAAATATATAGACTTAGGAATGAGATCGGATTACAGATATGGTGACGGATGATACCTTAAGTTATTACAAAAATAGACTACGCGAGCATGTATTTGCTCCAGCGCTTCTCCCCCACTTTTTTAAGGACACCTTCAGAGACAAGTGTAATGAGTTCACGCTGTATTGTTTTTTCGCTGACATCGGCAATCAATGTGGTGATGTCCTTTATGGTAACCTCTTTTTTGTCCTTTATAATCTTAAGAATAGTATTACGTCGGTTCAGTTTCACAGCCATTTCAAACTTCTTGCTGTCCTCTGCTTCATGCTTCACTTTAATCGCAGCCGGCATAGTGTTTGTTTTTTGTCCTTTAGACTGGTTCTCAGTTGGAACACTTTTTTCTGTTTTTTGATCGAAGCTGGTCTGCGGTATTCGGTTGATAGATTCAGATGCTGGAAGTCGTGTTTGTTCAGCTTTGAAATGAGAGTCGTTGAGCGTAAAAGCGACCGGTGTTCGAGGCTGTGAAAGATCGCCATTTTCAACTTCATAGAACCCTGTTTCAGTCCAAGCTCGCATGCGTTCAGTATTAGCAGAAAGCTCTCGCAAAAGGATGTCAGCATTCATCTCTGAGATGATACGGATCGAGCGAGCGATGCTGATGAATGACATGATTTCTGTTGCCACAAGTTCGATGTCGGCAAAGATAAAACCTCGGTCTCGGGAAGGAGTGTAGATAAATTCATGAGACTCGCTGGCAAGCTCAACAGCCAAAGAACGGAGCTTGAATCGGATCGGTTCGTTGTCCTCAATGCAGTCCGTTACCATATGGATAGCTGCGGCAATCTTGTCCATCTTGTTTTTCAAGGACATGCCATCTACCCTATATTTTTCTATGTTATTTTGCTGTTGTCCGTTTGTGTCCATTATAGTTTGAGTTTAATTTATAGCTGTCTTTTATACTCCTTTCGCGACCCGGCTTTCATTGCCAATGTCTTTGATAGAGCGAGTATAGCTGACAGCCCCCGAAAAGGCAAACCGGAAAAGGTGACTTTTTCTTTTTGTATTTTCTGATGCAAAACCTCATACTTTTCCACAGGCAGATATGGTAAAATAGCGTAGCAAACATTCCGAGAATTTCCGCTATTTCTAGTTGCATATCTTACCTACTTATCTATCATTTTCATGGCAAAAGAAACATCAAAAAAAACCAAACCGAAAGAAAAAAAACCAATCAAAAAAGAACGCTCTCGGAGCGATGACGGCGACTCATATTTGTCCATGGAAGCGCGAAACAGCATCTTTGCAATTGCCTGTTTCGTAGTCGTTTTGCTGTTCGTCCTTGCACCATTCGGAATCGCCGGACCAGCCGGCGATGTTCTGTTCCGCGCTTTCGATTCTTTATTTGGAGTTGGCTATTATTTGGTTCCAATTCTTGCCTTGCTTCTCGGCATCTCATTGCTCAAAGAAGAGCGTCCGGAAATTGCAGTAACGCACACTATTGGCTCACTCCTCTTTCTCGCATCAGGTCTTGCGCTCGTTGATGCAGCATCAATTGATGTCCACTACGGAGGAATTGTCGGACAGGCAGTGTTCTGGCCTTTCATGAAATTGTTCGGCATCTATGCCGGAATTATTTTTGTTGGAGGACTTCTGATCATTTCTATTTTCGTGCTCTTCAATGATCGTCCGGATTGGGAAGGAATGGCTGCGCGCATCCGCATGTTCTTCTCAAAAGAGCGCGCACTCGAACAACCAGCTGATGACGAAGAAGATGAAGAGGTGGAGGAAGTCGAAGAAGAGATTGAAGAAGTAGAAGAGGAAGAAGAACCTACACCAACACCGACGCCAACACCAGCAGTTGCCGCAGAAACAAAAGAAGAAGATTTCATTTCTGATAAAAAGAAACTCAAACCATACGTTTCGCATGCATACACTCCCCCTCCACTTTCATTGCTTGCAACAGACAAAGGCAAACCCGGAACTGGCGACATCAAAGCAAACTCAAACATCATCAAGCGAACACTGCAGAACTTCGGCATTGAAGTTGAAATGGATGAGATCACTGTTGGACCGTCTATTACTCGTTATGCATTGAAGCCTGCGCAAGGTGTTAAACTCTCACGAATCACCGGTCTCTCAAGCGACCTCGCACTCGCCCTTTCTGCAAAGACAATTCGTATCGAAGCTCCAATCCCTGGTAAGTCACTGGTGGGTATTGAAATTCCGAACAAGGAGAAATCAATGGTTGGACTTGCTTCTCTGCTCGCTGATGAGAAATTCAGCCATGCAGAAAAGCCGCTCATGGTCGCCCTTGGCCGAAACGTGGCCGGCATGTCTATCGTTGCTAACCTTGCAAAGATGCCACACGCCTTGATCGCGGGTGCAACCGGTTCCGGTAAGTCAGTAACCATTCACGCAATCATCACCTCGCTCCTCTACAAGAACGGCCCGGAAGACCTCCGATTCATCTTCGTGGATCCAAAGCGAGTGGAACTTACTCTCTATAATAAGATTCCTCATCTCCTTACTCCTGTTATCACCGACCCAAAGAAAGCAATTCTCGCACTCAAATGGTCAGCAAAGGAAATGGACCGACGCTACAACCTCCTCGAACAGGAAGCGGTGCGTGACATTGAGTCTTATAACAAGAAACGCGGCAAGGACGCAGACCAGAAAGAAGGCGGCCTCGAAAAGCTTCCGTATATTGTCATCATCATTGATGAATTGGCGGATATCATGCAGACCTACCCTCGAGAATTGGAATCAGGTATTGTCCGCCTCGCTCAGATGTCCCGAGCTGTCGGTATTCACCTTATTCTCTCAACACAGCGCCCGTCAGTTAACGTTGTTACCGGCTTGATCAAGGCAAACATCCCTGCCCGCGTAGCCCTCCAAGTAGCTTCACAAATCGACTCACGAACTATTCTCGATACTCCAGGAGCTGAAAAACTCCTTGGTGCCGGAGACATGCTGTACTCAAGCGGTGAAATGTCTTCCCCAGAACGTCTCCAGTCAGCCTTTATCTCTGAAGACGAAGTGAAGAAGGTAGTTAAATTCCTTGCTGATAATTACGCTGATGAGATCCAGAACGAACTCAATCTCACTGGCAGCAATATTTCTGCAGACAAATCGATCTTTGAAGCTTCAATTGATTCAGTCGGCGATGAGCCAGACGATGATATGTACGAGGAAGCACGCCAGATCGTCATTGAAACCCAGAAAGCTTCCACTTCCTTCCTCCAGCGAAAACTCGGTATTGGATACGCCCGCGCCGCCCGTCTTATAGATATGCTCGAAGAACACGGAATTGTCAGTGCTGGCAACGGAGCAAAACCACGAGAAGTCCTTGAAAAACCAGTGGATAATATAGGATAATCTAGCCTCCATACAGGCTCCCAAAAGGACAGATTTTAAGATATCCACAAGTGGCTTTGTAGTTAAAAAAGTGAGATAATAGACATGTCTCTTAGGAGGCGAAACATGAGAATATGCGAGAAGATTTAAAAAAAATACTTACAATCGGAGGTGGATTAGCATTTCTGATAGTGCTTGTTTCCTTTGGTTTATATCAAGGACGCAATCTCATTTTCGGGTCTCATTTAACTGTAAGTCCGATTGAACACAGCACGGCATCTCCTATTCTCAATCTCTCCGGTGTCGGAGAACATGCCAAAGAAGTTACCATCAACGGACGAACGGCTCTCATGGATGCATCAGGATCCTTCTCAGAATCAATTGCACTTCTCCCCGGCCTGAATGTCATCACTGTTTCCTCAACCAACTCATTTGGAAAAACAAAAAGCGAAACATTGTATACATACCACACTGCAACATCACGCACTGCGGTAAACCTGCCTCCACCACCGGAATCTTCTGAACTTACCTCAATTATCAACTAGAATATTTTTTAAACCGCTATGATTAAAAAGAAAGAAAAAGAAAAGAAACAGATGGGCGGAGAAATCGAAGCGACTATCAAGTCAATTCAAACCAAGTTCGGCGAAGGCGCGATCATGAAACTTGGTGATGCTCCAAAAGTGGACATCAACGTCATCCCTACTGGTTCCCTCGGACTCGATATGGCACTTGGTGTAGGCGGAGTTCCACGAGGACGAATTATTGAAATCTTTGGACCAGAATCTTCAGGTAAGACAACTCTTGCTCTTCATATTGTCGCTGAAGCTCAAAAGACGGGCGGTGTTTGCGCATATATCGACGCAGAACACGCAATGGACCCTGTATACGCAGGCAACCTTGGTGTAAACATCAACGAACTCCTCATTGCTCAGCCAGACACAGGAGAACAAGGTCTTGAGATCTGCGAATCATTAGTCCGCTCAGGCAAGATCGATGTTATTGTTATCGACTCTGTAGCAGCCCTCACTCCAAAAGACGAAATCGAAGGCGATATGGGCCAGCAGCACATGGGCAAACAAGCTCGTCTCATGTCACAAGCTCTCCGTAAACTTACAGCTATCGTTGCTCGTTCCAAGACAACTGTTATCTTCATCAACCAGATCCGCATGCAGATCGGTGTCATGTTCGGCAACCCTGAGACAACACCAGGAGGAAAAGCTCTCAAATTCTACTGTTCAGTCCGTCTCGACATCCGTCGCATCGCCCAGATCAAAAAAGGCGAAGAAGTAGTTGGAGGACGAACTCGAGTCAAAGTAGTCAAAAACAAAGTGGCTGCCCCATTCAAACAGACTGAGTTCGACATCATCTATGGCGAAGGTATCTCACGTGAAGGCGAAATGATGGCTCTCGGAGAAAAGCTCGGCATCGTTGAGAAATCCGGCTCATCATACTCATACAAAAACAAAGAAGGCGAAAAGATCCCTATGGGTCGCGGCTACGACGCAACTCGTACTTGGCTCAAAGAAAATCCTAAAGTCGTCAAAGAATTCGAAAAAGAAATCCGCGCGCGATTCGGAGAAATCCAGGTTGCAAGCGCTGGAGAATAACCAAGAAAAAAACGCTCGAAGTTGACCTTCGGGCGTTTTTGTATATTCCATCTGTTTGTTTTTTGAAACTAATTTTGCTCAAAAGGAATCGTTTTTATTTCAAACAAAAACGATTCGTAAAATGCTGTGTTGCTAAAGTACGGCTCAAGCTTTCCCCAAAAAAGTAGCATTTGAGGAAGAATTCTATCGCGTGTAATTGCAACATACTTCGCATATATGCTCACCTCTAGTGGCGTCATTTTTACAATCGGCAGTTCTTTCCATTGCTGCAAATAATTCAAACCCTTTGGATCAAAATCATTGAACACCGAAGTAAGTCCATCCTGAGAATGTTCCATAGCTCTTGCATTCAAATCATACCTATTCTTTAAATTTAAAGTGGAGGTAACTATCTGCAACGTGAGTTGACGTTCCGTTATAAGGAAATATCCAAGGTCTTTACATATTTTTCTAAAGCAAGCAACATCTGCCTGATTTGGTGCAATACTACGTGACGATGCAAGCGTAAATGCCTTTTCAAACAATACGGGATACTCGCTGGTATCAAGCACCATAAGCCACACATAAAGCAGATTCATAGAACCGAGCCCTTCGCTAACCGAGTTGGGTTTTTTCAAAACAAGGTCTATGTTCTTAAAAAATAAAAATAATCCTGAAAATTCCTCTTGAATACGATAGGCTGAATATTGCATAGTTTTAAATTTTTCCAATTACATGATATGTGCATGCTATGTCAAGTAACTGCTTGACTCTCCCCTCTGCTCTCTGTACTATTCGCTTGAGACCTATTTTTTGACATAAATACTACAATCATGGGATCAAGACGCATATCGACGCCATTTCACAGCTTTATGTTGCAAGGACCACTAACAATCGCAGGACCGAACGATGGCCAATATCCACTTATGCTGACAGATATGAAGAATATCAAAATACAGCTTGAGGTACCCATCGTACGACTTCCGATACATACAGAAAAGATATATTCGTATTTTTTTGAAACTAACGGCAATGCTCAAAAGATAGGAACCCTGGAAGAATCACACAGGACCGAGGATCATATCTACTTTGAGAGATCCATACAAATTATCGGAGGGACCACAAAATCCCTCTGTACGAAAAATGAAGCCAACCATATCTGCATGTCAGCCATAGATTGGCGCTCAGGAGCAGTTGAAGTATGGCAAACGTCCGTCGTAATTCAACATGGAATCTTATATTTGCGGACTCAAAAAATTGCTTCAGGGAACATTTATATCAATTCGGAAGCAGAATTTGTAGTAAAAGGCTTATCTTGGTATCAAAATATCGGAAAGCACCTTTTGGCAAAAGATTTCCTCAACGACATCAAAGCATCTTTACTTCCGCATCCACAGGAAAAAACTCCACGAAACCACGAAGCAAACACCGGCGTAATTGTAACTTGGAACGAAGCTTACGGCTGCGGTATTATGCTCACAGAACATGGCCATGCACTCGTTCACTGGGAAAACCTCTGCGGGGATACATTCCGTACAGGATGGCCAGAACAGAAGCTGGCATATAAAAGCCTTGAGCGAATTGGTTCCACTCCTCCCTTTACAGCATGCATATATCGAGCAACAGAAATTCGACCGATAGCTTCGGCCGCGCCTGATATTAACCATCTGTCTTCTCAACATCCATCATTACCAAAATTACCCACTTCTACGTAGAAGTGGGATTTTTTATGGACTTTTTATCCTTTTTCGGCTAGAATGCAAGGCATTAGCAAGGAATAATCAGGAGATACAGTATGGCATTACTTGAATACAACGAAATTAAACAAGGCAAGATCATTGTCTATAACGGCGAACCATGCGAAGTGCTTGAAGCTCACGTAGCCCGCACTCAGCAGCGCAAGCCGCAGAACCAGACCAAACTCAAGAGCTTGGTTGGCGGACGAACTTATAATGAAACATTCCAGGGTTCAGACACCGTAGAAGAAGCAGACATCGAAAAGCGCGAGATCAAATTCCTTTACTCAAACCGCGGCGAATTCTGGTTCTGCGATATCGAAGACCCAAAGAACCGATTCAAGATTGATGAAAAAGTTATTGGCACTTCAGTAAAATTCCTCAAAGACAACACTGTTGTCACCGCCCTCATTTTTGATAACGACGGAGAAGAACAGACTATCGGCATCAAGCTTCCGATCAAAATGGACTTCCTTATCAAAGACGCTCCTCCAGCGATCAAAGGCAACACCGCAAGCGGCGGCAACAAGCCTGTAACGCTCGAAAACGGCGCAGTCGTGAACGTTCCCCTCTTTATCGAAGCAGGAGAAACGATCCGAGTAAATACCGAGACGGGAGAATATTACGAGCGAGTGTAATTATAGACAATACAAAAGAGCGGCGCCCTTCGGGCGCCGCTCTTTTTATTCATTATTTATTGCCGAATATATCTACCTGTATATTGCAATACTTTGCATCCATCAGGAGTAAAACTCGGCATTTCTGGACAAGTATCCATATCAAAAACAATGGACTTTTTGTCATTTGAAAGCACAAACGTGCTTACGACATTTTTCTCACCCGTATTAAATCGATAGGTCATCGTCACCTCTTGGGCAGATACTTCCAAATCTCCGTGGAAATACTCAGAGCTCTCGTGCCCAGTTACAACCTCTGAAGGATGTCCTTCATATCCGCCACTCACTTCCTGATATTCAAGATCAAATTCAAAACTATTTGCACCTACTTGTGAAATGGTAAGCACATTATGCAACTTAAAATCATCATAAACTCGATCCATTATCCAAGTTCCTTCCCAATCAGATGAAACAACTGGACTGTTATTTCTCATCAATATATCCCCGCGGAAAAAAGCGACGGCTACAACAGCAATAAGAAGCAAACAAAGTCTAATAATCAATTTAAAATGTTTTTTGAGATTTTTCATGCAATGTCACGTTCTTGCTGGATTACAGCAATGAGATTTGTATCGATGTCTTCTTTTGTTGCTCCAAATTCTTGAGCCCGGCTGATAAAATCAGCGGCCGTGTATGTGAGCGCGTACCCTATTACTTTAGTCTTTTTAGCAAGTTCGAAAGTATCTTTGGTCAATTCTGGGCTGCGAATATTGCCTACATATACTATATCTGCTGATTCAGCATCCGCAAAATCAGTCAGTTTTAGCCATGGGAACATTTCCTTTTCGTCTTCATTTACTAAAACAATTTTCTCATGCCAATCTTCAAGCGAAGATATTCCGTTACGCAATTCAGAAATAACCACATTGACCATATAGTCATTCCAATTTCGGTCATTACTAGAAACAACAATTAGCCCGTTTTTTGACTTCTCAAAACTCTCTCTTATTTGACTTGTTACATTTTCACCGATTCTTGGCAAAGTTATTTCAATCATAATGTGAGGGTCTATTAATTTAGTTAGTTTTTATATCAAGAATCACGATCTTTCCATCACCAGTTTTCACATATTCCATAAAAACTTGTTTAGCCAAAACAGAGTCGTCATCTTCAAAAGACAGGACGAGACTGAGTGTGTCCCTCTTCTTGTAATAGAGCACCTTTTCCTTTTCCGACAGCAGAAAATTTTCTGGAAGCGTTTTTAATTTCTCAGCCGAACCCAATCCTGCTGACCAAAATTTTGCCTGAGACTCCGCCTCCTCTTTGGAGACCACCGCCTGTTCGGAAAGAATCTTGTCTTTTTCCTCTTGGGGAATGCGTGGATGAGCGAGGATCACCTCCCTCATGAAAGCTTTAAACTGCTCAGGGTCATTGCTTTGGAAAGCCGCCATTCGCTTGTGTACTGCGCTTCGTATCTCCTGTATTGCTTCAGCCCCAGGAGTATATTCGACCCACTCTTCTTTTTCGGGATTACCGGCAACAACCTCTTCGGCTTTAATATTTTCTGAATTTTGATGTACCATATTTTTTCTTTGGGCAAAAATAATCCCACTTATGCCTATAATAATAACAATGACTCCGAGAACGATCCATTTTGCATTACTCGGTTCAACAGGAACTGTAGTAATAGGTGGCTGCGGCTGGGTATCAAGTGGGTCCATATAATAAAAAATTACTAGTAAATACACATAAGCAATTATGTTTATATATAAAGTATATATGATTTCTTGATAAATAAAAAACCCTCTCACATGAGAGGGTTTTTTATTGCGATCTTGCTATCGTCTTACTTCGCGACGAATGGGAGGAGTCCCATAAATCGTGAGCGCTTGATTGCGAGCGCGAGCTTGCGCTGGTTCTTCATTGTAACGCCTGTCTTTTTTCGTGAGAAAATACGGCCGTTAGGATTGATGAACTTTTTCAAGATATCGGTGTCTTTGTAGTCGATATACTTGACGTTGTTTGAGCTGAAATAATCTTGTTTCATTGATGCGTTCTATGAACTGATAAATTAAAACGGTATGTCTTCGGCGTTGATGTCTTCGCTTGGATATTCGATAGTGTCCATTCCGTCAGATTCCTCTGATGGAGCGCCACCTGCGGGTTTCTTTGCATCATCTTCCTTGCGCCATACGCGAGTTCCTGAACCGTCTGTGCTGCCTGGAGCAGCTGGACGTGGACCGAACTGAAATGTCTCGACGACGATTTCTGTTCGGTATTTCTTTTCGCCACTAACCTTGTCATCCCAGCTTCGTGTCTGAAGGCGTCCTTCTACATAGAGTGAGCTTCCTTTCTTTGAATACTGAGCTATCAATTCTGCGAGCTTTCCGAATGAAACCACGTTGTGGTATTCGGTTGCGTCCTGCTTCTTGCCGCTCTGGTCCTTCCAGGTTCGGTTCGTTGCGAGAGAGAAGCTTGCTACCTTGATCCCTGATGGGAGCGCTCGGATTTCTGGATCGCGAGTGAGGTTTCCTAAAATAGTGACTTTGTTGATGTACATACGTTGTTTGATTACTTAATTGATATAGCTATGAGTACCCTCCCAGTATACCTATTCGGTGACGAGAGCGTCAATCTGCTTGTCTACTTCTTCCTTGTTCATTGGAGCTGCTGGAGCTTCTTCGCCTCCTTCAACTTTGTCTCCAGTGCGCTTTCGGTATTCACGCATTGGCTTCTTTGAAGCCATAGTGCTTTCGCGAACTGTCTTCAAAGTCATGTATCGGATGATCTGCTCATCTCGCTTCAAGACTTCTTCGATGAGAGCAATCTCGGTTGGCTCGATTTCGAATTTTACCCATCCGAAGTAAGCGTTGTCGAACCATGTTTTCTTGTTCTCAATGATTCGGCTCATCTGGTATGCGAGCTCGATCATCTTTGGTGTTTCTTCACCGATGAACTGCGCTCCGTGCTTTTCGAGAAGTGCCTTGAGGTTTCCGTATGAAGCCGCAACTGTTTCTTCTGTAAGAAGTGGAACGTAGAGGTACGCAAGTTCGTATATGCGTCCGTCTTTTTCTTGTGTTTCTGCCATATATAGTATTGTTACTATGTTAATAAAAAAACCAGGCAGTCCCGCCTGATCTACATTACAAAAGTAATATTAGATTGCCTGAGGCTAAAGCTTCAGGTCTGCTCGTTGTGGACTGATGTGCCCCATGCGCAATTGCCGGGACAAACGAGAGATATGAAGAATATAGCAGATAAAACCTTATTTGTAAAGGATGGAATAATTTCCTGGGAGAGCGCTGCCGCAGTAGTTTCCTGGCTTGTAAACTGCGCCAGGAGAACTACTGCTTCGCGCCTATCCTGTTTAGTGCCATATGTGGCAAATGACTTATTGGTATGCCAGTAAATTAGATGCCGAAAAACGCAGTGGCATTTGCGCGCAATTGCGCAGCAACTTTTTCTAATGGCAATCCTTTTATCAAAGCTATTTTTTTTATTACTTCGACAACCATCCAAGGCTCACATGTTTTGCCTCGATATGGTGCGGGTGCTGCAAACGGCGCATCTGTTTCTGCGTGCATGGATTCGAGCGGCACGAACGCGAGTACTTCGTCGTACTCAGTGGTAAATGTTATTGGTCCGTCGAATGACATTGTGCCGCCGATTGCGAGGATTCGTTTTGCAATCTCTACATTGCCGACAAAGAAATGGAAGTTTGCTTTGGGGGCTTCAGAAATATTTTCTAAAATATTCAGAACATCTTCATATGCGTCCATGGTTCCTTTGCTCGGACGAGCGTGAATCATGAGCGGCTTCCCTACTTCTTGAGCAAGTTTGATGTGCTGGCGAAAGAGCGCTTCCTGTTTTACTTTCATTTCAGGATCCTGGTTTCGGAAATAATCCAATCCGCATTCGCCGATTGCGACCACTTCTGGATGCTGCGCGAGTGCTTTGTATGCATCAAAATTAAAGACTTCTTTGTCATTATCAGTCGGATGAAGCCCGACAGTAGCCCAAAGCTCCTCTGCTTCGGCAAGGTGTATGGCCGACTTTGAAGTTTCGTAATCTACGCCGACAGTAATTGTACCGACTCGATGCTCTCGGAGATGCGCCATGGCATGCTCGTGGTCATCAGCGAGCGGCGAAATATTCATATGTGAGTGGATATCGATGTAGTCGTATTTCATAGCTTTAAGTATATACGTTTTTCGAAACTGGCATTCTTGACTTACCTTCCAAAATAGTGTTTTATTACCTAAAGCAAAATCCCTTTAACTATGAAAATAATATACACAGCTGGCATTGGCGGAGGTCCTGGAGCAGGAAAAAGTATTTTAGGCGGTTATTTGGTAAATCAACTGACAGATGCAGGCTATAGAGCGTACTTTGTCCCTGAAGCGGCAAGCATCCTCATAGCAGGAGGTGCAACCCCGGGTTCAGTGGCATTCCAAATTCTTGTATTCAAAAAAATACTTGAACTTGAGCGGCATGCACTCGAACAAGCAGAAGCAGACAGCTATGATGGCCCGATATTCATTATCTTCGACAGGACTCTGTTTGATGGTGGTGGATATATAACGACTGAGGAATTTTTACAGCTTATTGCTGAGTTTGGCATGACCATAGAGGATCTATGTGCTCGGTACGATGCAATTCTGTATTTGGAAACTGCAGCTAAAGGAGCGCCTGGATTTTATGGCAAACAAAATAACGCTGTGCGTTATGAGGACTTGCCTGGTGCAATCGCCACCTGCGACCGTACCTTTGCGGCGTATCAACCCCATCCGAATGTAAAAGTTACCTCAAACAATGGGGGAACGTTTTCACAAAAGTTGTTCAGCGGCTATCAAAACTTTTGTCTTTCGTTTCAACTACCGGTGCCTTTATCGGACAACCTTGCAAAGCGGTTCTATCTTAAATCATTCGACATACGCATGCTTGAGCAGTTAAACATTAGCTACTCGGCAGTTCATGTTGAACAGATCTATTTAGATACCGTTGCCTCAGCTCACAAACCGCGCAGGATTCGCCGCAAAGTGCATAATGGTACTGAAACATTCTTCTATACCAGAGAACGCCAAACCGGCGTTGATGACTATACACAAGTCGAAAAAATAATTACTCATGAAGAATATGAACGTCTTCGTAAAGAATTAAATCACGACTTGAAAGTTATCTATAAAACCCGCTATTCCTTTGATTACGAAGGCCTGCTGTACGAGATAGATATTTTTGAAAATCCGATTTACCTCTCTGATGGATTACGTGGTGTTGGAAAATTAAAAATAACACCCACTCAGCAGCAAAAAAAGGTAAGTATTCTTAACTTTTTCAATTTATACATTTCAAGAGAACTCGAACCAAAAGAACTGACAGACTACATGATAGCCTGCCAGAAATAAACACAACAAGATTATTGTAAATACAAAATCCCGCCCCTTACCAAGGACGGGATTTTTTCTTGCTTAATCCTTTCTCATATAGAGCGGAGCGTCGGGCATTTTGTTTTCTTTTACCAAAGCCTGGATGGTTTTTGCTGTTTCTGGAAGTATTGGCTCGAGCATTACTGCGATGCCATACAATCGAGTTACCAATTCTCGGAATATCTTCTTCCCTGCTTCGGCGTCAGTCTTTACCAATTTAAACGGCTGAGTTTCCTGAATCAATGTATCAAGGGCAGTGATTTCAGTCCAAATCATCTGTACTGCTTTATTAATTTCAAAATTATTCAAGTGATTGAAGTATTCTGCTGGAATTTGTTTTTCTTGCAGATCGGGAGCGCTCTCAAGGTTCGTCGTCGCCATCTTCATTATGCGAGATGTCAGGTTGCCGAGGCCATTTGCAAGCTTTGCGTTGTATGAAGCCTTTATGAGATCCATCGATACTGGACTGTCTTCGAACATCGAGACCTCTGCAACGACGTAGTATCGAAGTGCGTCTAAACCGAACTGCTCAACGACAGTATATGGATCAATGACATTGCCAATAGACTTGGACATCTTCATACCACCTTCTCCGGTAAAGAATCCATTGATTACAATCTGCTTTGAATTTGGGACTTTTGCAGCCATCAGCATTGCCTGCCACATTGCTGACTGCTGGCGGAGATTGTCCTTGCCGCAGTACTGTGTTGGCATGCCGTCTTTCCAGAATGTATTGAACTGCTCTTCATTTTCTGGCCAGCCAAGCGTTGAGATATAGTTCACAAGCGCATCAAACCAAACGTACATAACCTGTGAGTCATCTCCAGGTACTGCAATCCCCCATGGCATCTTTGACTTCAATCGTGAGATTGAAAAGTCTTCGAGCCCTCGCTCGACAAACGCGCGGATTTCATTGAAGCGAAAATCTGGAATGACAAACGTAGGATTCTTAGAATAAAAATCCAAGAGTGGTTGCTGAAATGCTGAAAATTTGAAGAAGTAATTTTCTTCATCGATCAGTTCGATTTCATAGGTTGGATGAATCGGACACTTTCCATCCACTAATTCTGAATCTGTTTTTTCAAGCTCACAGCCGATACAGTATTTGATCTGGTATGTTTTTTTGTAGATATAGCCGTTTTGTTCGCATCGCTTCCAGAATTCCTGTGCAGCTGACTCATGGTGTGCGTCAGTTGTTCGGATGAAGTGAACATCAGAGCTAATTCCTAGAAGCTCCGCCAATCCGCGGAACCTTGATGCGTAGCCATCTACATAGTCTTTGGTTGAAATCCCCTCCTTTTCTGCAGCTTTGTATAATTTTGAACCGTGCTCATCAGTACCGGTATTGAAAAATACCTCGTAGCCTTCGAGTTTTTTTGCCCGAGCAATCACATCTGCACGGATAAGTTCCATAGCGAACCCAACGTGCGGGTCAGCGTTAACGTATGGCAATGTTGTTGTTATATAAAATGGTTTCATGATGATGTTGTAAGACTTTTACCTTTTTCGATGTCAGAAAAGTATTCTAGCAGACAAACGGCAACTGGTATACCGAGGAGCAATCCCCAGAGGCCAGCCAACTGTGCACCAATCAAAAGCGACAGGATGACGACGAGCGGCGAAATGCCTATCACTTTGTTTACGATAAGCGGAGCAATCAAATAGTTTTCAAATTGCTGCACGATAGTGTAAAGGAAAAATACTTTTACTGACATACCGATACCGCCGGAACTATACGCGAAGAGACAACCGATCATGCCGGCAAGAATGATTCCAAACGGGATAAGTTCCAGAGTCGCGGTTAAGAGAGAAATAACGAGTGCGTATTTTACACCAAGAAGTGCTAGGCCAAGATAGATAATGACGCCAACGATAACCCCAAGAAGGAGCTGTCCTTGCATCCAAAGTCCGATCTTGCGTTCTGAGCGCTTCCAGAGACCAACGATGTACTCTTCATGTTTGAGCGGAGTGACAATGCGCAAAAATGACTCGATACCATGGTCTTGAACAGAAAGATAAAATGTAATTACAGCAATAAGAATAACGTTCAATACTCCGCCAAAAAGAAGCGTGATTCCTTGGACGAATCCTCCCGATGAACCACTTACCAATGATTGGACGCTTCGCACAACATCAGCAAGCGATGAAGTCGATCCTGATACGGTTGTGATGACCTGTTGAGTTCCGCTGATGCTCGCTGGCTGAAAAACTTGAAGAGCACTTGATTGTGGAATGTAATCAGCAAGCGACGTAACAATCGAAGAAATTTCTGCAAGAAGGATTGGGGCAAAGATATAAAAGAGCCCAAAGATTGCTGCAAATGAAACAATATATACGATCACAACCGATAGAGTTCGCGGAATACGGTAGCGAGCAAGCTTACGAACGACAGACTCATTAAATGATGCAAGCACTATAGAGGTGAGGATTACGAGCACAATATCATGCAGGTAATACAACCCAAGCAAAAGAAGCCCTATCAAAACAATGTTCAGAATCGTTCGAGTCTCTATTTTAACTATGTATTGCTTGGTTTCTTCGGGCATGACTATTTTGAGTATACCCTAGTATAAGAGAAATTTAAAATTTTAAAATTGCTTCAAATTCCTTCTTGTCCTCAAATGGACCGATGGCGGCAAAGTTAAGATGCTTGTCGACAAATATTTTCTGAGCCATGTCGCGGACCTGTTTTGCAGTTACTTTGCGGATACCAGCCTCCCCCTCTTCCGGGCTCTTGATTTTCTTTCGCATAACTTCTTGTCCGCCGTAGTATGAAGCCCATGCATCAGATGATTCAAGTTCCAATTTCTGATTTCCGGCAAGATATTCTTTCACTTTCGAAAGTTCAACATCAGTAACCAATTCAGTCGTGAGTTTTTTGCATTCCTTGAGAATTTCCGTCATTACTTCTTTGACGCGGTTGTTCGAAACTCCTGCTGAAATTTCCAAGAAACCATGGTCAGTAAATGGTTCGTTGTATGAACGGACATAATATGCCACACCCATTTCTTCGCGAAGCTTGATAAACAATCGTGAGCTCATTCCTCCTGCGAGAATAGTTGAGAGGACAGTAAGGACAGGGTTAGTCTTGTTGTACATGTCGAATGTGCGAACACCAAGAACAAAGTGCGTCTGGTCAGTTTTTTTGTATTGAACCAACGCCTGTGGCTTTGTCTGTTTTTCAATGACTTTCAGTTTTGTATTCTTCTTGTCATTCTTGAGCGTTCCAAATACTCGGGCAATTTCTTTTTCTACTTCTGCTTCCTTTACTTTTCCAGCAACAACAACCACCGTTGCTTTTGGCACATAGTGTTCTGCTTTATAATTCACAAAATCTTTGCGAGTCATGGCGCGGACATTTTCACGAGTTCCCGCAATATTCCATCCAGCTGGCTGATCTCCGTAGAGAAGTGACATGAACAAATCCTGCACATGTCGGTGCGGCATGTCTTCGTACATGTTGATCTCTTCCACGATTACGCCCTTTTCCTTTTCCATTTCTGCTTCTGGGAATGTTGAATTGAGATAAATATCTGAAACAACGTCAAAAATCTGTTTGAAGTGCTTTGCGTCGCTTTTTGCGTAATAGCCAGTGTATTCCTGGGCTGTAAACGCGTTATATTGGCTTCCCAATCCATCCAGCTCAGCAGAGATTGCATGGGCGTTTAAACGCTTTGTGGTGCCTTTAAAGCACATATGCTCAAGGAAATGAGATAAGCCGTTATTCTTCTTATTTTCGTATTTTGAGCCTGTTTCTACGAGCACCAGGACGGTAACGGTGGGGTTGTCCTTCATAGGAACGGTAATGACACGAAGGCCGTTTTTAAGCTTGGTTCGGGTGTAATTCATATGGGAAAAAGTATAGCACAAAACCCGCCTCAGGCGGGTTTTGTGACTTAATTTTTCTCTTTAATCAAATTTCTGTACGCACTCATGAACATCAAACCTAAATTTTTATTAGGGGGAACGTAATTTTTGAAGTTAGGATTATCCCCTAGTGTCGCTTCAAATTTCGTCCATAGCTCAGCCCATTTAATCGAATGTCCTGCGCGAATTTCTTCATTGATTGCTTTCAGGATCGGGTCATTCACTTTCATTGTTCCGGTTCCTTTGGTTGAAATTACATGCGCACTCGGCGAGTGATTGAGCACTCCGTCGAGCAAACGATATCCGCCGCAAGAACCGAGAGAAACGAGAGCTGCGGTGCTTGGTATTTCAGCAACTGTTTTCTCAGCGTGGAAGCTGTGTCCTCGATGCACAATGACATTGATCGGCGTATTCTTTGAGCCCAGAATCGAGTCGATCTCATTTCCATTCTCAGCAAATGGCTTATTGGCAAAAATTTTTATTTTTTCTCCTGCTACCGAAGACACTACCACATACTCACCTTTGTCTTCAAAATTCCAGCTTGGATCGTGCGCGTACTGGCTTGTAAAACTTTGGAACGATCCTTGACCGTCTGAGTCATTGTAAAAATAGTATCGATGAATACTTGTCTTGTTGGGGCCAAACAAGGAATCCTTGGAAAGTTCTCCGAGCTGTTCAATATGGTATATATGTCCTTCGGTTCCAAATTGTGCGTCAGTATTCCCTGTTTGCTGCGCATACAATGTGCCAAGCAATCCATATGCCACTTCGATTGAGCGGTTTTTTGAAGCGACTCCCTCTGCATATTTCTTTTGTATGGTAGCTCCAAAAACATCGAGAATACTCTTGTCCTCGACTGAA
Source organism: uncultured Candidatus Saccharibacteria bacterium (assembly GCA_964450735.1). Taxonomy (GTDB): domain Bacteria; phylum Patescibacteriota; class Minisyncoccia; order Phycocordibacterales; family UBA9973; genus DALYCO01. The sequence goes on along the minus strand of CAYVDC010000008.1, from coordinate 34,969 downwards.
GAAATAACGTCTGCAATTACCACACCCTCGGTAAGAACTTCTTTGTCGCTATTGATTCCGGAAATAAACCATTCGAGGAGTTTTCTCTGGTCCTCTTTAGCCATTGTGTTCAGGAATTCATCAAGACGATTATATGAAGCACATTCCCGTATAAAAGTGCGGGCTTGCATAAACGACATCTCTTCGAGAAATGTATATCCGTTTTTTTGTTCTTTCTTCAGGCCGTCGATCGTTCTGTTGAAAAGCCCGTTGAATGTGGAAGTAAAAGCTTCTTGCTCTCCGTATGTTGCCAGCGTGTACAATATTTCTGGGTCATACTCGGACACTGATGCAAATCGAACTGAATCAGGTTCGTCATGCATGCGGTTAATTTTTTGAATCAAGGAATTTGAAGTCAAACGCAGGTTCTTTTCCACGCCATTCAACCCGATCGGGTTGGATGATTTCTTTGTATACATATACGCGCGGAACAGGTTGGCTGGTTCTGCAAAAGACGCGTCTACCGTAACATCTTTTTCAGTAATGTATTGCAGCGCTGAATAAATAGCATTTCTGGTAAAGTATTCCGACTCTTCAGCGATATAAGGATCGTTTGAAAGAGAAAAGAGTTTTTGTATGTAAGGGTTTTGGCTAGATTCCATTTCCCCTTTTACTTTCCCTGTTGCGCTGACAACTGCCTGCGGCATTTGCAAGAGAGCCGACTCGAGGATTTCTTTTGCGTATGGTTTTTCTGCGAATTCCTTATATTGCGACACAATAGTATGCTCCCCACCTGAATGCTCAGCTGTTGCTCTGACAACTTTTTCTAGCAATACATCGTGCTCTTTTCTATCTACAGCAATAAGGTCAATCACAATCGGGTTATATAAAATTCGATCAGGATCACTTACTACTACGAGATTTACCGCATCGCGGATTATGTCGACGTATGCCTCCCTTGGTATAAGCTGAGTAGCATGATTAATAACCTCGCCTGGAGTTTCCTGTGCCGCTTTTTCAATGACTTTTCTTCCATACGGCTCAGCTGAGAACAACTGCGCATGTTTGAAAACATACCTTGCATCAGCAGATTCAGCTGCCATCTGTAACAGTTCTTTTTTTGTTTCTTCTCCAAGCCAGTCAAATTTTGAATCAACAATATTATCCAAAACAAGCGATGGTAGGTATGTCGCAAGCTTTGATGCCAACTTTTTATACAAAGTATCTCCTCCAGGAACAGCACGAAAAACACGACCTTGGTCAATAAAGGCATAGGAATTTAGTTTTTCAAAGTTCTCGTCTTCTAACGAATACTGAAGTGCCTCAATGACCTGACTCTCGAGGGCCGGCGACATCTTGTCTTGCGATATACTCAAACTTTGAACAGAAATTGGATCTTTTTTGAGTGCATCGACTACTATTTCCTGCCCAAACGGTTTTGACATAAGCACATCGCCATAAAAAGAAGTGACGCCCATATTGTTTTTATTCCATTCTTTGAGTATTGGCTCTGCCCACGGTTCATCTATAAAACTTTTTAGAGATGGACCGATAGCGTCCCAATGTCCCTTCTGTACAAGTCCTTCAATGGCTTTCTTTACATATGGTTTCACCAATTCTGCTGCATGCGGGTATTTCAAATACGCTGAACGATATTCTTCATCTATGATTACTGCTGGCGATACGTTTTTCAGGGCAGCCTTGAAGATGTCATCTCCATTAGGGTTGTCTGCCAGCAAGCCCGCATTAACTAAAATTCTTACGCATTCTTCATCCTTGTCACCCTTTTGTATTTTGGCTACCGATGCTTCAAATGCTCGGTTGACCATGTCTGCATCATATATATCAGGATAATTTTTGTTCTCTGAAAAGAAATACAAAAGAGCGCTTGGTTCATTCACGAGGAGTGCTTCTTCCATGATTGGAAGGACTTCTTTTTGTTCAAGCGAATCTAATGTTTCTACGGCTTTCAGAACAGTGAAAGGATCTGTTTGTGCCAATTCCTTGAGTTCTGCAAGACTCATCTGTTCAGTAGGATTTTCTTTAGGCGCAACTTTTACCTGAGCGACAGTAGTTAGCGCAGTCGTAGCAAGTGCCCCAGCCAGGAATGTCCTGCGCCCCGCTTTACCTATTGAAGAAAAAACCGATTTTGATTTTTCTTTTAATTTGTCTGAAAACGATTGGGTATCTGACTTCCTCTCATTCGATGTTCCTGAGCTGTTTTTAGGTAGGCCTTCCATAGTGCTAATTATACATTATTCTTCAATAAACCCTCCCGACTGATGGCTCCATAATCTTGCATACATTCCATTCACATCGTGGATCAATTCATCATGCGTTCCATCCTGAACGATCTTTCCATTATCCAAGACAATAATCCTATCAAGATGTTTAATAGTTGAAAGTCGGTGCGCGATCACCAGCGCAGTTTTGTCTTCCATCAGTTTCCACAAGCTCTCCTGGATATACTTTTCTGATTCAGAGTCGAGCGCCGAAGTTGCCTCATCAAGCACGAGAATCGGGGCGTTTTTGAGCATGGCTCGCGCGATGGCGACCCGCTGTCGCTGACCGCCTGAGAGTTTAACGCCGCGCTCGCCCACCAAAGTATCATATCCTTGCGGCAAGGTTTCAATGAATTCATGAGCGTGAGCTTTCTTGGCAGCTTCGATCACCTCGTCCATGCTAGCTTTTGGATTGCCGTACGAAATATTTTCGAGCAGGCTGCGATGCAAAAGTAATGGTTCTTGCGGAACATACGAGATAGCGTTTCGAACCGAAGTCTGTTTCATTCTGGAAATATCTTGGTCATCGATCATGATTGAGCCTTGTTGGATATTCAAGAATCGCATCAAGAGTTTTGTAATAGTAGTTTTGCCGCCGCCCGAGGGACCAACAAGTCCCACACGCTGCCCTGCCGGTATTACCAAATTGAAGTCATTGAAGAACGGAGCACCCTGCTCGATGTAAGAAAAATCAACTGCATTGAATTGAATCTCTCCTGTTGTTGCCTTGAGAATTTTTGCACCGCGAACATCTTTTACTGTCGGAGGGTCTATAGTAAGTTCCGTGAATTCTGCCGCTTCTGTAATTGTATTTTCCATGTTGCGGTAAATACTGTTGATCTGCCAGAATGACTGAGTTACTTTTCCAAAATACGAGAAAATAACTACGAGTGCGCCAGGCTCGAGCTTGTAGGTGATGGTAAAGTAAATTCCCACCATTAGACCGGCGAGGTTGGTTAGTACATACAGAGGCGAAAGTGTTAGGTCGATGCGAAAGATATGAAAGTAAGCCGCTGCCTTAAACGTATTAGAAAAATGAAGAGCATGCTTGTCATATTCTCTTCCTTCGTCTTCTTCACGAGCAAAAGACTTGACCGCAAGGATATTTGAAATCGTATCGGAGAGCCTTCCTGTCAAAGCACTTGAAGCATTGTGGCGTTCTACCACCAGTCGAGCACGGCGCTTGATGAGCGGAACAGTCACTAAAACAACAAAAATAAGTGCAGCTAACAGCAACACGGAAATCCAAATCGAATACCGAGCGAGGATAACAAGGGCAAAGATCATCGGCAGGATGTTCGGCGTAACGTTGAAGCTAAATGTGTCGGTGAAACCTTCAAAGTTTTTTGAGTACGCGATCGCCCTCTTAGTCAATGTTCCCACAAAATTATTGGCGTAAAAATCATAGTCACGTTCCATCAGACGACTGAAGGCAGTCCTTGCAAGGTTGACCAGGGCAAGAGATTCTAGCTTGGTGAGATAATACATTCCTGCACGCCAACAAGCTTCACCAAAAAACCACAAAATTCCAAAAAGTGCTATCAAAATACCTACTTTTGAGAATGATATATCCGAACCGGCACTGATCATGTTTACAATCTTGCCTATGATGAGTGGAGGAACGAAGAACACGAAGATTGAACCGATTCCGGGCAGCAAAATACCGCCCATGGTCATCCACGGATACATTCGATATTGTTCAGCATAATCTTTCAAGACCTGCGAAATTGCTTTACTGCTTATATTTGCTCTACTCATATACTGATTTACATTATATCACGAGGACTACTTCCCCATTTTTTCCATAATAAGTGTGTCGTATTTTTTGAATACCTGATCTTCTTTTTGAACGCCAAGAGTAAGAAGGAATTGGAATAATTCTTCCACCACCAAATCGGGATCTTCTTCTGAAAACTTTTCAATTTCAATAAACGAACCGAGTTCTTGGACATCATCCAAACAGATTTCATACTCTTTGTAATGCGCCGTTGTGCGAGTTTTATCCAAGCCGTTCGCAACGCTGTATCCCATTAAGAGTACAGCCTGCTCAAGCGCTTCCCCATCTCTAACTTCCGTTTCGAATTCCTTGCTTGCCATATGCTGCTTCATCTTTTCTTTGACGGTAAACAATACTTTACCGTTGCTTGATTTGCGGATTCGCAGAAAGTGTTCGTTAGCGGAATTGTAGTCGCTCGTTGTGCTCGAAGTTTTTGAATAGACACTATCAATTTGTCGGATTGGTTCAGACAAAACGCAGCCTAATTCCCGTAGCTTTTTAGTCACAGCTTCTCTATCTTTAAGATAAGCTTTAACTTCTATTTCTTTCATTTAGAGTTGTTCCTTAATCTTGGCCACCAAATCCCCGATCATCACTCGTTCCTGAGATCCGTTGTCGCGATCGCGAACAGTTACATCATCATTGGTCAAAGAATCAAAGTCGATAACAATACACCACGGTGTACCGATTTCATCCTGTCGTCGATAGCGTTTGCCGATATTACCGTTGTCGTCCCACATTACGCGGCCAAATTCAGTCTTGAGAATATCGTAGACGCGGCGAGCCATAGCAACGAGTTCAGGCTTGTTTTTGAGAAGCGGAGAGACTGCGCAGATAACTGGTGCAACTGCTGGCTTGAGAGCGAGGTATGAACGAACTTCGTCAGGCTTTGAAAGGTCTTCCTTGTATGCAGAGGTAAGAACTGCAAGAATAGTGCGATCCAATCCAAAGGATGGCTCAACGCAGTATGGCAAGAATTTACGATCTGGTGCATCAGTTGCCGCTTCTTCATCCAAGTATTCAAGATTTACGCTTGAGTGTTCCTGGTGTTGCTTGAGGTCAAAATCTCCACGGCATGCGAGACCATATAATTCTTTTCGTCCAAATGGAAAATCAAATTCAAAGTCTGTCGTTCGTTTTGAATAATGCGCGCGGTCTTCGGGAGCGACTTCGAGCTGATGAACTTTGAACGGATCAATGCCGATTTGTTCAATCCATTCGATCATCTGATATTTCCAGTACTCAAAATGCTTTTCCCAATCTGCTGGCTTTACGAAATATTCGAATTCCATGAGATTGAATTCGCGAGTTCGGAACGTAAAGTCTCGCGGTGTGATTTCATTACGGAAAGCCTTTCCGATCTGTGCAATACCAAACGGAAGCTTTGGATGAAGGGAGTCCAAAATATTTTTGTAGTTTACGAACATGCCTTGAGCATTTTCTGGGCGAAGATAAACCTTTGCTGATGAATCCTCAACAGCACCGATCTGAGTTGCGAACATCATATTGAATTGTCGTTCAGCACCAAGCGCTCCCCCGCAATCTGGACATTTCGTTTTGTCGGAAAGCTGGTCTGCGCGGAAACGATGCTGGCATTTTGTACATTCTACGAGAGGGTCAGAAAATCCGCCTACGTGTCCGGAAGCTTCCCACACGCGTGGGTTCATGAGGATTGCGGATTCGAGGCCGAACATATCCTCGCGGGATTCGACGAATCGATTCCACCAAAGACGCTCTATGTTTTTCTTGAGAGCCACGCCCAACGGACCGTAGTCCCAGGTACCGGCAAGTCCCCCATAGAGTTCAGAGCCTTGAAAAATAAAGCCGCGTCGCTTACAGAGCGATTCGATCTTGTCCATCAATGATTGTTCTTTTTCTGCCATATACGATACTCTACTATACTTCCTGATACATTCAAAACGCCTTGAGATTGGCAGTTATGGAGCTATTGGACCACCTTGTCGTCCCCAGGCTGAAAGACTGGGTCATTATACAGCTGGGTGGTTATCTCTCTCCAGCTTGCGGTGAGGGCGGCATTTGTATACGCATCCGTTCCAGACGCAGTTGCAGCATTGATCAATACCGGAACTTTGCCGAGCTGTGACAATGAAGGGCTCAGTTCAACTTGGAAGAAAACAAATTTAGGATCAGTGGTAAATCCAGAACCTTTGGTAACAGTTCCTGCATTCCATACAATGTTGCCCGATACTGGATCAATTTTGACATCGGAATTGGCTGGATACACATTGTTGAGGAAATGCACATATGTCGGCATCGAAGCACTGACTCGAACATTGTTCACATTGTTTGCGGAGCTGGTGAGCGCCCATTTGATCGTATAGGTAGTTTTTTGATTCACCGCTGGAGGAAGCGGGCCGTTGTTAATGAATGGCTGTCCTGTATATGAAGCTGCAGCATTCATTTGAAAATCAGTACCGAGGCGCACGACAGTATGTTCGATATTGTTTACTTCTTGACTATTGGTTCCCTCTTGCGGCTGTTGTCCTGCAATAGAAACATCAAGTGCTACTTTCGGATCGCTTGCGACTCCACCATTTTGGAAAAGTGAGAGCGTTGAAAAAGTAAATCCGAACGAACCTTCAGCGCCAGGCTCAAGGCTCGCAAGCTGCGGCGAAGTATTTCTATCCCATACAATAGTATTGTCAGTAGAATTATAGAATCCTCCATCAGGGATAACTGTCGTTTGATCAATGAGCGAGCCAGTTAATTTAACGGTAATTTTTGCGTTCAAGATACGTACCGGCAAATTATTGCTCCAGCGAACAAGCCCATTGATTGTAGAGCGCGATTGGACTGAAACCTCTGGTCCTTTTTTGCCGTTCACCGTAAGTGAAGCAAACAAGAATGGTTTCACAATATCTACTGTGTGTATGATCGAAGTAAAAGTTGTGCCGATAACATTTTTGTCTCCATCGCTCGCTGTTCCTGCATACGCGCGGAATGAGCGCTCCTCTCCGTTTTCAGCAGTGATCGCTCCAACGACTTTGATCTTCTTGGTTTCGCCTGGAGCAAGATCACCAAAGCTCCATACATTTGAAAGATATGACGGTGCTGGCTCGGCATTAGAAAAGGCAAAACCGATTGGATAATCCATCTTGACCGTTAAATTTGGAATGACTCGTTTGACGTTTGAGGTAACCGATACATTAAATGTATATGGTTGCCCAACGGTAATTGAAGTATCAGCATCAACAAGTATCGTAACTGGTGCAGTATTGATGACAACAGAAAAGAGCTTTTCCTTTTGGAACACTGCGTTTGACCCAGCAGTGTGATACTCGAGGGTAAATTTCACTTGCTTGCTCGTCCCTTCTACGCCGTAAAGAGTAAGGTCAACTTTTTGGTTGATTGATTTCCCCGCAGGAACAGTACCGATAGAAATACGATTGGTCGTTATGTCTGTTGGATCGACAACATCTGGCTTGTTTCGCCCGTACTGAACAATAAGATCGACAAGCTCAAGATCAACAGGATTCGCGTTTGCGATTTCAACAGTAAGGGGCAGTGCTTCGCCTCCCGGAGTATACGCATTACCCAAGACGTTTACCGCGACATTGTCATTTGAAACTCCACCCGATCCTCCAAAAAACAAGAAGAGGCCGATCAAGACCGCAATTATAAAAAAGATAACAGTGCCGATAAAGAATTTTTTGAAAAATGATGTCTGCATGCCGACGTTTTTGACTGAGTCGGAAACCGCAGTTACGGGTTTGCTGTTCCACGCCGACGAAACCGCGTGGTTCACCTGGTGAAGAACTCCAGTGCGCCGTTTTGGAAGAGCATTTGGATTTGGGCTGTATAATTTTTGTTGAATATCATCAAGTCGATGAGGCTTTTCGTTTTCTCCTGGTTGCATAGAGAAAGTATATCACAAATGACTCTCTCGCAATGCCCGATTGATCTCAAAAATAATGGTCTTTTTTTCGAACCGAGCCATGTCGATAGCATTGGGATCAAACGGCGCATCAGTATGCTGATCTGCAAATGCGCTTGATCCAATATATCCAAGCATTTTCAGCAAGCGAAGTACGAGCGAGAGCTCAACGACTTCGTACGTATGAACGGCGTGATCGCTGTTTTCAAGAAACGTATAAGCCGAGAGCGTATCGTCAAAAATAGATTCATGAAATTCCGCCTCTCCCTGGATAAGTCGTCGGATCAATTTTGAAACGCTAGCAAGAAGTTGGACACCCTTGAGATTGCTTCTAATTCCCGGAAAGGAGTTTATTGGTGTAGCAGACGTAATTCTCCAGACTTCTTTTCCGCGCACAAGATCGATCTTTGCATATGAGTAGTCTGTAAGCGCATAGCGGAGCTTGGATTTGTTGAGGCGAACACCCTGCGCAACCGCATGTATCAATCCCATTTCTCGAGTAAGTATTGTAAAAACCCTATTGGCTTCCCCGCGATTGCGGCTGCCAAGAATAAGAGCATTGGTGTGATGGATGTGGTGCATCGATCACTAGTATACTAAAAGAATAGCAGGTAGGCACCAAGGACAATGAGGAGCGCGGCAACGGTCTTTTGGATCAGATCGCGCTTTGAAATCACAAGGTCTTTCTTGTACCCAAAGACAAGAGCCATTATCACTCCATACAGTAGAATGAAGATTGGCTGCGTACTATTTACCAAATTCACGAACACCACAGGAACCAACAGTCCAGCGTAGTTCACCGTAAGTCGCGCAAAAAGATTGAGTGCTTCGGTAGAGAAATTCCAACCCAAAAGCGGACCACGGTATTTTTTGATCACCATGATAAATCCCTTTCGATATGTTGGAACACAGAAAAGTATTAGGAGCACTGCGACCGCACCAATGTATTCCCAGAATGCGGAAACAGTGAAGGAAGTTTGAACGGCAATGAACTTGAACGCGACAATATTGCACGAGATCAAAAACGATCCAAGCAACATAAGGAAAAATGTTTTTGCCTTGAAAATGTATTTTTTGGGATCAAGCGTAAATAAGACAGCAGCGCCGATCATGAGAATTGCCGCTAGAAGCTGGTGCAGCGTGAGAGATTCCCCCAAGAAAATAAGTCCGAGAAAATACGTACAAACAGTGATGAGCTGCCAAAGCGGCGCGACGGTTGAAGCTTCTTCATTTCGAAGTGCGGACATATACGGGATATATGCACAGACAAGCCCAGCACCGGAGAGCGCCACGATAAATGCCTGCATCGGCGTAATATCAGTAACTTTGAAAAAGATTCCAAAGAACAGCGCAAAGAGGCCGGCTGCCGCAGATGTAAACATGATCGGCACCGGAGCAGGAACTTCGTCGAAGTAGCTCGCCATCAGATGCTTATCGACGTGGTTTATGCCGGCCCAAAGGATTGGGCCTAGGAGTGAGAGGAAGAGCCACATGTTATTTAAGCATAGTTGTTATCGCTTCTAGTGCTTCAGGTAATTCGTAATAGATTGGTGGAGTTCGTTGACTAAAATGTGTCCCTCCTTCAACTGAAATCAATTCACATTCCAAACCTGCAGCAAGTTTTTCTGCTTGGACAAAAGGAACTGTTACATCAGCGGTACCATGCATTACAATTAAGCGATCTGCTTTCCCTTTTACTTGTGTGAAGTCAATTTCAGGCAGAAGAAAAGAATCGATCATACGAAATCTGCTTTCTGGATTTTCTGTATCAAGCGGATCGATTACAGAGGACACGAGAAGCGCTCCGCCGATTTTTTTACCACCCTCTAGGGCTTCAAGGTAGCGAAGCAAGGCGGCGCCACCTAAACTATGTGCAACGAAATAGGTATGTTCATAATCACCACCGATCGCGTGATCGATTTCCGCCATCCATTTTTGAAGATTAGGATTATCAGTATCTGGCATTGCAAGGGCGCACGCATAGATCCCTTTTTTGCCAAGCTCAACCATAAGCCATGGCAGCCACCCGCCATTAGGAATTCCTCCAAAGCCGTGAATAATGAATACTTTTTTCATACTTATATTTTAGCAAGTTTAGGCGCTTCAATCGCTTCGAAGGAAACCTGATCTGCCTGAACTGTCTTTTTGAATTCATCCATGAATAGAGCGACCAATTTTTCAGCTTCAGTTGTAAGTGTAATCGTTATTCGATCGCTTGGCTGCAAACCAGTCTGCTTGCGAAGTTCTTGAATCGAGCGGACGAGATCGCGGTATTCACCTTCGAGTTTGAGCTCCGGTGAAATAGTCTCATTTAATGAGACTATTTCACCTTGTTGAATTTCTTTCACGTTAAGTTCGTCCTTCAAAATTTCCACATATTCTTTGCCTGGAATTTCTGGTACAAACAATGCTGCGAGTGGTTGACGAACAACGATGTTCGCTTTTTGACGAAGCATATGTCCAGCAGCGCAAATGTCACGGGTTATCTTCATTGCTTCGAGAACTTCAGTCGAAGTAGCACCGAGTTCAGACGGCCAATTTGCCAGATGCACGCTTTCAACATCAGACTCATTTTTGAGTCGGAGCCACATATCTTCGGCAGTAAACGGCGCGAACGGAGCAAGCACTGTTGCCACAGTTTTCAAAACGGTATAAAGAGTTTGTTTTGCTTCAGCTTCCCCTTCTTTCACACGATCACGTGATCGGCGAAGATACCAAGTCGAAAGATCATCAACAAATAAATCAAACGGTCGAGTTGCTTCCGCCATGTCGTACGCTTCCATTCCTTCAGTGACTCCAGAAACTAATTGATTCAACCGTGAAAGTACCCAAATATCGAGCACATTAGTTGGATTTGAAAATGCTTTCTGTTCAAGTGAAGTATCTCGGTAGAGTTCGTAGAACGAAAGCACGTTTCCAAGACGGCCAATTATCTTATTGGCAATTTCGGCAACAGTTTTTTCAGAAAAGTTTGCATCTTCCCCTTTCATGAGCGGACCTGACATAAGGTACATGCGAAGTGGATCTACGCCATATTTGTCGATAAAGATCCATGGATCAGGATAATTCTTTTTTGACTTGGAAATTTTCTGACCATCTTCTGCGCGAAGTGTTCCTGTCGTTACGACATTTTTGAACGGTGCAGCTCCAAAAAGCATGGTTGAAACAGCATGCGTGTAGTAGAACCATGTTCGAGTTTGAGCGATGTATTCAGCCACAAATCCCGCAGGGAAATTTTCTTCCTTCCAGTGTGGACGCTCGAATGGATAGTGGTCTTGCGCGAACGGCATTGAACCTGATTCAAACCAGCAGTCGATCACTTCTGGGATACGCTCATAAATCGTGCCCTTTTCATCAACCAATTTAATAGCGTCGATGTATGGACGATGCAGATCAAGTTCATAGTTGTGATTATGAGGAAGCGGAACAAATGGGATTTCTCGGATTTCCGCAGGCTGGATTCGATTGCCAGTGAATTGCGTAAAGAGAATATCGAGCGACTTCGCATTATCAGCGCCTACAACAACAGCTGCAACGGTTTCAAAGAAAATGCCGTGCGTTACAATCAGTATGCGTTCGTTCTGATATTTTTCTTCAAGCTCATACATAAATTCACCGAAGCGCTTTTTCGTTTCGAGGAGCGAAGACCCGCCGAGTGGTTCGTCGTATGAAGCAATGTGATCCTTACGGTAGTTCACATACTCCTGCCATGGCTTGCCATCCCATTCGCCGAAATCATATTCGCGGAGGCGCTTGTCGGTAATAATCGAATCCGCAGATACGCCGAGAATTTCAGCAGCCATTTTTGCCGTTTCTTGCGTTCGAATAAGCGGCGAAGCGATGATCATCGTAATACCATCTTTCTTGAGATTTTCAGCCTGAGCGAGAATTCCCTTTCGGCCTTCTTCTGTCAGATGGTATGAATCATGATCAAGTCCGGAAACAACGCCAGCATCCATGTGCTGACCATAACCGTGACGCATAGCAAAATACTTGTTGCCAGATTTCTTGGCTTTCGATTTCAAATCATCAAGCGATGAAATTGTCATGAGTTTGCCTTCAGGAGATTTCCAAAACGGAAGCGGTGTGGCCCAGTAGCGATTTCGAGAAATCGTCCAGTCTGGAGCTCCTTCGAGGTTATTCTTGAATCGCCCGTCTTTCAAGTGTGACGGAATCCAATTCATCTCTTTTGCATTCTCTATGATTTCCGGTTTTACTTTCTGAATGTTTACGAACCATGATGGAAGTGCGTAGTAAATGATCGGCGTGTCGCAGCGCATGCAGTGAGGGTACGAGTGAACAATCTTTTCTTTGCCAAATAAATATCCTTGGTGCGCCAAATGCTTGATGATTTCGATATCAGTTTTCTGGTGTCCGTCTTTTTCGTCGGACTTTGGCTTTACTGAAAGACCTATGAAATCGCGAACGACTTCGGCGAATGTTCCATCGTTCAACACGTGATGCATGAATGGAATATTTTCTCGCTTTGCCAGTTCCATGTCTTCTTCACCGTATCCAGGTGCGATGTGCACGATTCCAGTTCCTGCGTCGTTGGTAACATACCCAGCTGCGTAGACCTTCCATGCTTTTTCCTTATTTTCAATTTCCTTATCTGTAAAATAATCAAACAGGGGCTTATACGCCTTACCAAAAATATCCACACCTTCCGAAACGATTTCATAGGCATCCTTGATGACTGAAAGCCGCTCTTTGGAGAGTATGTAAAAAGCATCGCCGATTTTTATTTTGACATAGTTGAATTCTGGACTTGCTGCAAGTGCGAAGTTTCCCGGAAGCGTCCATGGTGTTGTCGTCCACGCAATAAAGTAGGTACCCGGCTCGTCAACAAGCTCAAACTTTGCATACACTGAAATATCAGTGATGTCTTTGTAGCTGTTATCCATCGCGATTTCGGAATTCGCAATTGGAGTTTCGCAGCGTGAACAATATGCGAGGACGCGGACGCCTTCGTAAATCAATCCTTTCGTCTGCAATTGTCCGAGTGCCCACCAGACACTTTCAATAAACGTGTTGTCCATTGTCTTGTAGCCGCCTTTAAAATCCACCCATCGTCCGATGCGCTCTACTCCCCGTTCCCAGTCTTTGTCGTATTGCAAAACCTTGCTTCGAGCATACTCGACGAATTTTTCTACGCCGTATGCTTCGATCTCTTTGTGTCCGGCAATGCCCAATTCTTTTTCAACAATGTTTTCGATTGGCAAACCGTGACAGTCCCAACCCCATCGTCGAGGTACATGATACCCGCGCATAGTTTGATAACGGCCGATCGAGTCCTTGGCCGTGCTTCCAAGAATATGTCCGTAGTGCATCTGTCCTGTCGCAAACGGAGGACCATCATAAAAAACGTAGTTTCCTTTTGGAGACTCTTTAGTAAGGGATTTTTGGAAAGTATTGTTCTCTCTCCAAAACGCCAAAATGCGCTCTTCCTTGAGAGCTGCTTCGCTTTTTTCTTGTTGCATATTTTTTTCTTCCATAAAAATAAAAACTCGTCCTTATACAATAAATTACTTTACTGGATAAGGACGAGCTTCTCTCGTGGTACCACCTTACTTTGTCCGGAAAACCGAACCTTATTAAATGCTGTAACGGGCTGCCCGCCGGCGTCTACTTGCTCAGATCGAGCGTTCTTGCCGGAGCTCAGAGATGATTGGTCTCGTCAGTGCTGCTTTTGAGATAGTAGCTAATATCTCGTGGTTTGTAAAGTTTTATACAAAAAAAATAGGGCCGGTCTATACGATAGACCGGCCCATGAAAGTAAAAAGCAAACAACAACTAAACCACAAAAAAGAAAGTTACAAACTATGCAGCGTGTGCACGAAAATTAGGTAGAGCGGAAACAGGTACGGGCTGTAATACAACTTGTTTACAACCTTCCTTGTCAATGTACTCGGTTTTAACCAAAGTCATAGCATTAATCGGAAGATTGCGAGCTGCACTGCAAAGTCCATTAGCAACATGCGGATCGATATAATCACCGCAAGAAAAAATGTCGCAACCTGAATAATTTACTGAAGCACCGTTCGGGAAAGTTGGCAGTTGATTCGTTCTCATACGTAACAAAGTTTTTTAAGTTAAAAAAATTGAAATATTGTATTTAAAAACAACGTTGCCTCGTTCCTAAAATCAGGAGATGCGGTTGTTGTGAGTATTATACTAGAAACTAACACTGTGTCAACTACATCTTTGCCGGTACTGAAATACCCAACAAATACAAGCCATTTTTCATGGTTTGACAGTAAGCTTCAGTGACAGCCAATTTGTATGGAGAAGCGGCATCTTCAGTGTTTACAATCTGATGATCTGCGTAGAATGAGTTAAATAGTGAACCAAGTTCTGTGAGATACGTTGCAATATGATGCGGCTCAAGCTGTTCGTATGAGCGCAAAACAATTTCTGGAAAACGGTACAGATGTTTTTCGAGGTTTGTTGTTTCCCACTTTTCTGGAAGCTGTGCGTTTGGCGCTAATCCTTCACGCTTCCCTTTTTCCAAAACCGCGCTTGCGCGAACTGTTGTGTACTGGAGGTACGGGCCAGAATCACCATCAAATGAAATTGATTTTTCAAAATCATAGATAATATCCCCGCCAAGTGCTTGTTTGAGAATTGAATATTTAAGCGCCGCAACACCAACCTGAGAAGCAATAGTTTCTTTTTCCTCGCCGGTAAATTCACGATCAGCCATTTTTTCGTAGACAACATCGCGGGCATCATTCATGAGGGATTCTCCCGTAACCACATTTCCTTTTCGTGAGCTCATTTTTCCAGAAGCAAAACGCATCATACCGTGAGTGATGTGCTTCATGCGGGATTCAAGTTCAGGGTGCAGCAATGAAATGGCTTTCTGAACCACTTTCATATATTCCCCTTGTTCAATTGCAGTTACGACAATTGAAAGATCGAGGTCTGACTCTTTTTCGAATTTCTTAGTAGTAAGACCGATCTCCTTGGTCTCATAAGTCGGCAAGCCCTGCTTGGTTATGAAAACACGAGTGTGGAGTTTTGGATCATGCTCTTCGGCATGAAAAACAATTGCGCCGTCAGATTCTGAAAAAACCGTGCCGACATTGTCGCGAACGATTTGCGCGCCGATCGGAGCCATTTCACTCTCAAAGAAATAGTGATTGAATTTTGTTCCAAGCGTAGTGTAAATTTCTTCAAATGCTTCAAGTGTTACCTTTCGTCCCCAATCATAAATATCATTGATTTCAGCATCGCTTCGTTCGTAGATTTTTTTGTTAATTGCATCGATTTCAGCTTTTGCTTCTGGGTTCTCATCATATGCGTTTGAAGCCTCTGAATAACAAGCGCCAATGTATTGTGCCTGTATGCCAGCCGGAGCAGCAGTGTCGCCTTTCCCTTTTTTGAGCATCATCCAAATAGCTTTTGCTACATGGAGGCCAACATCTCCCTGATAGTTTGCGCGGACAACATTGGCACCTGAAGCATTGAAAATGCGCGCGACGGATTCGCCGATTGCGTTCGTCATGAGGTGACCAATATGAAATGGCTTGAACGGATTCGGATCAGTATATTCAACCATGATCTTTTTCCCATTTGCAGCATTATTGTTTCCCCAAGTTTCAGGAGAATTTTTTATTTCAGAAATTGAATCAGCGAAAAATTCTTTAGATAGTCGGAAGTTAATGAATCCTGGACCCGCCATCTCAATCGCTTCTACATGCTCAATTTTCTTATTTAAAAGTTCGGCGACCAAAGCTTCTGCAACTTCGCGAGGATTTTTTCCCGCCTGTTTTGAAACAGCCAGTGCAGCATTGGTTGAGTAGTCGCCGTTCTTGATATCTGCAGGATGCTCAACAGAAAATGAGCCCTCGGCAATACCGAGAGTCTTTAGTGCTTCTTTTATATGTTGTTCTAATCGTTGTTGCATTATTTCTTTCCCGTCGAACCAAAAGCTCCTTCGCCCCGGCTTGATTCACTTAATGTATCAGTTTCCTCGATTTCTGCAATGATAACTGGGAAAATGACGAGCTGGGAGACTTTGTCACCTACTTCAATGGTATACGGCTCGCTGCCAAGATTTACGAGGTGTGTGTTGTATTCGCCTCGATAGCCGGCATCAAAAACGCCGCCCATAGTATGAAGTCCTGCTTTAGAAATGCTTGATTTATCCTTCACTGTAGCCGCATAGCCAATAGGAAATTCCAAGGCAAAGCCGTGCCAGAGACGGTAGTGTCCACCCGGAGGTATGGTGATGCTTTCCAGAGCATACATGTCCAAACCGACATCTCCGGGATGCGCGTATTTGGGAAGTATTGCCTCAGGCTTGAGTCGTTTGACCTTGATATTCATAAGTCCTCGTATTGTACATAAAAATTGGCAATAAAAAAACTCCCCGGTCTTCTGGGGAGTTACTATTTTGCAGCATTGTAGCTACTATCCGATTTTTTTCTTTATTGCTCCAAATGTGTCTCTATACGTTTGATAGGATTTTTTTTCATCTGGCGTAAACTTATCATCGATGAGAAATACTTCCATCATATACGCATGTTGTTTGAGCATGGCATCAGTTTCATCTATTGAATAAAAACCAATCCTATCGTTCTCCGGCACAAACAAGTATGGAAATTCTTCAGCTTTGAATCCGCGAGGAGAATATTCGCGGATAAGGCCAATCAACATTTGGTGCCGGAGCTTCAGCGCTTTATTTTCCTCTTCAGAAAATTTAGTTTCATCCAAACGAACCAATAGTTTTCCGTACGTCGTTTTGGTAACTTCGCAAAAGATATTGATTTTGTCGTAGAACGAATGGTCCTTTAAAAGCTCCAAACCCTGCAGCGGCGTTTTGTAGTTCAGCTTTGTTCTGCTGTTCCTGCGTCCGCCTTCCGCTTTTGGTTTTTCAAGGGTATCCAAATTTGGAAGTGCGTCTTTCACCTCGTAATGCGGGGTTTTACTACGATTGATCAGTTCAACCATAGCCAAAGCCTTTGGACCAAGAACCTCCTGCGAAGATTTTCTTTTCAAGTTACTTTCACAAACATATACAGCGTTTGAAACCATAGGATTTGTTATGCCGTACGCGATACCGCTCGTGTCTTGGGCTTTTGTTTCTCCTTTAAAAAGCATGCTGATCCAGCGCTGGGGCGGCCCTAATTCGTTTTGCAAACGGTATAATATTACCTGTCTAACGGCTGCGAGGTTGCCTTTGCGGCTTGGCTCAACAACTTGTTCGAGCGTGAAATTATACAGTGAGGCAACTGAGAGTATTATTGGAACCGCTTTCGACACGAACTCTTTTTGAGATTCGGTGAGAGCAGTACAATTGTATGCTCCATCAATCAGTCCGATAAAAATTGATCGCTGAGAGGTATTGTCATTATTTGTCATGGTGGTATTTTTCCCAACCATACCATGTATCAGCAAATCGTCAAACAAGCACCCTTCGGCGAGGCTTTTATTTCTTGATCAGCTTTCGAGCCTCTTTGTATACTTGTTCGTGAATTGTTTCGCGAGAAAGCAGCTCCCCCTTAGGAGCGCAGTCGATTTTGTTGAAATTATTCAGTTCTTTTATAAGCTTAAGTGCGCTCTTTCTTGAAGACTCCATATAATTGATATCAGTTTCAGTGGCGTCTTTTTTCTTCCCTTTATAGCTTCTGCTCACCTCTTTATTTCTTTTCTTTATGAGAGCCTGCGAAACTTTGAGAGGCACTGAAAGGTAGATGACGGTATCGGGCCGCGGAATTCCAAAAACATCGTATTCCATTTCGTCGAGCCATTTCAAAAAATCTCTGCGTTTGGCAGTATTCTTTATCTTTCCCGCCTGGTGAATTTGGTTGGCAGAGACGTATCTATTCGCGATAACCACATATCCTTTCTCGAGCCAGGTGCGAATTTCTTTGGATGATTCCCATCGATCCGCCGCATATAGAACTGATGCGATCTTGGGATGAATATGAATGAAATTATAATACTGCTCGGTGAGGCAGTGCCCGATGAATTTTCCAAAAAAATTTTTGTAGTATTCTGGGAAATCAACAACTTTTACCGTCCTGCCTTCTTTTGTGAGGCGCTTCGAAAGAAGTTCGACTTGCGTCGCCTTACCTGATCCGTCGGTACCGTCGATGACGATGAATGTTCCTTTCTTTTTCATATTTATGATCTAACTGGTCGCCATGCGATATATGCGATTATAGTGAATATAAAAAACAGTGCGATAAACATCGGAGCCTCTTGGTGCTGCGGAGAATTGGTAAAGATCGCGACAGTATCTGTAACGAGCTCTCGAGGATTCACAAACAAGTCCCAGCTGTTCCAGCGCAATTCCCTGCCAATGTAGATGCCGAAACTTGAAAGGAGAAATACGAGTGAAATTGCTATCCAGGTTACCGTGGCTGAAAATCGCTTAAGGAACAATACCTCCATTTGTTTCAGAGAATAAAAAGCTGCAAGCAGTCCCACCCAAGCTGCGGTGAAAAACATAAAAATGTCATACCAGATCATCTTTGCTCCCCCTGCTCGCAGATGTATAAAGTCGGTTAGGATATATGGAGCATTGGGAAAGAGCGCTAGCCATACTAGACCACCAAAAATAAGTACGAGGGCATACACTTTTTCTCGTGTTATATACCAAGTCAAAAATCCGCTAACAGCGAGCGGTAAAAGAGCCAGGAAAATATTCCAGCTGAGATAGAGATCACTCACCCGCCCGCTCAAGCCGATGCGTCCTATATTGAGAGCAACGGCAAGCACTGTCAAAACAATGAGCGGACGATATTGAGATGTCTTCAGAAACGTCATGTTCCTATAGTAGCGAGTAATGAAGACATAGTCAAAAAACGTATATTTTACTTATATAAAATATCGTGTTACAGTATAAAAAAATACCTACCATGAAGAAAAATTATTTTTTACTTGAAGATTTTAATGCATTACAAAAGCATCTTGAAACCCTGCGGGCCGACTTAAAAAAATTAGGGGGGCAGATGCAGGCCGCTCTAAACAAAAGCTCAGTTATGGATGGAGACTCAATGTCTAACGCAATAAGTGAGCTTTTTGAACAACAGCAAGGAAAAATTAGGGATTTGGAAAAATTAACTATAAATCCACAAATAATGCCTGTGCTTCGAAATGCTGAGTATGTTACGGTCGGTGCATATGTGCAGATTAAAAACTGCGATGCGGATACAGTGAAGTGGTACCATATTCGTGGAGCTTGGTTTAAACCCGAAGAAGGTAAAACCGGCGAGACAATTGAAACCGCTATCCCTCTCACCAATTCCAGTCCCGTAGTACTGCGCTGTATTGGCAAAACTGTTTCGAACACCGTGTTGATCAGAAGGCCGGACGAAACATCATTCTACTATATACAAATACTAGATATTTCTCTTGGGTTACAACCCTCTCCAGCACGCTAAAAAATAAACCGATTACACCATGAAGGCCGAGCAATTGCTTGGCCTTTTTTATTTTTGTCCCAAATAATTCACACCTGTCTTGTATGCATCAACCATCTGCTTAGTTTTTATAAAAAGCGGTTCCGGCAAAGTGTCCATGTCGTACCAATCCCACCCTTCGCATTTTTCTGGTTCCATAGTTGTGACTTCCCCGCTTTTCCAATCGGCGACAAATCCGATGTTAACGAAATGCTTGGGCATATGATCAAATTCATCAGAAAGATAATTGAATCTTATATTGGTGATTTCAAGTCCTGTTTCTTCCTGTATTTCCCTTCGAATGCTTTCTTCCATAGTTTCTCCATATTCAAGAGTTCCACCGGGAACGCTATATGTTCCCGCAGCATGCGAGCCTTTGCGTTTGCCAAGCAATATTTTACCTTCTTTGAAGATCATGGCACCAATACCGATTTTAGGATAATTTTCCATATGTTTAATTATATCTCTTTTATATTCTTTCTTCGCAACACTATCAGGAAAATTTCCGATAAGTTTCCAAATAATAGATACACAGCGAATCCTGCGGTAATAAATGAAACTGTTGGGAGTGTTACAAGACTGAGCGCTGAATTGAACGTACCAGACATATACGAACTCAAGCTTTCCGTTTCCGGCGCTTTCCATGTTTTTATATATGTCGGTACGAATGCGATGCCGTCGGCAAGAATAGCAAATAGCGTCGCCAGCACGCCTTCGTCAAAGATCAGCCAAAAAACAAATGCGAGAAGCGAGAGAACGAGACACACGTAGTCAAGCACTCCTAATTTCCAATATGCATTTTTGTTTTTGAATGAAGCGAGCAGTACGAAGAATGGAATCAGGCCCGCCATGAAAACTGGCAATGCAGAAATTCCTCCTCCTTGTTGGAATTGGATGATTGCTGCAGTGATGGGCGCAATAAACCAAATCAGCCAGCTGACGCGGTTGGGTTTTGTCTTGCCTTGCAGCGTTCCGCGAATATAGAAAAAACCTGCAAAGAATGAGGTGAAGATTGAGATGAAAACAATATACTGTGGAAGCATTATTTTCCTGGACGCTTAATGACGAGGTCACCCTCAGGCTGTTCTAGTTCTAGATTTTGAATAATTTTCTCTGCAACAAATTCTGGACTCATATATTCAGGCAGCTTTTCCGGTTTATACTCTCTCCACAACTCTGTCTGCATTCCACCAGGATAAACGGAAATGACAGAAACATTTGAATCCTCATTCTCAGCCTTAAACCCTTGGAGGTAGCCGTTCACTGCCCATTTGCTTGCAGCATAAATCTTAAGGCCTTTTGATTTGGTTGCATCAAGAGCAGCCGTTGAAAGAATAGTTACAATTGATCCACCTTGCTCTTTCATATATTTAAGCGCAGTACGGCACCCAAAAACTGTTCCAAAGAAATTCACGTCCATTATTTCATGGGCCTTATCCATATCAATATATTCGTCTTCTTTATTGAACGAGTACAGCATTCCAGCATTATTAATCCAGATATCAATGCGTCCGAATTTTTCAATTACGTTTTTTGCAAGATCGCTTACTTCCTTTTCACTTCGCACATCAGTCTTGATGAATATAACACTCTCAGGAAAATCCTCTCTAGAAGTTTCAGAATGAGTCGTTGAAATAACTTGCGCTCCTTTCTGCGCAAAACTCAAAGCCAAGGCTTTGCCTAAGCCCTTTGTGCCTCCAGTTATAACAACGATTTTATTTTTTAATTCCATATTATTTCTTCCCTCGCAACGCCTTATCCATCTTCTTTGCAATCGCAATCATATCCTTCTCTTTCTTTCCTCGTGTTGTTTCCGCACATGTCCCCAATCGTACCCCAGATGGATCCATAACTGATCGGACATCGCCTGGAACAGTGTTCATGTTCACAATGATGCCAGCTTTTTCAAGAAGCTTGCTTGCTTCGCTTCCCGTTGGGCCAACGCCATTCATATAGGTATCCATGAGAATAAGGTGTGAATCAGTGCCGCCAGAAACTATTCTCCAGCCGAGCTTCTGCAATTCTTTTGCCAGTGTCTGCGCATTTTTAACAACCTGCTTTGCGTATTTTTTGAAAGCTGGTGAGTCAGCTTCTTTGAGTGCAATCGCTACTCCCGCAATGTTGTTTTCATGCGGACCGCCAAAGAGTCCAGGAATAACCATCTTGTCGAGTTTCTTGTCGAAACCTCGTTCGTCTTTTTTGACGAAGAGAAGCGCCTGTCGAGGACCACGTAGAGATTTGTGAGTTGTCGTCATCACAGTGTCAGCATATGGAAACGGAGATGGATATACCCCACCAGCAACAAGTCCTGCGAAGTGTGACATGTCCACATGGAGCAACGCGCCGCATGCGTCAGCGATTTCTCGGAACTTTTTGAAATCAACAACACGTGGGTATGCAGTAAATCCGGCAACGATGATGTCAGGCTTTTCAGCTATGGCAACTTTCTTGAGCGCGTCGTAGTCAATGCGTTCAGTTGTCGCATCAAGCTCGAACTGGATTGGCTTCCACAGTTTACCTGTCATTGAAAGTGGGTGTCCGTGAGTTAGGTGTCCCCCAGATGTCAGCTTCATACCCATGATTTTTTTGAGCGGTTTTCCGTCTGCGCCGAATTCTGGAGTGACCAATGCTGAGTACAATGCAAAGTTTGCCGGTGAACCTGAAAGAAGCTGCGCATTCACATGCCACTTGTCTGCCTTTAATTTAAAAAGTTTGAGCGCGCGGTCGATACAAAGCGTTTCTACTTTGTCGATGATTTCATTTCCGCCGTAGTATCGTCGTCCTGGGTACCCTTCTGCGTATTTATTAGTTAGTTTCGAACCGAGCGCTTTTAAGACGTCATCTGAAACATAGTTCTCGGATGCGATGAGGTTGATGACGCTTTTTTGTCGCTTGTCTTCTGCTTTGATCAATTTTTCTATCTGTTTGTCTTTCATGATGAATACACGGCTAGGCCGTTATTAGTTTGGATAATTGAAGAAGAGAAGGTGTTATATCATAAGCCGTTATCTGTTTAACTTACCCAAGTATACCCGTTTTTTCGGACAACACAAAACCCCCATTAATCGGGGGTTTTGTGTTTGAATTCATAAGGTTTTTAGCTCAATTAGTTCTTTTTTGCAGAAGCAACTAAATTCTCAAAAATATACTTAGTATATTCTGTAGCGTCATACGATAGAGAAAAAGAAAGTCCAGATCCGTTTACATTTTCACGTATATTGAATTGTGTGCTCGGGTCATTTGCTCCTGTATATGGAACGTCCAAGTATATGGTATCTCTAATGCCGTTTGGGTTATTGGGATTGGTAATAGTAGTTTGTTGCATACTAACTCCAGGTCTTGTTGATACAGTACTTGTCTTAACAACGTACGAAGGAGGATAACTGAAAGACGCATTTCCTGTTGAATACGTTTTCCATGTAAGCGTTTTCTCTACCCAACCTGAAGTGTTAGGCTTATACCAGCTTGCCTGGCCTGACGCAGTAGCAGTATTAGTCTGCGTATTTTGCGTATTATTTGTTGCAGGCACAGTTGATTGTGGAACAGTGGTGTTTGTATTCGAAAGAACTGGAGTAGGATACTGATCCCAATCAACAGCTTGATGTTGAGGCTGTCGTGAAGCACCCAAGAAGTACGCGCCGATCAATAATAAGATGACAATAATCGCCAATAAAATATAGACCAGCTTTGAATTGTTTTGCATATTTGTATTGTAATACAATTCAATGGATATAAAAAGAACAAAGCTGCTTACCATGCATAAAATGACACGACTGTCCCAAGTCTTAGCACTTGTAATAACCCTTATCCCCGTCCGTCTCTATATCTATAGATGGTGCAATGGTATAGTTATATAAGTTTATTAATTACTAAGAAGATTTTCATATCTTATGAATAAAGACACAGTTATCGCCGGCTTAGTCGCCATTATTGTCCTTCTGATCGGAGGATTCGCAATTTGGAACTGGGCATTAAAACCTCTCCCCGTTCCGCCACCATTTGATCAAGTGTCCTCAACACCTTTGCCGCAAAATCAGCAAAATATACCAACCACAAACCAGACAGCAGCAAATTCTCCTACGGTGAAAAGTTATAGCGATAGTCAGTATGGATTTAGTTTTACATATCCATCGAATCTATCAGTGGAGGATATGTATGGTTCATCAGGTATATCTGGTAGAAAATTTCTACTTATCAGTAATAAACAATCCCCTTTTGACCGCTTAGAAATTAATGTAACTAGTTCTGCATACGGAGCAAGTGCTGGCAGAGAAGCATGCGGCAAGGGGTACGATAATCAAACTTATTCTAATGTAACTATAAATGGTCTTAATTTTACAAAAGGTGAAGTTGGTAGTGCATATCAAGGTATGAATTCAGGAAAGATAAATGCGACTGCTTACTGTTATACCGATTCTACTACTGGTAATCAATATGTTTTGAGCCATGTAGGAACACCAAGCGTAGCGATTCAAAGCATAATTAATAGTTTTAAATTGAAATAAAAAAATAAAAACACCCGCATCAGGCGGGTGTTTTTATTTTTTTAGTTTATCCTCGTACGAACGTAAGCGCCTTGCCTTTTTTGTTGGCGCGGCCGGTTCGGCCGATGCGGTGTACGTATGTATCGTAAGTCTGAGGAACATCGTAGTTGATCACGTGAGTCACATCCGGGATATCAAGTCCGCGGGCTGCAACGTCGGTTGCGATCAAGATGCTGATGTTATTCGTCTTGAATGCTTCAAGAGTTCGAACGCGTTCTCGATTTCGCTTGTCGCCGTGAATGGCGCCAACTTTGAAGCCACGTGCTCGCAAATCTCGCTCGAGTTCGTCTACATCGCGCTTTGTTTCGCGGAAGATCAAGACTTTGTCTGAACCTTCGTGAATAAGCACATCGTGGAGCTGCTCGATTTTCTTCGAACGGTCGAGGACTCGGATAACGTCCTGGTCGACGTTTCGTGAAGTGTCGCGAACGACAACTGAAATTGAAACTGGATTTTTAAGATATTTTTCTGTGAGTTTTTTAATTTCAGGTGAAAGTGTCGCTGAGAAGAATAATGTCTGACGATCTGGCGACATCAATTTCATGACGTATTCCATATCATCTCGGAATCCCATGTCCAACATTCGGTCAGCTTCGTCGAGGACGATGCTCTTGAATGGAGCAAGGATAAGAGACTTGCGTTCAATAAGGTCGCGGATTCGTCCCGGTGTTCCGATGACAAAGTGTACGCCTCGCTTGAGTTCGCGGATCTGTTTGGTGATCGGCATTCCACCGACGCATGTCACTGAAAAGATTCCGAGCGGTCGAACGAAGTCCATAAGTTCCTGTTCGATCTGAGTCGCAAGTTCGCGAGTCGGAGCGAGGACGAGAACCTGTTCTTTCTTGCTCAACATGACTTTCTGGATGAGCGGAAGCAAAAATGCTGCCGTCTTTCCAGTTCCAGTGTTTGCAAGACCAAGGACGTCTCGGCCTTCAAGAGCCGGCATAATTGCCTGGTCCTGAATCGGCATCGGATGTTCGAAGCCTTTCTTTGCGATTGTCGCATGGAGTTTTGCATCGAATGGGAAATCAGCAAATGTGTGCTTTGACACATATGGTTTCAGTTCTACGACTTCAGCCTTTCGGATGAATCGTGAAGTATCGATGCGCTCTGGATTTCCTCCGCGGCGACCGCCACGTCCTCCCCCTCCGCCGCCGAATGAAGACTTGAATCCTCCTCGTGCGCCAGTGCTTCCGCCGAACGACTTGCGTCCTGCGTTAAATGGCTTTGAACCGAATGATGGCTTTGCACCATATGCTGGTCGTGAGCTGCTATTAAATGTCTTTCGTGGAAAGCTGCCGCTGGCCGAACTTGTAGAAGTTCCGCTGCTTGCTGCGCTCCCGAATTTACGGGGACCACGTGATGGTTCCGCGCGAAACGAACCTGAAAAGGAACGTTTTGGTCCCCCACTGCGTGGCGAACCTGAATGCTGTATAGGCATGGTTATTATGTTGTCATGGTCAAAACCCGATAGCTCTACCTTTGGTCAGGCAAAATGAAATGCGCGACAGAGTGTCGCATGACCAATAGGTTCTGGGTCAAGACAACACATTTAGAAGAGGGCAATGCCACAATCGCATTCCCGATAAGATAAAGTGAGAATGATAGAGCTATCGTAACATGTATCAATATAATTGTCAAATTAGAATCTCTCCCCTCAATTTGCTACACTCAATGTATGAAATCCTACGAAGCTCATGAACACGCAGACAAGGAATACTTGTCGCTTATGCAGCATATTCTCGACCACGGAACTGACCGTACCGAGCGAACAGGTGTGGGTACACGGAGCGTCTTTGGACACCAGATGCGATTCGACCTTTCAAAAGGCTTTCCCCTTCTCACAACCAAAAAAGTATTCATCCGCGGAATCATTCACGAACTTCTTTGGTTTTTGACTGGTGATACCAATATCAAATATTTGGTTCGCAACGACGTGAAGATTTGGAATGAATGGGCATTCCAGGTATACCTCGAAAAAAATGGACTCAACGAAACCCTTCCTCGTTACTCTCCGGAATGGGACGCAAAACTTGTATGGTTTGTTGAGCAGATCAAAGCCGATGATGCATTCGCAAACGAATGGGGTGAACTTGGACCGATCTACGGCAAGCAATGGCGCCGATGGGAAACACGCAAAGGAAATGAGATCGACCAGATTCAAAATGTTGTAGATATGTTGAAGAACGATCCGTCTTCACGACGCATCATGGTTTCGGGCTGGAATGTCGGAGAAATCTTCGAACTCATCCATGACCACAATCACGCGCCGCCGCCATGCCATTCCCTTTTCCAGTTTCATGTACTTAACGGGAAACTGTCGTGCCAGCTCTACCAAAGAAGCGGAGACTTTTTCTTGGGCGTTCCGTTTAATATCGCTTCATATGCGCTTCTCACTATGATGATGGCGCAGGTTGCCGGACTTGAAGTCGGTGAATTCATCTGGACCGGCGGAGACACGCACCTCTATCTCAACCACATCGAACAAGCGAAAGAACAGCTCTCTCGCGAACCACGTCCACAGCCGACCATGAAACTTAATCCTGAAGTGAAAAATATTTTCGATTTCAAGTACGAAGACTTCACTCTTGAGAATTACGAGCCACATCCGGCAATTAAAGCACCAATTGCGGTGTAACCATATGGAAAAATTCAACCCCTTCAATACCTCCCCTCTATCCGACAAACTGAACTTGGTTAAAAAAGAAACCTCGGAGACTTTTTATTCTTTCGACGAAAACAATAAAAAAATCAAAGTGCCCATCAGTAAGTTTGAAGACGTAGACAGCGGAGACGAATATATAGAGAAGAGAATAGATATAGCACCCCACCGGCAAAATCCAGCTGTAGAACACTTTGTATCTCTTCTAACCAAGGGTATTCTGCATTCTTCAGATATAATAGAAAAAGACGGCACTTATTATTCAAGGAAAATGAATCTTGAAAATACCGACCCCGCACGAAGAGGCGAACTGGAAGCGGAAATCTTTTTGTTAGAATATGTTTTCTCCGATTGGGATAAATTATTTCTCGGAGATAATGTAACGAAGACCGAGGAAAATAAATTTGCTCACTATGACTATGGAGAAGCATTCCATGGTTCTTGGGCAGATGCCACATATTCGCCCGACTATCCAAAAGACAAGTTAATTAAAGATATAAAATGGAGGTTAGCTGTTCTTCCATCGTATGGAGAAAAAGAGAGTTTAAAGAGAAGTGTTATTAATTTATTAACGGCTCTTGGCTTTCCAGTTCAACCTAAAATGCCTGAAGCGAAGGATGAGCTACAAAAAAAATCTGAGGCTCTCAAAGAAGGGCTAGAAGATACTGCGTTCTGGAGTGCAATAATTAAAAAATCTAAATTGAATATCATGAGTGATGATTTTAATTTTTTAAAAGAAAAAGATCCGACGGAACGAACAGAGGAACTGCGACGGTTCATGATCTTCAGACTTGATGTATTAACTGATGTTTTAAATAAAACAAATGGAAACTAAATCCTGCCAAAACTGCAGAAATGACTTCACAATCTCTTCAGAAGATTTTGATTATTACTCGAAGGTAAGTGTGCCTCCTCCGACATGGTGTTCCCTTTGCCGATTGATCCGACGAACTTCATTTGTGAACGGCTGGTCTTTGTTTTGGAGAAACTGCGACAAATGCGCGAAGCGTACCCTTTCAATGTATCCCCCAACGCAGGACATTACTGTCTATTGCCAGCCATGCTGGTGGGCAGATGAGTGGGACGGCAGCGAGTACGCAATGGATTACGATCCTTCGCGGCCGTTTTTGGAGCAGGTACAAGAACTTTCAAACAAGACTCCATATTGTGCACTAGAAACCACCTACCTCACCCTCAAAGATTGCGACTATTGCAACGCAATCGCATACGGCAAAAATTGCTTGCTTGCGACTTGGCTCGACTACTGTGAAAATGTCTGCTTCTCTTCATACTTGAACAATAGTAAGGATATTTCCGACTGCATGCGAATGCAGGAATCCGAGTTGTGCTACGAATCGATCGGGCAAAACAAAAGTTACCGTACTTTCTATTCTGAAGAGTGCGATTCATGTACTGATGTCTGGTTCTCGAGAAATCTTTCCGGCTGCATCAACTGCGTCGGCTGCGTGAATATGCGCGGCGCTTCATACTGCATCTTTAACGAAAAATATTCAAAAGAAGAATATTTTGAAAAAGTAAAAGAATTCCGACTTGATACTCGCGAAGGCATTGAGAACCTCAAAGCGCAGATTCAGGAATTTTGGGATCATTACCCGTATCGTGAATACAGCGGCAATACCATGAACGTTAATGTAACCGGGGAATACACGTACCAATCCAAGAACTCCAAGAACATGTTTATCTCAACCGGTGCTGAAGACTGCAGTGACTGCCAGTTTATAACTGTCGCGCCTGCACGAGACTGCAAAGATTATTCTGGCTGGGGCAATGGAGCAGAACTTATCTACGAATCAGCGAACATTGGCGACAATGTCAGCAAGGTAAAATTCTCCGTCTACTGCTTCCCTGATGTCATGGAAACTGAGTATTCTATGTGGTGTGTAGCCGCGAAGTACAACCTTGGCTGCGTTAACCTCAAACGCAAAAAGTACGCCATCCTCAACAAAGAATACGACAAAGAAACATATGAAAAAATGCGAGAGGAAATTATCGCCGATATGAAAGTCCAACCATACACCGATAAGACAGGAAAAGAATATTTCTACGGTGAATTCTTCCCAACGGAATTTTCAAAATTCGCCTACAATGGCGCGAACGCATCGAAGTATTTCTGGAAGACAAAAGAACAGGCTCTTAGCGAGGGTTATTTCTGGAACGATGAAGAAGTGCAGAATGTTGAAGCAACCATTGATGGATATGGTTTACCTCAAACGATTGCAGAAGTCACCGACGCGATCACCAATGAGGCCATTGCTTGCATGACCTGCGACAAAAAGTACCGCATCGCCCCCCTTGAGCTTTCGATTCTCAGAAAGTTAAACATCCCACTTCCTACTCGCTGCCCAAAGTGCCGAGAGAGCGAACGCTTTATGAAGTTAAATCTGCCGATCCTTCGTGAAAGCACGTGCGCGAATTGTGAAAAGCCTATTACGACAGCGTTTCCTGAAGACACGAACAAAAGAATCTATTGTGTGGAGTGCTACCAAAAAGAAGTGGCATAGATGAAAAAAACTTTGAAATACGCTACTATACGTTTATGATCCTCTCCCTCATCGCCGCTATCGGCAAAAATAACGAACTTGGCAAAGACAACCAGCTTCTCTGGCATCTTCCTGCCGACATGAAGCATTTCCGAGACACCACTCGCGGGCATGCCGTTATCATGGGACGCAAGACATTTGAATCAATTGCCCATGCCCTGCCAAACCGCCGCAATATCGTCATTACTCGCGATCAGAATTATTCAGCTGAAGGTATCGAAGTAGCACATTCGATGGAAGAAGCATTGGAACTTTTCAAAAATACCGACGAGGAAGTATTCGACATCGGCGGAGCTGAAATGTACAAGATGAGCCTTCCCTATGCGGACAAGCTTTATATCACTCATGTTGATCAGGCTTTCGACGCGGACACATTCTTCCCCACTATCGATGACAGCTGGAAAAAAAGTTCAGAAAAAATTCAGGAGGCTGATAATGAAAATCAGTACCGTCTCGTCTTTACTGAATATATAAAAAAATAGCCAACGGGTTAGGTCGGCTATTTAGGATAACAGATTTGATGAGTAAATTAATTAGTTGCTGAAAGCGGAGCAGGGTTTTGGCCTGTATTTGAAGTATCTTTCACAAGGCCGAAACCTGCAAGCGATTCAACACTGCATGTTGCATGCCAGTTAAAAGGTAGCTCATGTACTTTTATGCCATAGTCTTTTGCATGGCTGCCTTCCCAATAGGAGGTATAGAAAACGTCGAAATTTGGAAAGGTTAAAAGTGTTTTGATTTTCCGTGTCGCAAGAAGCGGCATAAAAAATTCATCCACAATCGCTGTACAAATTCCATTAGAAGGGTTGTGGGCAATAAACCAATTCTCTTTCAGTTCATTGATTTTCTTAAAAAAAGGACGGTCATCAAAAATTACATATCCTTTTTCAATCAAAGCCTGGGTTGTTTTTGTAAAAAGTGTTTCCTTTTCATGTTTTGCCCGGTGTTGTGAAATTGGATCGCATATTCCCGCTACACCGTCTGGCATTTTAGAAAGTATCCTTTCAGCTATTTTAAATAATTCAGTAAATGATGAGGCATTCGCAATGTCCTCAATGTCTTGGTCGGTAAAGTGTTTGCTCGGTATCATATTCTATCATTTTTCTTCACTCTACCATGCTTCGCGAATCAGTCAAACTATTTATAGAGCTCAGGGTGCTTGTGGCGGATAAGCGCAAAGATGGCGCTCTGTACATACGTTGAGGTTCGGTTGACGAGATTGTTGGTCAGAAGACCGATAATGCTTCCCTGCTGCTTTGAATTTGATACGCCAAAGAGGTTGTCTGCCGCCACTCCAAGCTCCACGCCATTCCTGCGGATGTCATCTGCGATTGGTTTTGGAATTTCAAATGAAGCAGCTTTCGCGCGGCCGATCGTTCCGTCTTTGGATTCGATAACGATGTGGCTTGTTTCAAACATGTGCTGAATAACGTCAATGACGCCGCTTTCTGAAGCAACCCAAAAATCTG
Source organism: uncultured Candidatus Saccharibacteria bacterium (assembly GCA_964450735.1). GTDB lineage: Bacteria > Patescibacteriota > Minisyncoccia > Phycocordibacterales > UBA9973 > DALYCO01. Next base: position 4,389 of record CAYVDC010000008.1, on the reverse strand, counting down.
CATCCGGATATTGTTCCTTGCAGTGGTTCACGCGGTTGAATGCGCCAGACAATGTTTCTTCATCTGATTTTGGCTGGTCGGAAACGCCGGACTTTGCTTTGCATCCAATGAATTCAAACTGGTCTTCGGGATAGACTTGTTCAAACGCCTGGCGCACCACCTCGATTTTAACTGGGTTCTGTGAACCGATAATGACTTTTTTCATATTACTGATTTGAGTATACTTCTATCACTTCGTTGAGAAGTTCAAATTTGATATTTGCTTCCTTAAAAATTTCTTTCGATCGTCCGCCTGCATGGTAATCTTTCTTTGCGACAACGCGAACAATGCCTGCGTTGATGATCATTTTTGCGCATGCGTAACATGGCGTCATGTTGCAGTAGAGCGTGCTGCCTTCTAATGCTGCTCCAACGCGGGCAGCATGGACAATGGCATTTTGTTCTGCATGAGCGGTACGGATGCAATGCTTGCTCTCGGTTCCGTCATCATTGATAACGGTAGCCATCTCATGACCAACCTCGTCGCAGTGCTTGGTGCCTGCAGCCGAGCCGACGTAACCGGTTGCTACAATGCGCTTATCATGGGCAATAACGCAGCCTGAACGGCCTCTATCGCATGTAGCACGCTTTGCTACAGCATCCATTATTTCCATGAAGTATTCATCCCAGGACGGGCGCTTGTGGACATCTGTCATATAGGGGTAGTCTAGCGCATTTAGGGCCAATGTAAAAGCCCGATTCATCCGGAAAAACGAATTCTAATGAGTTTTGTATACTGTCCACTTTTTTCCTTCAAGAACTATCAGCCAGTCCATTGGAATGTCCCATGACTTTCTCTTGATTTGGGAAAATGAAAACTTGGATTCATGAGCAATTCCAATTTTCGGCCAAGTTTTTGGCAGTTTAGAAAGAAAGCGATCATACCAACCTCCCCCTTTTCCATGACGAGTGCCAAACATATCAAATTGAGTTCCAGGAATTAAAATAAAAGGATTTTTGTTTTTAAACTGTTCTACACATTTAGCGGCCAATACAAATGGATCGGTTTCTTTGTCGCTTGGCAATACAATTATTTCTGAATGTATCTTGAAAGGAAATGTTGGGTCTGAATAATCAACCTCCCCTGCAAACGGCTTATACAAAATTGCTCCTTGGCAATCAGACAGTACTTTTTGTAATTCTTGAAGCGGAGTTTCCATAGATTATTTTTCCATATGCTTGAGTACTTCGAGATACAAATCTTCTACAATCTTTTCTTGCGCTTTGCCGATCTTAACGTAGTGATCGAGCCCTGGCGCTGCATTGATTTCAAGAACCCAATACTTATTTGGTTTCTGGCTGATATCGCCTTCCACCATCAGATCAACGCCGCAAAGCCGAAGCCCCATGTCGCGGGTCAATTGAATGGCAATTTTTTTGAACGCCGGGTGAATAGTGCCTGTTACATCCAATGAATCACCGCCAGTAGAAAGATTGGCATTATCAAGCAGAAACACTCGTTGCCCTTTCTCAGGAACAGAAGTAAAATCCAATTCCTGATGTTTCAGCTTGAGTGAAATTCGAGGATCGTCCGCCCTGATCTGCGTGTCGCGGCTCGAAGCAATAAATTCTTTTTGTTTTATGTTGAGCAACTGTTTGATTGTGGATTTGCCATTGCCGACAACATTGAGAGGAATACGCTCATACGCTGAAATTATTTTCTTGTCGAGAACGACGACACGATAGTCTTTACCCCGAACCGGTTTTTGCACCAGTACGATTCGCACTTTTTTGAACAGAGAACGAAGGGCTTTATAAAATTCAAGCTTGGTATGTACAAGGGAAACCCCCGATCCTTGGCTTCCGCTGTTTGGTTTTACAATGACAGGAAAACCGATTTTTTGCGCATGGCGATAAGCTGCATCTATGGTTCTTTTGGAACCGATTTTTTGAGCCCAATCGTCGGAGAAGAATGTTTTGGATCCAGGGACAACGGGGTATCCCATCTTTTTCATGAAGAAGAATGAATAGTCTTTGTCTGTGGCAATTTCAGAACCACCCAACGGATTGAGGTCGAGCGTATTATATCTATAGTAAGAATGCCTGCCGCTCTTGAAAGTGATCTGGCCTACGATCCCCCATTCTGGTTCTGAAATAACCGTCGCTCCGATTCGAGGAGCGATTTTCTGCAGCATCTGTCCGAGGATGAGTGATTCTTTTTTCTTTGGTTTCATTGGAATATCGATAGTATATCAATCTAATTGATTATCTGATAATGCCTTAAAAAGCGGTCCATACATGTCTTCCTTAGGGTTAATGTAGAGCTCTTTTCTATTGGTATTGTTGGTGAATTCCGCAGGAGCATCATGAATGACAGCAAGTGGTGTCTGCTCCTTTCAGAAGATTCAGAGCCTCAAAACACGCATATATTTACAGCAAAACAGCACACCTAGTGGTTGTGCTGTTTTGTCTATTACCAACTTCCTCCCCCACCTCCTCCACCCCCTCCGCCGGATGAACCACCGCCCGATGAACCAGAAGAGCCCCCGTCGGAAGAGCCTGAAGAGCTCGAGGAAGGTGAAGAAAATAATGCCGAAGAAGAACTGTTTGTGAAATTTCCCAGTGACGAACCAAATGTTATGGCTGAAAAGCTAGACATTGAAGTATCTGAATACCATTGCGGAGGCACAGTATATATTCCCTCAAATTCCTTAGCCCACTTTTTTTCCAAGCCAAAAATCATGGCATATGGCAATAATTTTTCAAACGTTGCTGGATTCTTTTCCGGAGCATTATGAAAATTAATACGTTCCTCTTCAGCCATCTTGATATAATGCTTAAGACCTAATAGTTTGCGTTCTGCCTCAAATCCCGCGTCAGTCAGGACACCTGAACAAAAACCAAAGAACAACGAAAGTATACCAATCAGTACGGCCGAAACAGAGAAGATAAATCCAAATTTCCACCCAGCAATAAGCCATACAAAGATGCCAGGATTAACCGCAAGGAAAAATGCAACCCCGAGCACCACCCACTTATTATCAGGCTTAAAACCCTTTTTTATTTTTCTTGGTTCAATAATATTATTTCGCTCTAACTCTTCCCCAACATTCGTGCGGATTATTTCTGCAGTGACATAAAAAGCGTCAGACAGTTCGGATTCGTTTTTGCCTGCAATGCCATCGAGCAGCGCTCTGTCGTAATATTTCAATCCATCAGTATTCTTCCCTGTACTTACAAAAGAATATATATCATCGTTTTTTCTAATATTCAAATATCCTTGAGTAGCGAGATAAATGATCTCCGCAGAAAGATCTTTAGGAAGAATTCCTCCATGAAGGGTTCCTGCTGATTCAAGAGGGCTAAAACCATTTGCATCATATTCAACAACAAGTGGATTGTTTTTATAAAATTTTCTTCGGCGAAGCCACCTCTTGAAGGGCTTTTTGAACCACAACACGACAATAATGAGCGGAACCGGATAAAACCAATGATCACTGAGCCATGCAAGCACCCTGTCCAATTTCGTCGGCGAAGCAAGAACTCCTTTTTCAAAGCCGACAGCAATCGTCATGCCAAAACCGCTATACAGGCGAGTTGTGGTCGGATATGTAAAAACGAATTCCGTCATATCTGTTGCAGGATTATATGATGGTAAAGTAGAATCGCACGGCTCCTTGCTTCCAAGTGGACCACAGTATGAAGCAACAAAATTTTTAGCCCTCCTGTCGCCAGGAACATACACATGGGTCTCGGCAGCCATAATCGGAACCTGCCATTCATTTCCGGTTGCATTCCAATAAATTTCATCACGGTCATTGAAGTAGCCAATAGCATTTTCGGCTGAATAGCTAATTTTATATACATGCTTGCCGGAAATTAAGACATCTGGTTGGCCAATCTGGATATGTACAGGATTTCCGTCCTTAACTTCATACACATATCCTCTTCCTGCTTCATCTTCAACAGCAATACCGTCAGCAAGTCGAAGCCGGTAGAGAGAACCAGCAACTTTAGAAAGGCGGATATCACGATAGATACCATGACGTTCGAGTTCTTTGAAATCGTAATTAATTGTTTCAACTACGCTAATCGTTGCATCTTTATTGAGAGTGATGTCCGAACGAAAGTAATCAATCTGTTCAGGAAATGAATTTTTCATTCCAACTGTGGTAGTAGTGTTTTGTGCAAAAGCATAGGCACCATTTACCAAGAAGATGCCGGCAGCGAGACTGAGGAGCACAAGAAATGGTATCGATATTTTTTTCATATATCTAAGGGAATATTCAAGATTATTTTTACATTACCATAATAACACAAAAGCCCCTTTCAGGGCTTTTGATTAGTCTACGATAGTGAATCCTGCTGAGCGAGCTGATCCTGCAATGATCTTCATTGCTGCATCGATAT
>CAYVDC010000007.1:0-66665 GCA_964450735.1 uncultured Candidatus Saccharibacteria bacterium | reverse complement strand
TAGTTATAAATATTTTATTCTGAGTATAAAAAATATATAGTATATAATGAGTAAAATACTCAGTAGTCGTTAAAAGGCTCATTTTATAAGTGTAATCGCTACAAAGTAGTATGAAAATAAATATCGGTAAAATAGTCCTGAAGTTTTTTCTCGGAATTATTATCCTAGCGCTTATTATCCTGATTATTCCCCTTGTTCGCGGGTTGTTTATTCAGGACTTGGCGGCGGTAAATGATACAGCACTTCATCTCGAAATGTTTGCTGTTCCGGAGACTGGCAACGCTTATTACGATCTCGAAAAAGCAGCAGAAGCCCTCGTGTATCCTTCTGCCTCTGTTTCAACAGACAATGCCGTCGAGGCGATGATTACAGGTACATCATGGGATGGTGTATTGGTCGAAAAGTTAATTACTGAAAACCGTGAAGCACTCAAGCAATTTTCAGACGCTGCGAATGAATCTATGTATCAAAATCCCAGTTTAGTTGATCCCACAACCTTTGGTTCAAACAGCAAGATTGGCAACCTCGGTGCATGGAGAAGAATCTCACATCTCTCAGTCTTGAATGCACTCATGCTTTCTCGTGATGGCAAAATAAAACAAGCTGTTGATAGTGCCCTTGACGGAGTTCGTGTTGGAGAGCTAATGGAACGTTCCCAGGAAACATCGATAGAATATTTAGCTGCTTTATCCTTCAAGAAGACAGGGCTTACCGCACTCCAGCAAATTTCAAATGGCAGTATCTTGAGCTATCCGACACCGCTCAATCAGTTTACCAGTGATAGCGATGATGCTATCCGAATGTTCAAGGTAGAGTATACTTTTACTAGTAAAACACTTAACCTTATGAAAAGTACGGATAGCAGCGTCAACGATCTCTCGGTACTTTACCGGCGGGCGAAACCATCAATCTGGGAAAGATATTTATTTATTCCTTTCTACTTCCAACTGAATGAAACCAAGCAGCTTTTTCTCACATCAACTCTAGAAGGTATAACAACACTCGAGGGAGCATGTGCCGTGCAAGCAAAAGAAATTGCGTGGGATGATGTCAATACCGGGCTTGGTGGCGCTATTAAGGTTTATTTTACAAAAAACGCTACAGGGATATTCATCCACAATGATCTTGCGCCAAAAGGAATCTTCCGGGCTATTCAGGTAAGACGTTGTGAAATAAATAGCATGATTACCGCTTTGCAAGAGAAGTAGAATAATATTAATCATTAACGAGTATAACCACCATGTATCCATTTCACAACACAGGTTCAAGTATCGTATGGCTCATCTTTATGATTCTCATGGTGTATGCGCGTATTCGCATTTTCCAGAAAGCGAATCACGCATGGTGGGAAGCAATCATTCCAATTTACAGCACCTATATCCTCATCAAGATCACCGGCAAGCCGGGATGGTGGATTTTGCTTTTGCTTGTTCCAATCGTAAACATAGTGATCTATATCATCATTACCCACCAGCTTTCAATCAAGTTCGGACACGGTGGCTGGTTCACTGTTGGATTGCTCTTCGTTCCGTTCATCTTCTATCCCATACTCGGATTGGGTGACAGCGTCTATATGCCAGAGCGGGCAGCGGCCACAACGCCGGCACTATAAAATAATATCCAGATACAGATAAAACCTCCCATATATGGGAGGTTTTTGATTGTGATATACTACATCCTATGGCTACTTTATATACCCATCAATCTTCAAATATCACCAAAACGTGGCTCCTCATGACCACCTTTTTAGTCATAGTTATCGGCCTTGGCTGGTTCTTTAGCTACTATTACGGCAATCCAAGCATTCTAATCGGGTTCGCTGTATTTTCTATCGTGATGAATATTACGGCGTACTGGTTTTCAGACAAAGTTGTGATTTCACTTTCCGGTGCCAAACTTGCTCTCAAAGCACAGTTTCCTGACTTACATAATATCATCGAAAATCTTTCTATTACCGCCGGACTTCCAGTCCCAAAGATTTACGTCATCACCGACCCATCCCCAAACGCATTTGCAACCGGAAGAGATCCAAAACATGCAGCGGTTGCAGTGACTACTGGACTACTACAGATTATGGAACGAAAAGAACTCGAGGGTGTTTTGGCTCATGAACTTTCTCACGTGGGCAATCGAGACATGCTTGTTTCGACTGTTGCTGTTGTGCTTGCAGGTTTTGTTTCTATCGTTGCTGATATTTTTTTGCGCTCGCAGCTTTTTGGTTTCCGTGATCGTGACAATCGTGAAGGTGGGGGATTGCTCATGGTTGTAGGGATTGTTCTTGCAATTCTCGCACCAATTTTTGCAATGCTCATTCAACTTGCGATTTCTCGAAAGCGTGAATATTTGGCTGACGCTTCCGGTGCTCTGCTTACTCGTTATCCAGAAGGATTGGCAAGCGCTCTCAAAAAAATCGGCGAATACGGCAAGCCTATGCAGCGACAGTCTTCAGCGATCGCGCACTTGTATCTTGCTAACCCAGAAGGTTCAGGTAAATTCGCAAAACATGTTAGTTCATTGTTCGCTACGCATCCACGAGTCGAAGATCGCATCAAGGCGCTTCTTGGAAAATAAATGAAATCATAGTAAGGTACTATGCATTGGAGAGATGCGTGAGCGGTTGAAACGGCAACCCTGGAAAGGTTGTATATCAGAAATGGTATCGGGAGTTCGAATCTCCCTCTCTCCGCCTTCGCCCGCAGAAGCGGGTTACGGTAGTTGGATTTACTTATAGAAATATCCCCACAAAGAGAGGATTTTTCTATGCGGAATATAGGTTTTTTGGTATACTAAGTGCACTGATGTTCTCGAAAAAACTTCTTACTTTTTCTATAACGATTCTTTCCATTATCGGCTACGGCTTTGTTGTTTTTGCAGCACAATTACCAGATGGCACTTTGCCTCCAACAGGAGGATATTCAGCAGGTAACGATAGTATTCTCAATCCGGGCTGCGCTCCGCAATCAACTGACTGCGTTGTTGACCCCTACTATCTGGTTACTACAGGCAGCTACACATGGCTTGGAAATGGAGCCGGAGATAGTGGTGGTTCACAAGACAACACAGTATTTATTGGTATCAACGCAGGCTTGAATGCTGACAATGCTGGCTTCTCGAATTTCATTGGTACCAACGCAGGACTTAACGCAACGAACGCTGACCACTCGAACTATTTCGGCGAGCTTTCTGGTTGTAACGCAATCAACGCCAACGATGCAAACTTTTTCGGATTTCGCGCTGGTTGCGGAGCAAGCGAAGCGAACAATGCAAACTTCTTCGGAAACAGAGCGGGTGAGGACGCGGTGAACGGAGCATTCTCTACTTTCTTCGGTGACCGCGCAGGTTTTGGAGCAACTGATGCAACGTATTCAAACTTTGTCGGCGCCCTTGCTGGAAATACAGCGACTGGTGCTTTTAATTCTAACTTCTTCGGATACCGCGCCGGTGATGGAGCGGACAATGCTCACGACTCAAATATTTTTGGATATGAAGCAGGAGCAGGTCCAGCATTGGTGGGAGCTGAAGGTGCGAATAATTCCAACCTGTTTGGGTATCAGGCAGGATACAATGCTCAAAGCACTGCGGATTTTCTTGGACCAACCGCCAATGGTTTGGGGTTTAGTGGAGGCTCAAATTTTATTGGTTACCAAGCGGGATATGGAGCATCAGGAGCAGCTCAATCAACTTTCTTGGGAGCGGAATCAGGATATAAAGCAAATCTCGCAACAGTTTCAACATTCATTGGGTATCGCGCAGGCTACATGAGTGGATATTCTCCTGGTTCTATAACAAGCGGAGAAGGTGCTTATTCTTCGACATTTCTTGGTGCTCGGGCCGGTATGGACGCAATAAATGCCAGCGGAACAACAATCATCGGATTTGAAGCCGGTATGAATGCAACCAATGCCAACGACTCAACATATGTCGGTATCTATGCCGGAAAAGGAGCAACAAATGCCTCACATTCATTTTTCTTTGGTAATCAATCGGGTTTAAATGCTACAGGTGCATCGCAGGCAATCTTTATTGGAGAAAATTCCGGTAAAAGCGCTACTTCAGCTGGTGGCTCCATGTTCATTGGTATGAATGCAGGATCGGCCGCGGCTACTGCTCGCAACTCGATCTTTATCGGTAGAAACGCCGGCTATTCTGATACTATAAATAACACCCTTACAACGGTTACGTTTACTCCAGGATCAGGAACTTTCGTTCCGGGCGACACAGTACTCGGATCAATATCGGGGGCTAGCAATGTCATAGTTTCTGTTAATGGTACGACACTGACGTTTGCTAACTCAACAACCGTGCTATACGTAAATGGAGAAACTATTACAGGAGTAGGAAATGGAGCAACAGGAACAGTACTTACTAGTACGAGAGGTCAAACATCTATTTTGATCGGTGAGGACACAAATACTGGCGGATTTTCAAATAGCATCGCTCTCGGTACTGGTGCTATAAATAATGCGTCCAATGAGCTCATGTTGGGCTCGACGACTTTCCGAATTAACCAAATCGTTTTCAACGGCGGAATCGGCAACAGCTGTTCGATCGTAGTTGGTTCGGGCGTAAGCTGTTCTTCTGATGAACGTTTGAAGACCGATATTGTTCCACTTCCAAACAATACGCTTGAGCTGATCGATCAGCTTCGAACGGTCAAATACAAATGGAACTCAGGCGATGATCTTACTCAGAACCACATCGGTTTTATCGCTCAGAACATTCAGCAATTCTTCCCAGAGTTGATTTCTCAAAATGCTGATGGAATGCTCGCGGTAAATTATGCAAACATCACCCCAGTTCTTGCTGAGGGAATAAAAGAACTTAATCTGAAAATAAAAGGCATTGAGAATTTTGATGCAAGCGACACCGCATTTGCCCACAAATTGGGAGATTGGCTCGGCAATCAAGCAAACGGTATTGTGAAAATTGTAGCCGGTACTATCAAAGCAAAAGATCAGATTTGTGTTGGAGAACGTTGTATCACTGAAGCCCAGTTCAACGAGCTTCTTGATAAAAACGGTATTGCTGGCGGAGCAAATTATCAAGGTCAATTACCACCACCACCGCAGGAACCAGTCGTACAAGACGTGCCTCCTCCGAGCGAGGAACCAGTCGCGCCGCAAGAACCTACAACGCCAGAAGAAGGGAATAATCCACCAGTCATCGAGCCAACCGTTGAATAGCCTAATAACTGCATCAAAAAGTCAAAAAATCGTTATAACGATTTTTTGACTTTTTGTCAATAAATGCTACGATACGAAGCAACTGTCTGAACACAGCCACTCTGAACGAAATACACTTATTTTAAAACAACATACTCAATTATATTTTATGAAAACAACCATACTACTCACGCTTATTGCGTTGATGACTTTAGTGGCGGATGCACAGGCACCGCAAGGCATCAATTACCAAGCCATTGCCCGGGACGCTTCCGGAAATGCGCTTGCTGGCCGTCTTGTAAATTTTCGACTTACCCTCACGCACCGCGTTAACAATGGTTTTCCATTGTATCAGGAGACTGATACAGCGACTACCAACCGATTCGGACTGTTTACGCATGTTATCGGCAGCGGCATGCCAACTGATACACGATATGATTTTCCAACCATTCCATGGGGTGGAGCAGATGTGTATTTACTAGTTGAGCTTGATCCTAACGGCGGTACTGCATATATCAATATGGGTTCGACCAAGTTAGAGAGCGTACCATACTCACTTTATGCAGCTCGTGCTTTGTATGCTGATAATCCTGGCCCGACTGGCGCAACTGGCCCAGCAGGCCAAATTGGCCCGCAAGGTATACCCGGTGTAACCGGACCTGCTGGCGTCCAAGGATTAAACGGCACTGTTGGTGCTCGCGGCGCAACTGGTTCAACTGGTCTTAATGGAACTACTGGCCCGCAGGGAATTACAGGCGCAACCGGAAATACTGGACCACAAGGTTTGCAAGGTACTACTGGCATAACTGGCCCAACGGGACCCCAAGGAGCTTTAGGGCTTCAAGGGCCTACTGGTGCAAGTGGAGTAACGGGTTTGCAAGGAGTAACCGGTCCAACCGGTGCTCAGGGTATTCCTGGAATTACAGGTTCGACAGGATTACCTGGCGTAACTGGAATTGGTATTACTGGAGCAACTGGCCCTACAGGCTTACAAGGACCGACTGGTGCAGGTGGCGGCGCAACTGGCCCCACTGGCCCACAAGGCTTGATTGGAGCTACAGGAGCTACTGGTTTGCAGGGAGCACAAGGTGTAACTGGACCTCAAGGCATTCCCGGAATTAGCGGCACTCAAGGCGCAACCGGAAATACTGGACCACAAGGTTTAATCGGCAACACTGGAGCAACAGGTTTACAAGGAGCAACTGGTGCACAAGGCGTTTCTGGAAACACTGGTCCTACCGGTGCAACAGGATTGCAAGGCATTCAGGGTTTAGTTGGTGCAACGGGAGCAACTGGTTTACAAGGAAACACCGGACCTACAGGTTTTGGTGCTACTGGTCCAACCGGTCCAACCGGCCCACAAGGTCCCTCAGGTACGAATGGTACCAATGGCCAAAATGGTCCGACTGGAGATACTGGCCCGCAAGGAATTGCCGGAAACACAGGTGCAACTGGACCTCAAGGTATACCTGGTGCAACTGGTTCAGGTGGAGGCCCAACTGGCCCCACTGGTCCAACAGGTTTTACTCCTATTCATGGAGTAAAATTAAGTCTCGCTCAAATTGACCGAGACACAACTAATGCACCGCATTCATTTGCGAGTGCAATAAGCCAATCAATCCCTGCAGGTAAATTCCACGTTAGGATCCAGGGTGAATTGTATGGAGATACTTCTGTGGCTTTTAATGGTACAGAGTATAGAGTGGAAGAAAGTCTTTTTCCTAATACTGCACTTTCCGGACTTTGTACGGTAGGACCAGGTTGGCACACCGTAAGCCTGGATTTTGACGTGAACTACGGTACCAGCACAAGCTTGAGATTTATATTTGCTCGCGATCGTGGCAAACTGGCTAGTTCCAGAAATTTTAAATTGTTTTGGGACTCTCTCCCATAATTAACTGCTATTTATTTTTTTTTATATGCTTGGGCACTTTGTGTTCCAGGCATTTTTCTTTGATTTTTTCTTTATTTACTTTTCATCTCGTATATGATTAAATACCACTGTATTTGGGCTCGACCGTTTCCCGGTTTGCGGCAAAAGTACGGTCGAGATAACCAGTTTGTATCTATTTGAACAATGGCAAAAAAACTCTATGTTAGCTCACTCGCGTGGGCTACAAACGATGACAGCCTCCGCAATGCTTTCGCAGCTGCAGGAACTGTTTCCAGCGCTTCAGTAGTCATGGACAAAGTATCAGGTCGCTCACGCGGCTTCGGCTTTGTTGAAATGGCTTCTGATGAAGAAGCGGACAATGCGATTTCAATGCTTGACGGCAAAGAACTCGATGGCCGCATGATTCATGTCGCTGTTGCACGTCCAAAGGAAGAAGGCGCACCTCGCCGATTCTAATGTCGTGAAGCAAAAGGCCGCCGGCTACGCCGGCGGCCTTTTGTATTTCTTTGCCTAGCAAAGAGCCCGCAAATACGGTATAGTTTGCACTAACAAATGCTGGAATGGCGGAATTGGTAGACGCGCTTGCTTCAGGTGCAAGTGGCCGCAAGGCCGTGGGAGTTCGAGTCTCCCTCCCAGCACATGGAAGAACAACCAGAAACAATCATAATAGCTGGAAACGAAGTGGTGCTGAGCCGCACTCCGGTTGGCATTTACAATGAAGATCGCATACTCGTTGGAATGGGAACGATTGATGACGCCGTCAACCAAGGATTGTGGTGCAAATCAGTTCACGCATGGATCATCAATTCAAAAGGGGAATTATATCTGGTACAGCGCTCGATGCATGTCATGAATAATCCCGGCAAGTGGGCAGAATCATTTGGGGGATATGTTGATGGGGATCAGACAGAGATGGATGCAGTCAAAACCGAATTATCAGAAGAACTGGGGATCACGATCGACGAATCGCTGTTTAGAAAAATTGGAATCATAAAGCAGCTAGAGACTAGATATGATGGAAAGATCGGCAAGCAATTTGTTTCTGTATACTTGATCGAACATGATTTGAATGAGAATGATCTTGAACTTGATAAACGCGATACAGCAGGACTAGACCTCATGCATTGGAAAACATTTGCGAACAAGCTTGCTGCAAAAGAGATCGATTTTGTCGACCACAAAGAAGAAATAATGTTGGTGCTCGGAGAAATTTCAAAAAAATACGGCGATCAGTAATTTTGCATTTTTTATTAGAAAACGTATCATAGCAGCATATGGCAATTCCCAAACACGCAAAAAAAGTCTTTGAAGGAGTGATCTTCGATGTTTACCAATGGGAACAGGAGCTTTTTGATGGTACAACCAAGACATTCGAAGCTGTTCGTCCGCTCGACAATGTCATCATTATTCCGACCATTGGCGACAAAATATATTTGCACAAAGAAGAACAGCCGAACGAAGGTATTTATATCGGCCTGCCTGCGGGCCGTTTTGACCGAGAAGAAACTGATCCAATCAGCGTAGCCAAGCGTGAACTTCTCGAAGAAACAGGATATGAGGCAGAGGACTATAGGCTCATGCGCGCTCGAGTGCTCGCTGGAACTGTTGAAAAATCAACGTTCGTTGTGATTGCTTCAAACTGTAAAAAAATAGCTGAACCGAAGCTCGATGCAGGGGAGCGTCTTCACGAAACCATGCTTGTAACATTTGATGAGTTTCTCGTTATGTCTGAACACAAGGATTTTCGAGTGGGCGAGCTTTCTATGGATTGCATCAAAGCAGCACTTGATCCTGTGTATAAAGAAAATTTCCGCACAGCGATTTTCGGTGTATAATAGCCTTGTCGCACAGACACTTTCGGCCGAGCCTTTATTCGGAGTGAAAGATTTACAAACTAAGCAGTTATAAAATAGTATGTCACTTTTTGCTTTTACAGCTTTGACAGCACTCGCTGGTGCAGTCTTGAGCATGATCGTCGGAGTTATTTGGTATGGTCCATTGTTTGGAAAGCAGTGGGCAGAAGTCATCGGCAGCAAAATGCCATCTGGCCTTTCAAAGGCTGAAATGATGGCAATGCAGAAGGCAATGATCCCTACCTATCTTACGAACTTCGTAGTTTCATTTGCTCAGTACTACGCCCTCGGTTTTGTCGCAGCATTGCTCGTGATCACCGTCGGTGGTCTTACAGTCCTCGGCGCACTCATGTATGGAGTATTTATCTGGCTCGGATTTATTGTTCCTGTTTTGACAGTAGGCGCGCTTTGGAGCGGCAAGTCAAAGCGACACTCATGGATGATGTTCGGCCTCACAGCTGGCTATCAGCTCGTTGTCGTCTTGTTGAGCACTCTCGCGTGGTTGCTTATGTCAAAGTACATCGGCTAATACCTTTCTATAAAAAACCGCTTCATGGGAACATGAAGCGGTTTTTGCTATAATAGGTATATATGAAAGATAAACTATGGTTTAAGGCAAAAACATATGGCTGGGGATGGACACCAGTTACTTGGCAGGGCTGGGCTGTGCTCGCTTTGTATATCGCAGGCCTCTTTTTCAATGGGCTCTTTGTTAGTCAGAATCCACAGTCACTTAATGGTCTCTTTTTCCACTTTTTTCCTAACATAATCATACTGACTATATTTTTGATTACTATTTGTTATGTTACAGGTGAAGAGCCAAGATGGAGATGGGGCGAGAAAGATACTACTAACACTGAAGAAAAAAATGCTGGAAAATAATAACGAACTTTTGGATGTATACGGAGAGGATGGAATGGAAACAGGAGAAGTGCTTCCAAAGTCTGAAATTCACAAGCATGGCATATTACACCGAATTGCCCAAATCTGGCTATTAAATGATACAGGACATCTTCTCTTGCAGAAGCGTGCAATGACAAAAAAACTTGATCCAGGCAAGTGGGCGATTCCAGGCGGGCACATTGATACTCAAGAAGAAAGCAAGGTTGCAGCTGCACGTGAGCTATTTGAAGAAATGGGAATTCAAAAAGAGCCCGAGGAAATGGTCTATCTCGGCACGGTGAGACATAGTTCGTATGTATCTGAAGATTTTACCGAGAATGAACTTGTCGATGTATATGTGACCGCAGTTTTTGTTGATGCAGATGATATTCCAGTTAATGATGAAGTAGAGGGGTCAAAATATTTTTCTCTAGTCGAGCTTGAACGTGTGTATGCTGGGGAAGATCCACTTTTTGCTCTTCGTCCAGATTCTTTCTCACTTATAAAGGAATATATTTATGGCCCAGGTCAAAACTAAAACTGAAATAGCAAAAATAAAAAAAGCCTGCGAGATTACCGATCAGATTTTCAAAAAAATCATCAGTAATTTTAAATGGAAGACAGAGGTTGAATTGCAGGCTTTTATTTCTTCTGAAATAAAAAAGCGCGGATTGAAACCGAGCTTTCCTCCGATCGTTACTTCTGGTGCTCGCGCAGGAAATGACATTCATCCAAAACCAACTGATTCGAAACTCGAAGGCTTTGTTATTTTGGATTTCGGAGTGATCTTTCAGGGCTACATGTCTGACATGACGCGTACCGTGTTTGTCGGCAAGCCAACCAAAGAAGAAAAAGATCTCTATGCGATGGTATTGAAATCAAAAACTGAAGCAGAGAAATTGTATCTCCCAGATGTAAAAGCGGCGTTTTCAGATCTTCGTTCAAGAGAGGTTATGGGCGAGTACAACAAATACTTTGTACATACGCTCGGGCATGGTGTTGGAACTCGCATTCATGAAGCGCCGCGTATTTATTGGCGACGAGAGCGGCCGTATTTCCGAGAGAATATGGTGGTAACAGTTGAGCCTGGAATCTATATTCCAAATAAGCTTGGAATACGAATTGAAGACACTGGAGTAATAACCAAGAAAGGTTTTGTATCACTTACGCGTTCATCTCAAGAACTGCTTTCTTTTACTCGTAGTGCATAATTGATATACTATGTTCATGAAATCTATCCGTATTTTTTTCTTACTCGCTCTTTTGTTTCCGGTGGTTGCGCTTGCTCAGGTGGTAATTCCTGATATTGATCATCCTGCTGGATGGACTGATCCACGACCAACTCCTCCTGGAACAGTGTATGTCCCAGGTTCTGTTCCAGTAATTCCGGACTTGGACTATGGCCCAACAACTGGAGCCCATGTTGAACAGCCAACAACACCACCGGTTACTCCTGGCACGCCGACTATCGCCGTAAAGCTCGATACGCATCTTCTTGTTGACGAACAAGGAGTTGGAGATCAATGCAAGGCTGGCGAAACGCTTCCGACTGAATGGAATTTGGGAGCTGATCCAGTAAACACCAAAGAAAAAATTGTTGATGTTATCCAAAATGCAGCGCTCAATGATCTGCGTTTGAGATCTGTATATATTCTTGATGGAAAGATCGATATGTATTATCTCCAGCCTGCAAAAAAGTGGGGGTTTGTGCCAACGAACTATTATCTTCATGTAAGCGCAAGCGGGGACACGTTCCGTATTTCTCTCGAAAAGCCAAAATGGCTCGGCAAGGCAAAAAGCCAGCACGCGTTCGCAACCGAAGCATTTTCAACGTATGTTCCACAATATCTTGATGCGGCTACCGTCGAAACACTTTCAAAAAAAGAATTGATTGAGCGAGATGCCAAAATGGTTGAAGTGATTTCGCGCGTAATGTACCAAGTCAAAGTTCAGCCAATCTCAAATTCATTTTTTGTCTGTTACATAATGCCGTTCCTTATCTACATCCTCGTGATCATTGTCCTTGTTTCAGTCGGACTCTGGTTCCTTATTCGACGAATGAAACGAGGCACAGGATTCCTTGTTAAAAAGATTCATCCTGTCGTGTTGGGAGAAGACAATTTTGAAGCTGAGTACACTGGCGATAAGCATGTGACTCATTTCAAGCTGCCAAAGCAATAATTGGCAAATATGGTAAAATAGGCAGTATATGCAGTCAGCCAAGGATTTCAGAGCCTATTGCAAAGGGAAACAGGTCACCGTCCTGGGCCTTGGCCTTTTGGGCAAGCTTTTGGGTGATATCCAGTTCCTCTCAAAAAACGGCGCCTCGGTTACCGTCACAGACCTTAAAACCGCAAAAGAACTAAAGTCATCGATCGATGCGCTCAAGGGATACAAAAATATTACCTTTGTTTTGGGCGAGCATCGCATGCAGGATTTTGAGAACAAAGATTTTATCATCAAAGGCCAAGGAGTTCCGTTGGATTCTCTGTATATTGCCCATGCGAGAAAAAATGGCATTCCGATCGAAATGGACGAAACGCTGTTTTTCAAATTTGCTCCGGACGTTCGCATGATCGGTATTACCGGCACGCGAGGCAAAACATTTACGACTGAACTGATTTACCATATTCTCAAAAAATCAGGCAAGCGCGCGCATCTTGGCGGAAATATCAAAGGCACTGCGGCACTCCCACTCCTGTCAAAAGTCAAAAAAGGCGATTTCGTTGTGTTTGAATTATCTTCATGGCAGTTGCAAGGATTTGGCGAGGCACAAATTTCTCCTGAGATTGCTGTTTTCACGAGCTTCATGCCTGATCACATGAATTACTACAAGAACGATATTGATCTCTATTTTAAAGACAAGGCGCAGATATTTCTGCATCAAAAAAAAGACGACGTTTTAGTTGTTCGATCGGCGCTAATGCCGTTGGTAAAAGGCAAAACGAAAGGGAAGTTGATCGCCACAACAAGCGCTGACATTCCAAAAAACTGGAAGCTTAAAACCCCAGGTGAGCATGTACGAGAAAATGCTTCATGTGCTGTTGCTGTTGCGCGATATTTAAAAATCCCTGAGACAAAAATCAAAGCAGCCGTCGAATCATTCAAGGGCGTACCGGGACGCTTGGAGTTTGTACGAAAGTACAAAGGAATTTCGATTTTCAATGATACTTGTGCGACCACTCCTGAGGCATGCGTGGCGGGGCTCGCTGCGCTCGCCCCGCTCGCAAAACCCCATAACCTCATCCTCCTTGCTGGTGGTACCGACAAAGCCCTTGATGCAAAAGCACTTGCAAACGCAATTCCAGAGTTCGCAAACCAGGTTGTATTATTGAAAGGTTCTGGAACCGAAAAATTAAAGCCGCTGCTTGCGCAGAAGGGATTCACCTTTAGCGAAGAACTTGACCTGAAGAAGCAGGTGGCAAGAGCTGTGAAGTCAGCACAAAAGGGTGATATTGTTTTGTTCTCGCCAGCGTTCTCATCGTTTGAATTGTTCAAGAATGAGTATGATCGAGGAGAGCAGTTTGTGAAGATAATTAAGGGGTTGAAATAATATGGATAATAAAGGCAAAATCTTAATAATGTTTGTTGGCAAGACTCACTCCGGCAAGACAACGCTCGCAAGGAAAATTGAAGAAAAAGTAAAGGATCTAATTATCCTCGAAGCCGACCCGATTGCGGTTTTTATGAAAGAGCAATTTCCAAAATTGAGAGAAGTAGATGATGCAGAGCACAATGGCTTATTTAGCAACATTGCCCTAAAGTTCAGAACTTTTTTATTGTTTGTTGAGTTTACTATGGCTCTGGGAAAGCCGATTGTACTTTCTAATTCGAATATGTGGATTAAAGGTCGCGAGTTGGTTTTAGAATTGGCAAAAAAATTTCAATATAAAACTATCTGTGTATATTTTGAACTCCCAGAAGAACTGGTTTTGAACCGAATTGAAAAATCAGAACGATCGACGAATGTACTTCGAATCACAAAAGATTTTAAAGAATTGATTGAGAAACAGAAAACTAGAATGCAGCCCCCAGAAGCTTCGTTATTTGATGAATTTTTTGTTATAAAATCAGAGACAGAGACGGATCAAATTGAAAAGAAATTAATTGAAAAATTATGGAATTAAATCTAAGTACAATCAAAAAAGTCTTCTTTGTCGGCATTGGCGGCATTGGCATTTCGGCTGTTGCTCGGATGTTTTTGCAGGAGGGTAAAGAGGTAATAGGTTCTGATGTTTCTGAAGGGGAAGTAGTGAAGGAATTGCGGGACGCCGGCGCGATCGTGAAGATCGGACAGGGTATTGATCTTATTCCAAAGGACGTTGATTTGATCGTTTATACGATTGCTATCGAAAATTATGATCCAGAGTTATTCGCCGCACTCCAGTCAGGAACTATTCCAACCCGCTCATACCCCCAGATGCTCCATATTGTTACCGAAGGCAAGTATACGATCGCCGTCGCGGGAACACACGGCAAAACTACAACGACGGCAATGATCGCGCATGTTATGAAAAATGCTGGCAAGGATCCTACGGTTATTGTGGGTTCGCTCATGGTAAATGAGAAAAGCAATTTCATGGCGGGCAAGAGCGAATACTTTGTGGTTGAAGCTTGTGAATATCGCCGATCATTTTTGAATATCAATCCAAAGATTTTGGTTATTACGAACATCGAAGCAGATCATCTTGATTACTACAAGGACATTGCCGATATCAAGAGCGCGTTTCGCGAGCTCTGTGAAAAAGTTCCAGCCGATGGATACATTGTCTGTAACGCAAATGATGAAGTGGTAAAAGAAGTAATTTCCGGCGTGCAGGCACAGATTGTGAACTACCATGATTTTTATCACGCGCGCGAATTGAAAATTCCAGGCGCGCACAACCAGGCAGATGCGGCTGCAGCAGGAGCAGCGGTCAGCCTTATTGGCGTAGAGGAATTTACTGCTGATAAATATCTTGCAACATTTCCTGGAACATGGAGACGTTTTGAATACAAAGGAGAATTGAAAAGCGGAACCCCCGTCTACGATGATTATGCTCATCACCCAACCGAAATTACCGCAACACTGCAGGGCTTCCGTGAAATTTATCCGTATGGACAAAAAGAAGTTACGGTAGTATTTCAACCGCATTTGTATTCACGAACAAAATTATTGCTCGATGATTTTGGTGCATCATTTACACAGGCTGATCATGTGATCATTCTTCCGATCTACGCCGCACGCGAAGAAAACGACGGAAGTGTATCAAGCGAAATGCTCGCCGAAAAAATCCGCGGACACAAAATCAATGCCGATGCATTTGATACATTCCAGGAAGCTTTCGAAACATTGCAGCGCAGAAATCTTGGCCCCAATGATGTGTTGGTGACCATGGGCGCAGGGGAAGCTTATCAAATTGGAGAAGCATTATTGTAATCTGTCCAGGTGTATCTGGGCGTTCCTACTCATGCTAAAATAGCCCTATGCCAACCAGCGAAGCCTTCGAAAAAGCCCTTACCAAACTCAATCCAGCCCAACGGCAGGCAGTAGACGCCATAGACGGTCCTGTGATGGTAGTTGCTGGTCCTGGAACTGGAAAGACCCAGGTTCTCTCGCTTCGCATCGCTAATATCCTCCAAAAGACTGATACGCCTCCAGGGGGGATTCTCTGTCTTACGTTTACGAACGCCGGCGTGTCCGCAATGAGGGAACGCCTTTTCAGCTTCATCGGATCGGCCGCCGGCAATGTTCGTATTACAACATTCCATGCCTTTGCCATCGGACTGATAGAAAAGAACTACGAATTCTTAGATTTTGAAATTACGCCGAAATTGCTCGATGAGCGGGAAGCCGTATTACTGGTGGATGAAATGCTTCATGAAAATGAATGGGAGTATTTGCGCCCGCGTGGAAACTCTGCGCTCTATTTCAATGATCTCAAATCACTTGTCTCGCTTCTCAAGCGCGAACGATTAAGCCCTGCCGATTTTTTGCAAGAAATTGAAAATTCGATTTCCGAATTCAAAAATGATCCAGCAAGCATTTCAACTCGCGGTGAATCAAAGGGCCAGCTAAAAAAAGAAGTGGAGAAAAAAATCGAAGGCCTGGAGCGAACCCGTGAAGTTGTTCGATTTTACGAACTCTATGAAAAGACAAAACGCGACCGCGGACTCATGGACTATGATGATGTGCTTGAATATGCGGTTACCCTTGTTCAGAATTCCGAAGATGTCAGCGCGACGCTGCGGGAAGATTATCTCTATGTTTTGGTTGACGAACACCAAGACTCAAGCGGTATTCAAAATTCGTTTTTAAAAGCGGTTTGGCAGGGGGAAGAGAAGCCGAATATTTTTGTAGTGGGAGATGACCGACAATTGATTTACGGATTTGGCGGCGCATCGCTTGCTTACTTTGAGGATTTTAAAACTGCATTCGGAAAAGCGAAGTTAATTACGCTGGTAGAAAATTACCGCTCAACGCAAAAAATCCTCGATACTGCCGATGCGCTTTTGGCGAGCACATTGGCGACAGAAAAATTGCGAAGCAACCACAAAGAAAATCATGAGCTCACGCTTGCCGAATATCAATATCCACGGGATGAAATTCTGGCAGCCGGGCTTGCAATACAGGCAGCAATCAAAAATGGATTGGAACCAAAGGAATGCGCAGTTTTGGTTCCAAAGAATAAGCACGTCCGCGCGGGGGTAACCATCCTTCGTGACTTGGGCCTCCCGGTCCGCGCGGACGAATCTATCTCATTCTTTGATCTTTCCGAGACCGCCTCACTACGCCGCATACTCTCAATCGTCAATGATCCATACAATGCAGTTGCAGTCGGTCAATCGCTCCTTGATCCGATTTCAGGGGTAAAGCCTTTGGAAGCTCATACATTTCTAAGAGAAACTAAGTCCCGCGATCTTTCCGTTTATTCTCTTTCAAGCGCTGAAGCAGCTGGAAATTTGTTTGCGGAAATTAATCCAGTTGCGACATGGGGCAAAGTCCTCGGTGATTTGGTAAATGAAGCAGGGAAGTCTGACATTTATTCACTCGTTCAAAAAATCGGCGATGAGCTCTTTTTGAAATCTTCTACCGATCACGAAACATTGATTCGCCGAGTTGAAATTATTCGAACGTTTTTGCACTTGATACTGACGAGCCGTGAGCGCAATTCAAAACTTACACTTGCCGGCTTCTTGGAATACCTCGATCGTCTTGAAAGCTACGGCGCTCATATACCGGTCGCAACTATTTCCGGCGTTTCAGGTATTCGCGTCATGACCTTCCATGCTTCCAAAGGATTGGAATTCGATTTCGTCTGGATTGCCCATATGAACGAAAAGACGCTCATGAGCGGCAAGCGCATGGGATTTACCTTGCCGGAATCAGTGGAAGCAAAAATTGAATCCAAAGACCAAGCAGTGGTAAAAAGGGAAGTCTATGTTGCCCTCACTCGAGCAAAGCGATTTTGCACGCTCTCATATTCGCGTTCCAATCACACGGGCGGTGAGCAAGAGATTGCCCATGTCGTGATGGATATTCCTGAGAAGCACTTCACTCGCAAAACACTCGAAGACACTCGCAAAGAATTTGAAGCAAGCGATATCCGAATGTATGTTTCCAAGCAGGCAAAAGCAGTTGATGAAAGCGAGATTGAGAAATTGACTGAAAGCGTCAAAGAAGAATATTCAAAAACTAAAGTCTCCGTAACGCTTCTAAATAACTTCTTCGAATGCCCATGGAAATGGTATTTCCGAAACTTCCTCCAGCTGCCAGAACCAAAAACAGAAAGCTTGATATTTGGAACGATTGTTCATGCCGGACTCGACAGTATTCTTTCTGCTCCGAAAAAAGTTTCAGAAAAAGAACTCGAGGCGGTTTTTGAAGAAGCAATCGAGCGCGAGTTTATTCTTGACGGAAAAACGCGCGAGCGATTGTTTGCGCAAGCAAAAACCGTCCTGGCCAATTTTTCAGAAAAATATTTGCCAACGCTTGAAAAGAAACGAGATACTGAGCGGCCGCTGTCGTTCCATGACAAAACATTTCCAAACCTTACGATGTATGGAAAGATCGACCTCACTGAACGTTTTCCCGATGGAACTGTTCGCGTGATTGATTTCAAAACAGGATCTTCTAAGACAAAATCTGCAATCGAAAAAGAAACCGAAGAAGGACGATTGAGTGGCTATTTGCGACAGCTCGTTATGTACACCTATTTAATTCAGGGTGTAGAAAAAGAATCTCGAGTTATTGAATCACAACTTCTGTATCTCGAAGAAGATCCAAAGAGCAAAGATGCGGTATATCGTACGCATATTGGCGAAGAACAGATAGATTCGCTCGTCCGCGATATCAAGGATTATGATGGTTCGGTTGCAAGCAGGGAATGGATACACCGTCCGTGTTCATTTAAGCCGTTTGGACAACAAACTGAGTGTCCGTACTGCAAGCTAGCCAAGGATATTTATGGTTTGAGCAAGGTTGCGAAGTAAGGCTTTTATTGGAATAGCTTTATGATATAGTGGATATATGGATGATTACGATTACGAAGACCAACCAGGACCAGCCAAAGAAAGCCCAGAACCTTCAGGAATGGGCGAAGATAGTATTCTGACCCATTCAGTCGTCTACAAGACCAACCACATGGGCCATATGAAGCATGCTTTGGACTATCTCCATAAACACCACAAAGAAGCTGAAGAAATGTTTAAAGCCCTAAAAAATGGCACTGAACCAGGAGGTAATAACTATTATAAATTTGAAGCAAAGGGATATACGTATAAACTCCACAAAAAATCAGGAGGGAGTTATAAACTTGAATGGAAGCAAGCATAAATAATATGAACAACGAAAAAGGAAAATTGCATCCCATCACCATCATGACGAACGATATCGTTCGCATTTTCGACAAACTTGGCTTTGAAGTTGCTATCGGTCCTGAAATGGAAACTGAATGGTATAACTTCGACGCGCTGAACGTTTCCAAAGACCATCCGGCTCGCGACATGCAGGACACGTTTTATATCAAAAACCAAGAGGGAATGGTCATGCGAACGCATGCAACCAACGCAACGTCACGCGCACTCGAACAGGCAGTAAAAAATGATTCATTTCCATGCGGCTATGTTTCAGTCGGAAAAGTATTCCGAAACGAAGCTACTGATGCCACTCACGAAATGCAGTTCTTCCAGGTAGACGGCTGCGCAATCGGAGAAAATATCAATCTTGGAAATCTCAAAGACACGCTTTTGAAACTCTACCGTGGTTTGCTTGGCGAAGATGTTGAAATTCAATTGCGACCAAGCTATTTCCCATTCGTTGAACCAGGTCTCGAAGTCTGGATCAAATTCCGCAACCGATGGCTCGAAGTCATGGGTGCGGGAATGATTCATCCGAATGTTCTCAAAAACGCCGGCATTGATCCTGAAAAATATCAGGGCTTTGCATTCGGCGGAGGAGTAGATCGCATTCTCATGGTGAAGTACGATATTTCCGATGTGCGATTCCTGTATCAGGGAGATTTGAGAATTAATCAATGGTAAATAAATAATTTTTATGATTCCCAAATTTAATGAGCTGATGCTCCCATTATTAGAATGCTTTAAGGATGGCCAGCCGCATGATTGGCAGGTTTTTGAAGATGTTATTGCCCAAAAGGTTCATTTGACTGATGAAGATAAAAACGCCCAATATCCAAACACTCCAGGAAGAAAAATTTTTCTCGACAGACTGGCATGGGCAAGAACTTTTATTTTTAAAGCGAAGCTGATAGATAAAACACAGGAGAAAAGGAAATATATTATTACAGAAAGGGGGCTAGATCTACTAAAACAAAACCTAACAAGTTTAAGTGTCAAAGATCTAAAGAAATTTCCTGATTTTTGGGATGTGAAGACCTGGGGAAATAAGGATGAAAAAAATAGGAGCGAAGGCGAAGATGTTTCGGAAGATTCAAATATTACTCCTCAAGAAAATATAATTGCCAATGTAAACAAAATCAATGATCTTGTAAAGGAAGAGATTTTGGAAAAAGTGGCATCCATGCATCCTCAATTATTTGAAAAATTAGTCGTAGATTTATTGGTTAAAATGGGGTACGGCGTCGGCGAAGTTACCCGCTATACAAGTGATGGTGGTATAGATGGTATTATTAAGGGGGACCATCTCGGGTTTGAAAAAATATATGTACAAGCCAAAAGATGGGGTAATAAGGTTGGCCGAAGGGAAGTGTCGCAATTTATCGGAGATATTTTAGGTAAAAATGCAAAGAAAGGCGTTTTTATTACTACCTCTGATTTCAATAATGATGCTGTTTCTGTTGCTGCAATTTCCCATGTTCAGATTGTGCTTATTAATGGGGAAAAGCTGGCCGAGTTAATGCTTAGTGTTGGTTTAGGGGTAACCCAAGAACAAGAGTTAAAAATATATAAAATCGATACTGATTTTTTTGATTTATAAGTTATGAAAATTTCTTACGACTGGCTTAAATGGTATGTAGACGGCGAGCTTCCAACTCCTGAAGTGTTGGCAGATATTTTGACGTTCAAACTCTGCGAAGTGGAAGGCATCGAAAAATTGCCGAACGGCGATACTGTTTTGGATTTGAATATTCTTCCAAACCGTGCACATGATTTGCTTTCGCACCACGGCGTGGCAAAAGAAGTCGCCGGACTTCTCGGTTTCAAATTCAAAGACCCAACTCCTCTCTATAAAGTTCCAGAATCAAAACCAACTGAACTCAAAATTGAAATTCAAACAGAAAATTGCCGACGATATATGGGGCGAATAGTTCGCAATATCAAAGTTGGTCCATCACCGGAATGGATAGTGAAGCATCTCGAATCAATCGGCCAACGCTCGATTAATAACATCGTCGACGCAACAAACCTGGTCATGTACGATTGCGGACAGCCATGCCATGCGTTTGATCTTTCAAAAATTGAAGGAGGCATTCGTATTACCAATGCCAGCGAAGGACAGGAGCTGCCGGTTCTCGGACGTGAGCAAGTAGTCGCCAAATTGAAAGCTACGGATACTGTGGTTATGGATTTTGTAAAACCGCTCGCGCTTGCAGGGGTGAAGGGGGGACTTGATTCTGGAGTTACTGACACAACGACTGACATTGTTCTCGAAGTCGCGAACTTTGATCCTGTCGCTGTTCGTAAAACTGCACGTCGTTTGAACTTGCTTTCTGATTCTGCAAAGCGATTTGAGAATGATCTTTTTGCTGAACATGCTCCATGGGGAATGCGCGACTTGAGTGCAGTTATTGCTGAAATGTGTCCTGATGCTGTTTTTGAAGAAATCGTCGACGTCTACCCAAAACCTGAAATTGGTCGCGTAGTGAATTTTTCAATTTCTAAAATAAATAAGTATCTTGGCACTGCTCTCACGGAAGGGGAAATAATAAAGATACTGACTGATTATGGATATCAGATATCCGGAGTAGGAGATATTGGGACATTGGCTGTTCCATATCTACGTCTTGATCTCACCGGACAGCACGACATTGCCGAAGAAGTTGCAAGACTGTATGGATTAGAAAAAATCCAGGCTGTTCCAGTTGAACTACCTCCAAATCCAAAAAAGAACGAAATTTTTTACAAAATGAATGCAGCTCGCGCAAAGCTTGTTGCTGATGGTTACCGCGAAACGATCACCTATGCATTCCGCAAAAAGGGAATATTCGAAGTTGCGCGCGGGGTTGGCGATAAAGGTGCGCTCAGAACAGACCTCGCAGAAGGACTGAAAGAGGCATATGAAATGAATCGCTTGAATGCGCCGCTCCTTGGAATTTCTGACATGAAGATTTTTGAAATTGGAACGGTGTTTCCAAAAGAAGGCGAGATTGTTCATGTTGCTTTTGCAGACAAAAAAGGAGTAATAGAAATGACCCTCGAAGAATTCTGCGAAAAGAATGTGATAACCGCAGGGGATTCATACGAAAAAATTCTTCCGACAAATGAAAATACGCAGCATTTTATTCAGTGGAGCCAGTACCCATTTATTTCCCGCGATATTGCTGTCTGGGTCCCAGAAAGTGTAACTTCAGAAGAATTAAAGTCGCTGTATACAAAATTGGGAACCGCTCTTCTTGCGCGCGAGCCAGACCTCTTCGACCAATTTACCAAAGAAGGGCGAACCTCATATGCATTTCACCTTGTTTTCCAGGCTATAGACCGAACATTGACCGATGCAGAGATAAATCCAATCATGGAAAGCATTCAGAAGGTGATCGAAGGCCACGAGGGCTGGCAAATTCGTTAATCCACAAGCACTGATATACCATTTTGTGGTATACTTTTTGTACATGAAATCATTGTTTTTTTCCCACCGAAAGATTCTTTCTTTTTTTATCACACTGCTTTCCATTGTCGGATATGGAGTGGTTGTGTTTGGTGCGCAACTAGCTGATGGCACAACGCCACCAAGTGGCGGATATGCAGCAGGTGACAGTATTCTCAATCCAGGATGTGCTCCGGGCAGTGCCAACTGTTATCAAAATACTGGGGATGGTGTGGGGTGGGCTCTTACCGGTGATGCAGGAACTGACGGAGGAACAACAAATTTCATCGGAACAACTGATGCTGTAGATTTTGTTGTAAAAACCAATGGAGCAGAAATAGGCCGGTTTGGCCAAAATGGAAATATCGCATTTGGAAATTACACTGATGGTGTTCTTGTTGGACCAGATACTAATGGCAATATTGCAGTAACAGCGTCTGGACAAGGAGCGATGGCGTGGGGCGGAAGCACAGGTAACTATGATTATCCTTTTGCTTCTGGACAGCTTTCGACTGCATGGGGCGTTGGTACAAAGGCGACTGGCCCATATGCTACTGCATTTGGAGACCGAACAAGTGCTATTGAAGAAAACGCAACCGCGTTTGGAACAAGCAATACCGCTTCAGGCTCAGACTCAACTGCTTTTGGTCAGGGTACATTAGCAAGCAACTCTGCTTCGACAGCTTTTGGTTATGACACTATTGCCTCGGGTTATGCTTCAACTGCTTTTGGACAGAGCAGTTTCGCTCGTTCTGCATATGAAACATCTATTGGTGCATATGGAACAGATTACACACCGACTCCACTTGGTTTGGGGCAATTTTTGTCACCGACAGACCGGGTGTTTAGTATCGGTAATGGAGATAATGACTCGGGCAATAATTCACTATTGGGTGTATGGCCAGACAAAAATGATGCGTTTACTATTCTAAAAAATGGAAACTCGGCATTCGGCATCAATAACTGGGAAGGAGATTCTGATGCAACTTCAATTCGTTTGAAATTAAATGGCCGCTTCAGAGGTATTGCATCTACAGAAGTTGCATCTTCTACAAACCGAACCTTTAATACATTTGAAGGCACCTTGACTGCTACCGGAAATACAACCAATACCGCATATTCTACGCTCTCAGGTTCAACAGTTTGGGACGGTGGCGCTTTTAACGTTTCTACTGCCTCAGGTACTGGTGGAATAGCGGGTATTACTGCTTCTGTTGCTTCAAGCCCTACTTCATCTGGAACAATCAGTAATATGAACGGTATCAATAGTACTGCACTTCATCAAGGTTCCGGCAATATTGATAATTTGTATGGCTTAAACAATCTGGCGGGAAATTTGGGAACAGGAACTGTTAACGCCATGAAAGGAATTAACGGCAGTGTAACCAACTTAAGTGCAACCGGAGTCGTAAATACTGCATATGGAATCAACAGTGTGGTTTCAAGTAACGTTTCGGGCGCAACCATCAATAATGCTTTTGGAATTGATGCTCGAGTGACTGTACAGAGTGGAGGTATTGTTAATAATGCGGACGTTATGCATCTTACTTCGTTCATTCGAAACACCGGTTCTATTTTTAGTACGAATGGAATCAACTTTTCTTCTGGAATGCAAGGAAGTGTCTATCAGCCAGGTATTGAAGCAATAAA
Source organism: uncultured Candidatus Saccharibacteria bacterium (assembly GCA_964450735.1). Classification (GTDB taxonomy): domain Bacteria; phylum Patescibacteriota; class Minisyncoccia; order Phycocordibacterales; family UBA9973; genus DALYCO01. The sequence continues at coordinate 42,959 of CAYVDC010000007.1, read as the reverse complement.
CTTAATCAAAGGTATAAATTTCAGCAGCACCTTTGATGGTGTAACGGATGTTCCTTCACTGACTGCTGCGGATGTCTATGGTATTTATTTCAGCAATGCGTCACTCCAGGGGACTTCAGGTATGGAGTATGCTCTCTTTATTGACGATGCTGAAGCACAGAACTTTTTCCGTACTGGTCTCCGTATTGGTGTTGATAGCGATAGCAACAAGATTAGCGACGTTACTAGCGGTTCAGGCTCATCTACTCTCTATATTGGAACAAACACAATTGATACGACCGCTCCTTCCGACCAGCGCACAAAACAAAATATCATTGATACCTCATACGGTTTGGATGTTTTGAAAAATATCAGAGTGGTTGATTTTATGTACGATCAATCTATCATCAATGACAATAATAAGCAGCATACCGGAGTCTTGGCGCAGCAAGTTGAGCCACTCTATCCAGAGGCTGTAGGTCATCGAACAGATGGATATATGATGGTTGATTACAAGACATTTATCCCGTTGCTCATTAAATCAGTCCAAGAGCTCAATTTGAAAGTAGCTTCAATGGATACTCTTACAACCCCAAGCAGCACATTTTTGTCATCGATCAGCGGATGGTTGGGAAATGCAAGCAATGGCATCGCGCGAATATTTACTCATGAAATTTGTTTGTCAGAAGAAGGATATGCGGATGAATGTATAACACGTGCGCAACTTCAGCAGCTCAAGCAGCTATTGCCTCAGCAAAACAACTATAATTCTGGCGGCCAGACACAGCAACCAGTTCCGCAAGAAGAACCAGTTGTTTCGGAAACCCCGACAGAACCTCAGCCGGAAACGGTGACAGAAGAGCCGCTGGTAGAAACCCCACCGACACTAGAACCAACTCCAGAACCTACCGTAGAACCAACCCCAGAACCTGCTCCAGAACCAGCTTCTGAACCTGCCCCAGAACCTACTCCAGAAATCGCTCCTGCATCATAATCATTCCAAAAACCCCTCTATTAGAGGGGTTTTTGGTAGGTCTTGTAAAATTTACCATTTTGTGGCATAGTATAAGTCAGTCTAAAAATTATTTTACATAACCAATAACCACTTTACACAATGAAAAAATTCTATCTACTGGCTTTTGCCGCAATGCTTTTTACCTTTACCTCACACGCACAAGTTGTTGAACTATTCAAAGGCTTTCCGGCGAATGTTCCAAACCCGAATGACAGCTTTAGTGTGACGATTCAAAACACCGATTCAGTACCCATGGAGTTCTACCTACTAACCCAGTTTGAAGACAGTGATAATATAATTTTTGCTACCAAGCAAACATATTATGATCACATGGCTTCAACAGGCGACCCCTTCGGATTTACCAGAGAGATGACCAGGCTTGTTAAAAGCCCGTACATCGTACACCTGCGGAATCCCGAGTACACTTCGTACGGCCCCAATGGATTCGACCGGTTTGTTGCACGCAAGCAGTTTACCCCATGCGGATTTTTTCTGGCTAATGCCTCGCACATGTGCGGAGAACGTGAAAACTTCTTCAACCATGTAGCGGTGGAAACAGGAATGATTTCAGCTGACTCACTGCGTATTGTGACTACCGAGGGTCATACCCTTGGTGAATTGTTCCACAATAACGATACTATTTTGGTTGATACTGATGATGGCGAGCCGCGGTCCTTGGATAAGGTTCCCGGTACGATCGACAATTACATGTCTGCCGAAGATATCATTCAACATCGTTCTTGGCTGGATTCATCCAAAAGATATTGCTATACAACACCAACGCGTTCCTGTTACGAACTAACAGAAGTTAGCAATGAGATGTATGCAGATTTCTTCACTCGCAACCCAGTAACCTACGCACCAATGGAGCAGTTTCCTACTATGGATATGGACGGAAAATTAAAACTCCTTCCAGGACAATCCATAACGTTTAGTTATGTGTTTCCAACGTTTATTATCGACACTGGTACCGCTCAAGCGGCACAAGCCTTTAATGACGGCAGGCATGCTGGTGATACTGTAGGTATCGATGCGTTGCTCGATGTGTTCAGAAACATGTTTCCTGGAGCGTCAGATTCAGCCTTGATGACGATTTTTACGAAATTTAATTTCGCTATCGTAAATGGAAATCAGATTGATCTAGCGAGCTCCGTTTTTTGGAAAGAGAAATATTTCGCTACTACACACATTCCTGCTCAAAACAGAGATGTGCAGATTGGCCCCGACATGCGGTTGCCGATGTATTATGTAAGCAGTACTGCAAACAATCCGTTCACGCTTGGCGCAGCGCCATTCGATACGGTTGTCCAAAATTCAGTAATAGAAATATTTAATCCTGATGCATCGGATAACTCATTGCAGGTTGAAAGTAAAGCTGTGCAGTATGTACAACAGGGAACGATCCCTGCTGGCACTACGGTTGATATGAAAATGAGGTACAACAACCTTATTTACAAATTCCCCGCTGGTATACGAGCAGAGATGTTCGGAGCGGATGCAAGCAAATTACGGGTTGAAACATATCCTGCCATAGCCACGCCGACCGGTGTTGCTTCGGTTTCTAAAACCGCATTTACAGTATTCCCAAATCCTAATAATGGTACATTTTTTGTAACCAGCGAGGATTATCGTAACCTGGGTAAGGTAGATGTTTATGACGTAATTGGTAGCAAGCAGATTTCGTATCAGCTTACTTCTCCAAAACAGCAACTGCAATTAGACTTGCCGAAAGGAATTTATTTCCTAAAAGCGGGTGATACTACCGCAAAAGTAGTAGTGCAGTAACAACTTTGATTTTAAATTTTATAGAGCCAGTTTCCAGTAATGGGGCTGGCTTTTTTATTAGTATTATCAAGCCAATATGATATAATTTAGGCACATGTTCCGTGCTTTTCCGTATAAAAAATTCGTCTCTCTTTCCGTAGCTGTATTGTCAGTTTTGGGTTATGGGGCTGTAGTTTTTTCTGCGCAGCTTTCTCCAGGCACGGTTCCTCCATCTGGCGGGTATTTGTTCGGAGATTCTATTCTCGACCCAGGTTGCGCTCCTGGTTCTTCTAATTGTTTTCAAAATACTGGTGACGGTGTTGGTTGGGGGCTTACCGGAAACGCAGGCACTGACGGAGGAACAACGAATTTTGTTGGGACGACGGATGCAGCCGATTTTGTCATTAAGACGAACAATTCTCAAATGGCGAAATTCGGGCAAATCGGTAATATTGCACTTGGAACTGCTAGTACAGCAAGCCAGGCAAATTCGTTCGCAATTGGGAATGGAGCAGTAACCAGTGAAGCTAACGAAATTATGCTCGGGCAAAATCGCCTGGCTGTAAAAAGCAATGGATTTATATTTAATTCAGATAGTTTTAATAATAATACTGGAACAACGATAATCGTCGGACCAACAACTAATCCTATAAACTTTGGCTCATTCCCTGATGTCGGTTTTGAAGGACCATATACAGGTTCCAGTATCACAGATGTATATGCAGTAATAATTGAACCAAGCGGAACGGATTATACTTTTACTTTGAATGGTGTAACTGTTTCAACAGGAAATCCAATCAATGCGGGAGTTCCAGATCTATTGCAGGATGGAGTATATGTTACATTTGTTTCTTCAAATTATATTGATGGAGAAAAGTGGCAGATGACTCCAGTAACCCAATTCAATGAGGAACAAAAATTCTTCTTCAATTATGATCAAAAAGCGATACGCCTTGGTTCAGTCAATGGCAGCTTATGGCAAGGTGGCAACATTGGCAACCGTTCCGTTGCTATCGGTTTTGCTGACAATGATCGAGGTTTGGATGCACCAATTGCTTCAGGCCTTCACAGTGTAGCGCTCGGAAGCGGAACTATTTCTAGCGGTGATTTTACGACAGTGTTCGGTTCCGGCAATAACGCTTCTGGGGATTATGCCGTGGCCTTCGGTTACAATACAGATGCAGTTGGTCGCTTTACTGTAGCGTTTGGAACAAATACCTATGCCGGTGATGATGGTTCAGTGGCCTTTGGAGTAGATACTGATTCCATTGGGATAGCTTCTACTGCGTTTGGTTTTGCCACAACAGCGTCCAGTACAGGTGCAACTGCTTTTGGAATATCAAGTACGGCAAGCGCTGACGCTTCAACCGCGTTTGGCACAGGTTCTGTCGCAAGCAATGAAAATGCAACTGCGTTCGGACAGAGTACGCTTGCTTCAGGTTCGACTTCAACTGCGTTTGGTAGTGGTACTGTTGCAAGTGGCCAGTATGCTACTGCAATGGGTCAGCAGGCAACCGCGAGCGGCAAGGTCTCAACCGCAATTGGTTATAGATTATCTTCAAAATCGTTCGCGGAAGTGTCAGTAGGATTGAGCACTACAAACTATACACCATTTGACCCGTTGGATTTTGATGCAAGGGACCGACTCTTCGTTGTTGGTAATGGTGTGGGGACAGGCTCAGACAGTGATGCTCTTACAATTTTGAAAAATGGAAAAGTTGGAATCGGTATCAATAATTTTGAAAATACTAACAATCAGATCGACGATGGGTCTGCACTTCTCCAGGTTGATGGAAAAATCTTCGCAACCGGAGTTATTACACAAAGCTTGAATATTTCTTCTGACCAACGATTGAAACAAAATATTTCATCGAGCTCATACGGTTTGCAAACCATCAATTCACTGCGTCCTGTAACATACCGAATGATTAGCGACGGATCTCCACAGATCGGCTTCATAGCCCAGGAAGTCCGCACTGTTCTCCCAGATTTGGTAACAGAAGGCAAATATCTTTCGCTTAACTATACTGGAATCATTCCAGTATTAACCAAGGCTGTTCAGGAACTTGATATAAAAATTTCTTCTATTCAGGGAATAGGCGACACAAGTTCGCTCGCAAGCCGATTCGCAGATATGGTACTTCATGTAAAAAGCATTGTCTTTGGAACACCAGAAACACCGTCTGGATTTACAATGTACGATACTGTTTCTCATCTTCCATACTGCGTAACACTGGCTAACGGTGATTTTGTAAAAACTGCGGGTGAGTGCGGAACAGCAGTTATTGTCCCTGCTCCTAGTCCTGCCCCTGAACCTGATCCAGTTCCTGAGCCAGAACTGCAACCTGTCGAGCCTACAACAGAAGGAACACAAGAAGTAGTTCCACCATTAGAAAATCCAGTTATCGACACTCCAGTTCCAGAAGAAACCCCTACTCCTGCTGCTCCAGCAGAAGAGCCTGAAACACCACTACAAGAATCTGTGTAACGCCATAATAAGCCTTATATTGCAAGCTTAAAACCAGCATTTCGAGCTGGTTTTTGCATATGCAATATGGTATACTTTTTAGGTACAAATCGACTGTTTCTAGTGTTTCCGGGTGCGCTTTTTATTTTTATAATCAACATACATACTATGGCAAAAGACGAATCGAAAGCTAAATACGGTGCCGAGCAAATCCAAGTGCTCGAGGGACTTGAACCTGTCCGAAAACGTCCTGGTATGTACATCGGATCAACTGGTCCTGATGGTCTTCACCATTTGATATGGGAAATTTTCGATAACTCTCGCGACGAAGCGATGGCTGGCCATGCAAACCGCATCGAGATCACGCTTCTTCCTGACAACTTCATTCGTGTCGTGGACAATGGTCGCGGTATTCCAACCGACATTCACCCAAAGACAAAACTTTCAGCGCTTGAAATGGTTATGACCACGCTTCATGCCGGTGGAAAATTCGGCGGCGAAGGATCTGGTTACAAAGTGTCTGGAGGTCTCCACGGTGTGGGTGCTTCTGTTGTTAACGCGCTTTCAATATACACAAAGGTAATAGTTCACCGAGACGGCGGCATCTTTATGCAAGAGTACTCTCAGGGAAAAAAGAAAGCCAATGTCAAAAAAGTTGGTTCTTCAAAATTGCATGGAACGATCACAACATTTTCTCCTGACCCAGAAATCTTCAAAGAAGGCGTAAAGTTCACCTGGAGCACCGTGGTCAACCACATGCGCCAGCAGGCATATCTCGTCAAAGGTTTGAAGCTCACTATCATTGATGCACGCGAGATGGATGCTGATACATTGTTCAACAAGAAATTCTCACTTGACGATGCATATTGGTTTGGCGACCTCGGGCTAGAAGTCCCATCATACTCGTTCTATTTCGAAGGTGGCTTGATGTCATTGGTCAAATACTACAACCAAGGATTGAAGCCAATTCAGGAATCCGTTTTCTATGTTGAAAAAGAACAGGATAATGTTGGCGTTGAAATTGCATTGCAATATACCGACGAAATCGAAACCAAGATCGTTCCGTTTGCGAACAACATCCATACTCCCGAAGGCGGAACGCATGTAACCGGTTTCAAGACTGCGCTTACACGCCTGCTCAATACCTACGGCAAGAAAAATAACCTCATCAAAGAAGCTGACGGCGGATTTACCGGTGAAGACGTTCTTGAAGGTCTTACAGCGGTCATCTCAGTCAAACTTGCTGAGATCCAGTTCGAGGGCCAGACAAAGGCTAAACTCGGCTCTATGGAGGCTCAGGGCGCTGTAGCAACGGTCTTCGGAGATGCATTTGCTAACTTCCTTGAAGAAAACCCAGATCAGGCAAAATCAATCATCAACAAGGCGATTCTCGCAGTGCGAGCTCGAAAAGCAGCAAAGGCTGCAAAGGATTCAATCTTGCGAAAAGGCGCTTTGGAGGGAATGACACTTCCAGGCAAACTCGCTGACTGTCAGTCAAAGAGCGCCGAAGAATCCGAACTCTTTATTGTGGAAGGAGACTCAGCGGGCGGTACTGCAAAGACCGGCCGTGACCGAAAGACACAGGCTATCTTGCCGCTCCGAGGAAAGATCTTGAACATTGAACGAGCACGCCTTGATCGCATGCTTGCTTCAGAACAGATCAAGAACCTCGTGGTTGCTCTCGGAACTGCGATCGGAGACACATTTGATATCTCAAAACTTCGCTACCACAAGGTCATCATCGCAACCGATGCCGACGTTGACGGTGCGCACATCCGAACACTGATCCTTACGCTTTTGTATCGATACTTCAAGCCATTGCTTGATGGTGGATTTATCTATATCGCTCAGCCGCCGCTCTACAAGATCAAGAAAGGCAAGGAAATCTTCTATGCATATTCTGACGAGGAAAAAGTCGCCGTCATGGGCCAAGAAAAAGACGTTGACCTCGACGAAATGGTTGCCCAAGCAGAACGCGATGGATCTGGCGAAGAAGAAGGCGAAGAAGTTGAGATCGTTGAAATGAAAGACGGAAAGCCTCGCGCAGTCAAAATCAACGTTCAGCGATACAAAGGTTTGGGAGAAATGAACGCCGAAGAGCTTTGGGAAACAACTATGGATCCAAGCCGACGCGTGATCAAACAGGTGAACATCGAACTCGCAGCTGACGCAGACAAAGTCTTCGACATGCTCATGGGATCTGATGTTGCTCCTCGCAAAACATTTATCCAGACACATGCCAAGATGGCGGAACTCGATATCTAAAGTATGTTTTATCTAAAACAACCAGCCTCATTCGATAATCCTATTGAAGTGGTTGGTTGTTTTGTTGAGTGCGATGGAAAAATTTTGGAATTAAAACGACATCCAAATAAAGCCGAAGGACTAATGTATGGCCGTCCTGGTGGAAAAATAAATAAGGAAGATTTAAGTAATAAACACGCAATCGCTCGTGAAGTATTCGAAGAGACAGGATTGCAGATTGATCTTGAATCATTTAAAGACCCGATTACATTTTACGTAACGCATGATAATAGTGACAGACATTTCATCTATTATAATTACAGGGTAGTTCTTGATTACCTTCCTGAGGTTAAATTGAGTGAAGCCGAGCATATAGACTTTGTTTGGACTACTCCCAAAGATGCGTTGAAATTGTATTTAATGCCTGATGAAGATAACTGCCTTAAAAGTTTTTATGGAATTAAGTAAAGAAACATTACAATATTGGACTGACCAGGATTGGGCAGATTTGGAAGCCGCTGAAACGGCAACTGCGATGTACGCAATAGCCGAGCGAGTGTATTCACGAATGCCGGAAACGGTGGTTCAAGTCTGCGGACCGATCGCAAGCGGTGGGCTGGGAAGCTTGGAAGCAAATTTGCACGCATTCAATGAAACAATCAAAAAACTCCAAGCGGAAGGCTTGCACGTTTTTGACCAGATGCCGTTTGAGATGCCGATGCAGAAATTAAAGAAAGACCTGAAGCCGGGAGAATACGCTTACAGCATCCTTGATGATTTTTACCTACCACTGATGAACAAGGAAAAAATCACCACGTTTTATTTCATGCCGAATTGGAAAACATCCAAAGGCGCACAGTGGGAACATGATTTGGTGACGAAGTTGGGGAAAGAAATTAAGTATTTATAATTAAAAAAAGATGCGCGCCCGGCTTACCGATAGGTAAGCCGCTTCGAGCGGCGTGATACTGTAAAGATAAATTACCAAGCGAGAAGAGGCGCCGCTCTTTTGTCGTAGTATTTTGAATTAGTATGCCTTTGTCTTCACTTCCTCAACTAACTTAGCCAAGAATTCAGTTTCATTCATCTGAAGCTTTTCTCCGCTTCGTGTTTCGATAGTGAGAACGCCGCTTGATGATTCCTGATCTCCGATAACGATTGTATATGGAATGCGCTGTGTTTTTGATTCACGGATACGCTTGCCCATAGAGTCTTTGCCGTTATCAAGCTTAACACGAATGTCATTTTCCAAAAGCATGTCGTTCAATTTCTGTGCAAATGCTTCGTGTTCTTCGCGGATCGGAACGATCGTAACCTGAGTAGGAGAGAGCCATGTTGGGAAATTTCCAGCAACGTGCTCGATCATAGTAGACATGAATCGTTCGATCGATCCCATGATCGCTGCATGGATCATAACGATCTGTTCCTTTTCTCCTTTTTCATTTGTACAAACAAGTCCGAAGTTCTTTGGCTGGTTGAAGTCGAGCTGGATTGTCGCAACCTGGAGAACGCGTCCGATCGAGTCACGAGCAATGAAGTCGATCTTTGGTCCGTAGAATGCTGCTTCGCCGAGACCGTCCATCCACGTTACTCCCTTGGACTTCATAAGGTTCTCAAGAGCGCCTTCAGCCTTTGCCCATACTTCTGCTCCGCCCAAGTATTTTTCCATCTGAGATGGATCATGTCGTGAAAAACGAACCTGGAGTTTAAATCCAAACGTATTGTAAAATGTTTCGATAATATCCCAGATTGCGAGTGCTTCGACTTCGATCTGGTTCTCTCGGCAAAATACGTGCGCATCGTCTTGAGTGATTGAGATCACTCGTGAGAGTCCTGAAAGTTCTCCTGACTGTTCATCACGGTATACCATCGTTGTCTCAGCATAGCGCTGCGGCATGTCACGATAGCTTCTTGGCTCGCTGTCAAAAATCTGCGTGTGGTGAGGGCAGTTCATTGGCTTCATAGCAAAGAGGTGATCCTCGCGAGTGTGGATTTTGAACAAGTCATCAGCGTATTTCGCCCAGTGGCCTGAAGTCTCGTAGAGTTCCTTTTTTGTGATGTGAGGGATAGTGACTTTTTGGTAGCCTTTCTTCTTGCGGAGAGACCATACATAGTCATTCAATGCTTCGCGGATGAAAGTTCCTTTTGGAGTCCAGAGGGGAAGTCCTGGTCCTACGAGATCGGAGAAAACGAACAAGCCCATTTCTTTGCCGAGCTTTCGGTGATCGCGTTTTTTTGCTTCTTCTTGTTGAGTGATGTATGCAGTGAGTGCGTCTTTTGATTCGAATGCCAATCCGTAAATACGAGTCAACATCGGATTTTTTTCATCCCCGCGCCAATATGCGCCAGCTACACGATCAAGCTTGAATGAGTCAGCAGAGATTTCCTTTGCAGGATTTTCAGCATGTCCTCCACGACAGAGATCTTCAAACCCTCCGCAAGAGTAGAGTGTGATCTTCTCACCACGGTCAGCAATTTCATTGATGAGTTCAGTCTTGTATGGATTTCCAGCAAAGAGAGCGAGGGCTTCGTCTTTGGTAACTTCGCGGTGGGTGAATTCAGTCCACTTTGAAAGATTCTTGCGCATTGTCGTCTGGATTTTGCCGAGGTCAGCATCGCCGATTTTTTCGGTACCAAAATCCATATCGTAATAGAAGCCGTTATCGACTGCCGGCCCAAGCGTGAGTTGTACGGCAGGGTAGTGAGCCTGTACTGATTGGGCGAGTAAGTGTGCCAGTGTATGGCGGACTTTTGATAGTTCTTCTGGGTTCATAGGTTTCATACTAGCATGGAGGCCCTTATTTTTGAAGAGTTATTATACAAGTAGCAGAACTTGATTTTATTAAAAAATGTGTTATTGTAATAAAAAAATACCACATGAATCCATATAATCAAAAAAGCGATGCTTTAAAGTATTTAGAAGATAATAAATATAATCCAATAGAAAAATCGGTTTCGTTGATGTTTCGCAATTACGTACTTTCAAAAACTCAGAAAGACTTTACCGGCGGTCGCGTTGTTGATCTCGGCTGTGGTCCGTTCACTACGTTGCATTATTTCTCACATCTCGGTTTTAGAACATATGCTGGGATTGATCAATCTGTCGATATGCTTAATCTTGCGAAACAAGAAGCTCGCAAGGCAAACAAACGATTTGTTAGCCAGTATGCCGATTTAAACAACGACACGCTTCCTCTGCCAGCTCAATTTGCTGATTTGGTTTTATGCGAGGGATTGCTTCCGTATCTTGACTCTCCGCATCATTGCTTTAGCGAGGTGGCGAGAATTCTGAAGCCCACAGGGTACTTAGGTTTTGTTACTGTGACGATATCAGATGATATACAGGCAAAACATGTTCCGTTTGCATTGCCTGGATTCCAGACTTCCAAATGCCATTCTATCGCTGAAATCCGTTACGGCTTAAAAAAGGCCAACTTGGCGATAGTAGATATGTTGGAAGCAGAATTGCCAGACCAATACCATATGCAGGGTTTCATCACATCACAATGCTTATGTGTAGCTAAACTTAAATAACACAATTTATATATATGCCTCGCTGCAAAAACAGCGGGGCATTTTTATTCTGCGGTCTCGGTCGTTTTTCAACTATTTACACATTTTCAATCTGGATGTACTATGACAAAAAACGAAAGCATATGGCGAACTACATTGTGGATTATGGATTCAAAATAATATTCTTTTCAACTGTGCCCGCTGTAATCATTTGGATTTGCTTTGCGGCATATGATTATTACAAATATAGGGAACTTGCAGAAGCAAGAAAGATTTCTCGAGCTCGCTGGATACCATACTTGTCCACGGCAAGTGATATTCGTAAAAAGACAGATCTATCGAGGCTTATGCTGGATTGTGAAGACATTACGCTCGATGAGCTTCGTGCAATTTATGTTAATTTACCCAAGACCGACTTTCCATTTTGGGAAAAAGACTATGGATTGCTAGCACTCAACATGCATGAAATTCGGACTACTTCTACTAAGGCTACATCTACAAGTTTTTCTTTCTTGAAATATTTACCGATGAATGCATTTAAAATTGCTAAGAAAACCTTCGTGTTTTCAAAAAAACAAAAAACGATTGAAAAAACATAAGTTCCTAATATATACCGGCTTGCAATTATGCAGCCGGTGTTTTTTATTTGACTTTCCATAAAACCATGCTATGGTAAAGAAAAACAAAAGAAAGATGGATACAAAAGAATACTACAACGACCCACAAACGTACCTAAGCTATTTAGCATTTTGTAAAAGGGGAGGTTCTCCTATTGCGGTAACACTAGTTACATTAGTGCGAATGAAAATGGGAAAGGATTTTAAAATCCCAAATGGTTTTTTAATAGACTTGGCCTGCGGTTCAGGAACATCAATCGTAACACTGTCACTACTTGGATTTACAAAATTCTTGGGAACAGATTTTTCAGAAGGAATGCTTTCGCAACTTCCAGAATTTACTGCTTCGCACAATATAACTGTTGAAGCATTTGAAATGGATTTGCGTACTGCTACTGTGCCAGCAACGAATGCAACCGCCGATATGGTTACTTGCTGTTCGGCACTTATGTACATCGAGAATATACTTCACCCTTTCACTGAAGCATCTCGTGTGCTTAAGTCAGGCGGATTGTTAGGCTTTAACTTACTTATCTATAAGGCAAATTCTCCACAAGGCAAAATACATAACTTTTTGGATGAAGATGATGTAGTAATGTACGTTCACCCAATTGAGTTTGTATTACAAACATTGGATTTGCTTGGTTTCGAACCTATCAATGGTTATACCGGCGATAATAACGAAAACTATGTTAAGGGTATAGATTCACGCGAAACGACTTTGTTATTTCGTAAAAAATAATTAGTTCATATCTAATAGATACTGTATGCCTGTTTACCCAAACAGGCATTTTTTATTGCGTACAAATGTTTACTTTGCCCATATCTTTGCTAGTATAGTCACATGCCACAATCAATCATCAATTCACGCCCCAAAGACAACCCGGACGTACTTATTATCTCAGCTCCATACGACAAGACCGCTTCGTTCCACAAGGGAACTGCCGAAGGTCCTCAAAAGGTCATTGACTGTTTGAATACTCAGATCGAGTTCTTCGATCGCCGATACCGAGTCGAATCACCAGAAAAAATCAAAGTCGCACTTCAGGATATCGCTGGTCTCCAAAAGATGTCCCCGGAAGACGCCCACAACGCCGTTGTTGCTGCCTGCAAGGCAAGCACAGCTCCTTTTACATTTCTCCTCGGTGGAGAGCACTCAATGTCATTTGGAGCCCTCAAAGCGCTTTCAGAGAAGCATAATCCCAAAGACGTTACTATTTTCCAGATCGACGCGCACTGTGATCTCCGTAAAGATGACAGCGATTACAATGACACTGATCCAACTCCGTACGCACACTCAGCAGTCATGCGACGCGCGCATGAAATGGGATACAGTCTCGTACAGGTGGGTATCCGCGCATTCTCAAAAGACGAATACGACTACTTCATGGCTAACAAAAATATTTCTGTGTTCGAATGGGGTGCTGAAAAAATTCCATCGATCGCTCGTGTCATTGCCGCAGTCAAAACAAAGAAAGTCTACATTTCTATCGACGTGGATGGAATCGATCCTGCGTATATGCCAGGTACGGGAACACCGGTGCAGGGAGGACTTGAATGGTACTACACGCTCCGATTGCTTGAAGCAGTCATCGAAGGCCGACAGTTGGTTGGTGCAGACGTCGTGGAAGTTTCTCCAGTTCCGGACAATGTACTTACCGAATACGGCGCAGCGCAGATCGTCTACAATATGATCAATACGTTTTACAAGACAAAATTGTTGGGAGGGAAGAAGAAGCGATAATTGAGTACCATATATGGAACATCATGAAGTTATTGAAAAGATAAAGAAGGCAAAAAAGATACAGCTCTTTGTTGCTGTACCAGTGGGTATCGCGTTGGTTGGCATGGTTTTGTTGAGAAATACGACTATCAGCACTGATACGCTAACTGCGATCGCAGTATGTATTGTTATCGCGGGCCTGATTTTCTCGGCTTGGAATTGGCGCTGTCCAGTTTGTCACACCTATCTTGGCAAAAACATGAATCCTGATTTCTGCCACAAATGTGGTACGAAGTTAAAAGAATAAAAGTAACTCCATGCAATATAAAACCCCCTTATAAAATAAGGGGGTTTTATATTGACTAATAGGCATATATATGCTATAATACACCCAATCTCTTTGAAATATTTTTGTTGGAAAAACTAAGTACTGAGCGACCCTAAGTATTTTGTTTTTTCTAACAAAACACAATTGACAATGAAAACGTTCACAAACCCCGCAGTATTTTTCTTTGCAGTATTATTTTTAATGGCTTGTAATACCAAAGAAGTGCAACCCACAATCGTGGAAGCACAAAACCAGATTATGGCTCCTGTTACCGGTACTATTTTGTATGAATTAAACACGGATTCTTTGATGAGTAGCAAGGCTACGCTTGAAGAGAAGTGGAATTTATTGCAAGCAGTATTGGAAGCTAATGACAGCAAATACCGTGCTGAAATTGAAACGTATTTAGAAGAGCAAAAAGCCCTTAAGGACAGCTTCAATGCTGTTCGCGCTAAAGGTGAAGCTTCTGCTATGGATCAATTTCAGGCAACCGACTCTGCTGGTTACCGCAGTTATAAGGACGTTTTTACTACAAACAATTTTGAGCGGATTACGGATTTTGAAAATACTACTACTTCGGTAGGGTTTGCAAAATACAACGCTCAAATGCACATGCTATCAAGCGAATGCGATACGCGTATCGAAAACGCGCATGCGGCTTTTGAAGCAAAATGTGAACTCTTACGGCCGGCGTACGACAGCATGCAGAAAAAATTTGTAAGTTCGCTGTTTGATGTAAAAGCAGCATATAGTTTAACTAAAAATTAGAGAGCGCCCTAAATTCAAAATGGCAACGGAATTGTATTCCGTTGCCATTTTTTCTTTCCAAAATTATTTTGTGTACTGCGCGATGAGTTTGTTTGCTGCTTCTGGATTTGCTTTCGCTTCCATCAATGCGTTGAGCATAAGTGGAACAACGATGGTTGCATCTGATTCAACAACGAACATCGGTGTATCCTGAGTGAGCTTGTCCCACGTGATCTTTTCGTTTGGAGTTGCACCTGAGTATGAACCGTATGAAGTGGTTGAGTCTGAGATCTGGCAGAAGTAAGCCCACGGCTTTACGTCTTTGACTTCCATATCGTATTTGAGTGATGGAACGACGCAGATTGGGAAGTCACCAGCGATTCCTCCGCCGATCTGGAAGAATCCTACGCCAGCGCCTTTTGAGAGTTCCTGGTAGTTGTCATAAAACTCTCCCATGTATTCGATTCCTGATTTTGCGATTGATGCAGAAGCTTCACCTGCTTTTACGTGAGCAGCAAAGATGTTTCCGAATGTTGAGTCTTCGTATCCTGGAACAACGATAGGGAGCTTTGCTTCAGCTGCTGCGAGGAGCCAGCATTCCTCAGTCTTTCCTTGGTGATCTTTCTTGTCTACTGACTGGATGAGATCATAGAAATATTCATGCCAGAATTTTCGTGTTCCGTCCTCGGTTGCTTTGATCCATGTTGGTACGATCTGCTTTTCGACGACGCGGAATGCTTCGTCTTCTGGGATCGATGTGTCAGTGACGCGGCGCATGCGGTCTTCGAGGATTTTTGTGTCGTCTTCTTTGGTAAAGTATCGGTAGTCTGGGAAGTCCTTGTAGTGATTGTGAGCAACGAGTCGGAAGAGTGATTCTTCGAGGTTTGCGCCAGTTGAAGAAATACCGTGGATCAATCCTGCGCGGATTGCTGGAGCGAGAACGATACCGAGCTGTGCTGATGACATCGCACCTGCAATTGCCCAGAACATCTTGCCGCCTTGTTCCATGTGGCGCCAGTATGCGATAGTTGCGTCCTTTGTCGCACGAGCGTTGAAGTTTTGGTAATGCTTGAGGATGAATTCAAGTGTTGGTAAGTTGTTTTGCATAACATCTAAATATTATCTAATAAATAATTCGAGATACAGTTATTTTCGATGCCTACGCATATCACTTTCTAAAATTGTTTCTCTTAGCGGGCAGGGCAATTTCAGAAAGTGATATGCTTCGGCATTCATAGCTTTACCATCCGAACGCTTTTCCGACGTCGTCAGGGGTTTCGCGTTTGCGGACTACCATGATGTGTCCGTTTTGGGCGATGAGCTTGAGCGGTGAGGAGAGCATGCAGTGGTGTGAAGCGAGGGGGTCTTGGTATGCTCCGGTGTCGAGGACTGCGATCATGAGGGGCTTTGCATCTTCGCTTGAATCGAAGTCGGGAAGTCGGAGTGCTCCGTCGGTTCCTTTGTAAATATCATCTGAGTCGCAGCTTGATCCGCCGAGCCATACGTCAGTGAGATCTTCGTCGCGAGCGTTGTTTACGGGAACTATTGACCAGTTCTGCTTGATTGCCCACGTATCGAGGAGGTCATTCATGAATGAGCCGTCGATAACGTACCATTTTTTGGCATCGCTTTTCTTGTAGGTGATTTTCTTGGTATCGATAACTTTGTAGATAGTGACCTGAGCTGGAGCGACCATGTAGCGGCCCCATTCACAGATGATGTTTGGGTGAGGCATTTCTCGCTTGTTGGCTTCACGCTTTGCAAGCTCGAAGATATTTTCCATGATCTTCTCGATGTTGTATCCTTTTTTACGCTCGTAGGGAATTGGCATGCCGCCGCCGATATCTAGCGTGTCGAGTGATGGGTTCTTTTCTTTTAATTTAAAGAAGACATCGAGCGCGTACTTGATCGGGCCGAGAATATCATTTGCCTTGTTGATCTGCGAACCGACGTGGTAGTGAAGGATACGGAGGTGCTTGAATTTGCCGATTTCCAAAATTTCATCCGCTCGGAATCCGAAGCGGTCGATCGGCTTGTTCCAGATCGAGTCTGCTTTGACCGGCATGTCGAGTCGAATACCAACGTCGTAGCGTGAGTGCTGAAGCGCTGAGAGTTCGTTCGGTCCTTCGATGATTGGCACAATACGGAGGCCTTTGTGCTGGAGTTCGTCGATGAGTGACATGTATGCAGAAGTCTTTGGTCCATTGCAGAGGATGCGGATATTGGTATTGAAAGTACCTTGCTCAAGCATTTTCTTGACCAAGTAGAGTTCGTTGTATGAAGCTGTCTCAATGTTCGCGCCTTCGCCGATGAGGGCCATAACAACTTCCTTGTTTTGGTTTACCTTCATTGGGTAGTGGTAAAAGAACTTTCCCTGGTACTTTAGTTTCTTAATGAGGGAAGTGGTGAGATCAAGAAAATCCTCCACGCGTTCTTCAACGATGAACGGGAAAAAGATTTCGAGCGATGTGCCCATTTTTTCCGCTAAGTAGCGGAGGTTGTATGTATTGTTGCCTTCTTTGACAACCAAGTCTCCATCTTTGTTGTAGTCAAAGTATTGCGTATTGAATTCTTTGGCTCCGAGCTTCCACATTTTTTTGGAAGCGGCTGTTTTTTTACTCATTTCCGTTTATTCCTCCGAGGAGAATCAAGTGATAATACGAAGATAGTACCATACAATTCCTGTAGGGCAAACACTTTGCGGTCTAGGTAGTTTAGTGCTGAGATCACTATGGTTTTTGCGAGATGTTTTTCCCGTTTTTTTGTGCTACATTTACCATATTCATGGTAAACCTGATATCAGAAACTAAGAAGAAATCTCTGCTGGTGGGCTTGTATAACCGGGTCAAAAACAGAGTTCGGTTTTTAGGGAGTAAGAAACGCCAGATCATAGCTGAGTTAAAGAAAAAATCCGATACCAATAAAATCGAAAAACTGCGCAAAGAATTACTGAGTTAAAATAATATGCCAACGCCCGAAAACACTTCTTTACATAACGAAGGAAAAAAGACACATCTCGAGTCCTCTGTAGAAAAGGAAATAAACCTTGAGGCTTTTGCAGCTGAAAAAACTTCAGAGCTTCGTGCTTCTGTGGATGAATCAAAACTTTCAGAAATTCAATTTGAAAAGATTGATCTGTCAAGTGAAGATCTTGAGCGGGCAAAAGGAAGCCTTGGTGAAATTGAGAATTCCGAAAATAGGGCTCTGGTAGATTGGGAACAAACTTCCCAGGCTATTGATGCTTCAGATTACGAGGCGGTAAAGGAAAGCTGGCAAAAAGCCGCAATGGAGCAATTTGGGATAGCTGACTTCAATATTGAATTGTTTAAAAGAACATTGTTCAACGATGAGGCGATGGAAAAAGCTTTTAATGAAGGAAAAGACTGGAATACGATTTTCAACAATATTGATGAATTCAAGATCGGAGAATCATACGACATGGCAACAAAATCATTTGAAGCCATGGATGAACTGGAAATCATACAGCCAGGTTCTGTAAAAAAACTGAATGAAAACTTCGGCATCAAGAATTTCCAGCGATATCCAAAGGAAATACTTTTGAACCAGCTCGCTGTAATAGATCAGAATAAAGAGGTGGGTCTTTTGTTGTTTGCTGCAGGTGACGGGATCGGCTCTTTTGATAACCAACAAGAATTGTGGACGAAAGTATTTCGTAATAAAAAAGAAGATTTGAATTTCAGGATTGTCGAATGCTCTTCATCAGATGCCATGGAACAACAATTGGCGCGGGTACAACAGGATTTTCAAAAGAAAGTGTCTCTCACGGTTTTATCTGCTCACAGTGAAGCCAGTGGATTTTATCTCGGCGAGGATCCAGCAGAAGGAAGTTTCGTTAAACAAGAAGATATTGGTACGCTGGCTCCTAGAATGAAAGAGCTTCTTTCTAATGATTCGCAGCTCATTGCTAATGCTTGCAGTTCAGGCGCCATGGATGGCTGGGTAAAAGATTTCTCCAAGGAGGCTCGAATAAAAGCAGTTGGCCCCGATCGTCCAGCGGCCATTGAAGATGTTGATTTCGTCGGGAAGGACATTGTTCCTAAGTATTATGATAATGATATTTACTCGAGCTATCACAATGGCTTTTTATTGAGTAAGCAGAAAAAAGGCTAGAGGATCTTCACCCCATCAACCAAAACGCTTTTCTCCTCCTTTCGCACTGATACTTTTCCTTTGATTGCCACGATAGCATCAACGATCAGCTTGTCGCCAAACTGCTTAAAAACCTTCGGAAATACGACTGATTCTACGGCTCCGGTAAAGTCCGCAACGCGCATAAATGCCATGCGTTCGTTGTTCTTGGTAATGACGACTTTTACTTCCTCAATAATGCCGCCAAATACGATTGCCGCATCCTTCTCGAGTTCTTCTTTAATTTTTTTGATAGTCACGCCGCTGTTTTCAATTTTTTCACGGTATTCATTGAGTGGATGTCCTGAAACGAAGAGGCCGAGCAGTTCTTTTTCCCAGATCAGCTTGTCGCGATCCAAAGCATTCGTACCTGACTTAAGCGTAAATGTCATTGCCATTACTTCCGGCATGTCGCCGAAAAGCGAGTCTTGGTTAGCAACCTTGCTTGCTTCTTTATTGTAGGCAAGCATATCCTCCATATTTCCGAGAAGGACACCACGGTCGCCGAATGAATCCATTGCACCGGATTTTATTAAAGCTTCCATTGATTTTTTATTGAGGTTTTTGTGCTTGATGCGATCGAGGAAATTTCCGATTGAGGTAAATTTACCGCCTGCTTTTCGTTCCGCGATGATGGCGTCCGCGATATCTGTTCCCAGGTTTTTGATTGTGTAAAATCCGAAGCGGATGACGCCCGTCTTTTCTTCTTTCTTAAGATTTTCAATAACAGTAAATCCGCCGAAAGATTCGTTCACGTTCGGTGGCAGCACTTCGATCGCCATTTTTTCACATTCATGGATGATTTCAGCAATTTTTTCTACATCGCCTGATTCAGCAGTCAAAATAGCTGTCATGTATTCGACAGGGAAGTTTGCCTTCATGTAGGCAGTCTGATATGAGACGCGGCCATATGAAGCAGCATGGGCTTTGTTAAATCCGTACGCGGCGAACGGTTCAATGAGCGCCCAGAGTTGCTGAGCTTTCTTTTCGGTCATGCCATTTTTTACGAAACCAGTGAGAAGTTTTTCTTTCTGTGCTTCCATTTCAGCTGGGATTTTCTTACCCATGGCTTTTCGGAGCTTGTCGGCTTCGAGCCATGAATATCCAGCGAGTTTGATCGCAATCATCATGACGTCGTCTTGGTAGGTAATAACTCCGTATGACTGATCAAGAATGTCTTTCATTCGTGGGTCCAAATATCGGATCAGAGAATTGTCGTGCTTTCGCTTGATGTATTCAGGAATCATTTCCATCGGTCCAGGGCGGTAGAGTGCAACCATCGCATTGATATCGTGGATTGTCGTTGGGCGAAGCTGCTTGAGGTATGCAGTCATCCCGCCTCCGTTCAATTGGAAGAGTCCCATGGTTTCTCCACGAGCAAGCATATGGAATGTAGAAATGTCCTCGATATCAACACGGTCGAGGTCAACATCAACGTTGCGCAATTGTTTTACGAGCGTCACTGCATCAGCAAGAATTGCCAGGTTTCGGATTCCAAGGAAGTCGAATTTTGGCAGACCTACGTCTTCTATGTAGTGCATGTCGTACTGAGTGATAATTGCATCACCCTTCGGATCGTACTGTGTCGGTGCGAATTCATACAATGGTTTTGGGGCGATCACCACGCCTGCAGCGTGCACAGAAACATGGCGAACACAGCCTTCTAGTTTGAGAGCGAGGTCAATAATTTTTTTCGTGTCAGGTTCTTCTTTGTATGCTTTGGCAAGTTCTGGAACCATTTCCATTGCATGTTTGATTGTCATTGGAAATCCTTGGGAGCCCATCGGAATCATCGTTGAAAGTCGATCGCCGATTGCGTACGGGAAACCGAGTGCGCGAGCAACGTCGCGAACTGAACCCTTTGCCATCATGGTACCGAATGTACCGATTTGGGCTACGTGGTCTTCGCCATATTTGTGCTTCGCATATTCGATCATTTCTCCACGTCGGTTATCGGCGTAGTCCATATCGATATCGGGAAGGGATGGACGCTCTGGGTTAAGGAATCGCTCGAACGGAAGTTTATAGATCAACGGATCTACGTTCGTAATACCGATCAAAAACGTAGTGAGCGATCCCGCAACCGATCCTCGAATGTTGGTAAGAATGCCATTTTCGCGAGCGAACTTCAAAAGGTCTCCCACTACAAGGAAGTAGCCGGCGTATCCTTTTTGCTTGATAACAGAAAGTTCATATTCCAAGCGGTCTACGTATTCTTTTGATTGATCTGTTTCTCGGAACGCAAAACCTGCGTATGCGAGCTCACGGAGTTTTTCATCTGCGGTAATGCCTGGCGGCAAAGGAAACTCAGGGAAGTATGCAACGCCAAGCTCAATTTCATAGTCTTCGCAAAGATCGGCGACGAGCATGGTGTTTCCGACTGACTCGGGAACGTCTTTGAAATATTCGAGCGCGGTTTTTTCATCGATCAATGAAAAGTCATCTTTTGAAAATTCCAATCCGGCATTGTTGTCGCTCTGGGTGTTGATCGCAAGCAGCGTATGATGCGCTTCGTGGTCGTCTTGGCATGGATAGTGCGAGTCTTGAGTAGCAACAGTAGGGATGCCGTGCTTCTTTGCAATTTTTACAAGTTCGTCGCGAAGCTCTTTGTCTTTTTCGATTGATGGATGCGACTGGATTTCGATGAAGTAATTTTCTTTTCCAAAAATATCCTGCGATTCTTTGATGATCTCGTCAGCCTTTTCATAATTTCTTTTCAACAGTGTCTGCGAAAGTTCTCCGCCCATGCAGCCTGAAAGAGCGATGATTCCTTCATGGAATTCGCGCAAAATTTCTTTGTCCATTCGTGGCTTGTAGTAATAGCCCTCGAGGTTTGCTTTGGTGACGAGGCGGATGAGATTTTTGTATCCTTGCAGGTTTTTTGCAAGAAGTATCATGTGATAGTAGCGCTTGCCACCGTCAGTGTTCGCTGTCTTGTCGAAACGCGAGCCAGCGGTTACATATGCTTCAACACCGATGATCGGCTTGATGCCTTCTTTTTTGCAGATTTTGTAGAACTCGATCGCGCCGTACATGTTGCCGTGGTCGGTGAGGGCGATGGCAGTCATGTCGTTTTTCTTGGCGATTTTGACCATGTCGTCGAGCTTGGTCAGTCCGTCCAGGAGGGAATAGTGACTATGAGTATGGAGATGGACGAACTTGGATGACATGGGTACAGCTTACAGGGTTTAGCCCCAATCTTCAAGTACTCAATCCTTTATTTACTAAGTAAAATATAGGTACTATCGCTATTGACAATATAAGTATAAATGTGATATAATATATGTGGTACTTTGAAAATAAATTAAGAAATACAACAGTAAGTAGAAAACTGTTTTCTGTTGTATTTCTTAATTAAAATAAACTAAATACAGGCATATGCTAACTCCAGAACAAACCGAAAAAGCACAGAAAGTTGAACAGAGGATTTTAGAATTTATTATGTTTTGTTGGTTTAATTTCCCTTTGTACCAGCAAGATCACGGAGGTAATCCCATTGAGGTTATCTTGCGTAAATCAAATGAAGTACGAGGATTAATACAATTCATTCCAGCATCGTTTGAATTAGGTGAACCACCGCAAGGACTTGCGCGTGCAAATACACTGATAAGTATCCTTAGACAAATGCGGCAATTTTTTGAGGAATATACTTACTCATCTACCACTCTATCAGCAGGAGATGGCGGTCAATTTATTCAACGAATAGATGCCATACTTGAGGCCACTCAAGAATTATCTGGTGTTTTGCCTCGTTCATAATTTATACCTTCGCTTATTTTATTTAAACCGTTCCGACATACTGGGACGGTTTTTTATTTCACATATAGCGCTCGTTCGATGTATCATATATACTTAATTTATTATTAATATTATTTGTAATTAAAACTAACTTATGAAAAACAACAGGGAAATCAGCATCGCGCTTGTCGCTCTCGGGCTCATTATTATTGTCGGAGTTCTCTCATATCAGATGGGCAAAAAAACTTCTGAACGAGTTGTAAAGAATGATCAGCAATCACAGGCTGCAGATTCAAATACAAAAAATAATGATGAAGTTCCTGCCGTAGTTCCTGGAACACCTGCAGTTTCAGGAGAAAATATTCCTGGCTATCAGAACACCGGAAAATATATTGGCTACATCAAATCTATTGCAACACAAAACAACGGAACAACGGGCCTTTCAATTGACTACGTTCAGTGGCTCACTTGTGCAGGCAACTCAACTGACTGTACGAACGGTTACAAGGTGGTGAATAGCAGCCCGCAGATGCGATTCTTCCCAGTTGCTTCAAATGCAACAGTGACTCTACAGACATACAGCCACAATCCTACTGATGGCAACTTCTACTACAACCAGCCAGTATCGCTCGCGACATTCAAGACTGCGTTTAATACTCCTACGACTCAGTACACGGCATCGAAGCTTCTCTATTGGATCACGCTCAACAATGGTGTTGTGACAAATATTTCTGAACAGTATCAGCCGTAATCTATTGATTCAGTAATCATATAAAACAGCCTCGAAAGGGGCTGTTTTTGTGCGTGAAAAAGGTATTGATTGCATAAAAATTTTGGTATACTTAGTACAGTGTTACTACGACAGACGCCAAAACATATTATCGGTATCGACGAAGTAGGCCGCGGCCCGCTTGCGGGACCCGTTGCGGTTTGTGCGCTCGTATGGAAAGACAGGGAACTCGATCCTCCAGATCATGTCAAAGATTCAAAGAAACTCTCAGCTCAAAAACGCGAAGAGTGGTTTGTTGAAATTGAGAAATGGCGAGAACAAGGAACGCTTGATTATGTCGTCGCGTATGTGTCAGCCGAAGATATCGATACGGTAGGAATTTCCAATGCCATCCAGTGCGCACTGGTGGAGTCTTTGTCACGGCTCGATGTTAATCCAGACCATGTCCATGTGCTGCTCGATGGAGGACTGCATGCTCCAGAAGAATATTTCAATCAGGAAACAATCATCAAAGGGGATGAAAAAGAACCAGTCATCGCCCTTGCTTCGATAGCTGCAAAGGTACTTCGTGATCAAGTCATGGAAGACCTTTCCGAAGTTCATCCTGAATACGGATTCGAGAACCACAAAGGCTATGGAACGATTGAGCACTACAAAGCCATCAAAAAGCATGGATTGACCCCATATCACCGAAGAAGCTTCCTTTCAAAGGTTATTTGACTATTGAACATTGTGTGGTAAGTTCTATAGATAGGTTTTTTTACAGAACAATATTTTTTTTCACTTTTTAAACACAGTATTTTATGACGTACATTACTACGCGACCTACCACCCAGACAGGTATTTTGAACATTCCCAAACACTTAGTGTTCGAGTGGGAATTAGAAAAACACAAAAAAGAATTTGAGGCAATGAAACCGTTTGAGCAATCAGACCAATCAATCTTTTTAGCAAACAAGAAACAAATAATTGAAAAGATTGCAGCCTACAAAGATTCTGCTTTTGTTTCTCACGTTACGTTATTGAACCCAACCAACCTAACAAAGACTGAAGGTTCAGCGGCAGAAAGATTTGTATCTATTGATACAACCATACAAAATAGCGATTTGTTTCCGCTACAGATACCAGACCTGCTAAAATTAGTAAAGCATGATTTACTTGTTCAAACTGCTATGCCTGTGTTAAATACACATGATTTATTTCAGTTCGATTCATCTATATACGCTTTGCTTTTTTACAGCAATGGTTCAGCACCTCTTTATCACTTTAAAAAGGTAGAGGAGGTTTTGGCAACGATCAATACCCATTTGATTGGTTCAAAAAACAAAACGCCGTTAAATGACGAGCATAGAGATGGGTTAGTGTTGTAGCTTATTAAGTTTTTACCTTCAGTGCCGCCAGGTTTACCTAGGCGGCATTTTTACTTGCTTTTTTTATTATTCCTGGTATGATGGCTCTATATGGTAGTACGAATGAGACACACACGTGCGCACACGGCTAACCGCCGCTCGCACCACAAAGTAAAGGGCGCAGCTCTTTCTGTTGACTCCAAGACTGGATCGACACACCTTCGACACCGCGTCGACATGGCAACTGGCATGTACCGTGGCAAGAAAGTCATCGATGTAGTTGCGAAAGTTGAGAAAAAGCAGGCAAAAGCAAAAGCTCGATAGTCTATCGAAGCTTTTGCTTTTTTCGTTTTTAATAACGTTGCGTTATCAACCGCTTAATTGTTCTTTTACTAATACTTAGTTCTTTATTGTTCTTTTATGGCAAATCGTCATCTATCACGTTCAGTTATTCTCCAAACCCTCTTCGAGTGGGATTTTAAAGGTAAGCCAGACTCAGATATTGAGGAGATTTTGAAGCGCAACTCTGAGGAGTTCGCACCAGGCCTCGAAGACTTGCCGTTCATGCAAACGCTTGCTATGAACGTTGTTCGCAAAAAGGACCTTGTTGATGAGATTATCGCCAAAGCTGCGCCAGAGTGGCCGATCGACAAGATCAATGCTGTAGACCGAAACATTCTCCGCATGGGACTTGCTGAGCTTCTTTTTGGCGACCACAATGAAGTTCCTCCAAAAGTTTCTATCAACGAAGCGATTGAACTTGCAAAGACATTCGGTTCAGACTCTTCGTCACGATTCATCAACGGAGTATTGGGAGCTGTCTACAAAGAACTCGGTGAGCCAGGCAAAGATCAGAAATCAAAGCGACAGATGAAAGATGAGCCGGTAGATATTTCAAAACTTCCAATTGAAGTGAAGGCTGGAGCTGTCGTATACGCAATCGACAATGGTGAAATTTATCTTGCGCTCGTGCACGATGTCTTCGGATATTGGACACTTTCAAAAGGAGGCGCTCAAGAAGGCGAGACTTCAGAGCAGGCCGCTATCCGAGAAATCAAAAAAGAAATGAGTCTCGATATGCGCATCATCGAAAAGCTTGGTGATGATGAGTACGTTGCCTCACATCCGCAAAAAGGCAAAATCCGAAAGCAAGTGGTCTTTTATTTGGGCGAATCTGCATACACTCCAGTCAAACTTGAATCAACTTCAGGCGGTTTGGACGACTGCAAATGGTTCACTTTGAAAGAGGTGACAAGCCTCCGCATGTATGATAGTGTGACGGCATTGATCGCCAAGGCTATTCCAATCATCACTGGAAAGCGCTAAGCGTTCAATACTATTTAGTAATCCCTAATCAGGGATGAAGAAGCAAGAGTATCTCATATAGTCTTACTTCTTTATCCTTTCAATTCATGATTGATTTCACAGACTTTGAAAAAAAAGTAGCAGTATCGTTCAAAAACAAGGAACTTCTTCGTCAGGCATTTATTCACCGTTCGTTCATCAACGAAAATCCAGGCAGCAATTTCTCTCACAATGAGCGTTTGGAATTTTTGGGCGATGCAGTTTTGGAATTGGTGGTCACAGATCATCTCTATAAAACATATAAGTCAGCTCCAGAAGGCGAGCTTACTGCATACCGTTCTGCGCTCGTAAATGCAGTTGTTCTTTCTGAGACTGCAGCTAACCTTGGTATGAATGAGTACTTGCTCCTTTCAAAAGGCGAGAGCCGCGACGTCGGCAAGGCGCGCATGCACATTCTTGCAAACACGTTCGAGTCATTTACTGGCGCGCTTTTTCTTGACCAGGGATATGATGCTTGCGAGACATTCATAAAAAACGCTTTGTTCCCAAAACTCGACGAGATCGTCAAAAAGAAATTATGGCGCGATCCGAAAAGCTTGATCCAGGAAAAAGCCCAGGAATTCGTTCATGTTACACCTGCGTACAAAGTTACGGCAGAGAGCGGTCCTGACCACGACAAACATTTCACTATTGGTATTTATTTTGGCGATGAACTAGTGGCGTCTGGAAAAGGCAAGTCAAAACAAGAAGCAGAAACCAAAGCAGCTGAGGCTGCATTGGTAGTCAAAAACTGGTTGGACTAAAGTCCCCGGAGAGCGCACCAGCAGTAGTTTCCTGACTTGCTTACGCTGCGTCAGGAGAACTACTGCTTCGCGCCCTGTGCATCTCATCACCATACTCACTTCCAATCACCACCTTTACGGTAAAGAGTGGTGATTGGAATACAGATGGATGAAAGATGTTCATAGCGCGTCGGTGCACTTTTGAGCGGAGCACAAAGGTGTCCGATCAAAAGTGCACCGTAAGCGCTCTCCCGGAACAATAATCCAGTTGTTTTAATACTCAATAAAATGCTAAAATAAACCCATCATATGCTGATGTTGAAACGCCTCGAACTCTCCGGATTCAAATCCTTCGCCAAAAAAACGATGCTTGATTTCGATACGCCGGTAACGGCTATCGTCGGCCCAAATGGATCAGGAAAATCAAACGTCGTTGAATCAATTCGTTTCGTGCTCGGAGAACAATCCATCAAATCTCTCCGCGGCAAAGGCGGAGCAGACATGATCTTCAAAGGCTCCAAAGCATTGGCGTCTCTTTCTCGCGCATCAGTCACGATCGTTTTCGACAACTCACGCAAAGTATTCTCACTTCCAAAGACGGGGGACAAAGCAATCAATCTCGACTTCGATGAGATCTCTATTTCTCGCGAGGTATACAGCGATGGATCAAATACCTACAAACTAAACGGCACTGAAGTTCGCCTCAAAGATATTCTTGAGCTCGTTGCTTCTGTAAATATCGGCTCATCTGGCCACCATATTATTTCCCAAGGTGAAGCAGACCGATTGCTCTCAGCAAATCCAAAAGACCGCCGCGGCATGATCGAGGATGCGCTTGGTCTTCGTGTATACCAGTACCGCCTCCGCGAAAGCGAGCGCAAACTAGACAAGACGCTTGCGAACATGAAAGAAGTGCAGTCGCTCCGCCGAGAGATCGCTCCGCACATTGGATTCTTGAAAAAGCAGGTAGAGAAAATCGAAAAGGCGCAGGAACTCCGCACCGAAGTTGGGGGATTGTACAAAGAATATTTCAGCAAACAATCAGCATTTATTGCAAAAGAAAAAGCTGCCCAAGAAGAAAAAACAAATGCGCTCCGAGAGAAAATTTCCGAGGCAGAGGCGAATATTCGCACCCATGAATCATCTCAGAACCAGACAGCAACCGTTGATACTGGAACAAGCGCAGAGGCTGCGCGACTTCAGACTGAATACAGCAAGCACCTCACATCCCAAGCTGAACTTACTCGCAAACTCGGACGCGTAGAAGGCTCAATCGCACTCCTCGAGGAGCAGCTCCGCGCTCCAGAAAAGGAACGATCTCCAGAAGACATTGCTGTTTCTCTTCAGGAAGTTGAAGGATTGTTTAGCGAACTTGACCGAGATTTGGCAACAATTCTTTCACTTCAGGATATCGGTGAGATCCGTGAGACTGTTGCTCGCGTGCGCGAGACATTCGAACAGTTTATTTATTACCGAAAGACGGACAAAAATCAGAGTCCCATTGTAGACCGCTCTCATGTAGAGGCGCAGATCAAGACACTTCGCGACGGCATTCAGTCTGTTGAAAATGAGATCGCTGAACTTGATACAGCCAAAATGGCAGTGCAGGCTGAGATCGCCAAACTCCAATCAGAAAAGAAATCAGATGAAAGCGTCATTCGTGATCAGGAACGAGCATACTACGAACTCAAAGCAAAGAAGCAGGAACTCGAATCCGAATTACGTCTCATTGCTCTTGAACGGGAAAACCTCGCGCGCATCGAAGCTGAGTTTGAGGACGAACTCAAGCAGGCAAGCATCCTCGTGGGCCTTGAAGCTGTGCGATTCCAGCCAAGCGAAGAAATCGCCGACAAGCATCAGCAGGAAGAGCTCAAAAAGAAAATTGACCGAATCAAATACAAGCTCGAAGACGCTGGCGCTCAAGGTGGAACCGAAGTCGTCAAAGAATTCGAAGAAACAGTTTCTCGAGACGAGTTCTTGGCTCGTGAACTTCAAGATATCGATCAGGCGGTAACCGAACTCCGCGCACTCATTAGCGATCTCAAACAAAAGATCGACACTGAATTCAAAACCGGTGTGGAAAAGATCAACAAAGAATTCACTAACTTCTTCTCACTCATGTTCGGCGGCGGACATGCATTCCTTTCAATCGTCGTTGAGCACAAGCGTCCATCAAAAGGCGAAGACGAAGAAGCGGATGAGATCCCTGTTGCAAATGACGCTGACTTTGAATTCGAACGCGGCATTGAGATCAACGTTTCGCTCCCGCACAAAAAAGTCAAAGACCTCCACATGCTCTCAGGAGGAGAACGATCGCTTACTTCTATCGCGCTTCTCTTTGCTATGTCACAGGTCAATCCGCCGCCATTCTTGGTGCTCGATGAAACTGACGCAGCTCTTGATGAGGCAAACTCACGACGCTATGGCGACATGATCGAAAGCCTCTCAAAGTATTCTCAGCTTATCGTCGTCACGCACAATCGCGAAACAATGTCCCGAGCACGCGTCCTCTATGGTGTGACCATTGGTGCCGACGGGGGATCCAAGCTCCTTTCAATCAAGTTTGATGAGGCAGTAAAAATAGCTAAATAACCTTGTGCAGTATAGAAAAAAGCCCTGGAAATAGGGCTTTTACAATATATTGACAATATGTCAAGTAATGTGCTATAATATACTCAATATATACCTTGAGAAATAAGGGTGTAACCAAAGCAAAGGTCGCGAGAAAATCGCGGGTTTCGCTTTGGTTCACCTAAATAAAAACAAAACCACGTATGAAAAAAGTATTCCGTACCTCCGTTGTAATCTCAGCAATTCTATTAACCGTAAGCGCCCTGTTTTTAGTAGTTTTCGCTATTACCCAATACAAAAAAGGTAATAATGTTACCGCATACCACCGCTTCTATAAAATGGAGAATGGTAAGCGCACATTCAACTGGCTGGGAATTCTTTCCCCAGTACAAGTTGAAAGCCAAAAGTACACCGACACGGTCGTTACCTTCAGCTTTAAGGTGCCATATCCGGTAGCTCCGAAATTCGAAATTGTCGCTCCGAGCGATAATGTAGAAGCACAGGTTGCTGCTACATTGGCGAACTTGCTGGCAGATTCGATAGAAAAGTTCAAATTCGACTTGTTGTTGGATTATGACAAACAAGCAGTAGCCGTACGCAAGGCTCAGGGAATTAAAAACTTTTCTATAACTACGCCGGAAATTTACTTTTCAGCACACGGTACTGCATCGCCTGAAGCGATCAAGAACGGCTTCATGGCAAGTATTCAACCTGGCGTTTTAGAGCCAGAGAATGCGCAAGTTGCACAAGCACGTGTAGAACGTACTACGCCGTTGATTGTAGAGAACCTGCATGCAAAAGGTTACGATAGCGTAACGGTGACTGGAATCACCTGGAACGAGGAGCAATTCTCGGAAACCGATGAAACAGATTCATTGTATGTTGTAGCATCCTTGCCAGACATGCGCTATGTAATCATAGATGGGCATGCAAGACTGAGACAAGTTACTGTAATTCCGGCAACCGCACCCGTTGCGTTTCCGATAGAGTTATTATCCTTACTTGGCCTGATCGCCCTAGGATGGTTCCTGTATAGTTTATACAAAAAACCTTCAGCGATAGTTGTAAAAGAATATGCAATAGAAGAAACTCCACAGTTTGTGTACACCAGGCGTGCTCCTGAAAAAGGCACTGAATGGATGAACTGGTTGTTGATAGGTTTGATCATTGTGTGCTTAGGCATTGTTGCACTGATAATCTATTTCTGGAATTACTTTTTCGCCTTCTTTGGCGCTATTGGGTTCTACCTACTTATACGCTGGTTTATGAATTTCGTTTCAAGAAATTCTGGCCCTGCCATTGGATGGTTTTTGAAACAAAGAGCGTACTGGGCAACCAAGCCATGGACATGCAAAGTTGCCGCATTATGGTTCGTTCTGACATTTCCTACGGCAGTTGCTGCTTTGATAACCTACTTGTTGGGTTACTGGCACATTTGCTAAGCATTGATTTAGATTTTATACACAGCTCTCGAATATTCGAGGGCTGTTTTTTATTGTGAGAGTTCTGGAACAAGTGGTTGAAATTGAGGCGTAAATCTGACGATATATTTGTCGTAGCGCTTGAATGATTTTGTTCTTGCGTCGAGGGTAACTTGGAGGATCGTGCCACGCATGGTTGCTTCGGAAAAGTTTTGATCAAAGATGAGATTGCCGAGCGAGTAGGCTATTAATCCTCCCCGGTATGTTTCGATTTCTTGCGTTACATGAGGATGGGTTCCGATGATAAGGTTCGCGCCAGCATCAATAGCTCTGTGAGCAAGTTCTTGCTGGCGAGTGGAAGAGCTCTGTTGGTATTCAATACCCCAATGAAACGTAACCACGAGCGAGTCGACTTGCTGTTTTGCGTTTGAAATAATGCTTTCAAAATCTGGATCGCTTGCGAGCAAGACGCCGGGAGTATTGTCTGTTACGGCAAGCTTATCAGGTCCAACATCGGTAAAACCAATGAAGCCGATCTTCATTCCCTTGATAGTTTGAATTACCGGCTGGATTGCTTCCTTCCGTGTTTTGCCGGCGCCAACATATGTAATCCCCGCAGTATTCATGCGGTCCAAGCTATCATTGAATGCTTCATTACCCCAGTCTCCAACGTGATTGTTTGCAAATGACAGCACGTCAAAGCCAGCGTTTTTGATAATATCAAGGACAGGAGGGTCCATGCGGAATGAGTACAAATTGTGCAGGTCGGTGCCTTTGTCGGAAACCGGTCCTTCTAAGTTTGCAAAAGCTATATCGCTTTTTTGCATGATATCGAGATTTTTGAAAAGTTCTGAGTAATCTCCGGCAAAGTTTTTGCGTACGGAAAATTTAACGCCGCGATCAAGCATGATATCGCCAGCAAAAGCGAGCGTGATATTGCTCGAGAGGTCATTGTTGTCGGTAATGACAATGTTCTTGTTGCTGCCATAAACAACACGGCTTTTAACAAAGTTAAAGATTTTCATCGTATCTGTATATCGGTCATTTGAACGCAATACTATGATAGCGATGTTTCGATTATCGGACTCTGAGAGCGGTAGTTTGAAGAGCGCAACGTTTGACTGCTTTGCTTCTCCTGTTTGTCCGCTTTTGCCGCCGAGGTAGCCAGGAACCTTGAGGAATTGGCTGATATTTTTCCAGTAGTGTCCTTGGGCGTTATACGAGGGAACAAGAGTGATATTAAAAACGAATGATTTTTCTTTGAAGAGGTTTTGGGTGAGCAAAAAGAGATCGTAGGCAGTAGAAGTGTTGTTCGCTGAAAGTCCTGATGGATCATCATAGTGAGTATTCTTCATTCCAAGCGCCGCAGCCTTTTCATTCATTTCAGTCATGAATTTTTCTCGGCCTGGATGTTCGGCGATGATTTCTGCCGCAACATTGCTTGAAGGCAGAAGAAGCGGATAGATCAGATTGGATAGAGCGATCTGCTCACCAGGGGTAAATTTGTTGACGCTGTATACTTGCGTCGCTTTTTTGGAAACAGTTGCAAACTCGAACTGATTCATTGTGTCGAGAGAAATGAGGGCAGTCATGAGTTTTGAAACTGAAGCAATTGGATGAACAACATCCATGTTGTTTTCAAGAATTACCTCGCCAGTATCGAGGTCGGCAACGATATAGCTCTCGGCTGATACTTTTGGCAGGACGGATCCAGTTGCAGTTACATAGACAGACTCCGATGAAATTGCTTGCGGCTTGATCTTGCTATCGCTGTAAACCGAAACTCGAGTGTCGCTATCGGACCATACGTACAATGTTTTGGCATCGTCGTTTGAAAGCCTGATGCCGCCATTTTGGTTTTTGGAAAGGGTGATGTTGTTTTTGTCATGCGGCTCTCCGTGTATCATGTAGTTTCCAAAGAGGTGCATGGTGTATGGGAAAAACGCTCCAG
Source organism: uncultured Candidatus Saccharibacteria bacterium (assembly GCA_964450735.1). Classification (GTDB taxonomy): domain Bacteria; phylum Patescibacteriota; class Minisyncoccia; order Phycocordibacterales; family UBA9973; genus DALYCO01. The sequence continues at coordinate 10,566 of CAYVDC010000007.1, read as the reverse complement.
CTTTTTCTGAATAGTAGTCTTCTTCGGAGTCTATAATAGGGTAGCTTCCGCCAGGTGTTTCCCAGAATGAACCAGTCTTACCTTTGGCGAGGATTTTCATTGGAGTTCCGACAATCTGGCCGTTCTCGTATCTGACAAGCTGCATGGTCACAATGTTTGCGCGGATCAATTTGCCTGTCTGAGGGGGCAGGAATGATTCATCGGGAATATTTTCAAATGAAATATTCGTCGGCACATCGGGCACGGGCATTGAGAGCGGGCTTGAAGTATCTACTTGGTATGAAGCGCCTGCAGTTTCAACATCTCGTGAATTGTGTCTGACGACAAGGAATACTGTCAGTGCTAGAGCAAGAACAACAAATACGCTAACTCCAATTAGGAGCTGTTTTTTATAGCTCTGTATGAAGTTGTATATTTGTTCTTTCATTGGTAATTAGTTAGGCAGCGAGTCCGTAGTCGATCACTCGATCAGCAAGGTCGGCGCGAAGTACTTTGATTTTGATCTGATCGCCAACGCGGAAACGCTTTTTTGTTTTCTTTCCAATAAGAGCGAGGTCTCGTTCTCCAAGAACAAAAATGTCGTTGCCGAGCTCTTTTAATTGTACCATGCCTTCTGATTTGGTTTCGAGTTCCTCAACGAACAATCCGCGTTCAGTCAGGCCGGTAATGACGCCGAGATATTCTGAACCGATGCGTGTCATCATGTATTCTACCTGTTTGTATTTGATAGATGCACGCTCTGCATCGGCCGCATTGCGCTCGCGTTCCGATGAATGATTCATCATTTTTTCATAATGCTTTACATCTTTGCTGCGGATAGAGTGATGCGTGAGAATTGCTTGAAGCATGCGGTGTACAACGAGGTCAGGGTATCGGCGGATTGGAGATGTGAAATGAGTGTAGTCGTCGAAGCCAAGTCCGAAGTGACCGATATTTTTTGTGGAGTAGATTGCCTTAGCCATCGAGCGTATAAGAACGCTGGTGATCATGTCTTTTTCTGGAGCGTCCGCAAGTTCTTTGAGTAGCGAATCAAATATCTTTGGAGTCATCGGTCCCTTGGGAACATTGTAGCCAAGATTTTCTACTAGAAATGTAAAATCAGCGATCTTGTCTGCATCAGGAAGTCCGTGAATACGGTAGACGCCGATGCCGTCTTTCTTTTCTTCAGCTTTGAAAACTTCGGCGACTTTTTTGTTGGCGAGAAGCATAAATTCTTCGATGAGCTTGTGAGCGTCGACGCGAACTTTTCGGTATGCGCGAATTGGAACTCCATGTTCATCGAGCTCGAATTTCACTTCGTCGGTATCGAGGATGAGCGTTCCTTCCTCGATTCGCTTAGCAAGCAATTTTTTAGCGAGCGTGTTGAGAATAAGGAGTTCGTCCTTCATCGGTCCTACGCCGCTTTCGAGAACTACCTGCGCTTCTTCATAGGCAAATCGTTTTGCGGAATGTATGACTGTTTTGCCATACCACGCTCCGATGATGCGAGCGTCAGGAGTGAGTGTAAGGATAGCGCTCATCGCCAATCGGTCAACGTTTGGTTTCAAGCTACAGAGATCGTTTGAAAGTGCTTCAGGAAGCATGGGGATCGTTCGGTCAACAAGATACACCGAAGTCGCACGAGCGAGAGCTTCGCGATCAAGTGCAGTCCCTGGACGAACATAGTGAGACACATCGGCGATGTGGATGCCGATCTCATAGTTTCCATCTGGAAGCGCTTTTACTGAGAGGGCGTCATCGAAGTCTTTTGCGTCGACTGGGTCGATGGTGCATGTCGGAACGTTTCGCATATCGCGGCGGCCGGCAATTTCATCGGCAGTGATTCCTTTTTCTGCAAGTTCATTTGCCTCCATCTCAATATCGCGAGGGAAGTCAGCAGAGAATCCACGCTCGAGAGCGATACCTGTCATTTCAGCATTGTTATGTCCGGGCATGCCGAGAATTTTTGAAACTTTACCAATCGGTTCTGCTTTTGCATCTTCCCATTTAGTAATTTCACAAAATACTTTTTCACCAGCTTTTGCTCCGTGGAGAGCATCTTTTGGGATGATCATGGTGCGATACATGCGTGGATCGTCAGCTTTGAGCTGATAGACACCATCGGTCTGCGTAAGCACGCCAGTAAATCCAACTTTGCCTCTCGAAATAACCTTGGTGACCTTTGCAGTGGGGTAGCGTTTTGTTTTTGTATCGATGACTACTTCTACTGTATCGCCGTGAAGTCCTGTGTTTAGTTCTGATGGGTCGATGCTGATGTTTTCTTTCTGGTCAGGCAATCTGACATTTCCGTATCCGCGTGCAGATACCAAAAGTGTTCCGACAAGGGGAGTGCCGGATTTTATAGACGGGCCTTTGTGCTGTTTGTGCGCAGGTGTTGCATGATGGAATTTTTTAGCGCCAGTGTTTGTTCTTTTCTGAGAACCTTTTTTGCCGTTGTGAGCTGGTTTTGCAGTATGGTGCCCAGTAGTGTTTTGGTGGGGTTTTTGTTGGTTTTTCACTCCACTACTATACCATATATAGAGTCACTTTGACATACTTAATTAAGTATGCTATAATTCTCAAATCTCTATTCTTTGAAAACGGAAATATTCTCTACTTTGCGCAGGTTGTAAGCATGCCTAAAGTAGAGAATATCTCTAAATATAAATATAAATATACTTCCAATGGAACAAGCATTAAACCCAAAAAAAATTTTTGAACTACTGCAATTAAAAGACCAAAGCAAATTTACTAATGAAGAATTGATAGAATTTGCCTTGTCTAACCAATTTGACGATACCGACTTTTTTGAAATTCCAATGATGGCTGCAACACAAACAAATTGGCAGCTCAGCTATTCTAAGTATTCAGGAAAACAGCTTTTGGAGATTTACTCAAAAGCAAAACAAAAATGGCCAGTTGCTGTTGCTATCATTAACACCGGCAACCTTACAGAAAATGAAATGCTTTACTTACTACTCAATGACGAACATTTACCATTCTGTGTTACTGAAGCAGTTGCCATCGCACTAAGAAAAGGAATGCTGGCTGTACAAGAAATGTCAGAAGTGCGCATTGCGGATGAATTGTTTAGAATTGCTGAAAAAATTACCGATGACTATGAAATAAAAGCTTTGGGCGAACAGAAATTCAGACACCGTGAGGTGTGTGATTTTTTCAAAAAAGCAATTTCAGAGTTAGTAGAGTGGGAAAAAATTTCTACGGATGAAATGCTTAAAATAATTTCGAGAAGCAACTTCCACACAAAAGCAGTTGAATTGGCTGTTACACAAAGGAAATTTTCTGCTGGTACGTTGATTTCGATCTTGTTTTTAGGAAAGCTAAGTTACAACCACAATCACGCGCTACAAGCCATGATTAAAACCGCAGTACTTTCCAGAGAGCAAGTTGAAAAAGTTTTGGAAGCATCTGGGCATCACTGGCCAGTAGTATCACGTGGAGTTGAAACAAAACTTTTCTCGATTGATGAGATGATGGTACTGTGGGATAAGAGTAACAAAGACCAAGGTGTTGCATGTTCCATCGCCAAAACAGGATTCGCTACCGATGACCATAAAAAAACTCTCGCCGGAAGTAATACCGGACTTTTAAGGGAATTAATGGAAATTGAAGTTATATAGCTTATAAGCCAAACCGAAAGGGGAGGCTTATTTTTTTGCCTAAAAGTTACGGGTTGACATATGCCGATATTCTGATAAGATAGTGCCTATGTTAATGATCAGATTACAGCGCATTGGACGCAAGAACGACCCGGCTTTCCGAGTAGTTTTGACCGACCACAAGAATGCAGCAAAAAGCGGACGATTTTTAGAAATCCTCGGAACCTACAGCCCAAAGCTCAAGGAAAACCGAACTTCATTCAAGGCAGATCGAATCAAGGAATGGATCAGCAAAGGAGCTCAGCTCTCTGACACTGTTCACAACTTCCTCGTTCACGAGAAGATCATCGAAGGAAAGAAAGTAAACGTTCTCTCCAAGAAGGCTCCTACGAAGAAGCGAAAAGAATTGAAGCAGGCATAATAAAAAATAAAATGCGCCGAGAAATCGAGCGCATTTTATTTTTTCATGGTCATGATAATAAGAATATATATTGCGGTGGTGTCCAAAAAATTGTATACTCATTAGATAAGCGGGGAAACAGTCGCCCCACTTACAGATTACAAGTTTACATATAAGAACGATATGGATGATAAGGCATTTCTCGAGTACGTTGTAAAAGCATTGGTAGACAACCCTAATGATGTAAAAATCGATCGCGTCGTTGACGAAATGGGCGTATTGATCACTCTTTCAGTAAACCCAGCAGATATGGGCAAGATCATCGGCCGCATGGGAAACACAGCAAAAGCTATCCGAACACTCCTCCGAGTCATTGGTATGAAGAATAACGCTCGCGTTAATCTCAAGATCAACGAACCAGAAGGTGGAACGAAATCAGCAAATCCTACGTCAGCAGTTGACGAAGCGATGGAAGATCTCAAAAACCTCTAATTCAAAAGAATTGCAAAAATCCCCGAAAGGGGATTTTTACTTGCATTTTCCCTTACATTCTATAGTCTATAGATACATGCATTTCCATATCATCACATTATTTCCCGAATCATTCGATTCATACCTCGCCGAGTCTATTATTGGACGCGCGATCAAATCAAAGCTGATCAAGATCAGCTTTTACAATCCGCGCGACTTTGTTACTGGTAAATACAAAAAAGTTTGGCCGGACGGCAACGTTTCTCGCGTGGTTGATGACCGACCATATGGCGGCGGTCCGGGTATGATCATGCGCGCTGAGCCAGTTTTGAAAGCAGTAGACAAGGCCCTGACGAAAATTTCAAAGACAAAAGCAAAGAAGCCGAAAGTAAAAATCATTTTTTTCAGTCCGTCTGGAAAATTGTTTGATACAGAGTATGCAAAGACAAATGCTGCGAAATACACCGATGTCGTCATGATTTCTGGCCGCTACGAAGGAATTGACGCCCGCGTTCAAAAGATCTTGAAGCCAGAAGATGTTTCAATTGGAAACTATGTTCTTACCGGGGGCGAACTTCCTGCGATGATTCTTATTGATTGTATGTCACGCCAGATACCGGGAGTTCTCGGCAATTTTGATTCGCGAGAAGAAGAACGCGTGTCATCGCCAGAATTTTATACCCGTCCAGAGGTTCTCGAATGGAAGAAAAAAAAGTATGCAGTGCCAGAAGTATTGAAATCTGGAGACCACAAAAAGATAGAAGAATGGAAGCGAAGCAAAATCTAAATTTTTTCTAAACTCCGCTATGGATTTTTGAATCTCTCTACGTTATACTCCACATGTATTACGGCGTTCTGACGATCGCCAATTATTATAAAAACTATCTCTCTATGAGCATGAATAATCATTTTGAAAAGATCGACGCGCACCTCAAGCATGACTTGCTTATTATTGTGTCAATACTTTCGTTCTTCGCGTGCTATATCTTGTTACGATTTATCGCTACGTTTGAAAACGCAGTAGTGCTCGGTTCAAGCCTGGCTATTCTTGGATTTATCACGCTTGGTTTCGCTGTGATCGACTATGTTCGATACAAGGTACGAGCACAAAAAGACAAATAATATGTTCTGCCAGAAATGTGGAAATAAAATAGAAGGGGAATCGAAATTTTGCAGCTCATGCGGGAATCCTCTTACTCTCGATGCTGCAAAGCAATTAAAAGAAGAATTGCTTAAGCAGAAAAAGCCAGCTTCCTCGGGACGAAGATTGGCTAACTATTTCATCGATAGAATCGGCGCATACGCGATCGGGCTCGCACTCTTTGCTCTTTTTGGTGAAAATTCAGGATGGATCGTGGCCGTTTCAGTTCTCGGTGGCTATCATCTCTTCTTTGAAAGCATGTGGGCGCGTACCCCAGGAAAATGGATTACCAAAACAAAAGTCGTCATGATGGACGGAACAGAACCGGGTTTTACAACAGTATTACTTCGAACGCTTTGCCGATTTATTCCGTTCGAACCGTTTTCTTTCTTGGTTGGTTCTCATCCACGAGGATGGCATGATCGTCTAACAAAGACCTTAGTTGTTCCGGCGGACTACACAGAAGTGGATGTAAAAAGCATCGATCTTGATAGTCTGAAAAGTGAAAAATCAAATAATTGGATCGTGATCGCCGCAATTGCTATCGGTGTATTTGCAATCATAGGAATACTTGCTTCGATCGTTCTTGCTTCACTTTCTACTGCTCGAACTCGCGGACAAGATGCTGCCATCAAGGCAGGCGTTGTAAGCGCGCTCGCGCAAGTTGAAATTGAAACAGATGGAGTACGTCCATATACAGATGTTTGTCCGGTTAATACTCTCGAAGATATTTCGCCTGCGACCATGCTAAAAACTATTGCTTCAAATATTGAGCACAACGGTCCACGCTTGCATTGTTCAGCGACAGAAAAGAATATTGCCGTTTACTCAAAACTTATGGCAGAATCGACCAAGTACTATTGCGCAGACAATAACGGAACTGCAAAAGAAACTTCACTGCTCCCGGCTTCTGGGAAGTGTTACTAATACAATCTGAATATAAAAAAAGCGGGAACCTGTGGTTCCCGTTTTTGCATTCTAGATATGTATGTGTTATTGCGCCCAGTCAATGAATCCGCCAGTTGAATTCCAGCTAGCCGCCAAGTCTCCGTTTTTACGAAGTTCAAGCAGAAAGCATGCCTTCTTTTCGTTATGGTCTTTTGCGTGAAGCAGTATTGAATACCGGTCTCCAATTTGCTTTGTGTATTCCACATGGTCTTTGAAGCCGTGTATCTCCGGATCTTCTATCAGTTCAGCTATCTGATCTTTTGTTAGACAATCATCGTTAGTTTTTTCAATGCTGTCAAAAATAGCTTTGAATGTATCCATTGCGATTTGTTTCTCCGAGCGTAAGTCGGTTTTATTGGAGAAATTTATTACTGCAATAAAGAGCGCCAAGCTGATGATGATTTGCAGATAGTAGCTTAGGCCGTCGCGAGGGTAGAAAAAATCGCTGATGTAGAAATTGTTTTGAGCCTGAAAAAATAGAATTGTTACAAACAGGCCTAATGCCAAAGAAAGAAGTACGGTCCAAACGGTAATTTTAGTTTTGAAATATAATCCAATTTGAATGAATGTTCCCAAGATCATGGGAATAAAAACAAGTTGCAGTAGATTCATAGTTTTATATTTTTTTTAAAAGTACAATATTTTTCTCTATTTAGCAAGAAAAAACGGTGTGTGTTGACATACAAAGTTTTTATTGCCAATATGCAGAAAAACAATCTTCTATGAAAGCGAAAACATTTTTTACTGCAATTCGTATTTTTCTTCTACATGCATATCGTATCGCTAAGCTTATGCGGCAGGCGAGGAGCGCCATATGGAAACATGATCGCGACAGCAAGATACGCGAAGCGCACCAATTGATATTTGAACTTTCGAAACAGATGCTGGATTTGTTCGGCATACAAATTGAAATCAAAGGCGAACTTCCAACAAATACGAGCCCGCTCATCATCGTTTCAAACCATGTTTCGTGGCTTGATATGTTTGTTTGGGGCTATGTATTCCATGGCGTGCCGGTAACTGCAGTATCGAAAAAGGAAAATTTTAGAATTCCAATTTTTGGTGATGTAATTAGATTACTCTTTGTTGTTCCCGTAGAACGAAATGGCAAAGACCCAAAAGGCGATCGACAGAGTATGCTTGATGTTGCGGTGCTTTGCGGTGAGTACGGGCTTAACTTGCTAGTTGCTGCCGAAGGAACGCGTACAAAGACAGGCAAGCTTCAGCGCTTCAAACGCGGAGGTTTTGAATTAGCGCGAGCTGCGAACATGAATATCCTTCCGTTATGCATGGAAAACCTGTACGAAATAAACAATGCAAATATGGGCTTTTTAAATATTAAGCCAGGCATCGTCACTGTCCACTTTGGGGATATAATTTGTACAGAAAAGTTCAATACCGCAGAAGAACTTCGGGACTATACTTATGCAGCGATGCATTGTATGCATCCTGCAAGCACTATTGCACCAGTGTAAAATAGAAATATCACTATATTGTATAAGGCGCCGGGGAACCTCGGCGCCGTTTTTATTGACTTTTTCTGCTAAATAGAGTAATATAGTATTACTAAAGCACGAATGAGTTACGTCCTCGCTTTGGTGTTATTAACACTAAAACGTTTATATTCTTGAGGAACCAAACCTCGTGCACCCTCTAAAATCGAATTCCCGAAAGTTCTAGCCTTCTTTCGAGTTTTTTTATTTTAGAGCTCTCCGGCGTTTTTCCTCTGGAACAGCATATTATGCCGAAAAGAACAGCGTTGCCGCAAAAGTATTTTGCGAAGTACAAGGAGCCATTGGCTCCGTTCCCGAATCTTCTCGAAACGCAGCTCACGTCATTTGCGTGGCTCGTGGAGACAGGATTCAAGGAAGTCTTTAAGGAGTTTTCTCCGTTGTCTGACTACTCAGGCAAAAAGTTCGAGCTTCATTTTACTTCATTCACTCTCGGTGAACCGAAGTACGATGAGCATTACGCAAAAGCAAACAAGGTGTCATACGAAGGACAGCTCAAAGCTCGCGTAAAACTTACTAACAAGATGTTGAACGAAACCAAAGAGCAGGAAATCTTCATGGCCGATGTGCCATTGATGACTGGTCACGGTACATTCATCATCAACGGCGTAGAACGTGTTATCGTTCCGCAGCTCGCGCGTTCATTCGGTATCTTCTTCACTGAAGAAGAATTGAAGGGCAAAAAGCACTTCGGTGCAAAAATCATTCCAGCTCGAGGAGTTTGGATTGAAATCGAAACAGATACTGATGGATCACTCGTTGTCCGTATCGACAAGAAGCGAAAATTCCCAGCAACATCATTGTTGCGCGTTTTGGGCTTGCACACTGATGAAGAAATCTTGAATGCGTTCAAGGATTCAACTCACTTTGATGCTATCAAGCTCCAGGTTGAAAAAGACCCAGCTAAAACATTGGCTGAAGCATACACAGAAATCTACAAGCGACTCCGCGACGGCGATCTTGCTACCGCAGATAACGCAAAAGAATTCATCAACTCACTCTTTGGTACCGAGCGTTACGACCTTTCACCGGTCGGACGATTCCGATTCAACCAGCGCTTCAACAAAGATATGGAAGCAAAGGAAATGGAACGCCGCACGATCTCAGCACAGGACGTTGTCACTGTCTTGGAAAATGTCATGAACTTGAACATTACTCCAGGATCAAAGGCTGACGATATTGACCACTTGGGTCAGCGCCGTGTCCGCTATGTTGGAGAATTGCTCCAGCAGAAGATGCGCGTTGGTATGACTCAGATCAAGCGAAACATTCAGGACCGAATGTCGACAATCGACACCGGTACGACTCTTCCGATCGCTATCATCAACCAGCGTCCGCTCCAGGCACGTATCAAAGAATTTTTCACAACCAACCAGCTATCACAGTTCATGAACCAGGAAAACGTCTTGGCTGAGCTCGAACACTTGAGAACGTTGTCAGCACTTGGTCCCGGCGGTCTCACTCGTGAGCGCGCAGGTCTCGAAGTGCGCGACGTGCACACATCTCACTACGGCCGCGTTTGTCCTATCCACACTCCGGAAGGTCCGAACATCGGTCTTATTCTTCACCTTTCAAACTACGCTCGCGTCAATGATTTCGGCATCATTGAAACTCCGTATGTTCAGGTCAAGAACGGAAAGATCACTGACAAGATTGATTACTTGAACGCTCTTGAAGAAGAGAAGTTCGTTATCGCTCATGCAGGTATCAAGTACGACGAAAAAGGCAATATTACTGACGCTAAAGTTGAAGCTCGTGTTCACACTGAACCGGGTCTCATTGAACGCGAAAAAGTAGACTACATCGACGTAGCAACAAACCAGGCTTTCTCAATTGCTACTTCAACTGTTCCGTTCCTTGAACACAATGACGCGAACCGCGCGTTGATGGGATCGAACATGCAGAAACAGGCGACACCTTGTATCGTTCCTGACGTACCGTACGTCGCGACTGGTATCGAAGGCATCGCAGCTCGTGAATCTGGCCGTGTTGCAGTCACTCGTGAAAATGGTGTTGTCAAAGCAGTTGATGCTCGACACATTATCGTCACAGACGACAAAGGCAAGGATCATCTCCACAAGCTCACTAACTTTGAACGAACAAACAACTTTACCGTTTTCCACCAGCGTCCAATCGTACGCGTCGGCGACAAAGTAAAGAAAGGCCAGGTTTTGGCAGACACATCATCAACAGCTATGGGTCAGGTCTCACTCGGACAGAACGTTCGCGTAGCCTTCATGGCCTGGAATGGTGCGAACTACGAAGACGCGATCATTCTTTCAGAACGTCTCGTCAAAAACTCAAAATTTACTTCTATCTACGTTGAAGAATACACTGCACTCGTTCGTGATACAAAACTCGGACCTGAAATCACAACACGCGACATTCCAAACGTCGGTGAACAGAAACTCAAAGACCTCGACGAAGAAGGTGTTATCCGTATCGGTGCTGAAGTTCGAGAGAACGACATCCTCGTCGGTAAGATCACTCCAAAGG
>CAYVDC010000006.1:53402-93162 GCA_964450735.1 uncultured Candidatus Saccharibacteria bacterium | reverse complement strand
TCCACGCCGCCAGCGTTCATCCTGAGCTAGGATCAAACTCTACTTTAAAACATATTACTATGTCTCTTTGAATAGAACGGAACAAAATAAAATTTAGTACCGTTACCATTTCTGGCTTTTACTTACTTCTTAAACAGTGATTATAGTTTTTGCATAACTCTTGTTTTGTCAATGAAATGCTCCAAACGAGTTTCGTGCCACCCGGCTCGGCTTTATTTGGGCATATAAAAGCGCCTTCAATTAAGGACGCTGGAACCATTATAGTCATATCGAAAATAAAGTCAAGCATTATTGCAAAGATTCTTTTTATATCTAATAAAGCTTGATATATATGGCTCATTTCAGATTGGAATATCGTTTGGGGAGAGCGCTTACGGTGCACTTTTGATCGCGCACATTGGTGCTCCGCTCAAAAGTGCACCGACGCGCCATGAACATCTCTGATCCATCTGTATTTCAATCATCGCCCCCTACCGTAAACACCCAGATTGCCAATGAGTATGGCAATGAGATGCTAGGGCACGGAGCCGAGTATGCCTGAAAGGGGCTTTCGGAGCGCGACCCGGCGCGAGAACGAGCCAAAAACTCAGCAGAGTTTTATGGCGTCCCCTTTCAGGCATACTTGGCGTAGTGCTTTACAAGGACATTATTCCAAAAATTGCAGATCTTGTGTTTTCTTCCCCCTTATGCTATCTTAGTACCTATGGAATCACTTTCAGCAGCTCTCCCTTGGATTCAGATAATCCTCTCAATACTTCTCATTGTCGTCGTACTCCTCCAGCAGTCATCTGCAGGTCTAGGAAGTGCTTTCGGCGGAGATTCAAGTGTCACCTTCCATACGCGCCGTGGATTTGAGCGCGTTCTTTTCATCGCAACTTTCGTACTCGCAACACTGTTCGTCATCTCTGCAGTAGCAGCTTTGTTCGTCTAATAGACGACTTAGTGCTCATATAACTGCATACCTTGACCGTGTTCCGTTACTTATAGTTATTTATCTATGTCATTATTCTCAAAAAAGATGTTTCCTAAGCGAAACAATGTCGAATTAATATTCGAGACTTTTTCCCGTGCTAAGTGGATAGCTTTTTTCTTGAGCATAGCGATGTTGATTGTCACATTGTGCATCATTATATATACGCTCAATACTAAGATATTAGTTGGGATTCCTGCACACGGTGGAAAAGATATCGAGGGAGTAGTTGGCACGCCTCGCTTCGTCAATCCCCTTCTTGCGCTTTCTGACGCAGACAAAGACCTTTCTGCCCTTGTATATTCTGGACTTATGCGACGAGATGAAAATGGCGTTCTTATCACTGACCTTGCTGAAAGCTACGAAGTTTCAGAAGACGGCCTTTCCTACACTTTCTTGATCAAAGAAAATGCGTTGTTCCAGGATGGAACAAAAGTTACTTCTGCCGATGTTGCATATACGATAGCTGAAGCAAAAGATCCACTGATAAAAAGCCCCAAAAAAGTAAACTGGGACGGCGTCACTGTTGCAACTCCAGACGAACGAACTGTTGTCTTTACGCTTAAACAACGTTACGCATCATTTCTCGACAATACAACCCTTGGTATCTTGCCAATGCATTTATGGAAAGATATCACAGCTGAACAGTTTGGCTTGAGCACCCTCAACATTCATCCAATAGGAAGCGGTCCGTTTGAAGTCAAAAAAGTAAGCCAGGACGATATGGGAGTACCCACATCTTATACGCTTGAACCATTTTCAAAGTTTATTTTTGGCAAACCATACCTCGACAATATCACCTTCCTCTTCTTTGCAAACGAAGTAGATTTGGTGAATGCGTTGAAATCTGGCAAAGTAACAGCGATTAATTCAATCTCTTCAAAAGAAGCTGCTGATCTTGCTGGTGACGGATTTGCTGTTCAAACAACGACTCTTCCCCGTGTATTTGGACTGTACCTTGATTCAACCCAGAACAAGCTGTTTACCGACATTAATGTCATCACAGCAATCGAGCTCGCCATCTCCAAAAAAGAAGTGGTAGATAGCGTGCTCGGCGGCTATGGCGCAGTCATCGACAGCCCGATTCCTGAATCAATTGTTCCTCGCGATCCTGCAGACAAACTAATCGACCAGGACCTCGAGAAAGCTGCTTCTATTCTAACGAAGAGCGGTTGGACGAAAAGCGAAGGAGGATTCTGGCAAAAGAAAACAACGGTAAATAAAAAGGCGACGACAATAAACTTGTCATTTGCAATCTCAACTTCAGACACACCAGAACTCAAAGAGGCCGCGAATAAAATCAGGGACTCATTAAATGCATTCGGTGCACAAGTTGAAGTAAAAGTATTTGAGATGGGAGCGCTTAACCAAAATGTTATTCGCCCCCGCAAGTTTGAAGCACTTTTCTTCGGCCAAGTGATCAATCATGACACTGACTTGTTTGCTTTCTGGCATTCATCGCAGCGAAATGATCCTGGATTGAACATTGCACAGTATGCTTCTGCCCGAGCAGACAAAGATCTTGAAAATGCGAGCGGAACGCTTGATGATGCAAAGCGAGCAAGCTTGTATGAAGCATTCGCCTATGAAGTTAGAAAAGACAAGCCAGCGATTTTTGTATACAGCCCCGCATTTATATACGCAACGAACGGCAAGACCAAGAACAACGATTTGAGCCATGTATCAGCAGCGAGCGATCGCTTTTCCACAGTTTGGAAATGGTATCAAAACGAAGAACATGTTTGGCCAATTTTTGCTCACCAATCAAATCAGTAACATTTTTTATTTTAGTATTTATTAATTATTCATATCTTCTGTCATGAGTATCATTTCAGAAAAACAGTTAGAACGCATATGCCTCGACCACAGAAAAACAATAAATCCCCTTTGGGCGCCCTTTTGGAATCGCTCGTAAAGGAAGATGCTCCGAAAACAGGAGTACCGGTACAACAACAGAATCCTAACCGCCATAAGTTCAATCGATCTGGCGGACAGCATTCACAGGGAGGACGTTCATTCGGCCGCCCTAGCACCCCTCGTCCACACCACGAGAAGCCAGCAGGAGCTCCCGCACCAACAGGAAGCAACCCAAAACGCCAAGATGACAAGCGACGTGGAAATACGTTTCAGTATTCTAAATTTGGTGCAAAGCGCGGCACGAAAACCAGCGCATTTCGCACGATGACAAAGGACAACACTGGTGCAAACAAAGAGCCTACTATTGCTCCCCCAGCTCCAGGAGTTATTCGTATCATTCCTATCGGCGGTGTAGAAGAGATCGGAAAGAATATGACTCTCGTTGAATATGGAAACGATATCATCATCATCGATGCTGGTTTCCAGTTCAAGACCGAAGACACACCAGGTATCGACTACATTGTGCCGAACACCAAATATCTTGAAGAACGAAAAGACAAGATCCGCGGCATGCTCGTTACACACGGACACATGGACCACATCGGTGGTATTCCTTATGTTATTGAGAAATTGGGCTATCCAACAATCTATACTCGAAAACTCACTGCAATCATGATTGAAAAGCGCCAGGCTGAATTCCCTCACCTCAAACCGCTTGATATCAAACTTGTTGAAAAAGAAGACCGCATCAAGCTCGGAGATCTCTATGTAAAATTCTTTGCTGTTTCCCACTCAATTCCTGATGCTATGGGAGTGATCATCGAAACTCCATACGGAAACATTCTCGGAACTGGAGACTTGCGTGTGGACAACCGAGCAGGTGTTCCGACCGAAGCAGAAGAAAAGGCATTCGGCGCAATCGGCGAAGAGAACAACCTCTTCCTCATGGTTGACTCAACAAACGCAACAAACCCTGGATTCTCGCTTGCTGAATCATTGGTGGTTGAAAACATCGATGCTATTATCCGCGATGTTTCAGGACGCTTGATCATTGGTACATTTGCATCACAGCTCCAGCGAATCATGGATATTCTCATGATCGTTGAAAAGTATGGCAAAAAAGTAGTCATCGAAGGACGCAGCATGAAAACTGGCGTTGAGATCGTGCTTGAAATGGGACTTTTGAAGCTCAAGCCAAATACGATCATCGATGTAAGCGATGTTGAAAACTATCCTGACAACAAGGTTGTAGTTATCGCAACCGGTTCACAAGGCGAAGAATTCGCTGCTATCATGCGCATCTCAAACAAGAGCCACAAGTTCATCCGTTTGAAGCGCGGTGACACTGTCCTCCTCTCTTCATCAGTTATCCCTGGAAACGAACTTGGCGTGCAAAAAGTAAAAGACAATCTCTCACGACAGGGCGCGAAGATCATTCACTACAAAATCTCAGAAATCCATGCCTCAGGTCACGCAAATGCTGACGAATTGCTCTGGATGCACAAGAAGTTCAAGTCAAAATTCTTCATGCCAATCCACGGCTATCACTACATGCTTTCAGTGCATGCTGATATTGCTCGAAATGCAGGAACTCCTGAAGAAAACATCATCATTCCTGACAATGGAAGCATCGTCGAGATCTATGACGAAGGAAAGAAAGTTCGCGTCTTGAAAGAAAAAGCTCCTTCAAGCATCGTCATGGTGGACGGATTCTCTGTCGGAGACATGCAGGAAGTCGTCATTCGTGACCGACAGATGCTAGCGCAAGACGGAATGTTCGTCATCGTTGCAACTGTTGATGCTTCAACAGGCGAACTCCGCAAGTCCCCTGACATCATCTCTCGCGGATTCGTCTATCTCAAAGAATCCCAGGATCTCTTGCACGAATCACGACGAATCATCAAGAAATCACTCGAAGACGGTTCACGTGGACAAAACCCTATTAACTTTGAGTACATCAAAAACCAGATCGGTGAAAACCTTTCAAAGTTCTTGTACCAAAAAACAGCAAAACGTCCGCTAATCATTCCAGTTCTCTTGGCAATGTAGACTTGCCGATAGGCAAGTCCCGCGCGCAGCGTGGTACATTCAACTTCAGCGACAAGGCGCGTGCAGCCACAAAGTATAGGAACAACTGAAATCTTGTTTCAAATAGCTACAATAAAAATTCCCCGCAGCAATGTGGGGAATTTTTATTTTTTTATCTTCATTAAAATGTTACAATAGAGAAATGCAAACACTCAAACGCATTTACGGCGCAAGCTTCATTTTTTCACTCTCACTTGCACTGACAGCGTATGTAAATTCATCATTCCTAGCAGAACATCTAGGATCAGAAATGGTTGGCGTTCTCTACGCAATTGCAGCATTTCTAACCATCATTGGACTAGAGATACTTCCACGAATCATAAAGCGTCTCGGAAACAGAAACATCATACTCGGACTCATAGTGATAAACATTGCCGCGCTGATGTTCTTGCGCATTGGTCTTGGAGCGTACCAAGTAGCTGTCAGTTTCATTGTCTTCAATGCCACAAACACTCTCATCTGGTATTGCTTGGATATTTTTATTGAGCATTTTTCATCTGACAAAAAGGTTGGAACAATACGCGGTGCCTACCTCTCGCTTACTAATTTCGCCTGGCTTTTCGCACCAATACTTGCTGGCCTGATTGTCAGCATGCTCGGTTGGGGCTCGCTCTATACAATCGTGATGATCGCCATCGCCGTCGTTGGCATCATCCTTCGCTTTTCACTCAAGTCATACCATGACAGCAAATACCGAGCACTTTCAACACTTGGAGCTTTGCAAACACTTTGGAACCGTCCTGACCTTTTCCGTATCACCGTCATGAATTTCACACTGCAATTCTTTTATGCATGGATGGTGGTCTACTCACCGCTCTATTTGCACGAAGTACACGGCATTTCATTTGAAACCATAGGCGTTATGTTTACAATAATGCTCGTTGCCTTTGTCATATTCCAATATCCAATCGGACGTTTGATCGATATTATTCACCATGAAAGAACATTTCTGCAGGTTGGCGTACTTATCATGGCTATCGCAACATTCCTCTTTGGCTATTTGCTGACCGAGAGCAACGTACTAGTGCTTGCGCTGATCCTATTCGCTACGCGAGTCGGAGCAAGCATTATCGAAGTCGTGTCAGAAGGATACTTCTTCCGAAGCATCTCCGCAGCTGATGCAGAGATCATTAGCCTCTTCCGTACCAGCACGCCGCTTGCGTATCTCATTGCCCCACTGATCGCTACCATCCTCCTTATCTTTACGACATACAATATGCTCTTTATGATTCTTGGAGGACTTGTCTTGCTCTCGCTCTTTGCCCTCGACCGGCTTTCTAATATTTCAGCATAATCTATGAGAATCAATAAATACTTGGCGGACAATAATATCGCAAGCAGACGCGAATCTGACGGGCTCATTCAAGCCGGCAAGGTTTTTATCAATGGCAAAAAAGCGCTCCTCGGAGCACAGGTTGGTGAAACCGATGTAGTCGAAGTGCGAAACAACGATAAAGCCTACGTATATTTTGCGTATAACAAACCAATCGGCATCGTGACTTCGACACCGCAAGCAGATGAAGTAGATATCATCCACCATACTGAGTTTCCAACTACAGTATTCCCTGTTGGCCGACTCGACAAAGACTCTCATGGCCTCATCATCATGACTAACGACGGACGACTGACAAAAAAACTTCTTGACCCCGAAGAAGAACACGAAAAAGAATATGAGGTCACTGTCGACCAACCAATCACTCCTGAATTTCTCGAAGAAATGCTAGGCGGAGTGGAGATCCAGACAAACAAAAAAGTAAAACACTTTACCAAAGCAGCTGAGATCAAAAAGATCGGAGCAAAGAAGTTCTCCATCGTTCTCACCGAAGGCAAGAACCGACAAATCCGACGAATGTGCGAAGTACTTGGCTATGAAGTGGTAGATCTCAAACGCGTACGAGTCGGAGAAATACTGCTGGGAAATCTCAAAGAGGGCGAGTATAAAAAAATACAACCCGAATCGCTGTGAGGCGACCGGGTTGGTACTAAAATAGTATTCTTTTCTAACTAACTTTTACTTCTTCAGCTACATCAAATTGATTTGGTTGCCCTTTCTCAATTAAACTGTGTACGGATTTAATTACCATATCGCGGTTTTTTCGATTGTACTCAAGTAATACTTGCTCGTAGTATGCATCGCGTGCAGCTAAGCACTGCAATACAAGCAATGTAGCATTACCCGAAGCATTCAAAGCCACAGTAGCTACTGGACGGCCAGTAGGCATTTGCAGTATTGAGAGCATAGAATCCCACCCATCAATTGAGTTGCTAGATTTAATCGGCACCCCGAAAGTGATTATCCTTGGTTCAAAAGAAGCAGCCATGCCTGGTAAATGTGCAGCACCTCCGGCACCAGCGATAAAATATCTGATGCCGCGGCCCCACGCAGTTGTAGCATACTCTACCAATCTCATTGGTGTACGATGTGCTGAAACCACGGTTTTTTCATAAGGTATGTTGAACATTTTTGCAAAGTCTTCTGCCTTACTCATAACTGGTTCATCACTCTCACTGCCCTCAATTATACCTAGGATGGGCGGCATATATTTAAAACATGCAACTAAACCGTCTATAGTATCGTTATATACTACATCTTTGTTATTTGCGCGTTCAATATCATCCGCTGAAATTTCCTTGGCCATAACGTTTGCAAACAGTTCCTTATATCTACCTGAAACCTCGTTTGCATAACCTGCAGAAAACTGCGGCATCTTTTGTTTGGGTTTGCCTTCAAAGCCGTTTTCCTTCAGCCATACACGCACAAATTCTTTCGATAACTGACGGATAGTACCGGCATTTAGTTCTTCCAAAATATAATAGCGTGATGAATCCGGTGTGTGTATTTCATCAATTAAAGTTAATTTACCGTTACGTATGCCATATTCATATTTTGTATCTACAAGCTCCAGGCCGCGTTCGTGCGATTTTTCCTGTCCGCGCGCAAACACTTTAAGCGAAGTGGCGTGCATCTCGTCATACTGCTCAGCCGTAGCTAAGCCGCGTTTAATAATTTGAGCGTGTGTGATGTTTTGGTCATGTCCTGTAAGCGCTTTGGTGGTTGGTGTTACCATTAATTCCGGCAATAATTCCCCTTGTTTCATGCCATCAGGCAGAGGCTTGTAGTCCCAAAATTTCCGTTTACGTTTTTTACCACTGTAATCTTTCCACATGCTACCTTCCAATCTTGCACGCACAACCATTTCTATGCGAATTGGCTCACAATAGTAGCCGATTGAAACGCGTGGATTTGGAACAGCAAGCAGCCAGTTGGCCACAATGTCTTCCGTCTCTTTCAGAAAATGAGCTGCTATTTGGTTAAGCATTACTCCTTTTCCTTCAACTTCAAACGGAAGGTTGCGGTCATATGCCGATATCTCATCGGTAACAACTACAATAATTAGGTTTCCAACGCGGTACACGTTGCGTACTTTTCCTAAGTACGGTTCCCCTTGTTGCAGAGGAAAAATTCTGTTCTCCAGAAATACTGTTTTTTGCATAGCAGTTTTTTTTGGTTAGTATTGGTTATTTAAAATAATTGAATACCGCCACTCTACATCAAAAAGACCCCCTCGTCAAAGGCAGTCCTTAAAAGTCTTTTATTTAAAATTCATGCACAGTTCCCTCCACCATCGGCACAAATTCTATGCCATTTTCTGGAAGAAGTTTGTCTGGAGCTTTGTGAGAAACGCCAGGCTGTTTGAGTCCGCCTTCGTGAACTGGAAACACAACGCGAGGCTTGAGAGCGAGCGCATACGCAATCGCTTCAGAGATTTTCATCCATGGACCGGCAACCGGAAGCGCGAGAATATCGACAGCCTTTCCAGGATTGGTAAATGCATCGCCTGGGTAGAACAATTTGTTTTCGATAAAGTATCCAGTGTTCTCTACTTGCGCCCAGCCAGGAGCGATCTCTGCATGCTTTTCTCCAAAGCCTTCGAATAAAATACCGTGGTCGGTTCGTGACTCACCATGAGAAAGCAGTGTAAACGGAATTTCTTCTGCTTCGAGCAATTTTCCAACCGAAGCGTTGGTAATTACCTTTGCTTGCGGATTGTTGAGCATCACTTTTTTGAGTGATTCAATATGCAAATGATCTTGATGCTCGTGAGTAATGAGAATGATGCTAATGTCCATTTCATTGTCTTGGAGTGTGCTGTATTCGCCCGGATCTGTCATGATCCGTTTTCCATTCACTTCGACAATAAGGCAACAGTGGCCAAGTTTGTGTATTTTCATATATGTTATGGTTTTATTTTGCTATTCAACTCAAGATAATCTCTCATCGCCTTCATACTGAGATGGTCAGCATCGTCTGGATTCAACTCAATCAACGGATCATAATCATGCAAGATTTCTTGGAATTTTTTGTCTTCTTTGAGGTCTTCCAAAAGGCCAAAAAATTCATCCTCGTCATCTTGTGTTTTGCCGGGACGATCATAATGACTCAATACTGGCGCAATCTGTCCCGCAAGCGGATTAGGAGCCTTGGTATCCATGATTTCAGCAACTGGATGCGGATTGCTGAGTTCTTCAACTTCAGCTTGATCCATCTTTTGTGCACGCATCATGATGATATCCATAACTCGCGGGCCAAATTTCTGTGCGAGTTCTTCGGGGGTGATGAGTCCATTCAAGATTTTTTCTGCTTGAGCTTTCTCAAATGAATCTCCTGGAGAATGGGCAACTGCTTCGAGACGCGGTGCAGGTGTTTGCGGAATAAGTTTGGGAGGATAGCCCCTGCTGTGATCAGGAGCATGAGGGACTGATTCTATTTTTTGTGGCTTGGGTGCCGGAGCCGGCATTCCCATACGACCTTCTTGTGACATATGAATATTATATCATACGAGCGAGTACGATGCTCCAGTTTTTTTGATCAAACCGTCTTTCAAAAGTCCGACAACAGCTTTTTCAAATCGTTCTGCGTCAAATTCTTTCTGAAGTTTCTTTGCGGTTGCTTTTTTATCTTTCAAAAGCGTACGAAGGACATCTCCACGCACTTCCCTGACTGATCCTTTGAACTTCGATTGCGAAGTATGGTGCACGCTCTTTCTGCTCGGATTCGTTTTGGTGGATTTCAACATCGCTCCATAGTCCATGAGTGCAGCATACCAATCTCGCGGATTTTTCTGATCAAGTGTTCGATCAATGATCGGCAGAAGTTCAGTATCGCTGACAGCTTCTTTGCCTGGAAAATAAAAATGAATATAGACGCTTCGAATATTAGTCTCAATGATCGTCAGCGGCTGATTGTAGGCAAAGGCAGAAATAGCTCCCGCCGTATACGGACCAACACCTGGAAGAGCCAATAAAGCATCCCTATCACGGGGGAAAACGCCTTTATTGAGCCCTGTAACGGCCTCAGCAGCTCGTTTGAGGTTCAAGGCTCGTCTGTTGTAACCCAAGCCGCTCCAAGCCTTTAAAACGTCAATATTTGAAGCCTTCGCCAATGCTTTGGCATTTGACCATTTCTTTATAAATTCTTCATATTTAGGAATTACCCGGTGTGCTTGGGTCTGCTGAAGCATGATCTCAGAAACAAGGATCTTGTACGGATCAGTCGTCTTTCGCCACGGCAAATGAGCGCGGCCGTGGGCTTTGAAGTAGCGGTATATTTCTTTGATAAATTGCTTATCCGTCACGAGAATATGGTAGCACAAACCCCGCTTCGTACCGAAGCGGGGTTTGTAAAAAATTAAATTAGTACGATCGTACGGATTTAATAAATTGTGAGTAGAGATTGTACTGACTATCAAGTAAATCGAGACTGACTTTTGATGGAGCTGCTCCATAACAAGGAGCTTGCTGTCCTTGGGAATTAAGATACTTTCCTCCGCCCAAGTCGTATTGTGCATATCCTTGATAATCAGTTTGACTTCTTGGAACAACACTCGAAGTAAGGGGCGAGAACGCACCTACCGCGCATTCAGCCAACATCGGATCAGTCATTGCTCCTTTTACAAGTTCTTCAGAATAAAAATGTACAGATTTATTGTCGTTAAACAAAGCGTAATGCAAAGTGATACCTGGAACCTTCGTAAATCGAAGTTTCAATTCGGGGACATCGAATGTTGTGCTTTCTACTTCAGTTTTTGAAACAGTGCTAACTTGAACATGCTGTACTTCCTCAGTCGGCGGCACAACTTTAAAATCTGATTTCTGCATAACGCAGATGTACACCAACAAACCAATTGCCACCGCTCCCAACACCGCTATTGTTATATTTTTTGCCATAACTTTATTTTTAATTACTAATATTAAACGTAGATATCAAATTTCTAAATTCATCTTTAGACATTCCGTATGACGAAATGCCTATAACCTTTATTCCCTTATCATTAGTAGGCAATGGAAAGACAGCTGCAGTCATCTGAGCAAACGGGCAAAGATCCGTACATGCCTCAGTACCGACAATAAGTTTTCCCTTCACTCCTTTTACCTCAATGTCAGAAACTGTCATAACTTCTGTCGAAGTGATATTCATGTCTCGAAACATATCAGAGAGCCCAATTCCTCGTCCTACTTTTGGATCATAATTCGAAGATGAAGCACCAAAATAGATACCCCTATCGGAATTATTATTTAAAAAACTTCCATTGAACTGCTCGCCTATTCGCTGCGGGTTAACATCATACGAAGTCTTTCCATTACCCAAGCTAGCCGGATATGAAAAGGAAAAGTGCAATTCAGAGTTTTTGTATTCAGAAAGCTTGTCACTATTTACATTCGTAGTATCTTCAGAATCTCCGAAATAGTGGACAGTGTTATTGGCAAAATTTATTTCTTCAAGTTCTGACTGCAATACAACCAACTGCTTTCTTTGAATAAAACCAAATACAGCTAGACCGATTACCAGTATTGCCAATATCCCAATTGTAATATTTTTCGTCATGATAGTTTAATTAGCCCAACCGACAAATTTAAATGTCTTCAAGAGATTCACATCTCCAGAAAATTCATAGCCGACATTACCCTGCTTGTACCAGTAGAATTTGGTGCCATTATTATAGCTATATACCTTGAATGTTGTTTCGCCAATCTTCTCATTTTTCACAAACTGGTAGCTCGGAATTGTATACTGCTCCCAAAAAGAAGCATTCGTCACATAGGAGAGGTGGCTATTATTCGGCAGAGAAATTGAAATCGCCGGTCCGCCTTCTGATTTTTGCTCAACGGGAGTAAATCCTTTTGGCAGCTCAATTGTAAAACCATGATCTTTGTAAGTATATGACGTCGATGCAACTACCGGAGGAACAGGCTGAGGTTGAACCGCTGTCGTAGTAGCAGGCTGCTGTTGAACAGCAGATGTCGTCTGCGTTGTAACCGGAACAACAACTTCATCCTGGGTTACGACTTTCTTGTTTTTACTAACCATCAAACCAATAGCAACTCCAATCACTAACGCGAGAACCACTAACAATATTGTGCTTACAGTTACCTTATCGTTTTGCATATACTTTATATATCTACTTATTATTAATTAACAAAAAACTTCATCGTTGTCCAAAATGGCTTCCCTTCCGCGGTGATGAGCGGCATTAATCCCGTCACGCCAGTATAATCATCTACGCCCTGCACATCGCCAACTGCGTAGAAAAATTTGTTTGGCTGGCTAGAAAAGGAAACAAACATATTTGCTGGATTACTGAAATCGAATTGCTTGGGACATCCTTCGCCATGCAAAAATACATATGATACGCCGTTTGTTGGCTGATAGAGAGTTTCAGCACCCTCCAGCACGCGTACTGGAATACACTGAGTTGATGGAATATTTTGTAAAAACTGTCTCTTGATCGCAGTCTCCAAACTTTCAGTTGGTAGCTTGTCATACATCGTCAAAGATGAAGCATAGCTAGGACCAAAAGTGACTTTATTATCTACAACGACTGGCGGATTAACAGTTACTGAGCGAACGATGCCATGATCATTTTCATCATAGCTAAAACCATATTTGAGGTATGAAAATGAGAAACCTAATGCTTTGGATGTAAAAACGTTTTCATCAGGATTGGTAGTTGAAGGTGTAATGGTTGGATCGAGAGCAACTGGTTGCTCTACAATAGCATTGTCTTTAAGTTTATTTTGTACAACAGTTCGTGAACCGCCGGCAACCACCGTAAATACGATATACGAAAGTGCGGCTCCTGCGAGAAACGCGAGGATGCCGATCAATAGATTTTTGTTCATTCGGAATTGTATTGTTTCCATACTGATAGAGACGAGACTCCTTGTATTATCTTACATGACTTGCCGATAGGCAAGTCACCGCGACCAGCGTGATACTTTAAATTTCCACGACCAGGGTCGTGCAGCCACAAAGTGTTGGAACAACTGGAATAAATACTTCTGAGAGAGTGCACCGTAAGCGCTCTCCCAGGACTCAGTTCCTAATTACTTCAGGAACTTCTGAATTTTCTTACCATCCCTCTTTAACCACTCATGGTTCGAATAGATATGCTCAAGAACCTGTTCAATAGTTCGCTCACCAGCCGGAGCTTTGTTTTTAGCGAAGAATTTTTTGATGTCGTCAGCGTCTTTCTTGGAGACGAAGTGATTGAGCGGTTTAACGAGCCGAGCAAGAAGATGGCCGCCCTCGCCATAGTCAGCTATCAGTTTCTTCCAATTGTCTTTCATGAATTTCCAGCCAATCACTCTGCCCGCTTCATTGCCCAAAACTGAACCAAAGATACCGTTGCGATCTTGCAGGCGAACTTTGCCCCCGATGGCAAAAGTTAAAACTTCGTTGATAAGTTTCGCGTCTTTGAAATTGCCCAGAGCAAAGAGGAGCCTGTTCTGCTCTTCGTGGCTTTCCGCAGCAAGATACATATCGCGAATTTCAGTGTAATCCTTTTTGCTGCCGTTCATTGCGACAAGATTGTAGACCATTCCTCGAAGATCAGGATTGATAGGTTCTATTGCCTTGTTTTTGAAAAGCTTTTTTGCGTGAGCGATGATGTTCTTGTCGCCATACATTCCCGCATGGAATAAAAGTGACGAGCGAAGAAGCGTAGTTGTATGGTCTTCGTTTGTGCGCTTCTCCCAACCGATAGTTTCTGCTGCATTTCCAACAATACTCAGTGCGTAGGATTTGTATGCCTTTTCGTATGATGTTCCAGAAACAAGATTGTAGATATGTGAAAGGCCAGAGAGGACTTCGATCCAAACCGTGTAGTCCGTTTCGCTTGCATAGTGCCGGGCGAAATCCAACGCTTCCGTCGTGTCATACTGCCCTGCTTCAGCAAGGATGAAAAGATCGCGGATAATACCGAGGCGGTCAATCGCCGGAAGTCTTCCACTTACGATCGGGCTTACGAGTTCATTAAGCTGTGTGGCATCGTACTTGGTTCGGTAAAATCCTGTTTCCCCGATATTGAATTTATGCCAAAGATCGGGAGAGCGTTCCATGGTTCCCTTTTTCTTTTCCAGAAGCATTTCATGAGTTGTTCCTCGGTCTGAAATATATTTGACTGGCACCGGCCAGAGCGTAGTGTCTTTGATTTCAGCGGCAGAAATAACGCTGCTCAAAAATCGTGATTGCTTGATTTCGAATGTGTCTTTCTTGGTGCTGACTTCAACAAGAGGATACCCACCTTTTCGAGTCCAATTCTGCATGACCTTGCGAACAGGCTTTTTTGAAATCTTTTCGAATGCTTCCCAGAGATGAATTGTTGAGGCGTTCTTGTAGCTATGCTTCTTGAGGTAATAGCGCAATCCATCGCGGAAATTCTTTTCACCAATATAGCCAGCAAGCATACGGATAATAGATGCGCCTTTCGAGTATGAAACCTCATCAAAGATTTCTCCGATTTCATTTGGATGATGAACATCGATTTCAATTGGATGCGTATGCTTCAATGCATCAAGTCTGAGGCCTGCGCCTAGATCTGCGTATGCAAATTGCGTCCAGATGTCCCATTGTGGAAAAAGTTCATTCACCGCCAAATATTCAATATATGATGCAAAGCCTTCGTTGAGCCACAAATGAGTCCACCATTCCATTGTTACCAAGTTCCCAAACCACTGGTGAGCAAGTTCATGCGCAACAACCAAAGCAACCCATTGTTTTACACGAGTTGAAGTATGAAGTGGATCTACTAAAAGTGCTGTCTCGCGGTATGTCACTGCTCCCCAGTTTTCCATCGCTCCTGATGCAAAATCAGGAATAGCGATCATATCCAACGTATTTAAAGGATATTTGATATCAAAATAGTCTTCGTAAAATTCCAAAGTCTTCACCGCGCATTCGAGGGCAAATCGTGTCTGTTCTTTTTTACCCGGAGTTGCAAAAACACGAACCAACACGCCATTCTTAGTTTTCTTTTCTGTAAATTCAAAATCTCCGACGATAAATGCCAACAAGTAGGTAGACATTTTAGGAGTGGGCGCAAATGTTACTGTCTTGAATCCGCCTTCGTGTTCCATGACATCTATAGGAAGTGTATTTGAAATAGCTGTCTTATTCATCGGCACAACAAGCTTCACATGAAATACTGCTTTATGCGCAGGCTCGTCAAAACATGGAATGCAGCGGCGTGCATCGGTTGCTTCGAACTGTGTTGTTGCCATTGTCTGAGTTTTGCCATCGAGTATATACTGGCTTTTGTAAAAGCCGCGCATATTGGCACCTAGAATTCCCTTGAAGACCGTGTGAAGTTTGTAAGTACCCGCTTCGATCATGGATGGAAATGAGAATGTCGCGGTTTCATTTTCATCATTGTATGAAATAGTTGCATCGATTGTGCGCTTCCCTTTTTGTAACTGAGCAAGGGCAATATTCAAATCCTTGGAATGGAGAGTGATTGTTTTGGTTGCTTTGGCAATCTTGATATCGATAGTTTCTTCGCCTTCGAATACATGGGCTTCGAGATCTGGACGAAGGGTTACCCGATATTCGACCGGTATAACGTGCGGAGAGAGCCGGACGTTCTGAGCTTTGGTTGATTTCATACTATCAGTATAGCATGGAGCAAATCTTGATTATTGTTCCAAAATATGGCGAATCTGAGTGACATCTTTTTCCATCTGGAGCTGCATCAAATCAACACCTGAAAAATTTTGGACAGGTCGGATGTATTTCAAAAGTTCCACTTCAATATCAGTTCCTGGTCCGACATATATATATGGCGTATCAATCAAATACACTTCGAGAGATTTTTCTTTTTCACCAAACACTGGAATAGGACCATAGAACAATGCGCCGCCGTATGTCTCATCTTGAACAGTAACTCGTGCAGCATAAATCCCCTCTTGCAGTCCAAGTACAAGCTCAGGAAGAATTTCCATATTGATAGTTGGAAAGCCGAGATCCTTGCCTCTGCCTTTCCCTAAAATGGTAATGGTTTTAAATTTCATGCTTATTTTGCAGCACAGCAATCTTGTACATTGCAAACAAGAGAACAAGTGCGGCGATACATTGAGTAATTGAAAGCACTTTGTGATATACAAAGATATCAATAATGATAGCGAGGAGTGGGAATGTGAGCTCAAGTATAGTGCTGACACGAACTGGAGTGAACTTCAATCCTCGATAGTAGATAAGAAGCGCCACCATGCCAGTTGAAAGTGCGATGATGATGAACTTGATTGCCTGCGGGATTGTTGGGAATGCCAATGTTCCAAACTTTCCAAAGATAAGTATTGCAAGGAAAGCAAGGACTGTAGTGATACCAAATCGAAGCGCGGTGATCAGTGTTGAGTTCTGTCCTGTAAGCGCAATTTTTGAAAAAGTAGTTGAAGATCCCCATGCAGCTGCTGCGCCGAGCGCAAAGAGAGCAGCGACTACAGTGGCACCGCCTGTTGCGAAATTGATCATGCCGTTAGGGAATGTGACGAAGAATGCAGCTACGAGTGCAAGTAGCGCCCAGCCAAGATATTTTTTGGAAATCTTTTCTTTGAGAAAAATAACAGCAGTGGTAATGGCGAAAAGCGGCTGTAATTTCTGAAGCAAGAACACCACTGAAAAAGAAATATACTGTGTCTTGAGAAGGGCGGTTGTAAACAAGAGCGTTCCAATCAAACCAGAGAGAAGGGAAACAAAAACGATCATCGCCCATTCTTTTTTTGACAGCTTGGTCTGGTCCCAAAACGCGAATCCTATTGGGAGCAGTATGAGCGCGCCAACAAGGTGTTCCCAGAAAATGATATGGAGCGGCAATAACTCATAGAGGCTTCGGCGAATGACGCCGTCTACTGCCCAAAGCGAAGCGGCGATAATTATGAGTACTGGGCCAGTGATTTTGATCTTCTCAAGAATTTTTTGCATATAATAATTGTTATTACGCCTGTTCTCCTTGCTGTTCTCTCCAGAGTGCAGCGTAGAGGCCTTTCTTTGCCAATAATAGTCTATGGTCTCCTGATTCAATAATCTTGCCTTTCTCTAACACATAGATGCGATCTGCATGTGCAATCGTAGAGAGTCGGTGTGCGACAAGAACCTTGGTGATGCCTTCTTCTGTTTTGGAAATGTCTTTGATTGTTTCGGTGATCGCGTGCTCAGTAATTGAATCAAGTGCTGAAGTTGCTTCATCGAAAATAAGAATTTCAGGCTTGCGGAGCAAAGCTCGAGCAATCGCTAGACGTTGTCGTTCTCCGCCAGAAAGCTTCAAGCCTCCTTCGCCGATGCGAGTATCAAGTCCGTGTCCTGAACGCTCGATCAGCGGAAGCGCCTGCGCACGACGGAGAGCATCAATACACTGAGCATCTGTAGCACTGTCATCAACGAATACCAAATTGTCTCGGATTGTTCCCGCAAAGAGTTGAGTATCCTGCAGAACCAAGCCGATGCGTTCGCGTAGGGTTTCAACGTCAAGCGTCTCAAGTGAAACATTGTTAATCGAGATCGTTCCTGCATTCGGGCTATAAAGACTGGTGAGTAATTTGATGAGTGTTGATTTACCTGAACCTGAAGGACCAACGAAGGCAATTGTCTCCCCCGCTTTTACTGAAAGTGAAATATCGGAAACAGTGTCGGTCGGCGCAGTTTCATATTTGAATGAGACATTCTTGAATACAATGGTTTCAATATGATCGATACGGACAGGATTCTCCGGTTTTGGAGCTGATGGCATAGTACGGAAATTCTCAACTGCTTCGAGAGATGCTTTTGTTTCGTAATATTTGGTTGCAATGTTTCCAAATTCCTGGAGCGGTCCAAAAACAAAGAAAGAGTAAATATATAACGAAAACAGTTCACCGACGGTTATTGCTTTGCTGTACACGAGCCAAACCATCAAAAGAAGCAATCCAGCGCGGATAGCATTAATGATTGTCCCCTGAACAAATGAAAGGTACCGAATTGATTTCTGCTTTTTAAACTCCAATTGAAGAATCTGGTCATTGGTGAAATTCAATCGCGAAACTTCTTGGTGTTCAAGACCAAGACTTTTAACTAACTCAATGTTGCGGATCGTTTCTGTTGTTGAGCCTGCGAGTGCTGCGGTTTCTTTAACCACGCTTGATTGGATTGCTTTGATTTTGCGTCCAATAACAAAAGCTGAAAATCCGACGATTGGAATCATAACGATGTATACGAGACCAACACTCCAATGAACAGTGAGCGCGTAGATGATAACAAAGATAAGACCAACGAAAGACACAAAAACCATTCCAACAAGAACAGAGATCAATGCCTGTGAATTGTCGCGAGACTGGCGGATCTTCTGTAATAATTCTCCTGAGCGTTCATCTTCAAAAACACCATATGGAAGTGAGAAAGCATGTGCGATCGTATCTGTATACAAGCGAGCACCGACACGGAGAGAAATGATGTTCGTATAATAGTCTTGGAAGTTTTTCGTGATGCGGGAAACCAAGGCCACAGATACTGAACCCAGGAGAAGCAACAAGACACCGGTAATAAATGCTTTAACAGTAAATTGTTCTGGGTGTGAGGCAAAATTATCGATAATCAATCGGAAGAATTGCGGATCAAGCAAAGAAAAGACCTGGTTTATGGTTGCTAATACCAGGGTTAGGGCCAGCAAGCGCTTGTGTTTTGTAAGATACGTATAGAGTAATTTCATGTGTTCGAATCATAGCAGATAATTGAATACCTTGGAAGAAACTGCTACTATATGCCCTATGCATCTATTACCGTCAATTATTACGATCTTCGGCTTGGTTCTCTTTGAGGTTATCTCCTCAATCGACAACGCTGTCGTCAATGCCGAAGTATTAAGCACTATGAGCCAAAAGGCTCGCAGATGGTTCCTCTTTTGGGGACTTCTATTTGCAGTAGTCGTTGTTCGAGGACTCCTTCCATGGCTCATTGTCTGGGTAGCAACACCAGGACTTGGTCCGATCGAAGCATTAACCGCAACATTTTCGAACGATCCTCGTGTTCTTATGGCAATCGAAACTTCAGCTCCAATGCTTTTGGCAGGAGGTGGAACATTTCTAGTATTCCTGTTCTTTCATTGGCTTTTCCTTGAAGCAAAAAATTTCGGACTGCCTGGTGAAAAATTCTTCCAAAAACAAGGTATCTGGTTCTATGCAGTTGTGTCTATTCTTCTCGCCGCTATTGTCTGGTTCGCAAACGGAATCAACCCGCTCATGGCTTTTGGTGCCGTTGTTGGATCGACAGCCTTCTTCATCACTCATGGATTCAAACAAAACGCAGAAGAACAGGAACGCCAGCTCGTTGAAGGAACAAACAAAAACATGTCAGACCTTTCCAAGATCCTTTATCTCGAAGTTATCGACACAACATTCTCAATCGACGGCGTGCTCGGAGCATTCGCCTTCACATTGTCAGTTCCACTTATCTTAATCGGTAATGGTATTGGCGCTTTCGTTCTTAGAGAACTCACTGTCCGAAATGTAGACAACATCAAGAAATACGCATATCTTAAAAATGGTGCCATGTACTCGATACTCGGGCTTGGAACAATCATGCTCCTCGATGCTTTCGGTGCTCACATTCCCCATTGGATGTCACCACTCATCACATTCATCATTATCGGATACTTCTTCTGGAAATCCTGGAAACACATCAAGCTCGAAGAAGCAACTAAAAAAACCGCCTAAGGCGGTTTTTTTGTATCTCATTTTAATCAAACTTTTGCTTCTGCCATAACTCATGGAAGCGTCCTTTCTTTTTCATCAATTCATCGAAGCTTCCCTGCTCAAGTATCTTTCCTTTTTCAATAACGATGATCTTGTCCATTTCGCGGATAGTCGTGAGGCGGTGGGCAATGACGAGCGCAGTAACATTTTGGAAAAACTGGTGAAGAGAATCTTTGATTTTTTCCTCAGATTCTAAATCCAAGTGCGAGGTTGCTTCATCAAGCAGTAGAATCGAAGGATCTTTATAGATGGCTCGAGCAATCCCCAAACGCTGGCGTTCGCCACCAGAGAGTTTTATACCTCTCTCTCCAATCAGCGAATCAACGCCTTCTGGAAGCTTCGGCAAGAATTCGCGAACATGGCTAACATCAAGCGCCGTATTCAACCGGACAGTGCTTTTCTTTTCGCTCACCATGGCAATATTGTCTCTAAGTGTGAGGTTAAAAACTTCTGTATCTTGCGGCACGACTGAAACATGGCGGTAGTATTCTTTTTGTTTAATAGATCGGATATCTACGCCGCCGATCGAGATCGTTCCATCATAATCCCCTCGCTCGTTCAGCAATAACTTGAAGAGCGTAGACTTACCTGCCCCAGAGAGACCAACAACACCGACGCGCTCTCCTTGTTTGATTGTAAATGAAATATTTTTCAACGCAGGCTGATCTCCGTATGAAAATGAAAGATTTTTAACTTCCAAGAGATCCCATTCTTTTGGGAAAACTTCTTTGCCGGCATCCTGTGAAACTTCGCGGCCGATGAGCAAGTGCATGCGCGCAATTGATTGCTCAGCAACGACCGTATCCTGACTTACATCTGCCAATTCTTGGATTGCAGTGGCAATATCGGTAAAGTAGCTATTGAAAAGTACGATAAATCCTACCTCATAGCGCCCATGAATGATTCCAAAAGCTACAAATCCTAAAATGAGCAATCTCCAAAACTCAGTATAAATAACACAGAAATGACCCCGAAACTGAAAAGCCATGATGCGTTTTTTGCCCCATGCTAAAACATTTTCATACATATCTGATACGCGCTTCCTTATTTCTTCGCCGAGGCCGAGAAGACGAACTGTTCGAATATTCCCAATGGATTCTGTTACCAAGCCACTCACCTTTTCGTCTTCAATCTGGTATTTATGATGGGCAAATACTCCCTTTTTTTGTAGTTTCGTAGAAATGAAAAAATATGAAATCAAATAAATAACAGCAAGTATTGCAGTAGTGTGGTCAAGCTTGAAGAAGATTATCGGCACTGCTATGAAGTTGATGACGATGCTTACATAATTGTTAACCCATGCACGAAGCACGTCATTGTAAGCAGCCGAACCTCTGTCGATTCGTTTGATCTTCACTCCTGAAGATTCATTCTCATGCCATGCGCTGTCCTTGGCAAACAAAATAGCAATCATATGCTTTTCTGCATCGGTCATCACCCGTAAGCCAATATAAAAAATAAGCTTTTTTGCAAAATACAAAAAAACATACCGCGCAGCTGCTGCAGCAAACCAGCTTAGGAGTATGAGAGTAACGTGAAGAACTATCTTGTCGGTTGGATGTATCAGCTCGTTTACCAACATTGCAAACGCCACGGGACGATAGAGTGACGCGAGGTCTCCAAAAATACGGAGAACAGTACCGACAATGAGTCCACTGCGATACGTCTTTCCATAACGCCAAAAATCTTTAATTAGTTCAATAAATGAGTAATCAATTTGCTTCTCATTCGGATCGAGGAATTTCATATGCCCTATTATATACTCAAATACATTTTCCGAACACTTGGAGAGAATTTTTCAATAGAGTACCGTAATGCTGTACGAGGCATCTGATGGATATGTTTCTTCAAGAAACCATGGAGGGCATTCTCGTCTCTTTTGCCTGCTTCACGTAACATCCAACCAACGGCTTTGTGCATGAGGTCATGCTTATCGTTCAAAAGACTCTCTGCAATTGCGAACGTGTCGTTCAAATCATTCATGCGTATGTAAGCCCATGTTGAAACCATAGCAATTCGCCGCTCCCATAGGTTTTTAGACTTCGCTAACTTATACAGGATTTTTCGGTCCTTATTCTGCAAATGCTCACCGACGATATCGCGGCATGAAGCGTCAACCAAATCCCAGTTGTTGATTCGTGAAGTATGTCTCAGATAAAACTTAAAAATCTTTTCTTTTTGTTTCTCGTCGCCTTTTTTAAATTGTTCAACAAGAATAATCAACGAGGTCAGCCGATGTTCATGCACAGGGCTGTTCAAAAGCTTTTCAATTTCCTCTAAAGAAAGCCCGAGAAATTCCTTTGCAACCTTTCTTTGATCTGGAACAGTAACGCCAATAAACATATCGCCTTCCCCATACTGACCTTTGCCTGTTTTGAAAAAGTATGGAAAAAAATCTGCCTTCTCTTTACTGGCATAATTGGCCAATTCTTTTTTCACACTTTCTGTAGTCTGGTTATTTTTCATCTTTTTCTTTTTTCTTGTTCTTCGGCTTGTAATACACTTTGTTCTTTAATTTTTCGGGCAGCAGATCCTCCTTGGGATATCGTTCATACCCCTTGCCATATCCAAGATCCTTCATAAGTTTTGTTGGCGCATTCCTGATCTTCATTGGAACTGGCAAATTTCCGAATTTCTTTACATCATCTAATGCGGCAAAGTATGCTTCATACGATCCTTTGTCTTTAGGAGCAAGCGATAGATACACTACTCCATGGGCGAGATTGATTGCGCATTCAGGCATGCCTATTGTTTCAACCGCCTTGAACACTTCATTGGCAACTACAAGGGCGGTTGGCTGAGCCATGCCAATGTCTTCTGAGGCAAAAATAACCATTCTACGTGCTATAAACTTTGGATCTTCTCCTGCTTCTGTCATACGAGCAAGATAGTAAAGCGCCGCGTCCGGCTGTGATGCACGCATGGATTTGATAAAAGCTGAGATGGTATTGTAATGCTCTTCCCCTTTTTTATCATAGCGAAGGAATTTTGACTGCAATGTATTTTGTAGATTCTCGAGAGTTACTTCTTTGTATAACGAAACAGTGTTCTCAATCATTGCGATCATCTGCCGTGCATCGCCACCTGACATTTGAACAAGCCAATCAATCGCGTCCTTCTTCATTTTATAGCCGGTACTTTTTATGATTTTCTTCAGATCGTCTTCCTTTAATTCTTCCAGGACAAAAACACGGCAGCGAGAGAGCAACGCCGGAATAACTTCAAACGATGGATTTTCAGTTGTTGCGCCTATCAAGACCAATCTGCCGCTTTCTACATATGGAAGCAGGAAATCTTGTTGGGCTTTATTGAATCTGTGTATCTCGTCCAAAAATAAAACACGCGGTCCAAACAGTTCGCCGTTTGTGCTGATCAAACTACGGATGTCTTCTTTGCCAGCCGATACAGCGGAAAGTTCGTGATAATCAGCATTGATAGCTTTTGCATACATTCGAGCCAAGGTTGTTTTGCCTACGCCTGGTGGTCCCCAGAGAATAAATGAGAACACATGCTTCTGTTCCATTGCCTCTCTCAACGGCTTTCCTGGCCCTACCAAATGTTCCTGGCCGACAAAGTCTTCCAAGGTCTTGGGGCGTATTTGAGATGCGAGAGGTTCATGGGCCATATATCTATTATACTACCCTTGTAAAGTCTTTGTGATCTGACATCAAATAGATACACATGTAAAGAAAAAGCCCCTTGCAGAGGGCTTTTTCTATTAGAAATAGGCTTTATATTTTATTGATTTTCTTTTGATGCATCATCGCGGTGCATTGCGCTGTACATGCTTGAAACTAATTTTGCACGGGTCGCTGCATTGAATGAAGCATTTCCTGAACCATTGTCCTTCCAACCCATAGCTTTGATATCTGCATTGAGTTTAGCTTCAATCTCGCTTTTGTTTGTGCTCATCAAGAAACGATACCAAGGATAACGAACCTTTACATTTCCCTGTGAATCAATGGTGCTTGTTGCACGAATTGAAGCCGGGATGAAACCAAAGAGTTTTGCATGCTCCTTGTAGCTTACTGAAACATGGGTATCGTCGCTGTCTACTTTGCTGAAATTCTCATCTCCCTGCATAGCTGATGATACATATGCCTTATATCCTTCGTCTGAAGATATAGTTGAGCTGTTATTCATCCATGTCGAGCTATTCCATGAAGAATTATTTTCTGAACCAGTGTTATTGAGAATATCGCTTCGGAGAAGAATCATTGAAGATCCATTTACAGAAGATGAAGAATCATCTTGGGAATCAATTTCTGATTCGGACCGAGCGCTTCCATTTAATTGAACTGAATCATCAGAATCTGAATCGTTATTTGCGTTGCCTGTGATTGATGCACCTGCATTTACAGTAGCTGTTCCGTTAACGAGTGCTCCACTGTTTGTTTCTGCCAACGCAGCAGACGCAACTAAACTGAGTGCGAATACAAGAGCCATTGTTGCTGTTTTAATATTTTTCATACGATTGCTTCTATTACGTTATTAAAAGGTAAACCTTCATATATAGCCCGATGGCTACATATACAGTATACATATCATATAATTTAATGCAATCTTAATATATCCACACTCATCTATTCTTTTGCCACAATCATCTTCACATTCATGAATTCCTTGATTCCGTATGAGCCTAGTTCCCTGCCGTATCCTGACTTCTTGGTTCCTCCAAATGGAAACCGAGGATCTGATTTTGAAATGTCATTAATCGCCACCATTCCCGCTTCGAGTGCTCGTGCGACACGGAATGCCTTCTTTTCATTTTTGCTCCATACTGCCGCACCAAGACCGTAGATATGATCATTGGCGATTCGGATAGCATCAACTTCGTCCTTTGCAATGATGACACTCATGACAGGACCAAAGAGTTCTGCGTCAGACGCAGGCATCCCCTTTTTTACATTCAGTAGGATTGTCGGTTCATAAAAGAATCCCTTCCCTTCTGGAATCTTTGCACCGAGGATTACCTTCGCTCCTTTCTTGATTGATTGTTGTACTTGCTGATGCAGCTCATCGCGCAGATCTTTGCGGGCAAGCGGTCCGACTTCTGTCATAGAACTCATCGGATCTCCTGCGACAAGTTTCTGCATATTCGCTACGAGCATTGGAATAACTTTCTCAGCAATGGAGGCTTCGATGATAAATCGCTTTGCATCGATACAGCTTTGGCCCGTGTTTATCATGCGGGATTTTACTGCTGCCTCTGCAGCCTTTTCAAGATCGGCATCTTTGAGGATTATAAATGGGTCAGCACCGCCAAGCTCAAGAACAAGCTTTTTCAAGTTTCTTCCTGCAGCTTCAGCCACTTTGATTCCGGCATATTCGCTTCCTGTAATAGTGATAGCTTTCACAAGTGGATTAGAAATGATTTTCTCTACCTGGCTTGAGTCTGCAAGCAAGGTTTTGAATACATCTTTTGGGAAACCTGCTTCGAAAACCGCTTCTTCAATTGCCAATGCACATTGTGGAACATTTGAAGCATGCTTAAGTACTCCCACGTTCCCCGCCATAAGTGCTGGTGCAGCAAAACGAACCACCTGCCAAAATGGAAAATTCCACGGCATGACCGCAAAGATGACTCCCATCGGTTCAAGCTCAACGCGGGCTTCTTTGTATTCAGTAGTATATATTTCTGGACAGATAAAAGGTTCAGCATTCTCCGCATAGTACTCGCAGTTAAGAGCGCACTTTTCTATTTCAGCGACAGACTGAGAAATTGGCTTCCCCATTTCTCGAGTGATAAGTTCGCCATATTTCTGCTTGTTCTTTCGTAAAACTTTAGCGAGATTCTTCATCAACATCGCGCGCTTTTTGATTGGCACATCACGCCATGAAATAAAGGCTTCGTGCGCCTGGGAAATTTTACGAGCGATTTCTTTGTCGCTGATGGATTTAAATTTCTTCTCTATTTTTTCGGTATAAGGGTTTTGGGATTGGATCATAGGTGAATAGTAACAGAATCAAGGCAGAGACAAAAATTTGACGCTTCGATGTAAGCATAGTATAGTCATAAAAATTTTACATATGAAACTAATGATTCTACAAAACGGCGATCTAATCTTTGTTCACTCACTTACCACCAACAAAGCAGGCAAAACTACCTACCACGCCTACA
Organism: uncultured Candidatus Saccharibacteria bacterium; assembly: GCA_964450735.1. Lineage (GTDB taxonomy): Bacteria > Patescibacteriota > Minisyncoccia > Phycocordibacterales > UBA9973 > DALYCO01. The sequence continues at coordinate 67,069 of CAYVDC010000006.1, read as the reverse complement.
ACATCAATTCACCTTTTTTAAAGCACAGAAACTACTTCCACAACAAAGTACTGGAAACCCAGCCTGCTCCGCAAAAAGAAAAAGTGCTGGAAAAAATGAGAGAAAAGGAGAATTCTGGCTTCTTTGTTGGCTTAACAAAAAATGGTGCAAAAACCACCATTGTGCAAACAAAAAGAAGGCTTGCTGAAATACAACATTTTTTAGAAGAGAAAAAAATATCTTTAGTATGAAACAACCACTGATAGTATTAACCGAAATTCCCATTGTTACTTATTCGCGCGAAAATAAAGACGACGCGAATACGCTCTATGTAATTTTATTTCTTATAGCGGCTATAAGCGCTTGGATTATATACCACAATAGACGGAATGTTTTCTTTCGGAGAAAGGTAATTCTGGCGATTTCAACGCTCTATAAAAAAAGACACACGCACTTTTCTGACACGCAAAACATGGAATGGGTGCTGCGAGAAAGAAACACGCTACTTCTAGCAATCAATGCTCTGCCTTACACAAAAGAAAACAGATATCTTGTAAAAGAGATCTTGGACTTGCGTGGGGAAAAGCAAGAACTAGAAAACAAGGGGCAGTTAGTTGAAGCCATCGATTACGAACAAGAAGAATTTGAAAGGCTTGCAGTACTGGCCAAAAAACTGGGCATTAAGCTGAAAGCCAACCAGAGATTCGGTGCATTATAAAAAACACACTCAACTAGTATTAAGCGCAGCCAATAGGCCGCGCTTTTTTTATTTCCCGATCTTTAAATTTTTACCAAGTTTTGCCGAAAGTTTCATATTCTCGCTTGCATCAATATCAATAACGACAAGCGAAAGCTGGTTTGAGTCGATTGCTTTTTTAAGAGTTTTATAGACGTCGCCGGAAGTTTTTGGCTTATAACCCTTGATACCAAAGCTCTCAGCATATTTTACAAAATCAGGATTGCTGAGTGTGGTACCAACAGCTCGGCCGCGGTGGCTTGTTTGCTTCCAGGTAATAAGTCCGTAGTCATTATCATTGACGACAACGATAGTAAACGGAACGCCGATGCGCTTGGCTGTTTCAATTTCCTGCGAGTTCATCATGAATCCCCCATCCCCCATGACTGAAACGACGCGAAGTTCTGGCCGTGCGAGCTTTGCAGCCATTCCGCCTGGAAGTGCAATACCCATTGAAGCAAGTCCGTTTGAGATGATGCATGTTCCTGGTTCATATACAGGAAAGTTTCTGCCGATCCACATTTTGTGCGAACCCACATCAGAAATAATTATATCGGTATCTTTCATAGCGCGACGGAGTTCATGCAACACAAACGGAATAGTCGGCTTCTTGACCTGCTTTTCGTATGAAGCAATGTCTTTTTCGATCGCCTTTTTGATATGTGAAAACCATGTCGTAAATGGCTTGGCATTTTCTTCATCGAGAATTCGAAGCATTTCCCATAGAGTTGCAGAAATGTCAGCGACGATTTCAACTGCAGGCTGATAGCAATTGTAAACTTCAGCGGAATCAAAATCGATGTGAATGATCGGAGCTTTTTTGTTGGTGTGCCAGTATTCAGGATCGTACTCGGCAATATCGTAGCCGATGCAAATGATAAGGTCTGCCTGTTCGAGAGCGAGAACTGGATAGTCCTTGGCTTTCATACCCGCCGTGCGAAGCGAGAGCGGGCTTTTATCAGAGACAGCTCCTTTGCCCATAAATGTTGAGACTACGGGAATATTCATCCGCTCAACGAGCATGCGCAAATGCTTTGAAGCAAGTTTGCGAATAGCGCCATTGCCGGCAAGAATAACTGGCTTCTTGGCGCGCCCGAGGAGAGTAATAGCCGAAGCGATAGCCTTGTGGTCGGGCGCGCCTCTGCGCACTTTCTTAACTTCAATCAATTCCCCTTTTGCAGGCAATGCGGCAATGTCCTCCGGAAGATCAATATGCGTCACGCCAGGCTTTTCCATTTCAGCGATTTTAAGCGCCTTGGCAATTGATTCGCTCACAACAGCCGGAGAATAGATAACTGTATTCCATTTGGTAATCGGACGAAATGTTGAAACCACATCAATGTACTGATGGCTTTCTTTGTGGTGGCGGTCTGAGTGAGCTTGGCCAGTCAAAGCAACAACCGGAGCTTTGTCGAGAAAGGCATCAGCAAGACCTGTAACGAGGTTAGTCGCCCCAGGACCAAGCGTTGCGAGACAAACACCGGCCTTGCCAGTAACTCTTCCCCATACATTGGCCATAAACGCCGCACCCTGCTCATGTCGTGTAGGAATGAATTGAATCGTAGAATTTGAAAGAGAAAACAACAAGTCCTCTGTTTCTTCCCCAGGAACTCCAAAAACATACCGCACCCCGTGAGCCTCGAGTGCTGCGATGATCTGATCTGAAACTGTCATGTATTTGTGAGTTGCCATAGATTATTGATTGGAGTGCTGAAAGCTTTCTCGATAAATTGAAACAAGAGAGTAGAGCAAGCTAACTGCAAGCGGACCAACGAGGATACCGACTGGGCCCATAAGAGCAATACCTCCAAGTACTGAGAAGAGCACCATGAGTGGAGGAATATCTACGCGACTTCCGATGACGAATGGATTGAGCAAATTGTCGATCATACCAACAATAAGCACTGCCCAGATAGTCATACCGACGGCTGCAGGTGTGTGTCCTGTAACGGCAAGGTAAATAATTGCTGGAATAGCAACTACAGCTGTTCCAACCGTAGGAACAAGTGAGGCAAAGGCGGCTAGGACGGCCCATAATGCAGGGGTCGGAACACCGAATATTGCCATACCCACACCCATTAAAAGTCCCTGCGCCGCGCCGACAATAACATAACCTTTGATTACCCCATTGATCGAGTGACCAAGCTTTGAAAGTATCTTTTCGTCGTCACTATCAGAAAGTGGAGAGATGAGAACAACTGAACGCTTCCACTCATCACCGTCCTTGAGGAAGTAGAAGATAATGATGATAACGATAACAACAGAGAACATTGTTGAGAGTGTAGTAGCAAACACCGTAGCAATATTCGCAGAAACATATGTTACCAAGTCAGTGAGTTTGTCTTGAACATTGAAAGCAAGTTCTGGTGGCAATATGCTATTGATAGAATTACCTAATTTCTCCACCATCGGAGTCGCGCCTCCATGAGCAACTGAAGTATACAAGTCCTGCGACTGTCTGAAGACTACTACGCCGATTCCTACTAATGGACCAACAAGAAGTACGACAAATACGATTACGCTCAATAATGCTGCCGCCCAGCTGCGATTGCGGACAACTTTTTTCATGAACCAAAGATACAGAGGATGGAGAACTACAGCGAGCGATGCTCCAAGAACGATGATCGGGAAAAATGGCCGGAAGAGTACTAAGACAAAAATAGTAACGACTGTTAAAAATCCGAGGAAAAAGTATTTTTCGATGTTTTTCGTTTGCATACTGGAATTATAGCATAGTCATTACGAGAGCTACCTACGACTATTTTGCGCCATTCTTTCCACTTTCTAGCAAACCGTACATCCCGCTCCAAACTAAAATAACACCAATAATAATGGAAATAAGACCAACTTGCCCAATACCAAGACTTTCATAGAATGATTCAATGTGCGGCCCAACAAAATGACCGACAAGGACATACCCTCCGCTCCACAGTACTGCGGAAAAAATTACTACAGACAAAAAAACTTTCGGAGGAATTCTGAGCAGACCTGCGGCAACTGAAGTATATCCCCTTACAAATGGTATAAGACGTCCAACAAAAATTCCCCACTTGCCGCGTTTTTCAATCGTATGCGAAAGTGCCGCAAGTTTTTCAGTTGGAAACCATTTAAAATTCTTGGAAACAATCCAACCGCCAAACAGATAAAAAGTATAGTACAAAAGTGAAGTTCCAATAAAATCAGCGGCAACAACCGTAACGATGGCCGCTATAAAATTCAAATGCCCAATCGCAGTCAGTGATCCAACGTATAGGAGAACGAGTTCATTCGGGACAGGATTTGGAATACCAATTTCAACAAAAAATACGAGGAAAAAAATAATTACGTATCCATGCGCCACAATTGAAGCGAACAATGATTCAGCCATACTATTTTGAAAGAAGAGTTAAACAAACAGGATCATGGTCAGATAGTGCTGGTGTCAGATACCGTGGCTCATAGGTCGAAACATCAAAACCGAGATTTCCGATATTGCGTACAAAAATATAATCGTATCTTCGTGACTCTTCGTCACGATTTGCCCAAATATCAACGAATTCATTTTCTTTACGGTAACTTGGCGGCAAGCCTTGTAGAATAGAGACAGGGTGCTTGAAATGAGCAGCATCCAAGAGAGAATTAAATTCTTGCTGCTCCCATAATTTATCTTCATTAAAATCACCAGCTAAAATGGCTGGATTGTCGTTATTTGCGATAATCTGCATTGCGCATTTCAACTGCTTCAAACGAATACGCTGCCCTGATGCTCCTGACGGCATATGCAAATGCGTATTAAATACCGCCATCATGCCTGATGGTGTTTCGATGTCTGTTTCAAGTACTCCCTTCGCCCCGAACATTTCAACAAATGCAGCAGAGAGGCGAGAAAATGGTATGAATTTTTTCTCTACTATAGGAAATTTGGAAAATGTAATTAAGCCCCCATTTCCCATGAGCATTGATGCTTCCCGAGCCACAGCCCATGTATAACCAGCTGCTCCCATGATTTGGAAGAAAAGTTCCCTGTTAGATTGTGTCCACGCCTCTTGGAGGCAAATAATATCCGCACCTGATGCGGCTAGATAGTCTGCAACTTTTTTGATTCGCTCCTTGCGGTTCTTTACAAACCACAATGGAAGATCCCAGATATTGAATGAAATAATGGTGAGTTGCATGATATATAACTAAAAACTTGAGGTATTGTAGCATACAAAAACACCCTGTTAAACAGGGTGTTTTTGGGATTACTAGTTTCTTCCGCGATTATCCTCGTCGTGGTCCTTGGTATCGTCTTTTGAATGCTTCTTAACTTCTCCTAAGATAAGTTTAGCGTCAGCGTGGACTGCCTTTAGGTCTGCTTCAGCAAGTTTGAGCTTTGCACGCGCAGCTACAATTGCTTGTTGGTTTGCAGTGATCTTGGCCTGGTCTTTGGAGTCAGGCGTAAGATTTGCTACGAGGTCAATTGCTGCCTTGGCTTGGACTTTTGCATCAGCAATCTTGAGACTCATATCCGAAAGGGCGGCTTTTTCGTTTGTCATGGTGACGCCAGCCGCTACTGCTGCATTGATTCGAGCATCGAGTTTTGCGTACATTGCAGTAAACATGTCAGCAATAGTCTGTGCTTTATCGGCGGCAGCCAGTATTCGGATCTGCGGCAAAACAAGCATATAGATGCGATATGATCCGCTGATCGACTGCGCATCTTGCTTGAGGATATCTCCTGTCTCGCTATTTATTTTTGTTCGAAGAGAATTCAGGGCTGCAATCTCATTTGAAATATTTGCAGTCAATGTTGCCTTGGTTGCAGAGGACAAACGCGTCATTGAGTTGATCCGAGTCTGCAGTGACTGAAGGTCCTTGATTCGCGCATCGATCTTTGCGCTAGCACGGGCCTGAATTTCGCTGTCAGTACCTGCAGTAAGTTTTGCATCGAATTTAATTTCAGCTCTGTCTTTGAGATCTATGTCTCCTCTTATTGAATTATTGGCTGCGAATGTCGGCGCTGCAATTGCAAGTGCCAACAATGCGGCTGTGATATAGCTTGCTTTAATGTATGTATGTTTCATAGAAGTATATTTATACTGATAATGAAGTGGCGACGATTGTTACTCAGCTTGCGTTGCGGCAGTAGTGTCTGCATTGAGACCCTGCATCTGCGCATCAACTGTGGTCATGTCTTGATCGAGTGATTGATCAGATGTGTCAGTCGTTGCCTCACTTTGTCCTGTAGTCTGTACAGTTGCTTGCGAAGGAGTCTCCGGAGCAACTTCTACGTCAGGCTTACGAGAAACAAATACTATAACAAGCGCAATGATGATTACGACAAGTCCGATGCTGAGTGATTTTCCAAAATTGGTCATAGCTAAAAAATACATGGATTACGATACTAATCGACTCCATATTCATTATAGACCCCTCAATTGATCTCGCAAGGACAATTTAAGCCTTATTTTGCAAAGGCAGGTCTAGCTTTGTCGTTTTCCATGCAAAAGCATTTCTACCGCATCATGCATTGATCCAGCACGCTTGATCTCCCCTCCGTTCACGAAAAAGATTTCATCTGCATTGGCAATGGTGTTTAGTCGATGGGCAATAATCACGCGAGTTGTTTTTTGAGGCAAATTAGCCAGAATCTCTTCAAGAAGCTGCTCGGTAACTGTATCGATGTTAGCAGTTGCTTCATCAAGAATAAGAATATCAGGATTGCGCAAGACTGCACGCATAAAAGCGATTAGTTGTTTTTGCCCAAGCGACAAAGAATCAGCGCTGCCAGTAATAACAGTCTTAAGTCCATCTGGAAAACGATCGAGGAGGTGCGTAAGGCCATTATCTGCAAGTGCTTTTGTTAATGAGTCATGACTGGCGTCTTTATATTCTGGATTGGCATAAATAATATTGTCGTGAATTGTTCCCTGGAAAAGGACTGGCTCTTGCAAAATAAAACCAATCTTCTGTGTTCGTGTTGCTCCATCATATGAGCGAATATCTTTGCCTTCTAGCAACACTCGTCCTTTTGTAGGATCATACAGTCGAGCCATCAATGAAGCAGTAGTGGTCTTGCCTCCCCCAGTTGGACCGACAAGCGCATATGTCTTGCCTGCCTCAAGAGAAAACGAAACATGGTGAAGGACCTCCTGGCCTTCGACATATCCAAAGTGAACATTTTCAAATTCCAAAACAGAATTTGTTTTTTCTACTGCAGCAGCTTCGATAGTTTGAAAATCAGGAGTAATAGAAAGAATATCTGAGATACGATCCCAGCCAGCAAGCGCAGTTTGGAACTCAGCCCAGACTGTTGCAATCTGTCGAAGTGGATCATAGAAACGTGAAAGATATGCAAAGAAGCTGATCAACAAACCAATTGTTAGATTACCAGTAGCAACCAAAAATACTCCATACAAAAGTACGGCGACTTGGGCCAGGCTTGTGGCAAATGAGTAGATAGGACTAAATAGAACAGAACTCGCAATACCTGATCGAAGCGCGGTTTGATAATTGTTTTCATTTGCTTCTTGGAATTTCTGACGGAAATAATCGCGACGGTTGAACGCAACGATCACTTTAAAATTATCCAAGCTCTCTTGAATCTCTGCATTCATTGAGCCGAAGCTTTTCAAGTTGGTCGCATTCGTACGTTTGATGAACGGCGATATTGCTCGAGTAAATACAAAAAGAAGCGCTGCTGGAATCAGAGCGACCAGTCCCAATCTCCAATTAAGTGAGATGACGAATATTCCGGAACCCAAGACCAAGAAGAAGCTGCCGATAAACTGCATGAGACCTCGGGAAAAGAACTCATTGAGCTTGTTCGTATCGTTGTTAATGCGAGAGATTAAGTCACCGGCCTTGTTCTGATTAAAAAATGCAACCGGAAGTTCAGCAAGCTTGGTAAATACTTTATTGCGAAGTCCGAACAAAACCGCTTGTCCGAGCTCGCCCATGCGCTGTGTTTGGATGTAATTGGCAATGAGAGCGGCAATGAATATTCCAAGCAATAGAGCGCCGTACATGAGCACTCCATGAAAATCACCGGTCGTTACATACTTGTCGATCGTATAGCCGATCAAAAAAGGCGCAAGCAGATTGAGTCCTGAGTTTACTATGATAGCGATCGAGGCAATGATAAGATTTTTCTTTTCTCCCAATATTAAAGGGAGCAGCTTTTGGGCGCTTTTCCAGCTCTTTTCTTCATGGGTGATGGTATTAAGATTGTAGTTCATAGTGGTTAGTACTCTTTTGAGATTCAAACATCTGCACGTACTCTGGTGAGGTTTCAAGAAGTTCTGCGTGTGTTCCCTGCGCAAGAACTTCTCCTTCCATAAGGACGATGACCTGGTCATAGTTTTCGACCGAGCTGATTTTTTGCGTCACAGATAGGAGCGTAATATCAGGATAATTCTTTTCGAGATTTTTGATGATCGTGCGTTCTGTACGCGTATCTACTCGAGCGGTGAAGTCGTCCAAGAAAAGAATTTTGGGGTTAAGCGAAAGCGCACGTGCGAGCATGACGCGCTGTTTCTGTCCCCCTGACAAACTAGTACCTCTTTCTGAAACAACAGTCTCCAGTCCGTTCGGCAATGTACCAAGAAAATCAGAAAGTTCTGCTGTTTCGATGGCTCGATTGAGATCTTCAGCGCTTACTGTCGTATCAAAAGCAATGTTCTCACGGAGAGTCATATTGAACAAAATACTGTCCTGGAATACAAAGCCTACTTGTCGGTGAAGAGCGATCTTGTCATATGCAGCGAGCGGCTGGCCATCATAATTAATAGAACCATTCTCGGGCTTAGTAAGACCTATCATTGCATAGAGCAGCTGGGTTTTTCCTGCGGCAGTGGGACCAATGATAGCATTCTTGCTTTTAGGCTTGAGTGAAAATGAAACATCTTTCAAAGCAGGCTTGCCGGCAAATGATTTCGAGATTCCAGAAACTTGGAGAGCTCCTGTAAGTTCAGTAGCAAGAGTTCCTGTTTCTTTTTCTTCTTCTTTGTATAGCACTGCCGCAATACGCTCAAAAGACGCGCTTGCCTGGGCAAAAAGGCTGCTCATAAATCCAATGATAAGTATTGGGAAAATGAGCATGGTTAGGTAGTTATTGAAGGCTGAGAAATCACCAAGCGTTAATGTCCCCTTGATCACATAATGCCCTCCGAGCACCAAGATGACCAACATAGCCAAGTTTGCTACGAAGCTGATGATTGGAATAAGGCTAGAAAACAGAGCGAGAATTTTGAGGCCGACATCGCGCGCATCTGAGTTTGCCACAACGAATTTCTGATGCTCGATGCTTTGAGAATGAAGCACGCGAACCAACGCTGCTCCCAGAATGCTTTCATTGATGATTTTATTCAATCGATCGATAACGTCACGCGCTCTAAGAAAGAGAGTTCGCACTTTTGAAAAAATAAAGAAAAATGTAATGCCGATAACAGGAATTACGAGGATGACTGCCAGTGCCAGCTTCCAATTGATCATGAACAAAAGAATGCTTGCTCCAACGATGAGTACAAAAGAAGAAACAAGCGAGACGATAGCTTGCGAGACGAACAGTTTTATTGAATCAATATCAGAGGTCAAATTTGTCAGGAGCTTGCTTGGTGAGACTTCTTCGATAAACGAATACGACTGCTGAGAAATCTTTGCAGACAATTGACGGCGGATGTCCCGAGCGACTTTCTCAGAAGCATACGTCTGAGCAACCCCTGAAAGCGCAGAGAGTATCAATACTCCCACTGCTACAACCAAAAACTCAATGAGCACCGTATTGAGGGAAAACTGACCAATCGTAAAACTATCAATTCCCTTTCCAATTATTTTTGGTATTAACAAGCCAAGAGCATTTGAGCCTATAGCAAGCATTACTAGCCCAAAAATCAAGCCTCGGTACGGCTTAAACAGACCAAAGAGCGTTGGTTTTGCTGGATTTGCTGCAGATTGTGCATTTTGTGCTGTCATATTTTGAAGAAACCAATTTTACCATATTTTTAATGAAAGCGTTATTACTTTGTCTCAGTAATCAAGATCGGCTGGATTTGATCATTTGAAACAGCAAAGACCAATCTGCCGATAACTTGGCCCGATGCAGTCAGAACATTTACTCGCCATTTTCCGCTCGTAACTCCAGATTTTGCCGAATATGTCCGATAGCCTTTGGCTCGTCCTCCCTTGATAGGAAGCGTAATAGTTCCGGATGTTACCCATTTCTTGGTGGATTCATCATATTTTTGCCATTGATGTTGAATGCTGAAACTAAAATCGGCGGGAGAAAAAACGGAACTATAGACATATACAGGCACGCCCGCAGATCCATGATATGTCGGGTAGAAACCGAATACTTGTTTGAAATGATCAAGCGTCGTCCCCTGCTCGTTCACCACTGAATAATTACCATCTACCGTACGAACAATTGAGTGGTACACACCAGCGTCCTGGAGTGAAAGCGGTAGTGGTGGTATCAAGCGGACATAATAAAGCGCGTTGATCGAAATAAAAATACCAGCGATCATGGCAAAGAGGACAAACTTATCCTTGCCCAGCGACTCGCCTGCTGTGTAGCGAAGTATGGTTGTAAAAAGAAATATGACGACCAAACTTGCAACCCCACTCACAAAGAATATGACTGGACCGATATCGTGCAGCACCACAGGGATGAAAAATATTGCAAAGAGAAAGACCGACAGGAAGAAAAAACTTATCTGAAAATAGAGCCGAGCATAATGCCGCTTGAGCGACTCATTAGCGATGAATGCTATAACCAGTATCAGCAAAAACGGCCATGCCACCGAGAGAACTGCACTTCGAAAATAAAAAACCAAGAATGTGCTCAAAAGTCCTCCAAACATAAACTGCATGATGTTTATGATCCAAAAATGAAGTTTGTCAGGATTGGCGCCAACTGCTACGGCATCTTCGTTGGTATTTTCTTGACGGTTTATAAACACAATACAGATAGCAACCACCAAGAGATGAATGGCTATCCAAAAATTCTCCTTGAATTCGTCCACCCGTGTGAGGGCTACGGCATTGAAAATAAATCCCCCAACCAGTGAGAGCGAGGATATTGGGCGTTCGAAACGGACATACCAATTCTTGGCATGAGTAAAGATTGAGAATGGATTTTTGAAGTGAAGTGACATATAGCTACGGAAAGTATAGCAAATTATTTTGTGCTCTGTGAGGTGCTTGTTTCATATATAGATATAAATTGCATGACCTCCGCCCGCTCTTTGATAGCCTTTGACGCGGATTTCTCAATTGCATCCAACAAACTTGCCAGAAAAGTAGCATCAATAAAAACTTCCATATCCCTCAGGTCTTTCCGAGATTTTTCAATATGTAGAAGCATCTCGTTTGCCACAGTAACAACCGTAGTGCTCCAAAACACTTTGCGCATTTCTTCTAGAGAAGCTTTTTCACCACATTCCTTAAACACATGCGCCACTACCCATGTCATCCTGCCTTTACCGTAGTCTTCTTCCCAATCATGCATATCATCATCCAGTTGGCGGGCGATCAAATAGTGTTTGAAGAAACATTTTACAAGCTCTACTTCTCTGCTCTTTTCTGAATAGCCGCAAGCATACAGAATTGCAATCACCGGTAAAGCATGACCGATCGACTTCTCAGCGAGCTTTGAAAGATCGCCGAATGCATCTATAGCTGCCATCGGCTTACCTTGCTCGAACCTGCATACTGATACCTCCCATAGGTTTGCCTCATCTATAGCATCAAACGATTGTTTGCATACATGTTGAAATCCACTTTCTTTTGGCAATACATGCATCAGTATCTCATATGACTCGCGAAGCGAGAGCATGGCAAGCGGCAAGTTTTTTGGACCACTTAATTCATCAAGAAAATCATCAAATAATGTATACGAAATCCATCCGTGCAAATTCGCAGCACCAAGAATTTCTACCATTGCATCTGTTGCTGCTTCATGTGGAACTAACAATGAATTCCTAAAACGGTACGCAAGAAGTATTATCTCTGGAAGAACTTCTAAGCGGATAATTTTCTCAGGCAGATCAACCGCATTTCTTGTCATATTTTCTCCTGCTTGCACATATCTTTGCCTAACCACCTGAATACTACGAACAAAGCTTGCTTCCTCTGCTTTAGTCATTTTCTGAGAACTGTCATTTTTGCTTTTGATGCTGTCTTGAGCCACATGGTATTTCCATAAAGCTTCTAAACAGAGTGCTGTGGTTATTGAAGCAGAACCTGCATATACTGTTTTTTCTGAAGTTCGCATTTGAAAGAAAAAAGAATACGGCTTCCATGAGCCATGATTCTGTTCTTTCAGGAGATATTGAATACTATCTCCCAAATATGTATGCAACTTCCCTTCTGACAGGTTTAGCAGTGCCGATATCGCAAGCGCGGTGTGCAAAGGATTTTCCCAAGCACCATTTATTTTTTTCCCTGCCAAAATATGATCTATCATTTCCGCCTTCTTGTTTCCTTTATAAAATCTTGAGATAAAATATATTCCTGGATAATCTGAACAATATGGAAAAGAATACTTTTTACTCTCTATACATTCTTCAATAAACGCATCGAGCCCTGGCAAATGAATATCTTGCAATGATAAAAAATAGGCAATATTGCTATTCACCACCAAATCAATATCCTTCCACCCTTCGCTTTCTTCTTGTCTTACCAGCCACATATTGTACGGACCACTCTCTTGTATTTCAGCAGAAGTAAGCATTGTCGCAATGCGAGCCATCGCTTCCCCGTCGAATATAGTTGGATCATGCTCATACAAAGCAGCGAGCGCACAAAATGTATCATCAAGATCATCTGGGTACGGCAATGAAATATATTCAGCCGAGTCTCTAAACCAATAGTTATAGGACCAATATTCACTTTTCTGCATGAGAAGAAAAGCTGCGACAGATTTTCGAATCGTATTAGCTCTTGGATGGGAAACTTGAGCGAGCGATGAGAGGATTATGTTAGAAGGAACAATAGCGGGGCAGGTTTCATCGCTATCATAAGCATCTTGTTCTGAAGTAACCAGACACAAAAAGCTTCCGTCCTTTTCTTGAATTGACTGTAGGAATACAAGCGCATTTTCTATAGCTTTTTGTATTTTGTCATTCATGGCACCATATGCGGAATAGTTACCGTAAATATCGACCCAAGCCCAGGCGTGCTTTCTACGACGATCTTGCCCTTGAATTCCTTCTCAATAATTCCTCTCACCAAAGAAAGTCCAATCCCCATTCCTGTGCGAGCGGTTTTGGTTGTAAAGAATGGTTCGAATAATTTTGTAACATGTTCTGGCGGAATACCTACTCCATAATCTTGGACGGAAAATACAACAGTTCCACCAGTTTGAATAAGAGTTACGAGTATTTCTCGATGAAGAGGACTATCCTCACCATTATAAGAATCAATTGCATTACTAATGAGATTGAGCGCTACCTGGCTCCACTTTATATTATCTCCGTATGTTTCTACTGGTTTTTCATTTACAAACACTACCTCCACGCTAGCTCGTTGCGCCTTGAATGAAAGTATGTCGATGACTTGGCGAACTTCTTCATCCATGCAAAAAATTCCTTTATTTTCCTGTCTTGAGATCTGCTTGCGAACTGAAGTAATGAAATCTTCCATTTTCCTTGTGGCGGCCAAAGCTCTGTTTAGATATTGGCCTGAACCAGCACCGTCCCTGGAATCTGTGCTTTTTACCATTTCCATATTAAGCGACACAGCTGTAAGTGGATTTACGAGATCATGAAAAAGTCCTGAAGAGAGTTTGCCAAATTCCGCAAATCGATAGAGCTGACCCATGCTCTCCAACTGCATTTCTTTTATTTCTTTTGTGCGCTCTTCTACCTTGAGCTCCAAATTATCACGTTCAATCTTGAGGTCTGCTTCTGATCTCCTCGCTCGAGCAAGTGATTTCTCAATCTCACGATTTGAAAGCCAGGAGACGGTGGCGATTATGAAAAGGATTACAATA
>CAYVDC010000006.1:0-53302 GCA_964450735.1 uncultured Candidatus Saccharibacteria bacterium | reverse complement strand
AATCTCACGATTTGAAAGCCAGGAGACGGTGGCGATTATGAAAAGGATTACAATAGCTACTGAAATATCTTCTAGCTTCCATATTAATCCCACCCATCTTCGATTAACTTCTACAATACTTTGTATATGTAGATAACCTATAAAACTAATTGATACGCAAATTAATAGAGTAACAAGAAAAGCTGCTCGAGTATTAATTAAAACACCAGTCATTATGATTAATAACGCGCAAGAAAGAATTTCCATCGGCAAATCAACACCATAGATATATTGCATATATGTAATAGGTAAAAAGAAAACCAGTAGAAACAACCAAGACGAGGTTCGTACCAAACCTTTCCTAGAAAGGAAATATAATACGGTAAAAAATATTAATACAATTAAAATACCTAATGCTGAAAATACTGGTACTATTTTTCTTATCCAATCAACAAAATTAATAACAAATGTTGAAAAAGACAGTCCAATTATTGAAAGTAAAAGTATGTTTAAAATAAACTCACTACGAGCAATGTCCTCCTCTTTTGATTTAGGAGTAACTAAATTATATAAATATGATTTCGCAATTTTATTCATATGACTTGCCAAAATAAACCTAACTAGAGGTTTATTTTGGAACTAATTACATAAAACGCATCAAGTTTTTAAATTAGTTAAGCGGTGTTCCAAGGTGTTCCCACACTCGCTGCCGTAAACACAAACGCGCTCATGAGAGCTGCGTTTCGGACGTTTTTGTCGGTGAGGACCTTTGTAAGCAATTGTTTCATAGATAGGTATGGAAATTATCGCTTCCGGGCTTTCGACCTTTACATAAACCCGACCAAAGCATCATACAGAACCGAGTTAAACAAAATGTAAATTCAACTTAAAATCACCATTCAAAAACAGGCATTAAAAAATACCGTTTATAACGGTATTTTTATAATTTCCTACTATCATATGCCCAGTGGAGTACGGCCTGACGCTGTTTTGTGTGGCACATAAAGTCGCCTGGACGGCAGTTATTGCGAATTTGAGCGATGTGGCGGACCATGGCTTTCCAGCGTTTTATCTGCCGTGCATCTTCTTTGGGAATTCGTCTGCCCATATAATACCGACAATACCATTGAAACCAGCCGCGAGGATCATCTTTGTATATCCATCCTTTCTTCCTCCATTCAGAAAGCGGTTGACTAGCATTTACTTTAAAAAAATTAAGAGTGGCATCATGCTTTTTAGGATTAAGCTTGGCCTTTGCAAACCAGCTCTTAGGAAATTCATTAGTGCAGTCAGTCATGTACTTGCCGCCAAAAACACCGAGGGCAAGCATTTCTTGCGGAGTAAGATCGGGCTTGAATTCAGGATCGAACTGCTTTCCCTTTGGTGCAGTCAGTTCGTACGAATACCCTTTTTGCATTTTATCCTTGACTGTAACCCGCATATACTAGCGATTCAAATATGTAACAGTGAGCTGTAGTACTGTCGCAAATGAAACCCAGAGAACGTATGGAATATTTACAAAGGTTACCCATTTTGCATGAGGATAGATAACTACAAGCGCCCAAATAAGCGTTCCGAGCACAAGCAAAATATCTATTGAGGCAAGAAGATTGTTTCTGAGGCCGAACTGAATAGGGCTATAAATAATATTGAATACGAGGTTGAGAATAAATGGCAATACAACCATAAACCCAATACGGTGATTGATGTAGAGGTATGCTACATAACCGTATGAAATAGCGATAATTGCATACAAAATTGTCCATACTGGTCCAAAGAGCCAGCTCGGCGGAGCCCATGTTGGTTTGATAAGTTGTGCGTACCACTGTTGGGAATTGTTCATATATACAGTATACCACCGCAAAAATCATTGCACGAGCGCTTACTTTCTTTTACTAATCAGAGATTTCAGTGAAAAAATCACCGTCATTGTATGGAACCATCTGCTCAATAAAAGATTTTTTTGCAGCTAGCAGTGGCTCAGCTTTATTTCTTGAAATATGAAATGACGGCCATGAATATTTTTTCGAAGATTCTGAGTGTTCCCTTGCAATACCTTGTGCGTATGATTGTACTGTCGCTGGATTTGTATCATCAAGAAGGCCGATCGTATATGGCACTGCATCCGCAGAAAGACTTCCGAGATACCATGCGTCTATGTTTCCTGTTGCGTGATAGCGCTCGAGATTTTTCTTGGCTATAAAAACGTCAGGGTTGATGACGTTCATTGCGAACAATAGAACAATAACTGCGATAAATGTGCGCAAGGCAAGCTTTTTTCGCTCTCCCCCAACAACGATATGATGCGCGAGTAATATCAGCACTGCTGCAAGCCAAACCATAAGCGCGTGGCTGTAGAGCCGAATGGTTGTAAATCCATATGTGCTTTCGTAGAGAGACAGGCGGCTAAAAGCGGATATAAGAATAACAATTACTTGGACCACCAAAATCGTGCTCAGTAACTTGAACGACTGCGCATGCGAATGTTCATTTTTGATAATCTGCTTTTCTGCTGTAGAGATTATCAAATATGAAAGCACGGCAACAATAATAAGCTCGAAGAAGCCTTTTCGTGCATACTCGGCAAATGTAATACCTTGCGATGCAACCTCGCTTCCCCCGCCGAACAAATGCGCGACTTGAAGAACAATAAAGAACAAGAAGAGGCCATTGATTGATCCGAGCAAGATCGTCGTTTCAAGCACGCCGCCTGTACGTGGCTTTGCTTCTTTTTCTACCTCTATGCTTTTTTCTTTTCGGAATGCATAAGCAAGGCTGCCCAAAAAGAACACGCTTGCAAAGACGTATACAACCAAACGCCCGATCGTTTCTTCATTCAAGCCTAAGTTAAATGAAAAGAGCTTTGTTATGAACGCGTTGAATGTTGCGTCGGCACCGGCGAATAATGCCGCAAAAACGATAACAGCCACAATGGACATCACTGTGCCCCGAACAATTTCTTTCCTTCGCGGGTTGCTCCCTGACGCTTTGTGCAAGCTGAATATTGCAGCGAATGCATCGCCAATTGCTTCAAATGCAGGAAGGACGAACAAAACCGGAGTAAAGAATGTTTTAAAATAATCTAATGGTAGATAGTCGCTCAGTTTCTTGTCATGGAAAGAGCGCGCGATGACCAGCAAGAGCAGTATGAGCCCTAGGAGATTGAACGCGGTTAGGAGGGCGCTTGCTCGCACAAAAATCATTGTTGCAAAAAAAAGTATAGGCACAACCAGCAATAGCGCAGTTCGATCTAGAGGTTTAGCGTGTTGTTTTGTGGCCACATATATTCCAATGAGAATTGCTACTGTCATTACAAGGACATTGATACCGAACATTTGCTGGAAGAATAAAATATCAAACACCAGCCCAAGAGTAAGCGCAATTGCGGTGATCACGAGTATGCTATTTGTTTTTGAAGCTGTTTCCATAGTTGAAATGAGTTAGTAGTAATTACTTGAATGAATATAATTTCTTCTTGAAGTCTATAATCTTCCCTCGTCGATCGATTTGAATTCCTTCGTTCGTATATAATTTCATCCGTTCGGTAATGTACTCGTCGTCGATCCAAATTTTTCCATTTGAATAGACAATGCGGTGAAAAGGAATGCCGTCAACGCCGTTTGCGTATGCTTTTCCGAGGATCGCTGAGACGCTTCGAGCGCTTTGTCCCCCGCCGCCAGCACCGCGAGCAAGAAGCCCGTAGGTTGTTACCTTACCAGGAGGAACCTTGAGGGCCAGGCTTACTACCCGCTCTCCAAATGTTTTTCCTTTTGCAGCTCTGGCTATCCAATAGGTCATAGACCTATTGTACCCGAGCTTTATGCTTATGTCGAAATACAAATTTTGCCCCTTCTACCAAGAGAATATTGAGCACGAGCCAGCCAGCCACGAACCAAAGCCACACGAGCGGAAGCGGTGCAATACCAAAGAAGAGTCTGATTTGTGGAATCGTCATTGTGGCTATCAAAACAATGACAGCAATTACAATGCTTTGATTAAGTTTCGCATTTGAAAATACTGGGTATGAGAACAATGGCTTGTGCAGGCTTCGAAATGAGTATGTGATAGCAAGAATATACGAAGCAAAACAAACAAAGAATACCGAGCGCGCTGTTTCTAATTCTATGCCGTACTGAAGCAAACCGTAATACAGTACGAACAACAAGAGTGAAGAAAAGACGCCGATACCAAACGTCAGCCCGTTTACTTCAGGAGTGAAAATTGATTTAAGCGTATGCTTTTTCATCATCTCACCATCAAAGTCGTCATCGTACGCGAATGCGAGCGCGGGCAAGCTTCCAGTAAACAAGTTCACCCAAATAATCTGAAGCGCAGTCAGCGGAAGCGCCAAACCGAAAACCAAACTGCCGCCGATAACAAAAACTTCGTCCAGGGAGTTCGACATTAGATATACAAACGTTTTACGGATATTAACGAGAATTCGGCGACCTTCCTGGACCGCCATGCCGATAATCTCAAAGTTATCATCAAGCAAGACAAGATCGGCAGCACTTTTTGCCACATCACTTCCCGACCCTAAGGCAACTCCAATATCCATAGCCTTGAGAGCTGGAGCATCATTTACTCCATCTCCCGTCATCGCCACTACTTCACCGAGCTTTCGGTATAATGTTCCAATACGAAGTTTGTCTTCAGGTGTTACACGAGCAAATATTTTCTTGGTTGGAATTATTTCAAGCAGTGCTTCATCTGACAGCGACTGGATATCATGGCCAGTGAGGACATGGTCCTCGGTAACAACCCAGCCAAGCTCTCGAGCAACAGAGAGCGCAGTCCCCTTGAGATCGCCAGTAATCATTACTATCCTGACACCGAGTGATTCGATTTTTTGTATTGCAGCAGGAACATTTGCACGAATCGGATCGCGAAACGCCAAAATTCCAAGAAAAGAAATTCCTGTCACATCTGCAATGGTAATATTTTTCTTGTGAGCTGGCATGGTAGCAATAGCAATCAATCTCTTGCCGTCATTGCTTGCATCAGCGATCCATCCCTCAAGCGCGATAAACATATCTTTGGTGATATCTGACAATCCGAGCAGAATATCCGGAGCGCCCATGATTGTATACATACCGTTTGAAAGCGACACAGAGAACTTATGAGTAGAATTGAAAGGTATTACTATTGGAGAAGTACCGTCGCGCTTTATGGAAGAAATGTCTATTCCCATATCCCGAGCAGTTTTTACAATATTCACCTCAAACGGCTTTCCTTTGAAGGTCCAATCGTTCAATTCCTCGAGCGGATTCTCGATAAGTACATCAACATTGGCTAGAGTTTTGGCGATAAGTTCCTTGTCTCGCGCGCTGTGTTCTTTGGTGTCAGTTTTAAATGAGAGAAGCTCGTCATTGGAATACACACCTACCAACTTCATATTTGCTTCAGTGAGCGTACCTGTTTTATCAGTCATAATGAGGCTCGTGGAACCAAGTGTTTCGGCGGCCATCAGTGTACGAGTAATTCCCTTTTTCTTGGCAATGCGTTCTGCGCCGATTGAAAGAATAACGGTAAGGGCGATCGGCAAAGCTTCAGGAACAGCGCCAACAGCAACTGCAGCTGAAAGTATCAACATCTCGAACAATCCTTCCCCACGGTAGACACCTAGAGCAAAAATTGCAACGACGATCGTCATCACCAGTCCAAAAATAATCCACGATAGTTTCTCTACCCCGCTTTGTATTGGCGTTTCTGCACGGCTCGTTCCCGAGACCAATCCTGCAATTTTTCCAATTTCAGTATCGTTTCCTGTGGCCACAATCACGGCAGTCGCAAATCCATCAACAACAAGGGTTCCCGCATGAGCCATGTTTGTTCGTTCTGCAACTGCGGCGGAAACAGGCATGATCTCAAGATTTTTTTCTATTGCGTCTGATTCCCCCGTAAGGATTGACTCATTGACGCGAAGATTGTTTACGCTTATCAATCGAGCATCAGCGGCGATACGATTACCGTACGAAAGTTTTATGATGTCCCCAGGAAACAGCATTTCTGAGTCGACTTCTATTTCATTTCCATCTCGAATAACTCGAGCGCGATCTTTGATAAAGCTCGTCAGTTGTTCAAGGATATGTTCAGCATGGTACTCGCGATAAAAACCGAGGACCACGTTCACCAAAACAGCAAGCGTAATGACTACGACTTCTGCCCATTCTCGAAGAAGCGCAGTAACAACCGCTGCGCCAATAAGAATAAAGATGAGTGGACTTGTGAACTGTTTAAGTAAGATAGTGAGCGCGCTTTTCTTTTCGCGGTTTTTAAAAATGTTTTTGCCGTACGCGGTTTGGCGGTCAGGAATTTCATGCTCTGATAAACCGCCCGCTGATGTTTTGAGCGCTTCATATATATCAGCGATAGCCACCGACCACGCTTCTACTTTGAGATTGTTATAGTCCATACCAATTCAATATAGCAAATTGTCAGAGAATATAAGAAAAAACCCGTATATACGGGCCTTTTTCTCTGTGGTCTATTTTTTAGTCTTTTTTAATTCTGCCTTTTCTTTATTTTCTTTTATTCTAAATTTCACAATTTTGCTAACAAGAACCAGTGGCAGCGGCTTATCGAGCGGAAATTGTATTGTTCCTTTGGATGTTTTGTAGTTTTCCAGTTCCTTTTTAAAAGCGGCAATTCCAGAAGGAACTGCATAAAAACCAATATGTTTTTTATAGCCAGCAAAATACACCAACATTCCGTTTAATTTGTATGCAGGCATTCCATAACTAATCACCTCTTTAGCCTTCGGCGCTGCTTTTCTGATTAGCTTTCTAAGCTGCTGCAAGAGCTTTTGAGTAGTAGGTGGGAAATGCAAAATATATTGATCTACATTCATTTGATTTATTTTCTTCATATCCTTCTATTATTGCACAGAGAGGGCTGCGCGCGTAAGTGGTCCAACATATCCTGCGGCAGGAGTGATATTTCGTGCAGACTGGAATTTTATAACCGCAGCTTGGGTGGCGGGACCGAAGTACGTCGTTTCATTTCCGACAGATCCTGCACCAGTCGTCGCAACAGTATATCCTTTCCTATTCAAAATAACCTGCAATGCTTTAACATCTTCTCCAGTCATGCCGAGCTTCAGATCGCGAGAAATTCCAGCTGTAGTGCCTGTTGTTGGCGTGGCAGTAGTATTTGGAGTTGTGGGAATCGGACTAACAGGCACTGATGGAGTAACAATCAGTGGATGCGAAGTAATATAGTTACGGGTCGTTTCACCATAGTATCCATTTGCAGGGCTGATTCCGACGGAAGATTGAAATTCTGCGAGCGACGCTTTTGTTATTGCGCCAAAATTCCCCGTTGCTCCCGCCTTGGCCAAACTCACGGCGGCTGGACCTTTTGCTGATTGGATTAAGTAGGTCTGAAGAATGACAACGAGCGATCCGGATGAACCAACATCCAAGTCTCCGAGAGGAAGAACGGTGCCGCTTGCTGGCGATGAAGATGGCGCAGGAATTGCAGCAAGTGCCTGGGTAATTTCTGCTGGTATAGCACTATTCAATGTGATTGCTTCATTGAAAGCGCTTCGAAAATTAGTTACCAAAAATTGTGCCAGTGCAGTTCGATCAGAGGTTTTGGCAAGTACTGCAGTCAAGTAACTCATTTTGTCCCCAGGAGAAAATTCCAGAGCAATGCGAGGATACGGATCTACCGGCATGCCGCTTGAATTATGAATCTCAAAATGTAGATGCGCTGGACCTCCTGCTGCGTTGCCAGTGTCCCCGACATAGCCGATCAAAGCACCAGGAGATAGCACTGCCCCCGCAGTTACTCCTTCGCCAAAACGATCGAGGTGCATATAGACGAATGTTTCTCCGCCAGGGTTTGCAGTGTACACAGTATTTCCTTCGCTTGGTCCGGTAACAGTACGGAGGACAACTGCTGCTGTCGGCGTTACAATCGGAGTTCCTTTAACCCCCATGATGTCTTCCCCCTCATGCGTTCGTCCGCCGGAACGAGGATCGCCAAAATTAGGTGAAATATTGGAAAGTTTTACCCCGAACAAAATCGGTACTGAGATTATTGTCTGTGTAGCTGTTCCAAGCGCAGCAATCTTTTGCTGCATTTCACTTGATTGCTGTCGATATCCCCTCACGCGTTCCTGTCGAGTTGCACCAGTTTCTGCCGAGCCATCTTGATACATCGTGCCTCCATACCAGCCATATTGTCCTGAGTATTGCGCCCCAGCAAAAGCCGGCATAACAAGAAATACTATCATTAGTAGTGATGTGACCGACTTCGTCGTCTTGATAAATGGTATTTTTTTCATATAGATTTAATAATACCATTTATACCGAAGAATAAAAGCAAGAATTCTACTTTCCAAGCCGGGGTAAACAAACACGGAAGAGCGTTTTTTCTCCGAGAATACTCTCAACATCAATCGTACCTCCATGCTTTTCGATAATCTTTTTTACAATAGCCAAACCGAGCCCAGTCCCCCTAACTGTCATCTGAGAACTTGCCACACGGTAAAATCGATTAAAAAGATCAGGAATATTTTCTGGCGGAATACCGATACCATTATCTTCAATCCAGACCATAATATTCTTCTCAGTTTTCACTAAGGTTATTTTAAGAAATGCTGGACGCTCAGGATGGCGATATTTAATTGCGTTGCTGGCAAGGTTTACAAATGCTTCTTCGAGCAATCTCTTGTCTCCAGACACCAACGCGTCCGGCTGTATAGAAGAGATTATCTCAACGCCATTTTCCTGTGCCATTACTTCAAAGTAATCAACTTGCGATTCAAGGAGCTTTGAAATATTGACTGGCTTTTGCTCTACTGCGTACACTGAATGCTCGAGGCGAGCGAGATGAAGTAACTGGCGAATAAACGAAGAAACACGGTCGAGCGCTTTCCTTACAGTAAACATTTTCTCTCCATCTGCGGAATGCTCGCTCAACAATTCGAGCTCTCCCCTAATAATAGCGAGTGGAGTCTGTAAATTGTGCGATATATCAACCATGGCTTGCTTCTGATCCTCCTGAAGGCGCTTAAGCTCCGTTGTTCGCTCTTCGACGAGCTGCTCAAGATGAGAATTATATTCTTGAATTTTTTTATGAAGCTTTGCTTTTGAAAGCGAGATAGCTGCTTGGAAAGTGAACGTAGAAACCAATTGAAGATCCTGGGCGGTATAACTATCCCCTGAGTGTTTTTTGCCAAGCTTAAGCACACCAATAACTTTATCCTCGATCATGATCGGATGCGATAGTGTGGCAAATCCAGCCGATTGATCATTAACCGAAAGCTGCTGTACTGCATTGGGGTCAAGAATTATGCTTGCTACATCAGTCTTAAATATACTTTTGAGAGTATTCTCAGATTTACTGATAATATCAGCTTCATTTAAACTGAAGTACATAACATGGCTTAGCGAATACAGGGCTTCAGCATAATTATATTTATGCTTGAAAAATACCGGATCAGTTATTTTTTGAAAATATTCTTCAAGCGGACGGAAGGAAAATATGCCGAGTACGGTTGTGGAAGCACCGCTCAAGATCGCCGAGAATTGAGTGAGATTATGGATGGTATGCCCTAAAATTTCCAAGAGGAGAATATAAAGTCCAAGGAAAAGTATAAATAAAATAGTATAGATAAGACCACGCTGGATGACTATTTTAATATCCATCAGTTCGTGACGGACAATGGCAACTGCCGTAAATCCAATAAAGATAATTGAAGAAAAAGGTCCAATTGGATACAGGTAGGATATTCCAATCCATGGCAGTACGAAATTGAACAAAAGCATGCAGACCACAAAGATGCTGATGCCGCTGTAGAGATACTGCATTTGCGTCCGCTCGTTTCCTTGGGCTTTTCGATAGGTTCGAATCAATGAAGAGAACGCATACAAGAAATAGCTAATCCAAAAAACTATATATGGAGCAAACAGTGGACCGTTCACTGGAACTACCCCTTTAATTGGATCGAAATACGCCGTGTGTATCAGCAGGTTAAACGGAATAATAACTGCAAGCACTATGAATGGCATGAAAATAAGCCACTTGCGCTTTGGGAAATATTCTTTTTTGGGAAATACCTGAGAAAAGAAAACGAGACCAGAGAGAAATATCAGTCCCCCGTAGTGGATTGGCTTGTCGAATACTTCGAATGGAAACTGCTCCGACAAAAAAACGAAGCCTGTGACCATGATCGAAAGACCAACAAGGAGAAATAAGAATGAACGATGGACAAGCGACTTAGGGTTTTTTGCTAGAACGAAGATGCCAACCATCAAAGCTATCGCTGCGAGAGATAGATACACCCAAGCGTCAAAAGATAACTGCATACTGTAAGTATATACACATTCCTTCAAAAAGAAAAAGCATCGCTTTGGTAAAGTGATGCTTTAAAAAGTTTGATGTGTGGATTTAGTATAAGGATGCATGCATCTCGATTAGATCACAGTTGGAAACAATATATGGTTCAACTGCTTTTCTGATCTGCATAAAATCCATAATGTAACATTGGGGGCGTGG
Organism: uncultured Candidatus Saccharibacteria bacterium; assembly: GCA_964450735.1. Lineage (GTDB taxonomy): Bacteria > Patescibacteriota > Minisyncoccia > Phycocordibacterales > UBA9973 > DALYCO01. Next base: position 42,817 of record CAYVDC010000006.1, on the reverse strand, counting down.
TTCTTTCTGGTAATACGGAATATCTTCCTTGGGTATTTTTTCTATCAATAATGTTGCCTCTGTCATATCATAAAACGTTATACCGCCTCTTTTCAGTGCTTCATGCGATGGCGGCGTCTGTTCTATCCATGCGTATTCTTTCCCTCTACGCAAACCATAGAGTGCCGTTGCGCAGACAAGCGGCAACGAGATCAGTTTATTGTTCGATGTCCATCTGCCGACTTGAACGCTCGTTGAAAGATCAGTTCCCTTGGGGAATTGATGGAAGTTGAATTCATACAAGTGGTGTATAGGTAATTTGCCGTCATGTCGTAAAAAATCCATGCCGATAGTGCCGACAAGCATATCCCCGTCCCAAGCGGCAATATACAGATCTGAAACACTTGGAGTAGTTCCATAGTATTCGAGGTATTTTTCTCTTACACGTCCTATTGCCGCCTTACGCTCAACTTCTGAGTCGGCAACTCTGATGCAGATTTTGCTCATACGTTTGTATGTTTTGCATGATGTTTCTGATTCCACCAGATTTTGGTCGTTCGTTTTGTCTTTAAAAGACCAGCATCAAACATTACATACCCTGGCATCGGAGGAGAAAGGACGAAATTTCGCTGATTTGGAGATTTTTGTAATAATTGAAAAAGCACCTGATTGGCAAGAAAACCAGTAGCCATAGGTGGATTGGTTGAAATAATGCTTGCGCGTTGTTCATTGAGAAACCGCTCGCGCAACGAGCGAACGCTGCTGTACTTTTTGATATTTCGTGAATATTCCGGAATCTCAGGCGCTGCGATCCTAAACATTGCCTCCATAACCATCTGGATTTCCTTGCTGGTCGCAGAACCTCCTTGAATCTTCTTTTGCAGCACGCATGCCTCCTGGTACGAAAAACCTAATACTGTTTCTATGTGCATAGATGTCGCAGTAAATAGCGTAACAAAAACACGGTGCCCCACCGTCGGAGAATTTAAAATAGAGACAGTGCGCTTGCGGGCAGTCATATGTAGGTAAATCCTCGATGCAATCGCCCAAAATTCTATCTCGTCGCAGATGATCGTACAATCTTTGACAAAATGATCTGCGCTATATTCAGTAATGCCCATTGGATACACAACGACCTCCACATCAGGAGAAATTTGCCGGAGCATTCGGGCGGTCTCAAAAGCTTTCGATTTTCCAATTGTATCCTGATTGGCGCCGAATTGGCGGTTCAGGTTTGAAACATCAAACACTTCAGTATCAGCAATTTTAATTCTTCCAATACCGAGACGTACGAGTATTGCACCTAACAATCCCCCCATACCGCCGCAGCCAGCGATGCCGACAGTCATGCGCCGAAGCATTTGCTGCTCCTGCTGAGTAATCCAGCCAATGTTCCGGTCAGTCCTCTCTTTGAAATAATCAGAAGGAAGATCAACTGGCAACAGTCGATAGACTCGATCGACGAAAAGTTCGTTTGGAAGAATAGTTCCTACGACTGTTTCTACTTTCTTTTTCTTTTCCATACAATCTTGGTTTAGTTTTTAAATAAATGAATGATTGTATATATTTTATTAGAAACAAAGTAACCGATTTCTAAAGTAAAGTTAAAAAGCGGTCGTTGACCGCTTTCAGTATCCATGGAAGATTTTATTGCAAAGAGAATTTGTATCCTCGCTTTGGAATCGTATGAATGAACTGATACTTTTTTGTCTCTAACTTTTTCCGGAGCAGTCTGATATGCGTATCAACAGTGTTAGTAAAAGGATCGGTATTCATATCCCATACATGTTCGAGAATCATCTCGCGAGAAAGGACGATATCTTGGTGCTGCATCAAATATTCAAGCAATGCGAACTCTTTGTTGCGAAGCATAATTGGTTTGCCTGCGAGCGTAACGACATGCTTGCGCGAATCAAGAACGAGATCGCCGATTTTTAGCACATCACCATGGAGCACTTGTCCTCGCCGAGACAAGGCGCGCAAGCGAACGACGAGCTCTCGAATCGAAAATGGCTTTGTCATATAGTCATCGCAGATCGAGAGCATGTCTACCTTGATATCCATATCGCGCTCAACAGAGAGAACGAGGATAGGAACTGACGGATGAGCTTTTCTAATTGCTGCAGAAATTTCTGCTCCCGTCATATCAGGCAGATGAAAATCAAGGACGATTACGTCATACGAATTATCGCGAGCAAGAGCAATTCCTCTTTCGCCAGTTGATGCAATCTCAACAACCGAAACTTCAGCCTCGAGGCCTTTTTTCACAAATGCAGCGATATCTGCTTCATCTTCAATTACGAGAATTTTCATAGTGAGAGTAGTGGCTTTACTCAAGCTCATACCATACAGGTAGTATACAGCAAAGTACGGATGTGTGAAGTCAAAAAAAGAAAATTTTGAGTTCTTTTCCACAGATTAATCTGCAAATTTTGATTTTCAGCGTTCTTTTTAACTATAGTTTAGAAAATGATTATTTTAAATTTAATAAAATAGAACAAAATACTATTAAAAATGGAACAAGCCACACACCCCATCGCCGCTGCAGTCTCTTACAACAAAAACAACCCCAACGTAAAAGGAATTCAGTATTTCAACAACAAACCATATCTCTATCTTTCTGAAACATTTGTTATTGATAGCTCTACCGCGCCGAGAAAGCGTCCCGAGAACGTAGTACCCAATGATCCTAATTGGCAACTTCTCCTATCCCACAAAGTTTCGCTTGAGAAAGTAGTACTCTTTGCCGGCAAAAAAAGTTCAGGTGCTCTTGAAATCATCGAGCTTGCGTGCGAATCATTCAATGATAAGAAAAATATCTTATATTTTGTACTATGCTGGCATGACCTTAGTGAAAAAATAGCACTGCTGCAAAAACTAGGCATTCCTGAAATACAATATACTTGCTACAAAGACGGCCATCTTCCCTGTGAAGAAATACCCTTACTCAAAGGATATCTCTATCATTTTTTGGAAACAAGAAAGTAAAGAACGCGCAAAATTACCAGAGAAACCCGTCCATCATTATAGATAGACGGGTTATTTTTTTACCCCTTTCCTTTCCCAGAGTTTTACTTCTTTGTAAGCATTTCGCTCCTCGCCCGTCTTTATAGATAAGTGTTGGGATGACCATTTTATTGACCTTTTGTCAAAAATATGTTATTATACCGACGATTCCCTACCCTTTGAGAAATGTTTTAAATAGAAATCTTTGGCTGTTTTGTGCACTAAAACAAGCAGGGATTTCTATTTTAAAACCATAAAACCAAAAACACATGCAAAAACATGTTCTACTAGCGCTCTGCGCTCTTGTATTTTCCACCTTTTATGTAAAGGCAAGTTTCAACATTCTTAACTACGACACCAATGGCGTTATACAAACCCAACCGGGAATGTACCACTACGAGGTGCTGCACTTTGGCGTTCAAAACACCGAAGGCGAGGATGTGAAACTGCAGTCCATTACATTTGAGATTAGCGGCCAAAACCCGCAATTGCTGTTTTCCAACATTGAACTGCATGCAAACAACCTTCAGGTTGGCAGCATCGTTTCAACACTGCAAAACGGCACTGCAACATTTCAGCTTGGCTCATCGGTTGTTATACCGGCAGGCCAAACACAATTGTTTGTAGTATATGCGGATTTACAACCAGGCTGCAACGGCGGCTTTTACAATGTTGATGCTACAACGGCTACTGCATTCCGAATGCTGAGCCAATCCAACATGCCAGTAAGCGGCACAGGCTATGAAACGGGCTCGCTTCTGAGCATTTCATACACGCCAACGATTACGCTTGATGGTATTCCCTCATCTATCTGTCCTAATACTTCGTTCACTCCGCACGCTACCATTACATGGAACAGCAATTCGGTTTGCACGAATAATTTGATATATCGTTGGGATTTTACCTGGAATGCCACCATACAGAATGCCACCACCCTGGTTGCACCCACGATTCAGTTTATGAATTCGGGAAATTATTCTGTTGAGTTATACGTAACTGATACAGTAATGCACCATACTTGGTATGCGAGCAATACTGTTCAAGTATTACAGAGACCTAATGGCTACATTCAAACAAGCAACGGGCAACTTAACTGCTTAAATGATACGGTGGTACTGACTGCATCGCTTCAAAACGCGACCAATTTTTATTGGGACTATAACGGCACTCCTATTGGGACCACCCTTACGGTAAACGCTATTCAGGCGGGCGGTTATACATTGCATGCAACAAACGGCAACGGATGCGGAGATTTGGTTTCTATGTTCAATGTAACGCGCGACACCTTTGGTGTGCAGTTGCTTTGGAATGGGGACAATGTAGACACAGCATTAATATGCCCTGACCAGAACTTTTCTTTGCAGCAAACACTGATAGGAACACAGTACAATTCACTTACCTACCAATGGAGCGACGGCTCAAGCCTAAGCTGGCTGAACAATGCAACTGGTACTGGTGAATACGGCGTAACGGTGACCAATTATTTTGGTTGCTCAGTTGCTGACCATATCACTATCGTTAACCGCGAGGTTACGGCACCGGTAATTACCGCACATGGTCCAACACAGTTTTGCCCCGGAGGTTCAGTGCTAATAACCGCAACCCAAGGATACCAATGGTATAACTGGAGTCCGGGAGCTTTCACTTCCCTTTCGCGCGATTCAGTACTTGCTATGTGGGATAGCGAAATTACTTTGACTGCTCAGGACAGCTTTGGCTGCACTTCGCAATCAAATACAATTTCAGTAGATGCAGTGGATGCACCAGGAACGCCAACCATTACACAAAACGGCTGCGAGCTTATTTCCAACATTAATGGAAATAATTTGCAGTGGTACGTGAATGGCGGACAAATTCTGGCCAACACGCAGGTGATTGTTCCTGAAATGTCTGGCTTGTATTCAGTAATGATTACCAACCAGTACGGCTGCAGCGCAACTTCACAAGCGTTGCCATATCAGATGCCACCACTACCGATAATCAGCGTTAATGGATCTACACAACTTTGCAACGGCGAAAATGTATTGCTTACCGTACAGCCAGGAAGTAACTTTCTTTGGTCAACAGGAGCAACCACACAATCAATCGCAGTAACACAAGCTGGCATCTACACAGCGACCGTAACAAACGGGACATGCGTGCAGACTGCCAGCCCAATTACAATAACCTATTGCACCTTGCCATCACCGATTATAAACTCATTTTTTGCGTCGCCATCGAGGGTGTGCGCTGGAAATTCAGTTAATTTATACTGGTCGAGTGTTAATGGTACAACGGGTTCATTTGTAGGAGATCACACTTTCGGAGGAGGCCCATTCGCTTCTAATGTAAGTGGAACAGCAGTGGTAACCGTATTCCAAACAACTACATTTACACTCACCGTCAGCAATGCCGACGGCGTTCAGGCCACTCAATCAGTTACTGTATTTGCAGATACTTGTACAACCACTGGAACTAACGACCTTGCCGCAGAAGCCACTATCAAGCTATACCCAAATCCTGCAACCACGGCAATAACTATAGAAAACATTCCTACCGGAGTTGAAACCTATACCATTGCTTCAATTACAGGCCAAACGATACGCGAAGTAAAAGGCTTGCATGACACTACTACAACAATAGATATTTCAGATCTAGCTATAGGGATGTATTTCCTAAAGTTTGAAAATGGAATGATTAAAAAATTCACCAAGCAATAACTATTGCGAGGTATTACAAAACAAAGGGACACTTCACAGTGTTCCCTTTTTTATTTGCCGATATTAGATTTCAACAGTAGCGAGAACAGGCAGATGATCGGATGCTTTAGTTTTCCCAACTTCAGAAGATACTGTTCGGATATTTGTGCTAACAAAAATATGATCAATTTTGTGTTTTGGCACTTCTCCATCTGAACATGAGCATCCCTCGCGATAAAGCGGCCAGGTCGGATGATTGCTTGAGTCCGTCTGTGTAAATGCTTGCGACATTGTTTGAATGACTGAACTCTCTGGAACAGCATTGAAATCTCCCATGATAATCGTTTTTTCTTTTGGCGCCATCGTGATCAGATTTCCTACTTGCGTATCTTGGATAGCGAGCGGTTCTTGAAAATGCGAGTGCTTGAGATGGATACTGAAAACATGGAAAATAATGTCATTAATCAGAATATTTGCCCGCACTCCGAATCTGCTTATTTCCGGAGACAGATCAAACGATTCGCTGCTAACGATCGGGAATTTGCTGAGTATTGCAGTACCAAACTTTACCGTGCCTTCCACACCTGCGTTGCCAGGCAGAAATTTGAGCGGCAAATTCATTTTGATAACATGAACGCACTCATATCCAAATTCTTTGGCAATCAATTCCGCAGAGTTGCCTCTCTCATTTTCGACAACTTCTTGAAGAGCAATAATGTCAGCACCTGCCGTTCGAAGATATTCCACGACCCCCTCAAAGTGAGTACCTCCCCAGATATTCCATGTGAGAAGTCGTAGTTTCATATCTAAAATATATCATACTAATGGAATTTCTCCCCTTTCTTAAGTATTTCGGTTTTCAGATTAAACTATTCCCTCTTCTTTCAACACCTTCCAAATCTTTCCCCGGATTCCCAATATTCGTCCTATCATAATTCCTGATAACACGGCAAAGCTTACTGCAACTACTGACGGTCCAGCAACAAAGTATTCCACAATTCGTTCACGGAATATTTCAAAAGCTACATAGGCAAGCAAAAACACTACACCCACAGCATCGAGCTTGGAAATGACTTGGGAAACATTTTTGTCCCAAGATATTTTGTACATGCGAGAAACAATAACGCCGACGCCGACGCCTGCGATTAGGCCTGCAATCGCGAGACTCAGGCTCGCCCTGTCTTGGATAATATGAAGAATAGAAATAGTGATGATGGCCAATGAGACAATTGCATACATGAACAATCTAATCCGAAGGGGCTTATGAATCTTGTCTCGGAGATCGCTTGGTACTTTTGACATTCGTCTATCGTACCATGACGGCTATCGGCATCGCCACTTGCCTTCATTAGACGGAAGTGTCGAGATACGCTACAATACCAACGTTGGAATATCTCCTCGCCCTCCCTTGTGGCGCTCAAAGAGGAACCAATGCCAAAGCAAGGACTCCACGTTGCCAAAGGGTCGATTGGATAACATAACCTAAAAAACTATTTTGTATGGAAACACATGAACGCAAGAATCCTTACGATGAACACCATGAATTCCCTGACATTCCTTGGAAAGCATGGGGCTCATGGTTTAGCTGGGGTTCCCCTGTTGGATTGAGCATATTCATCCTCTCGCTCGGCGGATTCCTGGTGCTGTTGCACCTCGCGAATATTATTCGCTAGATCCCCAAAATAAAACCACCCTTACTGGGTGGTTTTATTTGTATGCTGCGATGTCTAGTCTGGTACGAATACCGTCAGACGTCATAAGGGTATCGTAGCAGATTTAGTGATAATGGAATGACGTGTCTAGGTCGCTATTATAACTAAAATAGTACCCTGTTTTTCTCTGTATCTTCCAGAGGAATAACTGCCTGATTTTGATCAATCATTTTCTTAAAACCCTCCATATCGTCATTTTGAATAGCCTTAACAAACTCGGGATTAAAGGTTATACCGGCACTACCCCCAATCTTTCCATTGGAATACACACGCGAGTTACCCAGCCACGGCAATGGAGTTTTTTTCTCTTCAGGAATAGCTGCGTATTCCTCGTCTGTTAAATCCCGTTCATCCCACAACCCTAGATTTTCATTGTATTCTGTTTTTACTCTATTTTTACTGTTGAATTCGTCACGATAGTATTCATTTGAAGAATCAAGATAACGGTATTTAATAGAAAAGTCTTCGGGAGATATTTTATTTAAAAGATTTTTTAGAAATTGAAAATCAAAATCATACTTGTATTCATCCTTTGTGTGACGCTCTGATTCATCTTGTTCATCGGACTTTTTCAGAAGCAGTGAGCTAAATACTTTTTCAGCAATTATTTCATTGCTGGTAAATTTAAGATCTTTGGGTTTATCCGGCAAGAGCGAAATGTGCTCGATAAACTTAAAAGAACCATCTTCTTGTGCGATTATGTTATGTCCGCTCGTAAATACAGAATCATTAAGATAGAGGCCGCTACTACCCAATTCATAGACGGCTTCAGCGCATTTTTTTGCATAGCGCGACCTAAAGCCGTCTTCTTTAATTTTTTCTTTGATACCAAACTCTATCCCATGAAGACGCTCCATGACTGCCCAACCATTCTGGGTTCCGTATAATGCTGGCAGATACTTTTTGACTACAGAAAATTCTTTGACCACCTCTTGATATTTTTGCGCATCTCCGGCACTACTTCGTAGTACGCATTCGAATTTCTTTCCTTCTTTTTCAAGATCTAGAAAATACACTGTTGCGTGCTTTCCTAATCGTTCAGAAGGCGCAGAGAGTCTTACCCCGTTTTCATCAATGAGAATCTGTGATTTATCTGCAATATTGAATTTCTGTCGATTTTGATTTATTTCCTGTGTGACAGAAGCGATGTTATCTTTAAAAAACTCAAATTGCTGTTGAGAAATACCCATTTTTGTTTCATTCAGGGACTGAGGTCCAGGAGCTTTATTGGTAGTACCACTTCCTTCCATAAACACAGTATATAGTATTTTCAGATGTATTTCGAATCCCGAACTCAGACCGGTCCTGGACTCGAACTTTCTGCTGACCTTATCGGATTCGGATAATTCTCCATCAATCCCACAAAGCTTTTCTGGCGCTTTTTAGTTTGTCATTTCGACGCTCTTCGGAATATCTACTTTTTTAAAAAATCAGCTCGCAATGACAAAATTCCTAAAGCAAGAAACAAAACGGCTCCTATCCAGTTACTCTTCTGAATCGCTTCAACAAGCGCGATTCCAAAGAAGAGGACGAAGACAGTTATATTAGTAAAACGCATATCTTTCATATGATATATTATACTCTCCCAGCTTGTAAGGCTCAAGAGTAGATATTATTATATTTTTGACTCACATCGGAGTCCGAACTCTGCTCAACGTTGCTGCGATGTCTGGTCTGGTACGAGTACCACCAGGCGGTGTAAGGGTATTATAGCGTTTCCCCCTACAACTTAGTGACCCGTCTAGGTCGGTTAATAATTAAAGTAATTTTTGAACTTCTTCCAGCGTTGGCATACTCGGTCCAGCACCTTCTCGTGTCACAGAAATCGAAGCAGCTATATTTGCAAATTTTATCGCATCGGCAAGTGAATTACCTTGGGCAATTTGCGAAGCAACAGCACCAATAAAACAATCTCCTGCACCTGTTGTATCTACAGCCTGAACTTTGCGACCTGGAACAGTAAATGATTCGGTTTGAGTTAGCACGATCGCACCTTTATCTCCAATCGTAACGACAAGATTTCGAGAACCTTGCCGCACCTGTTTCGCAGCTTCTATAACGGAATCAAGACTGTTTACATCAACGGACCTACCTGAAACCACTTCAAGCTCCGTTTCATTTACAACAAGGATATCAATAAGTGACATCAAGCTAAGCGAGATGTGCTGCGCCGGTGCTGCATTGAAAATATTCGTAGTTCCAACTTCCTTACCGCGCCGGAAGAAAAACTCAGTAACTTCATGTGGAACTTCGAATTGCCCGACTAATACATCGCCTTTTTCAAGAGGAATATTTTCAACCTCTTCTTTAGTAAGTTTGAAATTAGCACCAAAGACCACAACAATTGTGTTATCAGACGTATCAGTTGCAACAGTGATAAATCCAACTCCTGTTGGTGCATCAGATGTTTTTGAAATTTGGGTCTCAATATGTTGCTCATCTAAGAATTGGAGGAGTTGGTTGCCAAACAAGTCTTCACCAACTTTGCCGACAAGCATAGTTTTCGCACCAAGCTTTGCCGATGCAACAGCCTGATTAGCTCCCTTGCCACCAGGAAAATATTTGAGATCAGTTCCAAGAACCGTCTCACCACTTTTTGGATGGCGTTTGGTAAAAGCAACAACATCCATATTGATACTTCCGATAACAATAACTTTACTCATATTTATGCTGTTGGTCGTTTAATAATCAAATCAAGTTCTGGTTTCTCGAGTTTCAAATTCGCAATCACCTTTTCTGCGACATATGCAGGATCCATAAACTTTTCGAAGTCAGCAGGAAGTGCTTCATCATGCAAATGCGTTTTCATACCACCCGGATATATGGAAAGAATTTTTACTTCTGTTTCCTTGTTCTCATTCCGGAGTGCGTCAACATATCCCCTAAGAGCCCACTTACTAGCAGCATAGAGTTTCGCCCCAACAGCTCGAGTTGCATCAAGAGCCGCACTCGAAAGAATATTAACTAGGATACCTTTTTTCATATGCAAAAGCGCTGTTCGAGAACCAAGTACGGAACCAAAGAAATTAACATCAAATAGTTCATGTGCCCGGTCCATATCGAGTAATTCAACTTTTGGGAATTTCTTGAATACACCAGCGCTATTAATCCAAATATCAATACCCCCAAATTGTTTAACAACGGTATCTGCAACTTTCCGGAGACCCTGTTCATTACGAACATCAGCAGTAAAAGAAGTAGCCCCTATCTCTTGAGCAGTCTTATCAACACTTGCCGTGTTTTTACTCACCAGGCAAACCTTGGAACCTTCGGAGATAAAAAGCTCTGCGAGCGCCCTTCCAAAGCCCTGGCTTCCACCAATTATTACAACAACTTTGTCTTTGAGATTCATATGCCTACTTTAGCATATTTCTTTTAATTTCGACTCTTAGGTTCTGACCCCTCTAGATCCTTCGATACTAAACTAGATTGCTGCGGGGCTTAGATGAAGTCAGAACCGCACTTATGACCATTTCAGACCTAAATCGGTTTGCTTTTGTCGCCAAATGGCAGGCGGTTACTTAATAATCAATCAGGCAGCTAAACATTAAGTATTTAATTCTTGAAGAATGCTTTGTAAATCCAGGGGTTCAGTAACCATTTCAACCATTCCGTCGTTTCCAACCTTCCATTCCTTGCGTGGACGGTCTACATACAGCTCTACACCATTTCCGTCTGGATCACGCAGGTAAACTGCTTCGCTTACTCCATGATCTGCTGATCCATCGAGCGGGTACTTTGCATCTATCAGATTTTTTAATACTTTTGCCAATTCAAGCCGTGATGGATACAGAAAGGCAACATGATACATCCCCGTATGGCCTCTTGGAGCTGGGGTAGCATCTTTTCCTGCCCAGGTATTGAGTCCAATATGGTGATGGTATCCGCCAGCCGAAAGGAACACTGCAGAGTCTCCATAGCGTGCTGATATTTCAAATCCCAAAAGATCACGATAAAAAGTGAGCGATCTATTGAGATCAGAAACGGTAAGGTGTATGTGTCCGACTGTGGTTTCTTTGTGTGCCATTATTTTTTCTTTTGTTTGGCAATAATTTCATCTGTTGGCTCAATTCGACTGCGAATCTTTTTTGCTGTGGGTAGTCCGGTAAGCAAAAGGTATCCTTGCCATTGTCCGCCACCGACTGAGAGTTCCAAATGCTGAAGATCGACCAATTTCGGTTCGTCTTTTACGCCGTATATTCGATAATCGCCCTGTGCCAGTAAATATCTTTGTTTGTGTAGTTTCTTAGAAAAAGTGAGTAGTTCACCAATGCGAGGAGCGAAGCTCCAGTGATACCCTTGACCATCCAAGAAGAGTGTTATTTTTTGTTCTCTTGTTCCTACCAGCTGATATTTTCCTTTTGTTATTAATTTGATCATATAGGTTAATTATATTAAAAATTGATTTTTAATGCTTAGGTCCCGACTAAGTATTCGCCAAAAGCTCAACGAGTACGAAAATAACCCAGAAGAAAAAGAGTAAATGCGCCTCCTTCTTTGTGATCGCCCTCCCAGATTTCATGAACTTGAATAATATGAGTGACGCCACAACCATGAATGCGCCAGTGACGTAGATGATTTTTTGTGGGAACGCAAAGGGACTCACCAGCGCAAGAATACCAACTACTATCGTAGCATCGGCAAGTACTGTTCCAAGCAGATCACCAATTGCCAGTGAATCATCTTTCTTTTTTATTGCTCGCAATGAGAAGAATAACTCTGGCATGGTTGTACCAAGCCCAACAATAAGCATACCGACAAGGATTGGACTAACTCCTAGACTATTTGCAACAGATGTTGCCGAAGTAACGGTAAAGTGAGCGCCTACGAGAAGTACTGCCATGCTCACAATCAGCATGAGAGTTGCTTTGTACCGTCCACTACTAGGAACTTCTGGCATTGTTTCATCTGTTCCTTCTCTTAGGGCAAGATAATAAAATACCGCGCCGGCGAGAATGAGAATTACACCTTCTATACGAGTGTAGTATCCATCAAGACCAAGGACGAGTGGGAATAACAAAATAAAGGGATAGATAACATGGTTTCTTAATATTTTGCTCTCAACCTTAAGACTTCTTCCTGCGTAGAAAACAAGGATTGCGAAAATAAGCGTAAGGTCGGCAATGTTCGATCCAAAGAGCATTCCCAAACCGAATGAGGGAACACCGCTAATAGCTGCATTGATGGCAATGAACGTTTCTGGAAGGATTGAAATGACGGCAACGATAATGAAACCCACTGTGTATTTTGAGAGGCGAAAACTCTCCGCTAATCTGCCAGCGTAATTAGTAGCCATCGTTGAACCCTTGATGACCATGTAGAGAGCGACTATGAAAATGAATATATTATTAATCATACAAACTCATAATTTAAAATATCCAAGCTTACAGAGAACCACTATCTTCAAAAAGCGCTTTATTATTTTTTTAAGTAATCTCTCTTTACTATTTATTTTGCCAATGCAAGTTGGTGCAAGATACGACACGGTTCTACAATGCGAGGATCGATGATGTTGTAGTAGCCGTTCAATCCTTCGCGTCGTACTGTTACTAGGTCAGCATGGCGAAGGAGCGCCAAATGCTGGGAGACATTGGCTTTTGGAATACCGAGGGTCTTTACGAGATCCTCTACTGACATTTCCTGTTCACGAAGAAGGTTCAAAATCTCAAGGCGCTTAGGATTGGCGAGGATCTTGTACGTTTCCGCGTTACGGCGATAGGCAGTTCTTGGAAGAGGCTGCTTTATTTTTTTGGATAGTTTTTTGATAGGCATACTAGTTTCAAAAGTATGCAACAATCCAGTCAAAAAAGCAACTTACATGTGCTTTGCTATTAAAACTTGAAAAAGAACTTTCTTGCGATGAACACCAATACCCCTACCAGACCAACCAATCCGACAATAATCGGCATCGGAATACTGGTCTTACTCTCTTCCACAGTCGCCACAAGTGACACAGGTTCAACAATGTTTTCTCCTTCAGCTTCTTTCATATTTTGTGCATCAATATGACTTTTAGTGATCTGTGGTTTTTCTGCAACCGCAAGCGTAACCGGCGTTTCTTTTATTACTTCAGGCACTGCCTCAACCACAATTTCTTGGGGTTTAATCTCATCGACTTTCGCTATATTTTTTTCTTCCTTCCTTACTTCCTCCGTGATTGTTGGAGCAGATACTGCGATCTGCGAAACCTGCGATTTAGGAACTGAATGCATAATTGCGCTCCACGATTTGCCAAGTGCGGCTGGAATCGCATAACTTGTTGCCCATACTCTGTTGTTTACGCTCTCACTATTTGAGATAGCCGCGCCGTCAAGTGCCTGCATTGATGCAAGATAGTCCGTCGGTGTTTTGCCATTCTTAATCCATGTTGCTCCAGCCTGGATAGCCCAGCTTGTCGAATATACGGAACCAAACCCTCCGTCTGCTTGCTGATTGTTTTGGAGATATGCAGTGGCTTTTGCTACAGCTTCTGGTGCAGCATTATATGCTCGTAGCGCCTCTATTGCAGCCGCAGTCAGATCAACACTTCCTTCCCATGATCCGTCGGCTCTCTGTTTTGAAACAAGGAACTGAATATCTTTTGTAATCATGTCCTCACTCGCAGAATATCCGGAAGCGGAAAGCGTCAGAAGCGCAAAGATATCGTCATTCACTAGCGATGCGTCTCCGAACTGTGTGCCATTAAATGAAGAGATTATCGGAGAGATGTAATTTGTTCCGCCGAAAGAGTATGGATTTTCTCCAAGCGACAGGATCGCCATCGCTCTCCGCTCATTGTCGGTAAGAAGCGAACTTATTTGTGCATGTGAAGAAAGATAGTCTCGGAGAGCATTCTTTGCACTCTCGGATGCGCCGCTCGCTGCATACGCAATGGCTGCCCAGTCGGTATACAAATCGCTTCCGAAAGACCCATCCCCATTTTGAACGGAATAGAGGTACGAAAGTGCTCGTTCAACACTAAATGCTGGGATCGGGATACTACCTCCGCCTCCACCACCGACCTGTACAGGGTCCGGTTCAACAATACTCATGGCATATGAGGGGAAATAGAAGTCTTCCGCAATACCTACGGAATACTCTCCGGTATCTGCGAGCATAATAGTGGCTTTACCTTCCGCATCGACAGCTTGCGTAGTAACAACCGTAGGAGTCCAAGCATCATTAGGGTTCGGCACAGTTACGCCGATAGTAACGCCGAGGAGTGCGTTCCAAGTATCATCAGCATAGTTGTAAGACTCCGCACTCGCAGTAAATGAACTACCTTTCGTAATGGATGCTGTATTCAAAGAAACCCTATGCGGAGAACCGAAGTAGAGTCCAACCGTCTCATCACCTGAAAGAATGGTGGTATCGATGCTCGTAAACGGAGTGGTGCTTCCTACAGCATATTGCCAATTATCACAAAGTTCACTTGCTCCACTTGGCGTAAGGCATTTGAGATAGAAAGAGGAAAAGGAAGAATAGTACGTGAGATTAGTTATGGCAAACTCATCATGAGTGGCATCAAGAGAAATGAGGAGTGCGAGCACACTTCTTGAAGAAACGGAGTGAGAAGCGCCCGTGCTGTCAGTAACTTCTATGATACTCTCTTCTGGGACGGAGACGGGGCCATTATAAAGCACTGTATCTCCTGAGCGAATAATAAAGGTCACAGTTGGAAGCGGAGCAGGCTCTTCTTCGGGAGCAACTTCTTCCGGAATTGGAGCAGGGGTTTCTTCGACCGTTGGAGCTTGGTCTATAGGCGGATCTGAAGGAATGTCCTCTGCGTATGCACGAATGCCAAAACTAACCGTGCTAAAAATAAATAATACTGCAAGAAACTTTTTCATACTTATTTAAGTTCCCAAACGACAAAATCGCCAGTCTTTGGAACATATATAGAAACGCCGACCGACGCCTCCTTGCCGTTAATGTAGTACATGAGATGTTTACCATTTCCTTCTTTGAGGGACCCGAGTTGTGTTACAAAAAATCCAAGTCCAGAATACTCTTGGCCGGAAAAAGTGATCTCTCCGCGCTCTTTTGCGACAGTAAGAATAGAAAGAAGTGATCCGCCTGTTACTGGAAACAAATTATCCGTACTCCCGGCAGAAAGATGGAAAGTTTCTGAAACTACAGGAGAAGAAACAGCTTCTTTTTTCTTTGAAACTGATGCGACTTCTGGAATAGGATTTTCAACCGACTCGGAAACCGGCGGTGTATTTTGAACATCGGTAGGCACTGCTGAAGACTTGGCGGGTAGATAGTACAGGATGACGCGTATAATAATCAGAATACATCCGATAGCGACAAAAATACTTGCGTATGGTATTCGTTTCTTTCTAACTGGTATTTGTGTTTGCATATAGTTAAAAATCTAATCCCTTTTCCGCGAACCTTCCTGTCTGGTACGGATGCTTGATCTCTTTCATTTCCGTTACCAGATCAGCGTGTTCAATAATTTCTTTTGAAGCATCGCGGCCGGTGGTAATAATGTGTTCGACTTTACTCTTTGCATAGTCGAGAAAGGCAATAACCACTGTTTCGGATAGCAGGCCAAGAGAAATAGCATTGTGAACTTCATCGAGAATGAGCAGGTGCCAATTACCACTGGCTATTTCTTTCTTTGCGATCCGCAGTCCTTCTTCTGCGGCCTTTTGGTGCTCTTCAAGTGGAAGCTTGTCGCCAAGAATACCTACGAACCCTTTGCCTGTTTTTATTATTCTGAAATCCGGTCCCAATCTCTCTGCAAACTTATCCTCTCCAGATACCCAGGGTCCTTTAATGAACTGAACCATGAGAGCGCGTTTATCAGCTCCCATAATTCGGATTGCGTTGCCGATGGCGGCAGTTGTTTTTCCTTTTCCATTTCCTGTGAATGCTATGTGCATATGGTTAGAGTGCTATATCGCACACGCCTGCTACGCATGCAAGTTCGTTTTTAACTTCTGTCTCATCGACCGTTTCGTAGGTAACAATTTTTGAGAAATCGAGATTTTCAGTATGCTTCTTGAGTTCTTCATATCGATCTTTGGTAATAGCTTCATACGGCGCAAGCTGATACACATGATTGGAACGAGGCAAGAATGAAAGACCGCCGACAAGATCCCAGTTTTCATATATCCAGTTCGCTACTTTGATCCACTCATCATCACCGATTGAGATAGTTACTGATGGATTATGTTCGGTGTAATGCTTCTTCACGATCTTCCAGTGTTCAAGCTGATCGAGGGCAGAAACATCGTCTTTGCAGATTGCGCCGTCGGGAGCTTTGACTGGGAACTCGAGAACGAATGTAGTCGCATTTTCAAGCGTCTGTCCAACTTCAGGAAAATACGGTACTCCCTGATCTTTGAGCATCTTAAAGAGCGCGTCAGTCGCAGATATGCGGATGCGGCGAATGTAGTACGGTGCGTGGCGCGGATGCATGCCGCTAGCGCAATCGACGGTCTGCGAAACTGTGCCCGACGGTTTTACGCAGGTGATGCAAGTAGAAGCACCAACAGAAAGACGTTTAGCAAACTTCTTATTTGTCTCAATAGCGACAGCCTTCATCTTCTCGAGCATTTTCGGATCGCGCACAAGGGGGCAATCCCACTGGCCGGTAATGGAAACTCCGAGGAGACGCTCAGCTTCGCAGTTTTTCTTCCACTCACGGGAGAGATATGGGAAATATGTGAGCGCAGATTGATATGTACCCAGCATAGCGGCAACGCGTACTTTTTTGAGAAGTGTTTCCTCCGTATCTTCCGCACGAGCGACGACTTCCGAAAGATTACAGAACTGCTTTGATTGGAGAATAATCTCACCGCATGGGTTGGTTCCAAACGATGGATAGATGCCGCCAGGCCACTGTTTAAGGCGTCGCTCAGGAAGCGTTTGTGCTAGTCCTCCACGATTGAAAATGCCTCGCTCGCCAGAGCCGCTCTTTACGAGCGCAGTCCATTCATCGAGAAATGTCTGCGTATCGGGCTTTGAAAGATAGACGGCAGAATTGTTGGCGAGCATTCGCTGTCCTTCGGTGAAATAAAACTGGCCTTTCTTGGCATCGCGCAGAGCTTCATCGTCGAGATCGGAAAGCGAGATCATTGCACTTCTACGCACACCGCCAGCAACAACACATTCGCCAATCTTGCAGATGATGTCGTGAGCGTCGATGTTTGAAAGGCGTCTGCCTTGGCGGCGCAAAATGCGCTCACGAGTAAAAGCGAGCAATGAACGAAGCGGATCGGGACCAGAGCTCTTGCCGCCCATCGTTTTGAGACGCGAACCTGCGGGACGAATCTGGGAGAAATCAAAATCGATGTCGCTGCCTTCGTACCATGTCTTCATGCCGAGCGCGAGTGAGTCAGCCCAACCTTCACGGCTATCAGCAATAACATACGTCGGGAGCTTCTTACCCGTTTGCTTTTGTATTTGTGGAAGAGCTTGGACGTTTTCACTTTCTACAGAAAACCCTACTCCCGTACCACACATAGAGATATACATAATCTCGGCAAAATCCTGGAAGGAGCGCGGTGCAATAAATGAGCAGTTATACGCGCAGACGTTCTGCTTGCGGGCTGCCTTTCCTGCAAACTGGAGGAGTCGCATGGACGGCATTGCTTCCTGTTTCAAAATTGCTTCTCGTATCTCTTCGTATTCCTTATTCGTAAATCCAGAACCCAGATTTTCCTTCATGAAGTTCACGTAACGGTCTACTGTCTCAATCCACGTCTCGCGGCGGCCTTCTTCGGCAATCCACTTGGCATACGTACGATAGTAAACGAACTCGGCAAGCGGATTGCGGAAATACTGCTTACTTTCGGCAACAAGTTTTTTTACCTTATCCGAAACCATGCCGTGTTCTTTACGGGAACGCTCCCGTTCCTTGCGATATAAAATGTACGCCTTTGCAGTCTGGCTGAAACGTGCGGCAATGAGTTCGTTCTCGACAACGTCTTGGATAGTCTCTACATGAGGGACCGAATACTTTTCCTTACGCTCTTTTTTGAGAGCAAAGAGAGATTTCATGACTGCTGCACTAATACGACCTGCTTCAGCTTCTCCTCCTTCGCCTGTTGCGGAAAGTGCTCGGAAAACTGCCTGTGTGATGTGAGAGGCATCAAAAGGAACGATTGAGCCGTCGCGCTTTTGGATACTGGTGATTTTTTCTTCTTGTACTTTTTTCATACGTGTTTTGGTTTAAGGTTAATAAATAAGCGCGAGGACTCGAATTTTTTGTTTTCAATCACAAAGGTATAGAGCGCAGGAGAGAGAACGAGGGCAAAGGATACGTTTCCGAGGAGATGCATTGCCGTAAACGGGATCTGCCCGATAACAGCGGCAATGAACGGCTGCCCGAAAAAGATCGGTCCAATGGTAAAGCCTGTAACCACATCGAAGAATATCGTCGAGATAACCGCAAACTTTGCATAATTCCAAGCAGTGTTCTTCTTATTCTTAAAATAGACTGCTGCACAAAGCCCCACGATACCGTAAGCGACCGCAGTAATGAATGTCCACACTCCCACTTTCCCTACAATGAGATCAAAAAGGACCATGCTTCCGAAAGCAAAGAAAAATCCTGCCGTTCTGCCATACGCGCGTGAAAACGGCATGGTAGTTGCCAGTATCGGCTCGATATTCGGAGGACGAAATGGAATAAGACGAATAAGCAAGCACACAATAAACCCGAGCACGAACTTGAACCAATTTTTTACGTATCTATTCATATATCATTTCCTCCCCCTATTGCGTCCGACATACGCTATGGAGTATACTAATTTCATAGTTGCGAAACTATGCAACTAGTTGGATTATCAGTATACTCCCGCGGCCACACGAATAGCAAATGTGGAAAAACTTTTATTAGTGATAAAATAAAGTCATGCTTACATACATGCTTCTTGAATTAGTATCAGCAGTAGTCGGAGCCGTTGCCGTCATTTTTATTTTGTATCAGCTTCAAAAACGCACTCATTTTATGCGTTTTTTTAAGCACAAGATGGTACTTATTCCGTTGTGTCTTTTTGTAGTAGCTTTTTTTGTTGGACTCATAGCCAACCGCACCTATCCCCCGACATTCGCTATGCCAGCCTTTATGCACTCACATGCTCCAGGCGGTGTTCCTGCATCCATTCCTTTCAATAAAATCCTTGATTTCTTTTTGTATGAAAATAAGTTCGAGCGCGTCGCTGATATTGGAGCTGATCCTACTGCCGTTCCGACAGAGCCACAGAAGCCTGATGCCGATGGAGTCGTTCGCATTCACCTCGATGTAAAGGAAGTTATTGCAGAGATCTCTCCTGGCATTTACTACAATTACTGGACCTATAATGGTCAGACTCCAGGACCAATGCTCCGCATACGCGAAGGTGATACGGTAGAACTCACGCTTACTAATGATCCATCAAGCCTGCACCATCACAATATCGACCTTCATGCCGTAACAGGGCAAGGCGGAGGCGCCTCACTCACCGAAGTGCTCCCTGGCGAAACAAAAACATTCCGTTGGAAAGCGCTTAACCCAGGACTGTATATCTATCACTGCGCTATGCCAAACGTCTCTACACACAATTCGCATGGCCAGTACGGACTAATCTTGGTTGATCCAAAAGCGGGATTATCGAAAGTTGATAAAGAATTTTATATCGTCCAAGGCGAGCTTTACACAATCGGCCAGCTTGGTAAAAAAGGCCTCGTAGCATTTGACTCGAACGCGCTTCTTGATGGCGATCCTAACTATGTCGTCTTCAACGGTAGAATTGAAGGCGCTCCGCGCATGCATGCAAAAGTCGGCGAAAAAATCCGCATCTACGTCGGCAATGGCGGTGTTAATCTTATCTCCTCATTCCATGTCATTGGAGAAATCTTTGATACAGTCTATCCAGAAGGAAACATCGGAGGATCTATAGAAAAGAATGTGCAAACGACCGCCGTACTTCCAGGCGGATCAAGCATCGTGGAGTTTACCCTCGACGTGCCAGGAAAATATCTCCTCGTAGACCACGCACTTGCTCGCATGAATAAAGGCGCTTGGGCAGTGCTTGAAGTTACTGGTGAAGAAAATCCAGCGATCTATTCATCGGTGAAAGGAGGCGCGGAACACACTCACGAACACTAGATATTAAATAGCTAGTTTAATAAGTCTCGAAGCGCGGTCCAGTCCTTAAGTGCAGTTGAATAAGTATATTTGGCGTTTGAGTTCACTTTCCATCCGTTTGGTCCATCCTGCACCGTAATTCCTCCTGCTAGCCCCTTCTTTCCCTTAAGCCATTCCTGGAGGGCCTCAGCTTTATAGGCCGTATCGGCAAGCTCTGCTGTTGTACCTTTTTTGGTATCAATAATCCAGATTTTATCTTTAGCTTTGAATATCCAGTCAGGATAAAAAAGTTTTTCTTTGTTCTCGTCAGGGTTGAAATAAGAGATTGAAAAGAACTCACTTCCAGCATCGCCGTTCTTATACCACCAGGTGACACTCTTGCTCTCTTCTAAGAATTTGATGAACTCTTCAATTCCGGGGTGACTGCCGAAGAAAAGTTTAAATCATTGGTAGATGGGGGCACAAACAAATACGTGTACTACGGCTGTACACAATTTTATGACAAAGCGTGCAAGAACAAATATTTACGTGAGGAGGATTTGATAGAGCAACTAACAGCTATTATCGACAAGATTGATTTAAATACTATCGGAGTGAAGCAGAAACTTGAAAAAGAGATGGGACGGTTCAATCATTTTAGAAATAAAGTACTCGGCTTGAGCGAAGATCAGCAGACAAAACAGAGCGGTCTTGATTTGCGATCCTATGCAAAGTATCTTCTCAAGGAAGGCACGATTGAAGAGAAGCGAGAACTAATGCAATCATTCAAGAGTAGGCTCATTTTGATAGACAGAAAAGTTGTGCTCGAAGGCAATTAGATCTATTCAACTCTGCGATATTTCAAGTGCCCGTACAAAGCTTCAGTATAATAATTAGCAAAATAAAACCACTGTCCGACAAAAGCTCCGCATTTCGGACATACATTAGCAAGGTAAGTTTCCTCTGCGGTTTTACTATTAACTTTCTTTAAGAGCACTCCATTTTTCTCAGCGAGTGCTATTTCTTTTGGATTAAATCCTTCGGGGCCATAATCCATATTTCCATTATCATCACCAACAAGAGCAACCAGCATATCCTTGTTGCATTGCCAGCAAGGTGCCGTGATGAGCATCATTTTTCCTTGTTGATTTTTCATACTATGAATTGTACACCGTTTGACCCACCCTGGTCGGGCGGAACGGTGTCCAGACTGGCTGCGGAACCTGGATTCGAACCAAGATAACCTCCTCCAGAGGGAGATGTCCTACCATTAGACGATTCCGCAATGTATACACGATATATACGCTTTTGGATTAAAAGCCCTTATATCATACATTTTTTTAGGTTTTTCGCAATCCATGCAGCAAAAAACACCGCATTTTACGGTGTTTTTTGCATTAAACGATCAATGTTCTAGTAGTAATAAATCGGAGTAACGACCACGCTTGTGCTGATTGTCGCTGTTCGCCCAGCATCATCGGTAACAGTGAATGTTGGGTGATATGTTCCCGTTTGGCTGTATGAGTGAGTGAATGTCGCGCTTGATTGATAAGTCTGAGAAGGAGCTGCTATGCTTGCATTGTAAGACATCGGATACTCATCGCCCCACACAACACTATAGCGGAGATTTCCTCCAGAATTGTTTACGCGAATAGTCCAGGTACCAACATTGTTGTATGTAAGCGTACTTGGAGCATCAACGCCTGCGATTGAAAACTGCTGTGTTGTTCCAGATCCCGTCACAGTAAAGTTAACCGTGTTGCTGACTGAACCATCTGAGTTTCGAACGTAGATTGGATAGACTCCTGGCATAACTTGCTGAGCCATCTGAATGCAGTTTGCGTTTGGCGGACATGGAGTTATGTAGTTTGGAACTACAAATGAAATTCTGCTTGTAGTTCCAACAAATGCAGTGTTTGTATTCATGGCCATTCCACCAAAATAAATAACTCCGTTATTCAGGCTTGTACCATCAATATACACTGTTGAACCGATCGGGCCAGCATATGGACTTAGAGATGAAATTGAAGTTTGACTGATGATTGGGCCTCCGCAGGTGACAGCTTGCAATCGTGCTCGAGTCAGCGGTCCAACATACCCTGTTGCTTGGATGCCATTAGCTCGCTGGAAATTAGCAACTGCGCTCGCAGTTAATCCGCCATAGTATCCGGTTGGAACATGGGTCATGTATCCGTTTTGATACAAGTACGTTTGCAAAGCATTGACCTGTCCCCCAGCATAGACATCGAAGTTGCCGATGCCAAAATTGCTGCCGAGGCTGACGCATTGAATTGCGACAGGCATTACCGAAGATTGAGCTTTGACAGATTGCTCGCCGGCAAATGATACCGATGCAATTGCAGCAATCAGAAATAATTGAATTGTTTTTTTAATTATCTTCATATGATTAACTCTTATAAATTACCTATATATACGGTGACGTACTAACTATACCAATATTACAGTTTTTGGTATAGAAAATGCCTGAAAAACAGGCATTTTCTTGAGTATTATCGCTTTGTAGTGAATGATTCAATATCACCATAATCAAGGCCATATTGGTTCTGGGCAATGACTCGGTAATAATATTTTGTGCTTGAACCTAAGCCAGCTACTGGAAGACTCACAGACTTGGTGGTTTGGCCAGCAGCAAGATTCTGTGAAGCAGTAACAGTGAGGCTCAAAAGGGCTGGAGTAGTTCCATACTCAAACCAATATGTCGTTGCCACGCCGTTTGGATCAATGCGTCCGTTGAATGTCGCGCTATTCTTTGCAACATTTGTAGCATCGTCTGTGCTTGCTTCCGGTGCGCCTTCGTTGTTCGCAGGGCCCGTTGTTGTGAAGCTCAGGATTGATCCATGAACAGTACCAAACTGGTTCTGAGCGTTGATACGGTAGTAGTATTTTGTCTGTGAAGCAAGATTGAGCACCTGCATATTTACATCTCGTGAACCAGTAGTGGCATCAAGAGTTTGGATAGTAGAGATTGCTCCGAGGTTTGTACTTGTTC
Source organism: uncultured Candidatus Saccharibacteria bacterium (assembly GCA_964450735.1). Classification (GTDB taxonomy): domain Bacteria; phylum Patescibacteriota; class Minisyncoccia; order Phycocordibacterales; family UBA9973; genus DALYCO01. The sequence continues at coordinate 19,390 of CAYVDC010000006.1, read as the reverse complement.
CGTATTCAAACCAGAAATTAGCAGCAACGCCGTTAGTGTTTACTTGGCCTTTGACGATTGCAGAATTTCTCTGAACATCATTTGTCGAGTATGTTGTTGCTATAGGAAGCACAACTGGTGTTGGAGGATTGCTGTTTGTTTGGAATGTGTGTGTTACGCCACTCACAGTTCCGTACATGTTTTCTCCTGTTAAACGATAGTAGTATGTTGTGTTTGCTTTCAATCCGCTGATATATGTTGGGGCTGAAATTGTTCCGTAGCCAGCACCGAGCGACTGTGGAAGCGTCTTTGCTCCAAATGAAGTCGTTGTTCCGTAGTCAAACCAGTACGCTGTTCCCGATCCGTTTGGATTGATTGTTCCAGTTACGTTTGCTGTTGAATTTGAAGCAACGACAGAAGTGCTTGTAGTTACGATTGGCGCGCCGGGCTTTAGAGGTGAAGATGGAGTTGTTGGAGTCGTCGGCTGTACTGGAGCGGCTGTCGTAGCTGAAGGTTCTGGCACCACCACATCCGTAGTGTTCATTCGGCTAGCGGCATACACGAGTCCTCCAATAGCAAGTACTGCAATAACGGCACCGAGAATATTTTTGTTGATATACATAGATATAACTAATGATTATGAATAAGCTAGTAAGTGACGGAAGTACCGTCTGTATTCGACACCTATATACATGGTAACAGGAAAAGGCTTGTAAACAAAGCATGCCTGTGGATATGTTACTTTTAGATTAAAAAATACCAATGTATTACATTGGTATTTTTTGGGAATCTTTTTGGACTGATGAAAGCTTCTTGATCTCTTCTTGAGCGATTTTCTTAACCTTAAGCTTGTCTATGGCGTTACGCATGCGCTCCTCCTGCATAAATGCATTCAGTTCTTCCTCGCTAACATTCCTTTCTGACATTCCGCGAACTATGGCTTCCTGCATTTCCGGCCACGTCTTTTTCTCGTCGTTCCAAACCGAAGAATGAACAAGTGAGCCAATCTCTTTTTCCGTCATGCCCAATGCATGGAGGCGTTGAATGGAATCGCTGGCAGTATATACCTTTTCAATATTTTCTTCAGAAGTTACTCCATAGTTTTTCGAAAGATGCTCAGCCAGGCCATCAGTGGTAAATTCCAAATGAGCCTTGCGTCCGGCGATATGTGCGTGCGCTTCAGTTAAAATTTCAGCGGTTTTTTCTTTTCCTCTCGATTTTAAAAGCAGGCGTGCTAATGGACTCACTGTAGCCGCACCGACAAGAAGAGCTTCCGCTCCTGACATATTTCCCTTCTCTGCGACGCCGAGCGCAATAATAGCTGCTGTAATTACGCCAGTTGCCATGTACTCACTTGCGGGAAGTTTTCGTTCTTTCATGTCCTCATGTCCATCCATTTTATGAATGAGCTCATGATGCAGAGTATCAAGCGAGCTCGATTTGCCTTCAGTCGCAAGCTCTTGAAGCAATGAAAGTGGTGTTGGTACATCAGTCTCCAGAAACACACTTTTACCAGTATATACTCCAGCTTTCTCAGGAAAACTTTTATTTCCAAATTTGATTGGAACACCTGCGTCAGCAGCCGGCTTCCCGTCGAGAAGATTTTGCTTGCCTATAGTCTCGTCGATTGCATCCAAGTATCCCGTTTCGGCGTCAATGCGGGAAAATACAGTATTGAAAAGCTGTTGGTATTCCTGATCTCGATCTGTTCCTTCTTTTCCTTCGGCGACAGAACCAAGAGCAGTACTTACTTCCTCTTCTGACATGAACGAATACTTGCGCAACTCCGCCAATTCTTCATTCGGGTGTTCTTCAAAATATGTTTCCCTCTCTAGAAGATCAGTATATTTTTCTTTCACAATATCAAGTTTGGCATTATACGGAGAAGCCCCCATTTCAGCAAAAGCGATTGGCGAAAGAGCATTCAATGTTCGAATGCCTTCCCCTATCTTTGTGGAAACATATTCTTTTGTCCGCGCCAATATCGAAGGTGTCTTCTCTGCATGAACAGACTCAAGTGTCTCGACAGGCTGAGTTTCAGTCTTATTTGAAATAGTGGGTTTAGTTTCCATGTTATTGGAGTTGTTGAATTTCTCTGGTTAACTCCTCTATTCTCTTCTTGTCTCGCATCTTTTTTTCCTCAGAAATTTCCCCTTTTGCCTCATTTAACAATGTTTCCAATTCTGAGTTGAAATCCTTAAGCACCTTTTCGGTTCTTTTCTTGAGACGTTTCGCTTTAATACTGTCCGTCTGTTGTTGCAAGAATTGTGACATTATTGAAATTTATTTCTTCTTTGAAGCTGCCTTGATGAAGGCGCTAAATAATGGATGCGGGCGAAGTGGTCGAGCAAGGAATTCTGGATGAAACTGCACACCAAGGAAAAACGGATGCTTAGTTTGTGGAAGCTCGGCGATTTCCATCAGCTTGCCGTCTGGTGAAGTTCCGGAAAATACGAGACCTTTGGCAGTAAGGTCAGGAACAAAAGCATTGTTCACTTCGTAACGATGGCGGTGGCGTTCGAGAACTTCTGCTGCGCCATATGCCTTGCGAGCGATTGTACCAGGCCTCAGAACTGCAGGATATTCACCAAGTCGCATTGAGTTGCCGTACTTACCCTTTGCCAAAATTTCTTTCTGGTGTTCCATGATATGGACAATCGGATGCTTGGTATCAGCATTGACCTCGATCGTATGCGCTCCCTTGAGACCGACAACATTGCGAGCATATTCAATGACAAGCAATTGCATTCCATAACAAAGTCCAAAATAGGGAATCTTGTTTTCTCGAGCGAAACGAATGACGTTCAACATACCTTCGATCCCACGAGAACCAAATCCCCCAGGAACAATGATGCCATCAAACGTCTTGAGTTCTTTTAATTTCTTAGGATTTGCTTCAAAATCGATTGCATTCAACCATGTCAAAACTGGTTTAAGGTTTTGGGTATATGCTGAATACTTGATCGCTTCGATAACTGAAAGGTATGAGTCGGCAAGCATGTACTCCCCTGTTTCAAAATATTTGCCGATAACTGCAATATGAACTTCCTTTTTTGCAGTGTGCACTTTCTTTACGAAATCTCGCCATTTTTTGCCTTCAGGACTGATAGTTGAAGAACATTTGGTAGCCATCATATCGCAGAGAATATTACCCAGTCCTTCACGCTCAAAATTTAGGGGCACGTCATACACACTATCTACATCGGGAGCTGAAATAACATGTTCTGCAGGAACATTGCACATATAGGCAATCTTTTCTTTTCGCTTTTCATCGAGGCGACTTTCTCCGCGAGCAATAATGAGGTCAGGCTGGATACCCGAAGCATTGAGCGTTCGTACTGCCATTTGCGTTGGCTTGGTTTTCATTTCGCCTACCTTGGATGGAACTGGCAGATATGAAACAACTGCGAAAAATACATCGTGAGGATTTTTGGTCTTCATCATGCGGGCAGCCTCGAGGAACAACATGTTCTGGTATTCGCCTACAGTTCCGCCAACTTCGATAAGGACAACATCTGCATTTGCCTGTTTTTGAGCAGCCTTGATGCGGGCTATGACCTCAAGCGGAATATGCGGAACTACTTCTACGCATTTGCCTCCGTACTCAAGATTGCGTTCCCTGTGAATGACCGTTTCATACACGCGGCCAGTCGTCATGTAGTTTGTGCGGGTAAGATCAACGTTCAAAAATCTCTCATAGTTTCCCATATCCTGGTCTGTCTCGTCTCCGTCTTTGAGCACGAATACTTCGCCGTGCTCGGTTGGATTCATAGTTCCAGCATCAATGTTGATATATGGGTCTATTTTGATAGCTGTAACCTTTAATCCTCGATCAGAAAGAAGCTTGGCAATTGATGATGATGCGATTCCCTTTCCAACACCGGAAATAACGCCGCCGACAATGAAGAGATACTTGGGAGGTAGAGATGAGGCCATAGGTATGAATTAGTGCTTGAGATATCTGCGGATAGCAAGGTAGCTTGAGATAGATCCAAGCGCTGCGCCGGAGAGGAGGATAATAATAAAGATTTGGAAGAAGTTGTGAGTGTAGTAGCTAAACAAGTTCAAGCCAAGGAAATCAGTCATTGTTCGGCCGAACCAATACGTAATGGCGAAGAAGAGCACGATGGTAATCAGGGTCGAAATGCCTCCATAGAGCAAGCCTTCGATCATAAATGGACCGCGAATGTAGCGATTGTCCGCACCAACGAGGCGCATGATATTGATCTCTTCACGGGCAAAGTAGATCGTCAAACGTATGGTGTTGAAAGTAATGATAATAGAAAGGAATACCAAGACAGCGGTCAAAATGATACCGAGTCGTCGCGCACCTGCAATTAGGTCAGTTAGACGATCAATAACGTCTTTGTTTTTGTTGTAGTTGATAGTATCAATGATTGATGCATTGTCTTTGGCAAGGGCGCTATCGCCTCCGAGGATTTTGACTATGCTCTCATATTGAGAAGTCTCGTGGGCTTTGATCGTAAGCGACGCACCCAGTGGATTCTCATCAAGCTCATCAAGCGCCTGTATCGTTAGGTAATCATTTTCATGCTTTGCGCGAAATGCAGCGATAGCATCAGCGGCTGAAATATAGCTTACTTCAGCAACTTCAGGAAACTGCTGGATTGATTCTTTCATTGTGAGAATCTGGGCTTCGCGTGCTTGGGTTGTAAAATAAATAGTGACATCAACTTTTTGCTCAATGCTTGTAAGCGAAGCATTCAAGACTGCCTGGATAAGAAGCGTTGCTGCAATAACTGAAAGCGTGATTGTCACAACGAGGATTGAAGCGAAAGAAACAAGACCATTACGTCTGAAATTCTTTACTCCTGATCTCATTATTCGTTTTGTATTTGTCCAAGCCATAATGTATGTAAATTAGATTTATAGTACGTATTTGCCATCCTTGTCATCTCGGACGACCCTACCTTTGTCGAGAGTTATCACTCTCCTACCAATATGCTCGATGACGCCGCGGTTATGAGTGGTGAGGATGATCGTAGTTCCGAGATCATTGATCTTTTTCAAGATCTGTACAACCTCATAGGTATTGATCGGATCGAGGTTTCCTGTCGGCTCATCCGCAATGATGATATCAGGCTGGTTGATGATGGCACGAGCAATAGCGAGACGCTGTTTTTCTCCGCCGGAGAGCTGATGAGGGAAATGCATGATCTTGCTTGAAAGGTCGACGAGTTCGAGCACATGCGGAACGTCAGACTGTATCTCTTCCTCGCTCTTGCCTGCTGCTTCCATTGCAAAAGCGATGTTTTCATATGCTGTCTTGCTTGGGAGTAGTTTGAAATCCTGAAAAACCGTACCGATCTTGCGGCGCAGTTTGGTCATATCGCTTCCTGAAAGCTTATGAATGTCTTGTGACTCGAAATAGACGTTACCTTGGGTAGGTTTCTCTTCCGCAAGGATAAGTTTGATAAGGGTTGTCTTGCCGGCGCCTGAATGGCCGACAATGGAGACAAATTCGCCCTGATTGACGGTCAGATTGATAGTATCGAGCGATGGCTCATCGCCAGTATAGACTTTTGAGACGTTGTTGAAGTAAATCATGAACCTGTCTATTATACCCTTTTCAAAGGTTCAATCAAAGTGACAAAATATCCTTGTTTTTATAGATTTCTCTCGGCTTCAATAAACTCGTCCAATTCCCCATTTAGCACTGCATCTGGATTGGTAGATTCTACTCCCGTTCGCAGATCTTTTACCAGTTTGTAAGGATGCAACACGTAGTTTCGAATTTGATTTCCCCACTCAATCTCTGTAGTCTTGGAAATTTGCATGCTTTCATTCAAATCCTTTCGTTCAGTTTCAGCTTTTGCATACAATTTTCCACGAAGAATTTCCATGGCTCGTTCTCGATTCTGTTCCTGCGATCGTTCTTCACGGACGGAAACAGTGATGCCTGTTGGCTTGTGTGTAATGCGTACAGCGGTTTCGCGCTTGTTCACATTCTGCCCTCCTGGACCGCCAGCTTTGGAAGTTTCGAATTCTACATCAGCATCTTTGAGCTCAGGCATATCTGTCTTGGCAATCTTTGGAATTATTTCTACCAGCGAAAAGCTTGTGCTGCGTTTTGCTTTTGAGTTGAACGGAGAAAGACGGACGAGGCGGTGGACACCTGATTCTCGTTTAAGATTGCCGTATACATTTTTGCCGGATACTTCAACAGTGATGTTGCGGTAGCCATTGTGGTCGTTCTTGTGTTCATGAGTAACTGAGTAATTCCAACCCTGCTTCGCAAAGTACTTTGCATACATATCAAACAGCATGCGTGAAAAATCTTCTGCATCGTCTCCTCCTGCTCCAGAAAGAATGGTCATGATCGCAGGCCCACGGTCAAAGCCGCCAATGCCTTCTTTCTTGTCTTTGAGATCCTGGAGTTCTTTGATCATCGCTTGGGCTTTGTTCTTGTCAGCCCAAAAATCGCCTTCGCTCATGGCGTTTTCTATTACGGCTATTCGGGCGTCGATGTCGTTCGTGTCCATATGGCAAGAGTATATCACAGGATAAAAACATGATACTATTACATGCATATGAAAGTTTCAATCGTCATCCCAGCTTATAACGAGGAAAAATGGATCGGCAAAACGCTCGAGGCCGTTTCCAAACAAGATTATCCTGACTATGAAGTGATCGTCGTCGACAATGCTTCTGCTGACAAAACAAGTGAAGTAGTCCAAGGTTACATGCAAAAAGATTCTCATATCAAGCTCGTCAAAGAACCCAAAAAAGGAATCTTGAACGCGCGCGAAGCAGGACGGTTGGCAGCTACCGGTGAAATCATCGTACAGCTCGACGCTGACTGCCTACCAAAGCCAAACTGGATCACCACAGCAATCCCCTATTTCAAATCAGACAAAGTGGTAGCTGTTACTGGACCATACTATTTTTATGACGGACCACTCTGGCTTCGCCTGATCGTAGGGTTCGGACAAAACTATATTTATCGCGCGGGAAGCATCGTCTTTCCATGGTTTGGCAAAGGCGGCGTCTACGTTGGCGGTAATTTTTTCATCCGAGCAAGCGCGCTCAAAAAGATCGGCGGCTATGACACCTCAATTGATTTCTACAGCGAAGACGCAGACACTGGTCATCGACTTTCTAAAATAGGCAGAGTGCTATTCCAGCCCCAAATCACCGTTGATTCCTCTGCTCGAAGATTCAAAGCCTTCGGTTTCAACAAAGTAAATAATCTGTATACTCGAGCCTACTTTACGGCTTTCCAGGGCAAGAAGATGAAAGATAACGAGGAAACAGTACATCCGAGATAATAAAAACAAAATGCCCAGCGGCGTAGCCGCTGGGCATTTTGTGGATCTTTTATTTACTCAAAATCAACATACCATACTCCCGCAACTTTCTTGAAAGAGAGAGAGTTTGTACTATCTTCGTCTGAACCATCAATTTCGATACTAATATGACTCTCGTCATCTTTTGACCACTGTGCTTTTGTAGAACGAAGCAGAGCATCAGTTACATCACCATACCCCATCGCCATCTTAAACATGCTTACTGCTTCACCAAAATTCTTTTGAATATCTGGATCCTTATCGAATTCTGCCTGGGCTTCGGCCGCACGATCTGGGTATGCTTTCTTTATGAAAGTCAAAAACTGATTTGCATCTTTGCTATCAAGGATTTTTTCAAATGAAAAGTATGCTGCAATAACAGCTTTTTTTTCTTCTACTGTAACAGACTCAGAAGTTGCAGCTGCAGGCATTTCCTGTATTTTTGGCTCAACAGTAGTGACCGCAGGAGCAGTTGGAGCAGTTTTTGCTACTACAGGTGTTGTACCTGTAGCCAACAGCGTAAACGGGTATTCTTTTTCTACGACCGTTGCAGCATAGAATTTGTAAGCAACTGCATGATCTACAGTCATTTCGCATGTTCCATTTTCACAGTTGTAATCATCAACGTAGACTTCTTTGCCGTTTATATCAACGCCAGTTTCAGCATAGAAGTCATCCGGGAATCCTGAATATGAGTAAGTAACTTTTGAATCAGTAATGTCTTCTAGAGTAACAAATCCGCCGCCAAACGCCTTTTCAACTCCCTTATCTGCCGCAGTCAATGTAAGAATCTGGATATTTGTAGGTAAACTAAAAACTACTTTTCCTGAAACACTTGCAACATCGCTCGCTTTCAAATTATAGTTATCATTCGTAAGATGGACATCACGACTACCGATCCAGTATGGCGTAATGCCTGAACTTCGCTTATCAAGTTCAAGATCAGTAAACATATCATTGTCTGCTTCAAACGAGCTTTCCAGATCAAAAACTTCTGTGCCGTCTTTTTTCTTGATTGAATCAAGTCGAATAAAGACTTCTTGGGGAGAGTCTACATTGGGAATTTTTGCAAATGCTGCTGATATTTCGCTACCGTCAAAACCGATTGCAATACCACTTGTAGTACCAGTGATGCCCTTTACTGCTGGATTCTCTACTGGCCGTGAAAGAAGCATATCGTATTCTTCCGTAGTAAGTGGGACGTATTCTTCTCCTGCTGCTGCGATCTTTTGATCAAGGAGTGCGAACTTCTCTGCTCGTGCACGTGCCTCTGCTTTCGGCTTTAGTACATTTGAATATAAGAGATAGCCCCCAAGTGCGAGTATAAATACGATGACTACTGCAATTGAAGCATAGAGCCCTTTGTGCGAAGTTGCTACTGGCTCCGAAACTGGAGTCTGCCCAGCTGGAGGATTTGTTTGGTCCATAGTGATATGAATTACAATACTTTAATAATAGAGATAGTATACCAACCATCCCCTACGCAAACTAAAAACTTATCCACACTAGAAAAGCATGGATAAGTTTACATACAATCACTTGTTCTGCAGTAAAACCATAGGTCATTTCAACCGAGAATAACTACCAGAACTAGCTACCAACTTCCTCCACCACCTCCCCCGCCGCCGCCACCGGAAGACCCGCCGCCAGAAGAACCGAATGATCCGCCGCTAGAAGAGCTTACTGGAGACGAAAACATTGCAGATGAAGTACTGCTCGTAAACCCGTTCAACGAGGAGCTAAACGCCAAAACTGAGAAATTGGACATATTCGCGTCAGAATACCATTTTGGCGGAACCGTATAGATTCCCTCGAACTCTTTTGCCCATTGCTTTTCCAAACCCAAGACCATTGCATACGGCAATAATTTTTCAAAAATCTCCGGATTTTTAGCAGGTGCATTATGAAATGCAATGCGTTCTTCTTCTGCAACAGAAATATATTCTTTTAAACCAAGTAGCGATCGTTCAGCTTCAAAGCCCAAGTCTGTCAGATACGCCTTGCGTGTACTAAAGACTACGGACAAGAAACCAATAAGAATTGCTGATACTGAGAAAATATAGCCGAATTTCCACCCAGCAAAGAAGAACACGAAGATCCCTGGGTTAACCGCAAAGAAGAGGCCGAGCACAATACTTACCCCACTGCCGATCGCCCTAAAATCTTTTTTCCCTTTGCGAAGCTCGAGCAATTTTGCAGCTTCTAAAGTTTCCCCGGTCTTGCTACAGACTAATTCGGCCGTGGTGTAAAAAGTATTGGATAACTCGGACTCGCTTTTTCCAGAAATACCGTCCAACAATAAAAGGTCAGCGTAATTTAATCCATCTGTCGGCTTTCCTGTTCCCTCGAATGAATATATGCCATCAACTTTCTTTATAATCAAAAAACCTCGCGTTGCAAGATAAATGATTTCAGCTGAAAGATCTTTTGCGCCGATTCCGCCACGGAGAATTCCAGCAGCCTCCAAGGGTGTATATCCATTGGCATCATACTCAACCACAATGGTATTTTTCTGGTAATACTTCCTGCGACGAAGCCACCGCTTATATGGTTTTGCAAACCAAGCAGCAATGACAATAAGTGGCATGGGATAGAACCAATGATCATCTAGCCACACCAATACCCTATCCCACTTTGTTGGTGAAGCAAGAATTCCTTTTTCGAAACCGACAGCAATTGTCATTCCTGAGCCTGGATAGAGAGATGCTCCTTCACGAGTAGTAAAAACAAATTCCGTCACATCGCGCGCTGGATCATAGATGGGCAGTTCAGTAGTGCATGGAGACTTGCTTCCAAGCGGACCGCAATATGAGGAAACAAAGTTTTTCGCTACTCTATTGCCTGGAACAAAAACATGGGCCTCTGCCGCCATAATTGGAACTTCCCATTCATTTCCTGTTGCGTTCCAATAGATCTCATCTCTGTCGTCAGAATAACCAATGGCGTTTTTCGCCGTATAGCTGATCTTGTAGACATGCTTGCCGCTTACTAGTACATCGGGGTCTCCTATACGAATATGAAGAGGATTACCATCTTCAATCGTGAACAAGTACGAAGATCTTCCATTTTCATCCTGTACGTGGATATCATCGTTGATGCCAAGTTCGCGCAACGCCCCTGCTACCTTTGATAAACGAATATCACGATAAATGCCATGACGCTCGAGCTCCTTGAAATCGTAATCAATTGTTTCAACAACAGTTATTGTTGCATCAGGGTGAAGCGTTATATCTGTGCGGAAAAAATCAATTTGTTCTGGAAAAGCATTTTCTTTTGCCACATCTGAAGCAGCATCTTGAGCGTGAACTGCAACAGCTCCAAATAAAAAAGACAGCGCAATAATGCTATAAGCTGCCAAACGTACTAGTAGTGAGTTTTTCATATGCTCGGAACCGATGCTCCATATGTTAGTTAATAACTACTAAAAGTATACCAACTGCCACAAAACAAGCCTATTTCCATTGGGGAAAACAGAGTATCACTATAGATAGCCTCAATGAGCCAAAGGTGAGGATTGAACTCACGACCCCGTCTTTACGAAAGACGTGCTCTACCAACTGAGCTACTTTGGCAATTATTTTTATTCTGAGCCGTTGTCGGGGTTTGAACCCGAGACCTCCCCATTACCAATGGAGTGCTCTACCAGCTGAGCTACAACGGCATGCTATTTTGTAAACAAAAAATGAGTACTGCTACTCATTCCCTGTGACTTGCCTATACTACCTGATTTTGGATTGATTTTCAATCTTTGGACGGAAGCGGATGGAGATGTGCTGCAATACCTACTGCTGCAGCGATTATGACAAGATTTTTTATGATGTACTGGCCTTCAAGAGAAGGAACCATAAATCCATTCCAAGTTTCCTGTGGAAGAAAAACAAGCGGACCAAATGTTGTGATCATGTGTATGAAGAGAAGCGGAATAACGATTCGCTCAAGTCCCTTGAATATAAACATAATACCGATAATACATTCAAAGATTCCAAACCCAATCAAAAACGTGTGAAAGCTCATAAAAGGTATCGTCTGCTCGAACAAGCGTTCCACGAGGCCGCTTGCTGGAGAGAGGCCTAGAACTTTTAGAATACCGAACCAGAAGAATACTACGAACAACCCAAATCTTGCAGCCGGAACTGAGTAGCGGCGGAAGAAGTGAATAAGAGCGATATCTATTTTTTGTAATGTCATATATATAGTATATATCTTTTTTAATTTCTTTTAAAGACGCTTGTCGGCTTACAGTAATAATTATTTTTCATATATTACTTCACAATTTCCAAGCGATAACATGCTTGACCTGGATAAACAACATCGCCTGTTTCTGCTACTTCTACAAAAGAAAACTGGATAAGATTTTTTTCTAATAGTTCTGAGAATAATTTCTTTTGGTTTTCTGGAACAGGATAGAGCGACGCTTTTCCTTTTTCACTTAGTACCCTCTCTATCTCAGAAATTAACGTTTCCTTTTCCGCATCACTTTCAAGATACAAAGGAACGCTATATAACGCAAGAATACAGTCCATGGAATTATCTGCAAGCGGAATACCGTCTTCAACTTTTGAAGCAATAGTATTAATATCCATTTGATAATTTTTTAATTTGAGTTTTTTTCTGAGTGTATTAAGCAAGGGCTTTTGAGCATACGCGTTTCTCATTTCTTCCCCACTCACTCCTTCGTTAGCAAATGAAGGGCTCATAGTAGAAACAAGGACGTTTTTACGTGCCATCGCCTTTTCTAATAAACCTGTTCTGCCACTGCCAATATTGAGAACCTTTTTGCCGGAAAGTTCATCAATAGAAATCCCTAAAAAATGCTCGTACAAATTCGGGTGACGTTCATTCTGCTGTACGGTACTATCATTTTTGTTTTTATTTTCGTTTTGATTAAAACTGTAATTTTCCATTTTCATAAGTTTCATTATATCAGTTCTTATACATACCGCGCATATAGAAAAAGAACCCCATCGTGGGGTTCTTTTTCTATATGCGCGGTCGACCGGACTTGAACCGGCAACCTCCCGCGTGACAGGCGGGTGCTCTAACCAGTTGAGCTACGACCGCGTATGTTTATAGACGCTGGTAACGTCTTGCGATTTCCGAGTCCGTCAAGGCGGGTGCTCGCTATAGTCAACCTGAGTTGAGCTACGACCGCGTATGTTTATAGACGCTGGTAACGTCTCTGCGGCATAACCGCAGTGTGTCGGCGGGAGGAATCGAACCTCCGACCTTGGGCTTATGAGTCCCACGCTCTAACCGTCTGAGCTACGCCGACATAAAGCAAACTGCTTTGCTTTATGTCTATGGCAAAACCAGCGACTAAAGCTCTTCGACCTTAGACATGTTTAGGCATGTCACGTGCCGAATTGTTGCGGGGCCCGGACTCGAACCGGGATCTCAAGGTTATGAGCCTTGTGAGATAACCCTTTCTCCACCCCGCGATATATAAAAACGCCTTGAGAAGCGCCTAGCCATTGTACTGAAAAACGAGGAATTTGCAAGCTCGCCTTATAAAATACCTATATATAATCAAATTCTTTAAAAACTTCTTCGTATTCAGAAATGGCCTTTTTAGCATCACGTTCAGAGAGAACAAAGTTAGAGCCTTCGTGCGCAATGCGGTTTCGCACCTTGTGGGCCTCCCAAGCAAAATTCAATGTCTGAAAAACTCCCCTATCTGCATTCTTGAGGCGTTCACCCAATGTTGCCCCAGGAAAACCAGCGCGTTCCACTAGGGCATCGAGAATAGTATCTGCCTCGATAAGAGCGATCTTCCAGTCAGAAGGATTTTTCGAGCTCATATGTTTGATCACCATACGCCATTTTGAACTGCCCTCCTTTTCGTTAGGCTCTGATCGTAGCGGCTGTGAAGGACCTGCAGACATTGGCTCGATCAAGTCAGCCTCATCGCGATACAAAACTCTGTTGATAGCGTCAGCTGCTTTGTCCGCAACTGTCGTAGTTCCTATCACCGCCCCAACCATATCTTTGCCCAAGTCCTTTGCATCTCCCAAAACGTGTTTCAAGAGCGAATGAGGCTTGGTCGTATCATCTGCATGATGATACACGTGGTCAGCATGCTCATCTTCCATTTCAAGAAGTCTGAGGAATAGATAAAAGTTGAGTCCGATAAGGAACACAGAAATAACACCAATAGTAACCTTGAGGCCAGAGCCTACTCGATAATCAATAAAAAAACTAACGATAGCCTGTAGGCCATGTAGCATCTTTCCAAAAATAAAATCAAGGTTGAGATATGTTGGAGTAAAAGGCTGCGTAAGCCCGAAGAACACCACCGCAAGTATTGCGATTACCGCCAAAATTCCCAGCGTAATGCCGAGCCAGTGTCCACCGCCTTCTTCTCCACCATGTGCATCTGCCATGTGCCTATTATACTAGTTTTTCGAACTCTTCCGCAATCGTAAACAAAGTATTTTCTGTGAAATGCGCTGACATGAATTGAATTCCAAGCGGCATGTTGTCGCGATTCTTGCCTGACGGAACAGAAATAGCAGGAATGCCGGCAATGTTTGCGGGAACAGCAAAGATATCGCACAAGTACATAGCGACTGGATCGCCTGACTTTTCTCCAAATTTGAAAGCAGCACTTGGCGTTGTCGGCGTAGCGATAACATCAACTGTTTCAAAAATGCTATTGAGTTCTTTGGTGATTTCGTTTCGCACTTTTATGGCTTTGTTGTAATACGCGTCATAGTAGCCATGAGAAAGTATGTACGCACCCAAAAGTATGCGGCGGCGGACCTCACGTCCGAAACCTGTTCCTCGAGAAAGCTTGTATGTATCCAACAATGTTTCGCCATTTACTTGTTTTCCATAACGAATTCCATCAAAACGTGCAAGGTTAGTTGAGCTTTCTGCCGGCATGAGAATATAGTACACAGCGAGAGAGTACGGCATCATTGGAAGCGATACATCAACGATTTCATAGCCTGCACCTTTGAGTTTTTCAATGCTCAGATTGAAGTTCGCGAGAACTTCTGGATCTATGCCCGGACCATTCAAAAATGAAGATGGGACACCGATCTTTTTCATGAGCGGCTTATTTGCCTGTGCGCGTTTTGCCTCAGGCATTGAAGTGCTGTCCATTGGATCATACTTTGAAATCATCGAATGGACGATAGCTGAGTCGCGGACGTTCTTGGTAAGCGGTCCGATTTGATCAAGAGAGCTTCCCATTGCAATAATACCGTAACGAGAAACTGCACCGTATGTTGGCTTGAGTCCAACAAGGCCACAGTATGCTGCTGGCTGGCGGATCGATCCTCCAGTATCTGAGCCCATTGAAACGAGAGCGCCATTCATCGCAAGTGCAGCTGCCGCTCCACCTGACGACCCTCCAGGAACTCGTGAAGTATCGAGCGGATTCTTTGTGTTTCCATAGGCTGATGTTTCAGTAGAAGATCCCATAGCAAATTCATCCATGTTAGTTCGTCCGAGGAAAACAGCACCTGCATCTGCAAGGAGCTTCACCATTGTTCCGTTGTATGTTGCGCTGTATCCTTCGAGGATTTTTGATCCTGCGCTTACATGTTCTCCTTCGCGGAGCATGTTATCTTTGAGGGCAACGGGGATACCCGTCATTGCTGTGGCAGTTCCATCAGCAAATCGTTTCTGCGCAGCATCAGCTTGCTCCATTACGTCAGAATAGATTTCAAGATAGGCATTGATGTCGGCGTTTTTTTCATTAATAACTGCTAAATACGCTTCGCATAATTCGCGAACTGTGTACTCGCCTTTCTTGAGAGCGTCATGCGCCTTTTCAATTGTAAGTGTAGAAAGATCAATCATATTAGAGAATCTGTTTAACTTTTAGAAGACTTCCTTCGTGATCAGGCATCTGAGCGATAAGTCGATCAGTATACTCTCCGCTGTCATTGGTTGCCACGTCTTCACGCATGACGTTCTGCAAATCATATTCGGGTATAAGGTCGCTCGGAACTGAAACCTCGCTTATCTGGGCGATATACCCTACGATGGAAGTTAGGTCCTTTAAAACCTGCTCTTTTTCAGCCTGAGGTATTTCCAAACGGGAAAGTTCGGCGAGCTTGTCGATGTCTTTGATGTCCATATCAAAGAGTATACACTATTTGATTAATTTCAAAAATTCAGCTTCCGAAATGACTTTTACCCCAAGCTTTTGCGCCTCATCGAGCTTTGATCCAGCGCTCTCCCCTGCGACTACAAAATCAGTTTTCTTGGAAACAGAGCTTGCCACCTTTCCACCGGCTTTGCGGATTAATTCCTTTGCTTCATCGCGTGAAAGTGTTGGGAGGGTTCCGGTAAGAACGAATATTTTACCAGCTGAATGCTTGCTCAATGTTTTTGGCTCAGGATTTTCGATTTTCACCTGCTTCAATAATTCATCAGCTTTATGCGAGTAATGCTCGTCGGCAAACCATTCAACAACAGACTCGGCAACAATTGGGCCGACGCCTTCAATGTTTGAAAGTTCCACGTGTGTAGCTTTTCTAAATTTTTCAAAAGTACCGAAATGTTCAGCGAAATCAATGGCGGTTTCTTCGCCCACGTTCGGGATAGAGAGCGCGACGATAAAACGCTCAAGTTTTACACTGCGAGCTTTTTCAATCGCCTCCAAAAGATTATCGACAGACTTCTCGGCAAATCGTGGGAGTGCGAGAAGATCGCCTTTTTTCAAAGTAAAAATGTCTGCGGGTATGGTAATTAGTCCTTCGTCAAGAAGCACATCAAGGTTCTTGGGGCCGAGGTGTTCGATGTCAAAAGCTGCCTTGGACGTGAAGTAGTAAAATGTGCGACGGTCTTTTGCGGGACAGTGAGGATTGTTGCAGTAGTAGGCAGCGGACGTCTCGGAGGCTTTTGCTCCGATCGTGCGGCGCGCCAAAGGCGCGCCGCACTCTGGGCACGAACTCGGCATCTTCCACACTTTCTCCTTACCCGTTCGGAACTCAGTCAGCACTTTCACAATATCGGGAATCACATCCCCAGCCTTCTGAAGAATAACCGTATCCCCAATACGAAGACCGAGGCGATTCACTTCGTCCTCATTATGCAGCGTTGCTCGAGACACAGTAGAACCTGCAACAAGCACGCTCTTTAGATGCGCTACCGGCGTTACCACGCCTGTTCTACCAACCTGAAGGACAATGTCTTCAAGGACTGTCGTTACTTGCTCTGCAGGAAATTTAAACGCTATTCCCCATCGCGGAGCCTTGCCTGTATAGCCCAAAGCATTCTGGTATTCTTTCTCATTTACTTTTATAACGATCCCATCGATGAGATAATCTTCCTTCTCTTTTGCCTTCTGCCATTTCTCCCAGAATTTAATAACTTCGTCGATTGTCTTTGCATGAATGCGGTTAGGATTTACTTTGAAGCCAAACTCGTGCAGGAGCTTCAATTCAGCTTCTTGTGTCAGTGTTGGATCATTGGCCAACTGGGCAATATCATATATGAATGTTGACGGCTGTCGCTTGGCAACAATACTTGAGTCCAATTGGCGGATCGTTCCCGCAGTTATATTTCTTGGGTTAGCATACAGCTCCTCGCCGTTCTTTTCTTGCTCCTTATTAATTTTCTTGAACTGCGAAAGCGGCATGTATGCTTCGCCTTCTACAATAATGTCCACAGGCTCATTGAGTCTCAATGGTACTGATTGAATAGTCCTGACATTTTCGGTAACATCCTCGCCAACTTTTCCGTCTCCGCGGGTTGCAGCTGTTTTCAGCAATCCTTTTTCGTATTCCAAAACAACTTTCAATCCATCTATTTTGAGCTCGCAAAGATATGTCGGCAGAACGTCGTCTCCTGTTTCGCTTTTAATAAATCGCTTAACACGTGCATCAAAATCCCGAATATCGTCCGGAGAGAACGCATCGTTGAAAGACCACTGGGTGACCTTGTGCGGAACTTTTTTGAATTGTGCTAATGGTTTTCCTGCTACCCGCTGAGTTGGAGAATCAGGAGTAATCAGATCAGGAAATTGCCTTTCGAGATCAACGAGTTCTTGCTTGAGTGAATCAAGTGCTTCTTCGGAAATACTAAGGTTGTTTAAAACGTGGTATTCATAGCGGTACTTGTCTATCGCCTCTCGGAGCTTGAGTATTCGCTTGTTTGCCTCGGTCTTGTTCATACTGGTTGTACCAGTATACCATGGCCGAAACGAAGGTTTTAGTTGGCGCTGGTGCCTCCGTTATTAAACATGCCACCTGTCAGGTTGCCTGGATTTATCGGCGTAATAGTACCAATTGGGATAGTTGTAGTGTTCGTCGTAGTACTTGTCCCGCCTGTTGTACCTGTTCCGCCTCCGCCATTTTCTCCATTAATAAAGGTATATGAAAGCAATCGCTCTACCTTGTTTTTTGAGTTATTCAAATTTGCACAGGTAACGTTATATCCGTGTGAGTTGATCGTTGTTCGAGTAACAAGGCTATCGCTATTATCAAGAACAATATCTACAACTGCGCAGCCATCTTGGATGGCAATAGGCATGAATTGAAATGTAGTAACACCATTGGATGATACTGCGGGGCCATTTAATCCGATAGTCTGCGTATCACAAATCATTGTTGGGCTTGCGTCCTCGAGCATGCCGAGCTTTCTGCCATACATCGCACACTCACCGCCGGTATCAGCAGCGAAGAAGCTCACATGAGAATTTTTTGCTGTCGAAGTAAAGTTAAATTCCTTCATCGCGATGTTTAAAATACCAAGCGTTATCGACAGGATAATTGAAACGAGCAATACTGCGAACAAGATTGCGTATCCTCCCGAAGATTTTGTTTTTGTTGTTTCTTGATCGTTCATATTATTCTTGCCAGTTAAATAATGTTTCACTCATGCTCAAAGTATAGGTCGCCGTTCCATCCTGGTAGCTCACCAAACTGTGGATAATGTACGAATCGGTATTGTTATTGCCCAACGGCGTCTCTAGGTAGATCTTGCGGGAATAGATAGTCGGTTCCCATCCGCTCACGCCAGGATCACCCATCATTGCGTAGGCGCCTGTTGCAGTGCTGCCGTTCAAGTCTTGGACGATTCTGCATCCTGTGGGATTGCCCGATCCACAGTCATTCGGAACATCAAGCGGGTGAAGAGCACTTACGCCGCAAGGTGAAGTCAAAGTACAGACATTATTCATCATAGAGGCAAAAGCTGCCCAGTTCTGCGTAGACATCAAATAGTCACGCTTATAGCGCATGATCTCTATTCCTTCTTGGGCAAGATAGTTGGCAACCAATCGATTTTTGGCAACGTTAACATTGCCAATGCCAGTACCTACCATAAGAAGCAGGCCCGCGAGGGATGTTGAGAAAATCACTACAGCAATAAGAACCTCAATGAGAGTAAATCCCCCGTTTTTGCGCATCAACTGTTTTTGTTTTTGATAAAAAGTCATGGTGATTATGGACGATTAGGAATATTACGAGGCGCTATAGTCGTTTGAATATCGAAAGGAATAACGGTAGAGCGGTACTGAACTGTTCCAACCAAACGGATGGTTATCGCTGGCGTTGCATATGCAGTTCCCGGTTCGCTAACTGAAAATCCTGACTTAGCAGTATTGAGCATTATGGTACTTGGTGTTATCTGTGAAAAAACGCTAGGCATTTGATCAGGATAAAAGCTGCTTGGCTGATTGGGATTTGATTGCGTCTTTTTATAAATAGAGCCTTTCGATACATTTCCCTGAACACCAGAAGATATCCAATACATCACCTGGTCATTTGCATTGGATAGATCTCCGCCATAGCCTTCAAATGCTAGAAATGATCCGCCCATTTGTCCTAGTGCTGTACCCGTATCTATCTCGCATGAATCAAAAGTTGCGACATTCAAGAAATTACCGCAATGAAACATTGTCCCAAGTCGAATGGAACGAGTCATGTCTTCCATTACGAACGAAAGCGTATCCATAGACTGTCTGATCTGAGTAGTTGTGCGGTAGTTATTTGTTGCACTGATCAATACCGTCACGCCAGTAACGGTGACTACGATGAAGATCGCCGAAGCTATCATAAGCTCGATCAGAGTAAATCCGGCATTGTGGTTGTAACGAGGATGCATTGTCATATTATTGTACCGTCTCAAGATGGATTTGACCAAGTGGG
>CAYVDC010000005.1:0-93747 GCA_964450735.1 uncultured Candidatus Saccharibacteria bacterium | reverse complement strand
TCATGAAAATCTATATCTCCCACTCCCGCAACTTCACCTTCAAAACCGACCTCTACCAACCGCTTCAAGATTCCAAACTGAGTCTCAAGCATGCTTTTTTCTTTCCTCACGAAGATGAGCAATCAGTGAATACTCAGAAAGAAATTCAAGATTCTGATTTGGTGTTGGCTGAGGTTTCGTATCCTTCAACAGGACAGGGACTTGAGCTTGGTTGGGCAAGTGCAGCACAGATTCCGATTGTGTGCGTTTCAAAGGAGGGAAGTAGGGTGTCGGGTTCGCTTCAGCACATTACTAAGGATTTTGTTACTTATACGGATTCAGGGGATTTGGTTACGAAGCTTGCTCAGTTTTTAGATAAATAATATGTCAAAATTCCACGTCCACGTAGCTACTTCTCCCATGCAAGGCCAAGGTGTCTTTGCCGACCGTGGTTTCAAAACTGGTGAATTAGTTTTGGAAATTGATGACACTCATGTCGTTACCGACGAAACACAGTTAACTCAAGAACAGCATGACTTTGATCTAGATTACATTGGCGATAAGCAGATCCTGATGCAGTCTCCAGAAAAGTATATTAACCATTCGTGCGAACCGAATACATTTGTTAAAACAAAGAATGGAGTACGCCAAGTCCTTGCCATGAGGGATATTTCTCGGGGAGAAGAGATTACCTATGACTACGCGGTCAACGGTGATAATGACGGAACGTTCTCCTGTCATTGTGGAAGCGAAAAGTGTAGAAAAACATACCAGGGGAACTTTTTTAAGCTACAAAAAGAAATCCAAATTCAATACCTACCATATCTGGATAACTGGTTTGTTGAAAAGTATCAGGATGAAATTAGAGCTATCTCATAATATTAATTTGCTATACTAAACTTATGGAAGGAAATAACCCTATAAAAATCATACAAACAAAGAACCCTATTTTTCGAGAAAAAGTCGAACCTCAAATTGAGGTGAACGAGACTGTTTTTTCTGATGAACAAGTAAATACCAAAAACGACGACGGAGAGCGAGGTGAGAAATTTTTTACGCTTGAAAATAAAGACAATCAGGAAACAATAGGACATCTTTTTTATGATTATCCTAAAGCAGGTAACGAGAGCGGAGTTATTAAGATCCGTTTTTCTGGTATAGAGGATAAATATAAAGGCCAGGCTTTTGCTATTAAAATGTATGAAAAACTCCTCGAACAAGCCAAAGCTAAAAACCTTGATGGGATAGGAAGTGATGCTGGAGTTTCTAGTCCTGCAGCGGTAGTCTGGAAGAAACTTATGGATAAGGGATATAAGATCAATGTTAATCCTGCCATAACAGAAAAATGGCAGGAGTTTTTGAGTATATATAACGAAGGTAAAATGTTTAAGGGAATGTTCAGTGTTAACAACAAGGAGAGTGCTTTCCAGATTTTATTTAAAGATCAAGAAAAGAAATAGGAGCTACATTATTAGAAAAATAATATTATAATTACACTTATGACAACCCTAAACCCATGGATCAATTTCAACGGCAACGCCGAAGAAGCGTTCACTTTTTATAAGTCAGTTTTTGGCGGCGAGTTTTCAAAAGTAGTTCGTTTCAAGGACCTTGCAAGCGCTGAGTTTCAGGTTCCTGAAGACGAAGCGAATAAGATCATGATGATCGCTTTAGCTACTGGCGACGGACAGATGCTGGTAGGGAACGATGTGCCTGCATTTATGGGCAAAGTAAGTGAGAACGAAAACAGAAGCAAGATCTATGTAACCTTGGATTCAAAGGATGAAGCTCAGAAAGTATTTACTGCGCTTTCAACTGGAGGACAGGTAGAAGGACCGATGGGCGATAGTCCATGGGGAACGTACGCCGGTACATTCAGAGATCAGTACGGTATTGAGTGGATCATCGAATCTAAATAATAAATCTCCCAAGGCCTTGAAAAAGATACACATACCTGGTATTGTGTAGAAGTCGGAATTTAATTTAAAATTAATGTTTTAAAATCATATGTTTAACTTCATTAAAGCATATTTCGTATCATGGCTGTTGGGAGGTGGAGTAGTTTTGGCTCTTATCATTTACTTGATCTTCTTCCGTTAATATAGACGCATAAAAATACCCTGATTCAGGGTATTTTTATCTCAATATGAATTTACTTTCGAGCGCGAAGTATCTTTACCATCCCAAGATATATCCAGTAGCCGAGCATAACACCAAGTGCATTCAAGATCACATCATCAATATCAAAGATGCCGGTGCGAAGCACTACTTGCATTCCTTCGATTGCAAAGCAGGCAATGACGGCGATGCTCAGCATCTTTTTCCAGGAGAACTGCTGAAAGATGAAGGCGAGAAGAAATCCTACAGGCACGAGCAAGGCAATGTTTCCGCCGATGTTGATGCCGACAATGAGCAGTCCTTTATGGCCGAACAAGTATGATGAAATAGTTTTAAAGGGAATAAGATTGGATTGGCCGTTAGCATCCGCTCCGCCAAAATTGAGCTGTAGTGAGCCGAGGCGAATAAGCGGAATATCCCGCAGGATCATAATCCTGATGAGGAAGGCGCAGTAGATGGCGAGAATGAATGCGGGAATAAAACGTTTCATACTGTCATCATAGCAAATTTGAGCAAACTATTTATATTACCAGAACTTAGTATCC
Source organism: uncultured Candidatus Saccharibacteria bacterium (assembly GCA_964450735.1). GTDB lineage: Bacteria > Patescibacteriota > Minisyncoccia > Phycocordibacterales > UBA9973 > DALYCO01. Next base: position 91,105 of record CAYVDC010000005.1, on the reverse strand, counting down.
AAAATAAAAACATATGTCATTCGATCAATACCACGAGCCAGTAGAAGAACTCAGCCAAGAAACCCGCACCTTTGCCCGTATGGTCATGGGCCTTATCGAGGAAGCGGAAGCGATTGACTGGTACGAGCAGCGCATGAGCGTTGAGAAAAACAAGGATGCAAAGGCAATCATGGAGAATGCCCAGAAAGAAGAATTCAAGCACTTCGGCATGGACTTGGAATTTTTGCTCCGCCAGAAACCGGTGTGGCGGGAAACCTTGAAAGGAATTTTGTTCACGACGGGCGATATTGTAGAGAAAGGCGAGAAGGCGGAGGAAAAAGCTGACTAGCTATTTTTCATAAGCCAGTTAATACCAGCAAAACAGCACACTCGGCGCATGCCTCCTGAAAGCTTTGAAATACCTTTCTTTACTCGGACCTCTCGAGTTTCTTCTTTTTTGACTGTGATAATCCAAAAAATCCAGTCTCGTCGCGCGATTGGCGTGATGTCGTTCCAGATCGCTGAAGCTTTTGGTGAAGAAGCAAGTGCTCTGCTAAACTCCACTGGAACTCGTGTCTCAGGTTCGTCTCCAACTCGTGTAATTTCAATAGTAACGGTTTTTCCGCCATCGCGTTCAGCGGCTTTTTGCATTGCAGGGGTTAGTTTGAGCATCTGATTTCCTTTGCTGTCTGGTTGGATGGCGGCGGATTGAAAGGGAAGGCTATTAATAACTCCTTCAATTGTCGTTTTCCCACTCGGAAGTTTACTGCTTGCTGTTTTAGGTATAACAACTGAAGCCCCGCTTAGCTCTGCGCTAAAACGGATTGTTGCTTTGGAGGATACAGTCTTTCCTGGTTTCATACTAGTAATACTAACAGATAATGGATATTTGATATACTATGCATATATAACATACAATTACTAACCCACTTCCTGTATTTGTTGGAGGTGCAAAGAAGCTTGATCGCTTTTAGAGTAAACATATTTATGATTGCATTTTTTAGTGAACATCTGTATTTCCTCTCATGCCTTTATTTCCTCGCTTTCTTTGCCCTGTCTTTTTTCTCCATCAATGATCGAAACATTCGTAAGCGCGTTCTGGTGATTAGTGCGGTTTTTGCGGTATTTAATCTCTTCATTCGCACTATGTATCTGGTGGATTGGTGGAATCCGGTTTTCATCTGGAAAAAGTTTCCTTTCGAAGATCCATTGTTCAGTTTCATTATTACTGGCCTCATAACTAGTGTTTATATTCTCGTTTCTAGATATTTCAGACAAACACCAATGATGGTGCTTGCTCGATCATATAAGCTCTTTATCGCAGCAGGAAGCGCCATTGTTCTTTTTGGTTCTTTTTACATTCTTCAGATTGGTTCATTTTGGTCGACGATAGCAACCATGATTTTTGTCACTTTATTTGTATTTCCGAAAATTCCTCATGCATTCAAAAGTGCGCTTGTAGCTGCCGCTATCGTTACCCTTATTTCGGTTCCAGGTTATTGGTTTGGAACCTACTTGCGTCCCGGATGGATCGAACAATATTGGATGCTTACTGGATTGCCTGCAAAGTTACTGCTCGGAATTCCGTGCGGCGAGTACATCTTTTATTTTTTTGATGGATTTCTGACGGTAGCATTTTATGAAATGCTACCTAAGTGGAAATCATAAAATACGATATACTGTAAAATAGATGGAACCAAAGACCCGCATCGCCGCAATTATCATACAGAACGGAAAGATGCTCATGCAGATCGGCAAGGGTTTTTCTGAATTATGGACTCCCGGCGGAAAGGTAGACGGTGTTGAGACTGACCTCCAATGTTTAAAAAGGGAATTACAAGAAGAACTCGGTGTGGAACTTGTTGAAGCAACTTTCTTCAAAGAATATTTTAATACAAGTTTCTATCATCCAGGAAGAAAGTCGACTGAACGAGCTTATGTTGCAAAAATCAAAGGAGAGATACAACCTGATGCGGAAATTGAAAGCATTGTTTGGTTCAGCAAAGAGGATTTTGAGAATAAAAAATATCCTATGATCACGCACACGCAGGAAGAGTTGATTCCGGATTTGATTAAAGATGGGATTTGGTGAATAATAGAAGTATGATCTCACAATACAAAAACATCATCGCAGCACTTATTATTATCGCCATAGGTACGGTCGGATTTTTAGCAATTCGCTCGACTCAGCCGGTCGCTGCGCCCATTGATCTTGACCCTACTCCTCGAAACGTTACGCTCTCAGGAACATTTGGCTGTTTGCCGCATCTTGATACTACTGGCCCGCAAACACTAGAGTGCGCATTCGGATTCAAAACTGACGACGGTGTGAACTACGCAGTAAACTTCGGTGCTTCAGCAAACGCTATGGAGCAATTCCAGAGCGGAGCGCATGTAACCGCACAAGGCTTTGTTGTTATCAAAGAAGCCCTCAATACCGATCAATGGCAGAAGTACAACATGAAAGGCATTTTTACAATCACCGAGATCATTGACCCAGCCTCACCAAGCGCACGCCTCAATATTGATGTTGTTTGCAAGTCAGCGCTCGCATATACGACATTCCCAGATGCTGCAAGTGCAGATGCCTTTGTTCAGGACTGCAAAGACGGCAAACATCCCGAGGTTATCGAACGCTATAAAAAAGACATGAATCTTGGAGACGGGGCGACTATCTAACTTTAGAATTTTTTGCTTTTTTCTTCATACTGAGCGTGCTATAATTTTGGCACATGAAATTACAAAAAATAAATCACATTGCGTTTGCAATTCTAGTAGTGATATCAATACTAGTGCCAGCACAAATTACGCATGCTGTTTTTAGTGGAATATTACCAGTGGCAAGCCTTGGAACTACGCCTGATCCTGTTGTCATAACAATGTCCGATTATACGCTTGAGGCAGGACAGACTGCGACAGTTACTTTTACTTTTCCTCTTGTTCCGTCAACATTTACAACTGGAGATATTACAGCGCCAAACGGTACTATCAGCAATCTCGCAATAACAGGCGATCCAAAAATATACACAGCAACATATACTGCGGCAAGCATCACTGATGCTACAAATACTATTTCAGTTAATCCTCGAGTTTCTATTACTCAGTATGCAGTTGGAGGAGGAACTGATATTTCTTTCGACGGCACCAATATGTGGGTTACCAATGGCTACGGCGACGTAGTTCGAAAAATCACGCCATTAGGAGTCGGCACTAATTATACTGGCACTCCTTTACAGCCGTTTGCTATCGCTTTCGACGGCACCAACATGTGGACAGGAAATAATGCTGCAGGTTCCGTAACCAAAGTTAGTCCTACAGGAACTCTTACTAGCTACCCCGGAACTGCTAGCAATATTCTTGGGATCGCTTTCGACGGCACCAACATGTGGGCATCGAGTTATACAGGTAATAGTGTTGCAAAAGTCGCCCCAGATGGAACAAAGACAACATATACAGGAACTGGAGACGGTCCATGGGGTGTTGCTTTTGACGGTACAAATATTTGGACAGCAAATAATCTAGGAAACAGCGTGACAAAAATTACATCAGGCGGGGTAATGACGACATATTCGCTTGGTTCAGGCACGAGCCCGATCACCCTTGCTTTTGATGGTGCAAACATATGGTCAGGAAACATCGGCAACAATACAGTTTCAAAAATTACTTCGAGTGGTGTTGTGACAACATATCCTGTTGATGCGGCGCCTTACGGACTCGCTTTCGACGGCACCAACATGTGGAGCGCGAACTATGGAGATAGTTCTGTCTCAAAAATCAGTCCGACTGGTGAGGTCAGTACTTATACTGGTGTTGGAGCAAATCCGAGAAATATTGCTTACGACGGCACCAATATGTGGACTGTGGATCTCAACGGCGTCGGTGTTTCAAAAGTCACTCCGATTGGCACGGGTTCATCAGCCAATTTCACGATTAACCCAGCAGAAGTCGTGGTTGCGCAGGTTGCGGGTGGCGGAGTTGTTTCGCCAAATTCAAATACAATCACACCTTCTATAGGAAGCATTGTTTCAGTCATAAAAACAGAGACCCTCCCATCACCAGCACCCATTACGGCAACTACTTCGGTTCGAGATCTAAAATCAGGAATGTCAGGCGATGATGTGAAGGCATTACAGCAACTTCTCGCATCACAAGGGTATGCAGTTACTGCAGGACCGACAGGGTACTTTGGTGGACAGACAAAAACTGCTTTGATGAAATATCAATCAAAAAATGCTATCACTCCAGCTTCAGGCTATTTTGGAGCAAAGACCCGGGCGCAAATGAAGTCTGCACAACTTGCCGGACTCTGGTGGTAACGTTTTTGCACAGATTTTACTCTTATTGGCTGGTTCGATGATGGCAGGTTTGATATGATGTCCATGTGACTATTCCATATCTCAAATGCAGATCATTTTTCGGCATACTTTTTTTAATATTCATACTTTCTTTTTTGTTTGTTCCGTCGCATTCATACGCTGCGGCTACATATAATTTTGAGACTGATACAATCGGCCAAGTTCCTGCAAATACAACAGTAACTGCAGGAACTTTTGATGTTCAAAATGAACCAACATTGGGTAATTCATTACGAGCTGTTACGCAAACTGGCGTTATTGCCGGAATATTATTTGATAACTTTGCTGGTTCAGCGGATCAATCAGTAATATGGAAACAGGCTTACTCGAACAATCTTGGTCGCGGTGGATTTACTCTTCGCGCCCAAGCAATTGATACGAGCGTAGTAAACTCAGCAGGTGCGCGAATGGGATATTTATTCCATGTCTATGATTCAAGCAACGTATATATTTGGCGAGTTTCTTCAGGAACATATACTCCGCTGTGGAGTGGTAGTTTGCCGAAATCACAGCCTCGCTGGTTTAAAGCAACCGCAATTGGCACTTCATTGAGTTTTTACTATTCAGATGACGGCGTTACCTATACGCTGCTTGGTTCTGCAACAGATGCGACCTACCCATCTGGTCTTGTTCAATACACAGCTGGATATGGAGCTGCAGTTGATCGTGACTATGTTGATGAGATTGTAATTACGGACCTTGATGCTCCTGCAACAGAATTTATTACTACTTGGAAAACAGACAATCCTGGAGTATCCAGCAGCAATCAGATCACTATTCCAACAACAAATGGTCTTACGTATAACTACAATGTTGATTGGGGAGATTCAAATACAGATACTGGTGTTACAGGGGCAATTACACATACCTATGTGACGCCCGGTACATACACAGTATCAATTTCTGGTGTTTTTCCAGCGATAACGTTTGCATATGCTGGTGATAAAAATAAAATACTCTCAGTTGATCAATGGGGCACGATAGCATGGGAAAATATGGCTGGTGCATTTTTTGGATGTACCAATCTTGCAATTACCGCCACTGATGCTCCCGACCTTTCCGGCGTCACAGATATGACATATATGCTTCGAGACAGCGGAGTCACTACCGAAGATCTGAGCGGTTGGGATACTGGATCTATCATTTCAATGATCGGGGTTTTTCAAGGAACAGCATTCAATGGAGACATTTCATCGTGGGACACTTCAAATGTGACTAATATGATTGGTTTGTTTTACGCTGATGCCGCATTCAACCAGCCGCTCAACTCTTGGGATGTCTCTCATGTTACTCGATTTGATTCGATGTTTACCGGTGCAGCTGCATTCAACCAGCCGCTCAATAACTGGGATGTATCAAGTGCGACAAGTTTTGATGGCATGTTTATGGGAGCTTCCGTATTCAACCAAAACATAAGCAACTGGAATACTGCCAATGTGACGAATATGTCTTCAATGTTTATGAGCACAAATGCATTCAACCAGCCGCTCAATTCATGGGATGTGTCACATGTTACCGGAATGGGCGGAATGTTCTATGAGGCGAATGCATTCAACCAGCCACTCAATAATTGGGATACTTCAAGCGTCATTGGAATGGGGACACTGTTTATGGGTGCTGAGCTTTTTAATCAGCCACTGGATAATTGGGATGTCAGCCATGTGACATATTTTGGAAACGCATTTCAAGGCACAAGTTTCAATCAAGACATCAGCGGTTGGGATGTAAGTGCTGCAACAGATATGTATGCAATGTTTGCGTATGACACGCACTTCAATCAGGATATTAGCTCGTGGGATACTAGTAATGTTACAAACATGGACAGCATGTTTTATCTCACCACAGATTTTGACCAGAATTTGAGCTCGTGGGATGTCGCTGATGTTACCAATATGGTTGATATGTTTACTGGAGTTACGCTTTCACGGACAAATTATGATGCCATGCTGAGCTCTTGGGCAAGCCAAAATCTCCGATCAAATGTTTCTTTTGACGGAGGACAAAGCAAGTATTGCTTGGCATCAGCGTCTCGAGCTCGTTTGATGGGGGTATATAATTGGTCAGTCATAGATGGAGGTGTCGTCTCTGGATGTGTTGGTATTGCTGCACAGGCAAATACAACGAACGGTGGCGGTGTTCCCGTACAATTCGTTTCAAGTCAGACACCGTCAGTAGGAACTTTAACTACATTACAGCCTGCTACTATTACATCCCTAAATACACAGCCATCAGCTGCCAAGTTTGTATTTACTCAAACGTTGAAGCTTGGTTCAGGCAGTGAGGAAGTACTACAATTGCAAAAGTACTTAAACACTCATGGTTTTCCAATAGCAACTTCTGGAATGGGTTCAGCCGGTAACGAGGTTACCACCTTTGGTGCAAAGACAGCTGCCGCCTTGATTAAATTCCAGAAAGCGAACAAAATTGCGCCTGCCATTGGGTACTTCGGACCGCTTACCAGATCATTCGTAAATTCTCACTAATGAGCAAGCAGAAAAAAAATTCTGAAGGAAAAGTCTGCAGCCGCGGGCACGAGTATGTTGGCAGTCGCTGCCAGATTTGTTGGAATTACGAGAAATCCAAAGATCCTAAAAAGAAATAAATAAAAAGCCAGGAATATATTCCCGGCTTTTTATATTAGTTTATTTCGATATCTACGTACGCTACTTCAGGGAACTCTTCAGTGATCTTCTTTTCGATCTCATCGATTCGTGTTCCGACCAAGCGGGGAATACGGTCAATAGTTTTGTACATAAGTTTGGTGAATTCGCCGAAGTCGTCTTTGATTTCCTCGAACTCTTGCTTGAGGTCGCCAGCATCATAGATCTCGCTGTAGAGTGGTGTGCCATTCCATTCAACAGTGGCAAAGATGCGATACTTGCCGATATCAACTGCTACTGACTTAAATTCAATGATTTTTTCGATACATGTATCTGCAAGGAGAAGCTCAATAATTGCTTCGCTCGTGTCTTCTGGAATCGATTTACCAATAAGATAATGATGGTTCTTGATTATCAATACAATGGCGAGGAATCCAAGAATTACACCAACGATAATACCGCCCCATGCATCAAAGTAGGCGTTCTTGGTGATATACATAAGGAATTGAGAGATCATTACAACCAGAACACCCAACACTGCAGCTCCGTCTTCGTAGACAACAGCTAATGTTACAGGATCAGCTTCGTCAAACAATTTCTTTGAGAATTTCTTGGTACCTTTTAACTCTTTAAGGGCGATATAGAGCGTAAAGCTTTCAACAACAAAAGCGACAGACAAAACAGCGATGCTTACAATATTGAAACTATACTCAGTGTTTCCATGCATGAGCGTTTCAACTGAGTGATAGATGGTAATGCCTGCACCAACGAACAGAATGCCGCACGCAGAGATGAGAGACCAGAAAAATCGTTCGATACCATACCCGTAGCCGCGAATCTTATCAGCAGGGCGCTTGGAGCGCTTGATGCCGATCATAAGGAGAGATTGATTGAGCGTGTCGGCGAAGCTGTGAACGCTTTCTGCGAACATGCTGGCAGACCCAGTCATTACCGCGACGATTGTTTTGAGTATCGTTACGAAAATGTTTCCTGCAAGGGCGAATCCGACCGACTTGGAACCTGTAGTATGTGACATATAGTTATAGGTGTGAGTATATCAGAGTGCAATAGAAAAATACATATGCACATTATATCTATGGAATTAAAAATAAAGATGATACAATATACGCATTAGTCGCTAACATTTTTGTTCATGCCAAGAAAAAAAACAGCTCGCGCATCTTCTTCTGTAAAACATTTTAATGCAACCGTTATCACATGGTTGATTTTCGTCTTAATTCTAGAAGTTTGCATTATGTTGGGTATACAGAGCTACCTGCAAATGCCAAAGAAAGTAATCTTTACACCTGCAACATCGTTTGATGATTGCGCCGCTATTGGTTATCCAGTCATGGAGAGCTATCCTCGACAGTGTCGTGATCTGACCTATGGCAAAACATTTACCGAAGTATTGCAAGAAAAAAACACGTATGTGAATGCAACAAAAGACGACATTGTTGTCATGTTACCTTTTTCTGGCGCCGTTACGGGCAAAGAATTCAGCATTATCGGCAAAGCGCGCGGAACATGGTTCTTCGAAGGTTCTGCTCCGTATGAAGTCTTGGACAAAGACGGCAAGACACTTGCATCTGGGCTTGTAGAAGTAGGGGAAGCATGGATGAACACTGATTTTACTTCGTTTGAGACTGTCGTAAAGATTCCAGAAACATATATTGGCGAGGCTACGATTATTCTAAAAAAAGACAACCCTTCCGGGCTTTCTGAGAAGGAAGCATCAGTATCGATACCAGTGACAATCGAGTATTAATAACAACCAAAAAACGCGCGCGGGCGAAGCCCGCGCGCGTTTTTTTGTGTATATGCCAGATTACACCTCATTTGACAGACTTTACTATGTCCTATATACTTAGGTAACCTAACTATTAGGAACACTAATCATATGCAACCACAATCATCAAAACCAAACCTCGAGGATCTCATCCTGACGTTTCGTCGTAAAGTCATGGATGTCTGTCGCAAAGAGGGCCTGACCAGCGATCTTACGTTCTCTCAGATCGAGATCGTTAAATTCATTGGACTTGATCGTTCGGTGCCGATGAGGGCCATAGCCGATCATCTCAAGATTACGCCGCCATCAGTAACATCTATTGTAGATGAGCTAGAGAAAAAAGGCGTCGTCACAAGACAGCCAGACCCACAGGATAGACGCATCGTTTCAGTCTCTTTAACGAAGAAAGCCAAAGCCCTGTATGGCGCAATGGCTAAGCACAAAGAAAATATCCTGCACGACATGCTTTCAAGGCTCAATGCCAAAGATAGGGTCTCGCTTGAGAGAATTATCAAGATACTTATTAGCAATTAAATTGTAGAGTATGAAACAATCAATCATTCGATTTTTTAATAACCCAAAACTTGTAACGATCGTTGCAATCATTATCGCTATTCCAGTCGGTCTGATTGGATATTTTGCAATTAACCGGGCGCCGAGTTACACATTCGTCCAAGTTCAGCCAGGAACTATTGACCAAAAAGATGCTGCTTCAGCCGTGCGTGACCTTACTCTTGGTTTTGTTTCAGGCGGCCGGATTGCTTCAGTAAAAGTGAAAGCAGGCGATACTGTTACTTCTGGCCAGGTGCTTGCTATGCTTGATGCAGGCAATGCAGCAGGTATTCTTTCACAGGCTCGAGCTGCATATGCAAGCGCGCAGGCAAATTATCAAAAAGTGATTAACGGTGCTACCGGTACTGCTATTGACGTTGCAAAGGCAGCCCTCAATACAGCGCAGGTGAATCTAGCTGAAGTCACAAAACAGCAGAACGTGCTTGTTGAAAATGCGCGTCGAACATATTTAAACTCAGGCCTTGTCGCTCGATCAAGCAGCGACACAACACTTGCAGCGCCGACTATTTCCGGAGCATATACAAAAACTGCCGAAGGAATAATTACAATTGAAACCCATCCTATTTCTGGAGAAGGATATTTTACGGCTTCTGGATTAGTAACTGGAACAGGTGATATTAAAACAACAGTGCCAGTTGCTATTGGAGATTCTGGATTGTTTATACAGTTTCCATCCTCGTCATTCTCTACAAGCGCAACATGGACTATCAGTATTCCGAACACTGCATCTGCTACCTATTTAACAAATTACAATGCATATCAGCAGGCAGTTCAGGCAAAAAGCCAGGCAGTTGCTTCCGCGCAAGCAGTTGTCGATCAGGCGCAAGCGAGCCTTACTCAGACAGTAAGCACTGCACGTCCAGAAGATGTTGCGGCAGCTGAGGCACAAGTTGAAAGCGCTCGAGGCTCACTTCAAGTGGCAGAAGCTGCATACGGCAACACTGTTATAACTGCTCCAGGCAGTGGCACGGTAACTGCGGTATTTATTGCTCCCGGACAGATCGCAGGAGCGAATTCTCCAGCGATTGAAATTCTAGCGACGGTGACTAAAAAAGATGTAGCGTTAATGATTCCAAAATCAGCAGTCTTTGTCAGAAATGGCTCAAGCTATGTACTAAAAAAGGTTGGTACATCAACAGTAGAAACAAGCATAACAACTGGACTTACTGATGGCACGAATGTCGAAGTGCTGACTGGTCTTACAAATGCCGACTCTGTGGCGACTCATTAATAATCACATTTACAGTATATGGAAGAACAAAAAAAGGAAAATATTTTTATAAAGAAACCGTGGGTGGGCAGCATGGTCGCGCTTGTTGTCGTGTTTGGAATACTCGGAGCTTTTCTGTATTGGCAGTCATCACGCGGTTCAATCCTCGTTGAGAATTCTGATCTCGAAGCTCCGATTATTAATCTTTCTCCAGTCACAGCAGGAACTTTGAATGATCTCTATGTGCATACTGGTGATGTTATCACTGCCAATACTCCAGTTGCACTTGTCGGGACTACGACCATTACTGCAAAAGAAGGAGGTACTATCATCCACACTCCTGAGGCACTTGGTGGTTACTACAATCCGGGTTCAGTTGTTGTTTCGATGGTCAAAACAAGCGATATGAAAGTCGTTGGCTCAATAGAAGAAAACAAAGGCCTCAAAGACATTGCAGTTGGGCAGCGCGCAACATTTACAGTTGATGCTTTCCCGGGCACTACCTATGTTGGAATCGTTGATGAAGTAAGCCAGACATCTGTTGAAACTGGAGTTCTCTTTTCTATCTCTGACAAGCGACCGACGAAAAAGTTTGCCATCAAAGTTCGTTTTGATGTAGCTTCATATCCTGAACTTAAAAACGGCATGTCAGCAAAAATCACCGTTCACACTAAAAATTAATTAGCATGGAAGCAGCACCAGAAACTAAAAAAAACAATTTACGCTGGTGGATACTTCTCACGGTTATCGTGGGAACGTTTTTGGGGCGACTTGACCAAACAATTGTGAACCTTGCGCTCCCAAAGATCATCAATGACTTCGGCATCAGTGTTTCTGCCGCGGGATGGATTGCTACAGCATACATTTTGGCTAATGCTATCTTTGTTCCGATTTGGGGCAAGCTCGGTGACACAATTGGACGCAAGAAAGTGTATATCATTGGATTTTCCATATTTATTGCCGGATCAGTACTGGCGGGGCTTGCGTGGAATCTTTCGTCAATGATTGTGTTTCGCGTTATCCAAGCAATTGCTGGTTCAGCAGACTATCCAACGGCAATGGCGATCATCGCGGTAACGTTTAGCGAAGGCAAAGAACGCGCACAGGCGCTTGGTATTTGGTCTAGCTCCTTTGCGGCGGCATCAGTTTTTGGACCATTGCTTGGCGGACCATTGATCGATGTCTTTGGCTGGCGTTCAGTTTTCTTGATCAATCTCCCGATTGGAATACTTGGTATTTGGATGGCGCTTCGATTTATCAATGAATCTGTTTCCGAAAAGAAGTTGCAGTTCTTTGACTGGTGGGGAGCAATCACTTTGGGTGGATCACTTTCTGCTTTTGTGCTCGTGCTCGACAAGGGAATGGACTGGGGTTGGTTCTCAATTGAGTCTCTCATTTGTTACATTGTCACCATTGTGTTAATGATGCTCTTTATTAAAATTGAAAAGACAGTACCTGAGCCAATCGTTGATTTGCGGTTCTTCAAGATCCCTGCGTTCGTGAACACGCTTTTCAATAACTTCGTCGTGTTTATGGGAATGATGGGAGGATTATTTTTGATTCCGGTATTTGCGCAAACATTCCTCGGTTACAACGCAACAGAATCTGGCTACTTGTTTATGCCAATGGCTGGAGCATTGATGCTCGCTGCTCCAATCGGAGGAGCGCTTACTGGTCGTGTTTCAGCGCGATATGTGATCTTTGCAAGTACGCTTGTAGCGGGAATAGGTATTTATTTCTTCTCATTCCTTGATCCAAAATCAACCGCGCTCGATATTATTATTCCGCTTTCGATCATGGCATTTGGACTTGGTTTTGGAATGGCTCAGCGTACCAACGTTGTTGCTTCAGTTGTAGATTCTCATGAGATCGGTATTGCTTCTTCTATTCTCGCGCTCGTGCGAAATTTGGCGGGAGCGTTTGGAATTGCTTTGTTCGGTACGATTTTGAGTAACCGTGTGACGCATAATGTGCTTGCAATTAACAGTCACAGTTTCTTGAATAGCACCAATCCTGTCGATGTACAAAAATACATTGCACTTATATCACTCAAAGCTCAAATCAACGCGTATGATTATGTTTTTCTTATTGCGAGCATACTAGTTCTTGTTGGAGCATTCGCCGTGCTTTTCCTTAAGGTTAAGAATGAACGAACTGATGTCCAAGTACACGTTGAGTAGAAAACAAGACAAAAATGAAATCTTGTGTTAGAATTGCAAGTGTTACACAGCCCGTCAATTTGGCGGGCACTATTATTGAGCAATTATCATTTATCGAGAAGTTCCATGTCACGAGGCGAGACTATCGTTCGGTTTGAAGAAGTATCATTTGAATATAGCCACACAAAGCCAATTCTTGAAGAGGTGAGCTTTGGTATTCGACGTGGCGCGAAATTAACGCTCATGGGACAGAACGGTGCCGGAAAAAGCACGATTTTCGGGCTCATCATGGGAACAATGGAGCCAGAAGATGGCATGATCAATATCGTCAAAGGCGTCAGTATTGCGATCAGCCGTCAGGTAATTCCTCGCGATCAGATGGATCTGACCGTGAGAGAATTTTTCCAGAAATGTTTCAAAGAAAAAGTATATGACATCGATCCTCGAATAGATGAGGCGCTTGAGATCGTTCATTTGGTTGGACATGAAAAAGTGCATGATCGCGTCATAAAAACATTTTCGGGTGGTCAGCAAGCTCGATTGTTGTTGGCTTCAGCGCTTATTCAAAATCCTGATATCTTGCTCCTTGATGAGCCGACGAACAATCTCGACAAGGCCGGTATCGCTCATCTCACAGAATTTTTGCAGAACTATTCTAAGACTGTTGTCGTTATCTCCCACGATGCGGAGTTTTTGAATGCCTTTACTGAAGGCGTCTTGTATTTGGATATCTATACTCGCAAGATTGAACAGTATGTTGGAAACTACTACAACGTAGTAAAGGACATTTCAGCTCGAGTAGAAAAAGAAAACATGAAGAACGCTCAGTTGGCAAAAGAAATCCAAGCCAAGAAAGACAAGTCCAATGAATTCGCTCACAAAGGAGGACGATTGCGTCTCGTTGCGAAACGCATGCGTGAGCTTGCCGAAGATCTCGAAGAAGAAATGGTTGATGTTCGAAAAGAAGACAAGACTATTAGAAACTTCACTATTCCATGCCAGCCAGATTTGATCGGTGAAATTATCGGCATTACTTCATGTACTGTCATGAAGAACCACAAAATCGTCAAATACAAGGCCAATGTTTCATTGAAAAAGAAACAGCACCTGCTTTTGAAAGGCCCAAACGGTATTGGTAAGAGTACCTTGCTCGAAAAGATTGCAAGCGGGGAAGCTGAAGGATCAACGATCATGGAAGGTGTTCGAGTTGGCTATTACCGACAGGACTTTTCAACATTGGACTTTAACGATACTGTTTTTCAGTCACTAGCCTCAGGTATTGAGTTCTCAGGAGAGAAAGTAAACGAAGAACGATTGCGTGCAACAGCGGCAAGCTTTTTGATAACAGGAGACATGGTCTATACCAAAATTGGCTCGCTTTCTGAAGGACAAAAAGGTCTCGTTGCATTTGCACGACTAGTTTTGCAGAAACCAGGTTTGCTTATCCTTGACGAACCAACGAACCATATCAACTTCCGTCATTTGCCAGTCATCGCTAAAGCACTCGATTCTTATGAAGGTGCTATGATCCTCGTTTCTCACGTTCCAGAATTCGTCGAACAGATTCGCATCGACGAAACGCTCGACCTCGACAAATAATATGAAGCATTATGTTTACATTGTAGAATGCGCTGACGAGACATTGTACGTTGGTTGCACTAATGATCTTAAACGACGACTCTATCGTCATAACCATTCAAAATCTGGAGCGCATTATACAAAAATGCGACGGCCAGTTTCTTTGAAGTATATTGAACCATATGAAACCCTCGGTGAGGCACTTTCGCGTGAACATGAAATAAAAGCCCTTCGTCGTGACAGGAAATTAGAATTGATTGCCACTGCTCCAATTAGCGAAGATGCTCTCTAAAAGGCTTATTTTGCGGTAGGCTGTTTTGTGCGATATACTGTGTGCATGAAAAGAAATGCTATTGCATGTGTCGTCGGTGTTCTATCGCTTTGTGCGATGGCTTCGACTGCCTTTGCAGAGCAAACTATACAGTTCGCTCCTGCTCGAAATGAGTCGCCGGCGCAGCAACCGACCACTGCAACTTTTTCAGATGAGTTCGAGATTCTTTCTAAGTGGGAAACAAAGATCGTAGCCGCAATTCCACAATCTATCAAAGACAGCGTAAATAATTTTGACGCAAAGCGGGCAGAGCTCGCTGGAAAATATTCCGAGCTTCGCGACACTTCCGAGAAGGCAAGCGCTGTTTCGGTTGAGGTAAAAGGCAGCAAGGTACAAGCATCGGTCGATGCCGCCCCAAAAGCTTGGTACTATCTTTATGCTGCATTGGCGTTTTTCTTTGGATACCGCTTCATTTTCTATGGAGCAATTCTCGCTGCAATCTTTTTTGGCCTTCGCATTATATTCCGTTATTTTAATATTATCGTATGAAGACATATTACCGACCTCTGTACGGCATTCTATGCCTCTGTTCCGCATTACTTTTCCCTTACTGGGTAACGTTTTTTATAGCAGCAGTTGGCTATGCGCTCTTTGACTGGTATATTGAAGGTATCCTTGCTGTCATTCTGACTGACGTACTGTTTGGGTCGCCGCTTGCACGCTTCCACAATCTTTTATTGGTTGGAACGCTGATAAGTGCGGCGCTCTTTGCAGCTATTGAGCTCGGCAAGCGATTTACCCGATATGGCCTTTCTTAACTTTTTTCGAAAAAACAGAAAATATTCGCACGCATTCGTTGAACCAGACGAGATCTTTTTGGATTCCAAAAACCTGCCACAGTTCGACAAACAGCAATTTGAAGGCCGCATAGAGAAGGCAATCAGCAAGCAAACTATTGTCGGTACTCAGATTTTCTTCCTGATTGTTTTTATCATTTTTGTCGGCCGGCTGCTTTACATGCAGGGGATCAAAGGAACAGCATACTACAATCAAAGCCAGCAGAACCAGCTTGCTCGTGAGCCGCTCTTTGCTGAGCGCGGCGTTATCTATGACCGTAATGAGCAGCTGCTTGCTTGGAACGAAACACAAACAACTGACGAAGCGTTTTCAAAACGTGCGTATATTGATCAGCCAGGCTTCAGTCATTTGCTGGGATATGTTAGCTATCCAGCAAAAGATTCATCAGGTAACTTCTGGCAAACAGAGTTTTTGGGCAAAGACGGAGTTGAAAAACAATACAATGACAAACTGCAGGGAGAAAATGGCACGCGGTTGATTGAGCGCGATGTGCACGGCAAGACGACGCTCTCAAACCAAATCTATAAACCAATTCCAGGCGACAACATAACACTTTCGATTGATGCTCGACTGCAGTCGCATTTTGCCAGTGCTATTCACAAAATCATGCAGCAATCAGGATACAAAGGAGGAGCAGGAATCATTATGAATATTGAAAACGGAGAGCTCCTCGCTCTTACAAGCATTCCTGAATATTCTTCCCAGGTTATGTCGTCCGGCGACGACCGCGGGCTTATTCAAAAGTATCTGACAGATTCTGCAAAGCCATTTCTTGATCGCGCGGTGGCAGGTCTCTATTCTCCTGGTTCCATCGTTAAACCCTATATGGCAATGGCAGGGCTTACTGAGGGAGTGATCACTGAGCACACCCAGATTGCTGCGCACGGTACCATCAGCGTGCCAAATCCTTATGACCCCGCTCATCCTACGATCTTCCGCGATTATCGTGCTGATAACGGCGTCATTGATGTTCGCCATGCGCTCGCATATTCATCGAACATTTTCTTTTATAACGTTGGCGGCGGATATCAATCGCAGCGGGGTATCGGCATAGATAATATTGGAAAATATCTGACTATGTTCGGTATCGGAGTTCCAACAGGCATCGATCTTCCAAATGAAAAGGGCGGCGTTATTCCAAGCCCTGCCTGGAAAGCCAAGAATTTCAACGGTGATGCTTGGCGTATTGGTGACACCTATAACACTGCAATCGGACAGTACGGAGTACAAGTTACTCCGATTGAAATGGCTCGCGCTGTAGCCGGTATTGCAAGCAATGGGCTACTTGTATCTCCGCATATCACCAAAGACGACAAAACATTTGAGGCAAAAAAGACCCAGCTTAATCTCAGCAAGGAATTCTTCAATGTAGTGCATGAGGGTATGCGATTGGTTGTTACCGACAATTTAGGATCCGCCAAGGCATTGAATGTACTTCCATTCAAAGTTGCAGCAAAGACAGGTACGGCTCAGGTTGGCGTACGAAATGAATTTTTGAATGCTTGGATGACTGGGTTCTTTCCATATGACAATCCAAAGTATGTCATTGTCGTTATGATGGAAAAGGGAACTGAAGTTACTTCTCTAGGTGCTGCTGCTGTGGCGCTCGACCAGCTTTCATGGATGGCTGAAAATACTCCTGAGTACACTCAATAATGTCAGTCCGCGAACTTCCTACAATTGAACCATCAGATTTTAACCAAGGCGCTCCGCATCCACTGCAGGATTATGCTTGGGGTACCATCCGAGAAACGACTGGCCTTCGCGTTGTGCGTTTTGGTGTGTGCGAAAATGAAATTCTGATTGAAACGTATCAGATGACCTTGCATGCTGTTCCATTCATAAACTATAGCATCGGGTATATTCCACGATCAAAAATACCAAGCGAAGAATTTTTGAGCTACCTTCAAATTTATTGCAAAAAGTACAAGATTATTTTTGTGATGTTCGAGCCTGATCAGATTGTTACTGGCGGTCATGATGATGCTTTTGAAACTCCATCACCACTGTTGCAAAAGTCTGGCACGCCGCTTTTTTATCAGTGGACACGAATCATAGATCTTTCAAAGCCAATCGAAACACTCAAAAAAGAGCTCGAGGCAAACACACGGTACAATATTGGCCTCGCAGAACGAAAAGGTGTTGTTGTTTTAAACAATGATACGGACCAAGGCTTTGAAGATTTTTATGCTATATATTCTGAAACAACAAAGCGACAGCGTTTTGGTGGTCATACCAAAAAGTACCACAAGACAATCTGGGACATCTTTTCAAAAATAGGTATTGCTCACATACTTACCGCAAAATACCAAGACAAGATCCTCTGTGCTTGCGAACTTTTTCTCTACAAAGGAACTCTCTATTACACATACGCAGGATCATCAATGGAACACCGCAATCTTAAAGCAATGAATGCTCTCATGTGGAATGTTATTGTGTTCGGCAAAGAAAACGGCGCAAGATCGCTCGACCTGTGGGGTATACTCCCGCCAGACAGCACGGATCCTACAAACCCTTGGGCAGGATTTTCTGATTTCAAAAAAGGCTATGGCGGGGAAGCCGTAGAAATGATCGGAAGCTATGACTTGGTGGTATTTCCGTTCTTGTATAAGATCTATCAAATCATGTTCAAACTTCGCAAACAAATTCAGCGACTGTACTAGCGTACAGTATTCGCACTCCTATCTCCGTTGACCTTTTGACAAAAAAAGGCTATAGTGTTGCCATGCAAAACGGACAAAACTTTATATCATCTGAAAAGAAATTGGAGCTTGAACATGAATTAGCCGACCTCAAAGGACCAGCTCGCCAGAAGATTCTCGATGCTCTTGCATTCGCAAAGTCACTTGGAGACCTTTCTGAAAACGCTGAGTACCACAATGCTCGCGAAGAACAAGGCCGCCTCGAAGAACGAATCGGACAGATCGAGGAAATCCTCCAGAATTCTGAACTCGTTACAGAACATACGACATCCGTTGTCGGTATTGGCTCAGTAGTGACCGTTCGCAAAGAAAAGGAAAAAGAAGAAAAGATCTTTACCGTCGTAGGCGCTCAGGAATCAGACATGGCCCGCGGCATGATCTCTCATAACTCACCGCTTGGTGAAGCGTTGTATGGAAAAAAGAAAGGTGAAATCGTCACCTTCAATACTCCAAAAGGAGAAACAAAGTACACGATTGTAAACATCAAATAATGATCTCAAAAATCCGCTCATTTCCTAAATGAGCGGATTTTGCTATACTCGTCCCATATGGCATCACTCGAAGAAATACGCGCGAACCGGTTGGAAAAACTTGAGAAACTTACTGCCGCTGGCATGGAATCATACCCAGCGCATATTGACCGCGACAAAAGCTTGGCTGACGTTCGAGCGCAGTTTGATAATATCAAAGCCCCAATCACGCTTGCTGGCCGTGTTATGGCCCTCCGCGGACAAGGAGCGATCCTCTTTGCAGTGCTCAATGACGGCACGGCAAAATTTCAGGCTGTTTTCAAAAAAGACGATATTGAAGAATCAATCTTTTCATTATTCACTGAAACCGTAGACCTTGGGGATTTTATCCAGGTCACCGGAACGCTCTTTACTACAGAACGAGGGGAGCCATCTATCCTTGTTTCAAATTGGAAAATGGGAACCAAAACACTCGCTCCACTTCCAGAAAAATGGCATGGTATTACCGACCCAGATGAACGCTACCGCAAACGATATCTTGATATCCTCATGGACGCGGATCTCCGCGCGCTTCTTGAAAAGCGATCGCTCTTTTGGAGGTCAGCACGTGAATTCATGCTGAATGAAGGTTTCCTGGAAATTGAAACACCTACCATTGAGACAACTACCGGAGGTGCGGAAGCTCGACCATTCAAAACATATCACAATGATTTCAGCATGGATGTATACATGCGTATCTCAGTTGGAGAACTCTGGCAGAAACGCGCTCTTGCAGCAGGATTTCCGAAAGTATTTGAGATTGGCCGCGTATACCGCAATGAAGGCTCATCTCCTGAACATCTTCAGGAATTCACCAACATGGAGTGCTATGCAGCATACATGGATTACAAAGGCGGCATGGAGCTCGTTGAACGAATGGTCAAAGACGTCGTCCAAAAGACTTTTGGAACATTGCAATTCAATGTCAAAGGCTACGATGTCGATCTATCTCCAAAATGGGATGTTATCGAATATGTGCCATACGTTTTGGAAAAGACCGGCGTAGACGTGCTTACGGCTTCCGAAAAAGAACTTGCAGACAAGCTCGAAGAACTCGGTGTTGAATACGAAGGCGCAACTCGTGAACGAATGATCGACTCGCTCTGGAAGTATTGCCGAAAGGGAATTGCTGGTCCTGTGTGGCTTACCAACCATCCAAAGCTCGTTTCTCCGCTCGCAAAGGCACGTCCAGAAAATCCTGAGACAGTAGAACGCTGTCAGCTTATTATGGCTGGAAGCGAATTTTCTAACAGCTTCTCTGAGCTCAATGATCCGCTCGATCAGCGCGCACGTTTCGAAGAACAGCAGAAACTTATTGAACGCGGAGATGATGAAGCAATGATGCCTGACTGGGAATTCGTAGAAATGCTTGAACATGGTATGCCGCCAGCGTTCGGCTCCGCTCCTGTGGGTGATCGTATGTTTGCGGTCCTTGCAGGAAAGCCAATTCGCGAAACAGTGATGTTTCCTCTTATGCGTCCGAAAGGCGAAGGTGCTCCAAAGAAAAAAGAAACTATGGTTGCTGTTGCGGTTTTGAATACTGGCATCAATCTTGAAAAGTGGCAGGAAATGAATACCGTTGCGCATCTCAATGCGGCCTTTGGTGCGCGAGTAGGCAAGGAATTGTTCACTCAAGACACCATCACTTCCAAGGATAATGTTTCGATTAAGCTCAATACAAAACAGGCAATCATCATCAAATCAGCTTCTTCTTCGAGCGACCTCCAGTCCCTTGCTCATTCTGCAAAAGAAGCAAAGCTTGAGGTAGATGAATTCACTCGCGAAATGATTGAGACTACTAACGACAAAAAAGTGATCGAAATGACGAAATCAAAAGACTTTAGCGATATTGAATACCTCGGCGTATTGGTATATGGACCAAAGAGCGAAGTAGAAAAATTAACAGCGCAGTTTGAGCGTTATTCATAATTAATAAATAAACTTAGAGTATTTATGGAAGTATTATTTATCGCAATCGTAATCGGAGTACTCGCTATCCTTCTAGTAAGTATCCGCCAAATAAACCAGTATGAACGTGGGGTTCGGTTTACCTTCGGAAAATTTACCGGCATGATGGAGCCAGGATGGCGCCTCGTACTGCCAATCGTGCAGTCGTATGAAAAGGTAGACGTGCGAACCAAAGCAGTCGATGTCCCAGATCAGAACGCAATCACTCGAGACAATGTTTCTGTTCGTGTTAATGCTGTTATTTACTACAAGGTAAGCGATGCAGCAAAAGCTATTATTGAAGTTGAGGATTTTCGCCACGCTATTTCCCAGTACGCACAGACAACGATGCGAAACATCGTCGGCGAAGTGACGCTCGATGAACTGCTTGCGAGCCGAGACAAGATCGCTGATCGTATCCGCGAAATCGTTGATAGCGAGACAGACGCATGGGGATTGAAGGTTCAGAACGTCGAACTCAAAGACGTAAGTCTTCCTCCGGAACTTGAACGGACAATAGGAAAACAGGCAGAAGCAGAACGAGAAAAGCGAGCCGTGATCATTACCTCAGAAGGAGAGCTCGCTTCATCCGAAAACATGGCCAAGGCCGCTGCAATGCTCGCATCTTCGCCAGGTGCTCTCCACTTGCGAACGCTTCAGTCCATCAACGACATGTCATCTGATCAATCAAACACAGTTGTGTACATGATTCCGATGGAAATCTTGAAAGCTCTCGAAGGATTTGCTAAAAAATAAATCCTACTGAAATTGGGATAAAAAAGCCTCTGCATATGTGTGCGAGAGGCTTTTTATTTTACTAGATGCCAATATGCTACATTTTGACAAATTGGAATTTTGTGCTATTTTGGAGTCACTACATTTAAAACTTAATAAACATTAGTTATATGAATACAACCTTATTTGATCCATTTAAGAAAACGGATTGCTTTACTTTGCAAAACGGCCTTCGTGTTGCACTTTATCCCAAAACAGAAGTGAATTTCGTTGAAATACAATTAGTTGTTGAAACCGGAGCCATTGATGACGTTCCTGGAAAAGAAGGCTTAGTGCACAAACTGGAGCACATGATCCTGGAAAATAATCCTCTTGCTCAAACCATTCGTGCTCAAAGAAATCATATGCGCAGACTACGCGGCGAATTACACTCTCCGGATACTGGTATGCTTGATATGAGATTTGGATGCAAGGTATTACCGTTAAATATTGTACCCGCATTACAATTCTTGATTGATGGCACTTTTAACCTCAAAATTGAAAAAGGTTGGGAAAAACAAACAAAAATTATTCTACGCGAACATGCTGAATCAAATTCATCTCTTACGCTCAACCAACATGAGGATTCCATTACTCAGGCACTATTGAATGATACGCCTCACCAGGTTCGTTCCAGCGTATTAGGTATTAGGGAAAGCATTAAAGCAATATCACTTGCCGATCTGCAGAAGCACTTTGATCAAATGTTCGTATATGAAAATGCATTTCTCGTAGTGTATGGAAACATAACTGCGTTAGAACTCGAGCAAGCGCTTGGGAAAATTGTTATGAGGGAACGAAATGGTCAGGTTATAAAAAGAAATTGCTTTATATTTTCTGAACAACATGCTCGTCGAGAGCATGTTGTTACTAAAAAAATGAGTGATTTTAATCCTACGCTAATCGATTCGTCAGTACAAATTTTCACAACAGGGAATTATCACGAGCATTTATTCTATACTGGCAGCATGTTTGATAGGTGGATATTCAATGACTTGAGGGAAAAGCAGCATCTGATTTATGGTACCGAATATAACAAGAAGATATGCGGCAATGTTTTCATGAATGTATGTTCGCTCGATTCTGAAGAAGATACTCAAGGTCTAGATAAGATAGTTAATTCTATTTTAGGAATATTGAATGACCCTTCTTCTCTAAAGCCTGTTTTTGATGAGATGCACGAAGAATTTATGCTTGATTATGAGCTTACTGAATTCGATACTATTGCGATCTTCAAATATTTGCGCGATAGAATGTCTCGGCGTCTACCAGAAACTCATCGCAACTTCTCAGTACAAGAAGAATATGAAAGGGAAGCAGCACTTACCTTTAAGGATGTTCTTAAGCTTTGGAAAGAAAATTTTACTTTTAGAAAGCAGATTACAGTATTTGAGAAATAGTTACTACACAAAATTTTTTGATAACGCGGGCTAACAACCTGCGTTTTTTTATTTTTAGGTAAGTGAACGTCCGTTCACAAAAAACCCTTATTTATCCACAGTTTTTTGTGGGTTATTGCTTTGCATTGTGGGATAAAGTGGAGTAAACTTAGACTTAAGTGGGAGGAAGTGGGGAACTAGTTTTTGTGAGAAAAGTTGAGAGATTTATTAGAGAAGTAGCTTGGTCGGCGTGCGATCAATAGTCCAAACAAAAATGCTCATCGGAGAATACATACATACGTTGGATGAAAAGAACCGCATGTCGTTACCTGCGAAATTTCGAAGCGAGTTGGGAAAGAAAGTAGTGCTTGCTCCGGGCTTGGATAAGTCGATTTTCATGTTCACTGTCAAAGAATGGGAAAAGATCGCTAGCCGCTTGGGCGAGAATTCTATGCTCCAGGCTGACAATCGTAGTTTTAACCGTTTTATGTTTGGAGGCGCGGTTGAAGTTGACGTTGATGGCAGCGGACGCATCTTGGTGCCTGACTTTTTGAAAGATCGTGCGAATCTCAAAAAGACAGTTGCTGTTATTGGTGTTCAGAATCGCGTTGAAATTTGGAACGAGAAGATCTGGGCTGATTACAAGGCAGTGGTCGAAAAGGAAGCTGACCAGTTGGCAGAAAAATTGGGCAGTGTTGGAGTACTTTAGTAATCATGCACACCTTACACATAAGTAATTTTTAATCCTGCGGGTTCGCCCGCAATATGCAGCACAAAGGCGGGCTGCGTTTCCTCGGATTCAAAATTCCTTATGTGTGCGGTGTTACAAAATAACATTTATGGCGCACATTCCTGTCCTTTTAGAAGAAACTATTAATGGCCTCAATCTTAAGCCTGGAGCTGTCTATGTGGATGGCACGCTTGGTTCCGGTGGTCACGCTCTTGCGGCATTTCAATCGCAGGAGAATCTGACGATCATTGGATTCGATCGTGAAGGCGATGCTATCAAGCGTGCAGGTGCATTGCTTGCATCAGCTGGCGCGGAACCGATCTTGATCAATGACAGCTTTAGAAATATTGCTTCACAGCTCAAGTCGCATGGTTTCACCGAGGTAGACGCGATTCTTATGGACATTGGCATCAGCTCTGTGCAGCTCGATGATTCTGGACGTGGATTTACATTCCAGAAAGACGAGCCGCTTCTGATGACAATGGAAGATGAGATCGTCCCTGATGTGACACTCACTGCGTATGACTTGGTGAATACTTCAAGCGAGTCAGCGATTGCAGATATCATCTATGCATACGGCGAAGATACATTCGCTCGAAGGATTGCCAAAGGCATCGTTGAAGCTCGAGAGATTGCTCCGATCAAGACAACGTTTGATCTCGTGCGAGTTGTCGAAGCTTCAATTCCTGCTCGATTCAGGAAAGGTAAAACGAATCCTGCAACCAAGACATTCCAAGCATTCCGTATTGCAGTGAACGACGAGCTTGGTGCTCTCAAACAGGGAATCGCAGGAGCGCTTGAGATGCTTGCACCACAAGGACGATTGGCCATTATTACATTTCATTCTCTCGAAGATCGCATCGTAAAAAATGCCTTCAGAGAAGCTCAGACAGAAGGAATCGTGAACATAGTGACGAAGAAGCCCATTGTTCCTACAGACACCGAATCTAGATCAAACCCTCGATCACGCAGTGCAAAATTAAGAATCGTCGAAAAAGCATAAGTAATAAAGTTGAATATATGACTACAGCAGCATTCATACAATCACATACTCGAGATATCGAAGAAGCAACGCTCTATAAGCGCGCAGCTTTGATCGCACTTGGCTTGATCGGCGTTTGCATCATTCTCTATGCATATGCACTTGGTTCTACTATCCACTTTGTTATTGAACGCTCAGCCTATCAGAAGGAAGCTCAAGCTCTCTCAGCGCGCATAGGAACTCTCCAGGTTGAATACCTTGCTCAGGCACAGTCGATCAACCTTGATCGTGGTGCAACACTTGGCTTACATGAGGCTCATGAGATATCATTCGTAAGCAGGACTGCTCCAACTGTCTCACAGGTTTCGGTCGCTGCTCCACATGAATTCTAGTTTTCCATTACGTCTCAAAATAGTCGCAGCAGCTTTTATTGTTCTTGGCTTTTTTATCATCACCAAGCTTTTTTTGGTGCAGATCGTGCATCATGATGATTATGCGAGCGCCGCAATCGGCGAGTACACAAGCCAAGTAAATGGTCTCTACGACCGCGGCACAATTTATTTTACACAAGCTAACGGCACACTCGTTCCTGCTGCAACTCTAAATGCTCGTTACAAGTTGGTCATTTCACCAATTGATATCAAGCCAGAAAACCGCGAAAGCACATACGCTGCATTGAATGAAATCATTCCTATCGACAGGAAAGCGTACGATGTTTCTTTTACAAAACCAGGAGATCAGTATGAAGTGCTTGCTGATCGTGTTTCAGAGTCGCTCAAAACAAAAATCATGGATCTCAAGATCAAGGGCGTGAGATTTGAAGATGGAAAAGAACGTTTTTATCCAGGAGGACATATGGCATCACAGACGCTTGGCTTCGTTGGTTTCAAAGGTGACGATCTCATCGGTCGTTATGGACTTGAACGTGAATACAACGACGTCCTGTCTCGAAGCAAGGGTGATCTGTACGTAAACTTTTTCGCAGAACTATTTACCAATCTTCACAAGACGCTCTTTCGAGATCCGCATGCAGAAGGAGACTTGATTGCGACAATTGAACCAGAAGCTCAGCATATGCTTGAAACTACTCTCGGCGATGTTACAGCAAAGTGGCATACCGATAGCGCTGGAGGCATTATTATCGATCCAAAAACTGGTGACATTATTGCAATGGCCGGTACGCCCGACTTTGATCCTGCAAACTATGGCAGCGTCAAAAATATTGGCGTGTTCCAGAACCCCAATGTTGAAGATGTGTACGAGCTTGGATCCGTTATGAAAGCCCTTACCATGGCGGCTGGACTTGATGCTGGCGTAATTACCCAAAACACTACCTACAATGATACGGGCTGCATGAAGCTCAATACTAAAACGATTTGTAACTTCGACAAAGTTGCTCGGCATACAACAACGATGCAGACTATTTTTGATAAATCTCTCAACATGGGCGCGACATTCATCATGCAGCAGCTTGGCAAAGACAAATTTAAAGATTACTTTACAAAATTCGGATTGATGGAAAAAACTGGCGTAGATATGCCAGGAGAAGTTAATGACATCATGACAAACCTCAAGAGTACGCGAGAAGTTGAATACGCAACTGCATCATTCGGACAGGGTATAGCGCTTACTCCAGTTGCTGCAGTGAGAGCATTCTCGGCACTTGCAAACGAGGGAGCAATTGTTTCTCCTCGAGTAGTGAAGTCCATAAGTTATCCTGACGGATTCATTCACACCGTTCCGCGACCAGATCCAGTGCAAGTAATCAAACCCGAGACTGCAGCAACAGTTACTCGCATGCTAGTACAAACAGTGGATACCAATCTTCTCGGTGGAACGCTTAAAATGGAACATTACGCAGTTGCCGCAAAAACAGGAACTGCGCAGATGGCTCGAGAAGATGGCAAAGGATACTACGCTGATCAATATCTTCACTCAATGTTCGGGTACTATCCAGCCTACAATCCTCGCTTCCTTGTCTTACTCTACGGCATAAATCCAAAAGGGGTAGACTACTCATCTCAAACCATGGCCATACCGTTCATGAATCTCGCCAAATTCCTCCTTACGTACTATGATGTAGCTCCAGATAGATAAATCAGATTAGCCTGAAGAAAAAGTGAAAAATATATGAAATCAACATTCAAAAACATCATCGTACATATCCTTACATGGGAAGCCAAAATGGTCCTTCGCCGATATAAACCGAAAATTATCGCAATTACAGGAAGCGTTGGTAAAACCTCTACCAAAGACGCTGTTTATACAGCCCTAGCGCCCTATACGCATGTTAGACGCAGCGAGAAGAGCTATAACAGCGAAATGGGTGTTCCGCTCTCAATCCTTGGCTTACCGAATGGCTGGACCAATCCAATCCTCTGGGCTCGAACGCTTTTGAGCGGTTTTGGCTTGATTGTACTTCCGCACAAATATCCGCAGTGGCTGGTGCTTGAAATCGGGGCAGACAAACCGAACGATATCAAAGACATTGCCAAGTGGCTCAAGCCAGATGTCGTAGTGCTCACACGTTTTCCTGATGTTCCAGTGCACATCGAATTTTTTGAATCCAAAGAACATGTTATCGCCGAGAAGACGAGCTTGGCTGAGGCTTTGCGTGCAGACGGATTGCTCGTAGTAAATGGAGACGATCCTGTTGTGGCTGCGCTCTCAGGCAAATTTGGCGCAAAGACAATTTCGTATGGCTTCAGCGATGCGCTCTCAGTTCGCGCGACACAGCTGAAATTCAGTTACGTTGATGACGGAGTAGGCCATCGTTCTCCAATTGGTCGCGAGTTTACGCTTGCATTGCCCGAATACAATTACATTGTTTCAATGCCGTACATCATCGGCGAGAGCCACATCAGTGCTGCGCTTGCTGCCTGTGCTGTTGTGTACGGACTTGGTTACAATCTCGAGAAAGCAGTTGCCGCACTTCATGACTACCACACACCGCCAGGACGACTCTCACTTATTAATGGCGTAAATGACAGCACGCTCATCGATGACACTTACAACTCTTCGCCAATTGCTGCAAAGAGCTCGCTTGAACTTCTCAAAGAATTAGAAGCGCATGGCCGCAAGATCGCTGTGTTCGGCGATATGATGGAGCTTGGTAAATTTACTCAAGAAGCTCACGAAGAACTCGGAAAACAAGTTCCAGGTTCAGCAGACTTCCTCGTCACTGTCGGTATCCGTGCAAAATATATCGATGAAGGAGCAAAAGAAGCTGGATTTAATCTTACAAAGATAAAACATTTTGATACCGCAGATCAAGCAGGGGAGTTTTTGAAAACAGTTATTTCTCCCGGAGACGTGATACTGATAAAGGGATCACAGAGCGTTCGACTGGAACGAGCAGTCAAACACTTGCTTGCATTGGAATCAGACTCTCAATTTTTGGTGCGACAGGAGAGGGAATGGGAGGTTAGGTAGTTAAGACTCGTTAACTTAGATTTTAAACAGGGTGTGTACATTGACACACTCTGTTTTTCATGCTATTTTAAAACAAAAAAGAGAGTTATGAGTATAAAAAGACAGGCAGAAATGCTCAAGAAATTCATTGAAATTTGCGAAGAAGAACATTTTCCTAATAATACATTGGATGTACATATTTTAAACCAGTCAGTTTTAGAAAACACTAATACTGCAAGTTATAACCACGGTTATTACATAAAATTTTTACTCCTTCCTTTTGCATTTTTAGTTGCATATTTGTATGGGGGAATAGTTTTCTTTTTCAAAAGAAGTTTACAAAACCGCCATAATATAATGATAGCGTGCAATGCTTTGCGTTTCATTAAAATAATATTAGGTGGAGAATCATATTTTATTACAAAGCAAAAGCATCTACAAAATATGAATGCAGTAAGACTTGCCGGTATTGCATATCATGAAGTCAGACATAGATTTCAGCATTACTATATCAAAGGCAAAATGACCAAGAGAGGTCAGACTTACGAAAACAAGCAATTGTTGTCTATTTATGAGGCGGGGAGAGAAAGTGCCATTGAATCCCTTACTTTTAAAAAGATAAAGAAAGATCAATTAGAATTAGAATGCGATGCGCTCTTTGTGCAGCACATATTCACCAAATATCTAACTCAACGATTTCCTGATGGAAACATCAATGAGAAAGATTTCCGTGCTTTTGTGCGAGAAAACAAAAATCTACTTATATGGGAAAACCCCTATCTGAAACAACAATAGTTGTTTCAGATTTTTTTATATCAAGTGTGAGTTTTAAATCTTGTATGGATTTGACGTACAGATTTTTTGTAGTAAAGTGATGTGAATATTCAATTCACTTAAAACATTTTGCTATGGGAAAATCGATAATACTAGTAAAGCTCGAAGGAGAACCAGGAAAGGACTTAAACAAGGTTATGCAGGGTATGAAAAATACTCTCGGAGATTCCGATACAATTAACCTTGGAATTATCCATATTATTACCAGTACGGCGAATTCGCTTCGAGCAGATGCTTCGTACTTTAAGAATAATATAGGTACATACAGTAATTACTTTGGCCAGGTTTACATGTCGAGTACTGCTTTTCTGGATAAAGAAAATTTTATTTCATCCGACGGTTTTATACCGAGAATGTTTAAGGATCTTGCAGTGTCGCATATTACAAATATGCTCAGCAAGAGCAACACCGTTATCGTGGTGGTTGTGCCCGCTGTTTTTGCGGAATTAACCAAATGCTATTTTGGAGAAGACAACCGGCTGGTTGTTGCGTAGGGAATATAGTTTGAATAGATATTGTAGTTTATAAAGGTACTTCGGTGCCTTTATTTTTTTGTTTGACAAAAACAACAAAATGTACTATAATACCGATAATTCAAAACCGCGTAACCGGGTTACCTTAAACAAACGTGAGTTGTTACGAACTTGCTAAAAATATACACACACATGAAAGCACTTCGCGTTTTAACAGGAATTTTGAGCAGCATCGCTGCCGCCGTACTTATTTATGCTGGACTACAAATGATGGGCCCGCATTCAACAATTAACCCTGAAATACTTGATTCCAGTTGGGATACGTTTTTCTTTGTTTTGTTAATGGTTGGATGCGCCGTTGCTTATTTTTGGATTTCCGCGTATTTATTTATAGGTGAAAAAATGCAGGGTAATACATTTCTATGGGCAATCTTTGTGATTGCATTAGTATGTTTTATTGCCGGCCTGTATTACCACTTTATTTTCAAAAGCCCATGGTAGAACAAAAAATACTGGCATCTATCCAGTACTTGGCATAGCCAATAGATGATTTAGCAATAGAGCCTCCTAACCCGAGGCTCTATTTTTTTTGTATCTGTGAGCGTTCAGCAGATAGAACCAACTTGATTCCTTACCATGAAAGGTTGGTCTAATAAATTTTAATAAAGTAAAACAACCCTTCTCGTGCCACTATTCTTCCTGATTATTGTTTATGAAAATCGCATTAAGTCGTTTTATTGAATTAATGACTTTTGTTATATCCGATTTATGATAACCTTTTTCTGTCATGTATTCTATTATTCCCTCAGTATTTATTTCAGCATTCATTTGTCTAATATGCTCTCCCATCTTTATAGTATCAACATAATATTCATCTCCATCATCATTTTTTATGAAGTTTTTTCCATTTATATCAATGAAGAATGGAAGGTTGTATGGCGCATGGCTAAGAATTTTCATTTCTTGTAATGTATTTGCAAAAGGATATTGTGTTTCAGTGTTCTTATTCAAAAGATAACTTTTAATATTCTTTATCACTGACGAGAGACTTGTTTTTTCTTTTATATCCGCATTAATCATTCGAGCATAATTATAGTTTTGATCAGCTAAAGTTTTGCCATGTATTTTTTGTCTCACTGTTCCATTAAATTTATCATCATCTGTTTCAGCACTTGCCGAGTAAATCTTAGGGAAATTATGCGGAAACAGTGTACTCCAAATTTTTGCAGAGTAATATATATCTTTCGCTTCTTCGTGTGAAAGATTATTGAAGCTTATCGAAATAACTTTTTCCTTACTTTCAGGATCATCAACTACAAAACACTCATTTCCTGAGCCTAGTTTTCTTATACCAAACTCTTCAGCTATTTTTTCAAAACCCTCAGGGTTACGAAACAGGTTTTCATTCTGTTTCTCTTCTGAAATTTTTTTAACAAAATTTACATTTTTGAAAGGATTGATTTCGGGCATAATTTCATTATATCAGAAAAGTTTAAGTGAGCTTGTTACGCTAGCTATTTATGGTGATCCCACGGAGAGTCGAACTCCGGTTAACGGATTGAGAACCCGCTGTCCTAACCACTAGACGATGGGACCCTTCTTCGCTCGAGGCGAGCTTCGCAGGGCAGGCCTTTGATGGCACGGGTGTACGATACCAGAAAAAAGGTTTTTTTTCAATAAAAAATGCCCCGATGACTTTTGGTCATGGGGCGGGGAGGTATAGGACTAGTGATTGTGTTCGTTAACATAGCTTTCGCCGTTTGCAGTATTGCGAGCTTCCATTTCGGTGAGTTGGTGCTCGTATACGTAAACGACTTTCATGTCATTGTTCTTCTTCTTTTCAATCATAAGTTGGGAACTAATGAAATAAATGCTGTCACCGTCTTCAAGATATATTTGCTTGTCAGTGGTGAAAAATAATTTATTTTCGATAAGTTCAACTTTTTTTGATTCGGCAGTAACTTTCATCTCAGGGCTGTGCATTGGTGCTGGTCTGATTTCAAAGCTTTCTTGTTCCGATTCAACTAGAAGTTCCAGTGGGGCTCCTAGTATGCTGTACTGTGTAATCTCTTTTTTAAAGAATTCTAAAATATTGTTTCTAAGTTCGGGCAAATTTGCTTCAAGCAATTGCTCAATTTTTGGCAGGGTGTGTATCTGCACTGGGTTTACAATTATCTCGCTCATATGTTCTCGTTTTCTTTGATTTTGCGCTCATGTAATGCTTTTGTCAACATTTGACAGCCATGGTACAATAGGGAAATAGAGATAGACACCCCCAAGCGAGCTTGGCGGGTGCGATTATCGTGTAAGCGAGTGTATACAAATGAAAAAAGAACTCAAACAACAAGATTCAATCATCGTAAAAGGTGCCAGAACTCATAACCTGAAAAATATCGACGTAGAAATGCCACGAAACAAGATGGTGGTTATTACAGGTATGTCAGGATCAGGAAAGTCATCGCTTGCTTTTGATACTATTTTCGCCGAAGGCCAGCGACGCTATGTTGAGTCACTTTCTGCATATGCACGACAGTTCCTCAATCAAATGCCAAAGCCTGATGTTGACGAGATTACTGGTTTGTCGCCAGCTATTTCAATCGACCAAAAATCTCGCTCAAATAACCCGCGTTCAACAGTTGCTACTATTACGGAGATATACGACTACCTCCGCGTGTTTTACGCGCGTGTTGGTAAACCAATCTGTCCTGAATGCGGAACAGAGATCAAGAAACTTTCAAATGAAGAAATTGTGAACTTTGTATTGGAAAAGATGCAGACATACATGAAAGACGGTTCAAAGAAAAAGTCAGTCATGGGTGTTGAATGGGATACAGCAAAGGTACACATTTTTGCACCGCTTGTTCGTGGACGAAAAGGCGAGCACTACCAGATGCTCTATGATTTGCTCGGCAAAGGATTTTCACACATCCGACTTGATGGAACGATGAAGAATTTGCGCGAACAGATCGTTCTCTCAAAAACAAAAGCTCACAATATCGAAGTATTGGTGGATGAGTTCGGCGTGCATGAATTCAAGTCCGACAAAGATGCCAGCCGATTGCGACTCTCAGAAGCAGTTGAGCGAGCACTCCTAGAAGCTGACGGCTTGGTGATCGTGCAGTTTGATGGCCAGGAAGAGTTTTTACTCTCTGCAAAGTTCGCATGTCCAAACGATGGATTCTCATTCCCAGAAATCGAACCACGATTGTTCTCATTTAACTCACCATACGGCGCATGTCCTACCTGTAATGGTCTTGGAACCAAGCATTTCTTTGGCGATGAGCCATGTGATGACTGCGGAGGCGCACGTCTTCGCAAAGAAGCCTTGAACGTTTTCATTGGTGACAATCCAAAAACTCGCATCAATATCGTGAAGTTTGCTTCACAGTCAATTTTTGACGCACAAACATTTACGCAAGGATTGAAACTTTCACCCAAAGACAAAGAAATCTCAGTTCCCGTCGTTCGAGAAATCGAAGCCCGTTTGCAGTTTATGCTCGATGTGGGACTAGATTATCTCACCCTTGATCGCCGCGCTAATACGCTCTCAGGTGGAGAAGCGCAGCGCATTCGTCTCGCTTCACAGCTCGGTTCACGACTAGTGGGAGCTTTGTATGTGCTCGATGAACCGACGATTGGACTTCACCAGCGAGACAATGAACGCCTGATTGAAACACTTTTGAACCTCAGAGATCTTGGTAACACGATCCTCGTTGTTGAACACGACGAAGATACTATTTATGCTTCAGACTATATCGTTGATATCGGACCAAAAGCGGGTGTTCACGGAGGACAGGTGATTGTCTCAGGATATTTGGATGATCTCATCGCAGCCAAGAAAAACGACAGCGGTTCACGAACGCTCGGATACCTTCGCGAAGAGATCAAGATCCCAGTACCAGACGAGCGTCGAAACAAAGACAAAGGCTCGATCAAGATCGTCAACGGAAATGTATTCAATATCAAAGATATGAATGTTGAAGTTCCGCTTGGACGCATGATCACTATCACCGGTGTTTCTGGTTCAGGAAAGTCATCGTTTATGTACGAGATCTTGCACAAGAACTTGGCTGCAAAGCTTGACCGACGCTATCGTTCAAACAATCGCTACAATGTAGCTTCATTTACTGGCGCAGAGTATGTGTCTCGCGCAATTTTGATCGACCAGTCTCCGATTGGCCGAACACCGCGTTCAAACATTGCTACCTATACTGGAGCATGGACTCATATCCGCGACATGTTTGCTGCAACCGAAGAAGCTCGCTTGCGCGGATGGAAGTCGAACCGATTTTCATTTAACGTCAAAGGCGGACGCTGCGAGGCCTGCGAAGGAAACGGCGAGATTGCTGTTGAAATGCACTTCCTCCCGACTGTGTATGTAACCTGTGATATCTGCGGAGGAAAACGATTCGACAAGGAAACATTGGCTGTTAAATACAAAAAGAAAAATATTCACGACATTCTTGAAATGACTGTTGAGGAAGCTCTGACATTTTTCGAAGATGTTCCTGCTATCCATGACCGCATCAAGACGCTTGGAGAAGTAGGATTGTCATATGTGAAGCTTGGCCAGAGCGCAACAACACTCTCCGGTGGAGAAGCGCAGCGCGTGAAGATCAGCTCTGAACTCTATCGTCCACATGTTGAGAAAACAATTTACTTGTTGGATGAACCTACTGTCGGACTTCACTACGACGATGTGGCGAAACTGCTCGAAGTATTACAATTGCTTGTTACGAAAGGGAATACTGTCGTCCTCATTGAGCACAACATGGATATCATCAAATGCTCTGACTATCTCATCGACATTGGCCCAGAGGGCGGCGTCGGCGGTGGAAAGATCGTAGCAGTTGGAACGCCAGAAGAAGTGGCGAACAATCCAAAGTCGCATACGGGAAAGTATCTCAAGAAAGTATTGCGGAAATAAAGGCCTGTCCCGCGAAGCTCGTCTCGAGCGAAGTGGGAAAGAAAAAAAGCCGCCAGTCGAAAGAAAGGCGGCTTTTGTATTTTAGGTGAAAACCTCGATTGAATTTTAAATTGCCCAGTTGACGGTTCTGAAAAAGATAACTACTTTCTTGGCTCCTTGTATGCAGAGCCAGATGAGGCCTATTGCAAGATACCAAAAAGGAGATAGTAGAGAAGAAAACCACAGTATCCCCAGTGTTATTCTTGGGTGAGTCTTGTTTATTGTCCCGGCCAATATAGGACCGAGCCAAATCATAAAAAAGGAAGAAGCAAAGAAGCCCGGGTCGCGAGTCTCGTTCCGAGGATCGTTCTGCAAGGAAGGAGCAAAGTGTGTCCAAAATAAATAGGTATATCCGGTATACAGTGTAATCCAGAATAAGGCGATAAGGATTTGTTTCGTTTTCATAAAATTTGTTTTAGGTCGTAATTTAATTTTATTCAGATTTAGTTGGTTCATTGGTTAATGTAACCCATGCCCGCATCATTCCCTGATGTTTTACCTCAACGGTAAATTCTCTGCCGGGGTAGTCAAGCTTGGTGTTCATTTCAATCCATTCTTTTTCCTTGCCTTCTTTAAGCTTGCTGCACATTGGTGGTGACGGTGCTTCGCTGGGTGTACTCGATGGTTCGTAGTAGTCTTTTAAATCAATTTGAAGTTGAATCGCGCGAGCAATCCATTGTTGATACGTAAAAGTACTAATGCGTACGCATGAGCCTTTCGAAAGGGATTTTCCTGCTGTTTCCATACATTGTGGTATTTAGTGTTGTTAGATAATTGGTGTCTTATGCTGACTATACAATATTGGTAATTTCAGTCAATGCAATAAAAAAACGCCCGATTATGTTCGGGCGATATTACTATATTGTTTTGGCGGTAAATGAATTATTGTAAATAAAATGCAACAATTTCTTTGTCGTGGTTATGAAGTGGAAATGAATTTTTTATCGCTTGTTTTGCTTCAGCGTAAGACGTATTGGGTATAACTGCAGATACATCAAGTTCTAAAAGCGCAACTTCGAGCGATTGAAACCGTTGGACATTGGAAATAGTTTTGTTGAGAAATGCCTCTGTTCCTGTTTCTCTAAACTTGATCGTATATCCCGTCTGAATAGAATCTATAATTTTCGAAGAAGTTCGCAGCTCAATTGTTTTAGAATTATTTTTCAGTCGAGCGTACATTTTACTGTTGACGTTAAGAGTTAAAAGTACCATGTCCATAATGTTAAATAAGTTTTCGCAAAATCGCAGTATTTCCGTGACTATAGTACATACTCCCAGATGCGTCAACGGAACATATTCAATAAAAAACAGCCCCGAGAATTACTCAGGGCTAGTTTGGATAATCGTATTTTGTTACATTTCTATAGTTCTTCGGGCATCTTTTTTGTTTTCGGACCATATGCAATAGTGAAGCCCAATAATAAAAGCAATCACAATCAATACAAATATACTACTGAAACCAATTATAGTGTTCACCGATATGTGCACAGGAGCACCTTCAGGGCCAGTAAGAGTTGTAGGGCCAAAAAGTGATGGGTTCAAGCGTATATACGCAATATTCAATCCGATTGCGAGCAGCGTACCGCCAATAATACTGAAGATTCTTTTTAAGGTTAAATAGTTCTCTTTCATGCCGTTGCTTTTTTGGGTTTGAGTTCTTTAATTTGTTTTTTGTCCATAATCGATGTATTGAATACATCCAAAATGTTGTCGGCAGCGTTCTTGATTTCCTTGTAGTCAGTATCGAATACTTTTAGTTCCGTAATCTTAATTTCGGAAGTATCTAAACTCAAGCTGTTAATGTGGTTCTGCAGCACCTCAGTAGAGATTTTGCTTTTTTCCCACAAGTAGGTAATCACGGCATAGGCAAGCTGTCCTGGTGTTCTGTCTTCAGGTGATACAAATGTAATCAATTCTGACGTAGTTGTTGGTGCAACTTTTTTGTCGTACGGATGAATGGTCAGCAGTGCGACTCCAGCAATAAGTAGGGATTTAGTTTTCATCGAATTTGTTTTAGTTGTCGGTATTATACTATATTTTAAGCTAATAGTCAAACATCAAATAGCGATTAAATTTAATGGCTATTTGTTATAATGCCCATATCGTGGATATCAAACAGCACGCAAAATTGAAACTTCCTGACAAGCCTGGCGTCTATTTCTTTAAGAAAGGCGCTACTTTGTTGTATATCGGAAAAGCTACTTCGTTGCGTGACCGTACGCGAAGTTATTTTACCAAAGATCTTATTGTCACTCGCGGACCATCGATCCTGGACATGGTCTTCAAATCAACCAAGATCGAGTACCAGGAAACTGATACTGTTCTTGAAGCGCTTATCCTGGAAGCGAACTTGATCAAAAAACACCAGCCATACTATAACGTCAAAGAAAAGGATGACAAAAGCTGGAACTATGTTTGTATTACCAAAGAAGATCTGCCCAAGGTGTTGGTGATCCGCGGCAAAGAAATTGATTTTGATACCAAAGAAGCAGAAGGCTTCAAGCTGAAATCTATCTACGGCCCGTTTACTTCTGGAGGCGCGCTCAAAGAAGCGATGAAAATCATTCGCCGTATTTTTCCGTACATAGATGCGAGTTCCGCCAAGAAAGATAATTATCATTTCTATCGGCAATTGGGGCTGACTCCTACAGTCAATCCTGACGATCCGATTGAGAAAATTCAGTCTGACGAAAATTGCAAAGCGTATTTCCGAAACATTCGAAACATACAATTGTTTTTTGAAGGAAAGAAGAAAATCATTATCAAAGAGCTGACCAAGCAGATGATGGCATTTGCCAAGAAATTGGAATTCGAGCGCGCGGGGGAAATCCGACGCCAGCTATTTGCGCTTGAACATATCAACGATGTCGCGCTGATCAAGAATGAAAAAACGGGGTATGTGGTTCCTGGAGAGCGGTCATTTCGTATTGAGGCGTATGATATTGCGCATATGAGCGGCAAAAACATGGTTGGCGTTATGACGGTTATCGAAGGTGGAGAGGTTGCGAAGAATGAATATCGCAAGTTTATTATCCGTACCCAAACCGGAAGCAATGATATTGGATCGCTCGAGGAAGTTCTGTCTCGTCGTTTTCGTCATACTGAATGGGGCATGCCTGATCTTGTGGTAATGGATGGCGGCGAGGCGCAGTTGCGTATTGGCAAGCAGGTGTTGAATCGGTATCAGCTGGAAGTTCCGGTTGTTTCGGTAGTCAAAGATGATCGTCACAAAGCCCGTGAGATTTTGGGCGACGAGGCTATGGCAAAAAAATACAAGCGCGAAATTATTCTTGCTAATAGTGAAGCGCATCGGTATGGAATTGCGTTTCATAAGCAGAAACGGGCAAAAAGTTTTTTGAAGTAGTATAATATTTGCATGATACGAGTTGGAGTTGTTCGCGGAGGAATCAGTCATCAGTATGCTGCATCGCTTGAAAATGGCGCTGCTGTTTTGCAGGTGCTGCGTGATCATTTTCCGAGCTCATACAAAGCAGTGGATATTTTGGTGACCAAAGATGGTGTCTGGCATATTGCTGGACGGCCTGTTGATTCTCAACAACTAAAGTCGAGCGTCGATGTTGTGTGGAATGCTCTGCACGGGGCATATGGCGAAGATGGTACTGTGCAATCGCAGCTTGATGAGCTTGGTATTCCGTACACTGGTTCTGGCCCAGTTGCTTCTGCTGTTGCTACTAGCTTGCTCTCAAAGGACCGCGCCCGTGAAAACAAGATCCATACGAGCGATGAATATGTTGTTCCTGATTATCGGACTCAAGTTGAACTCACGCCAGAAGTGTATCTCAAAGAGCATGCACAAAATATTTTCCTCAAATTTTCACCACCGTGGTTAATTATATCTGCAGATGGTCAGTCAGTTGCTGCCAAGACTCGCGGCGAGCTTTTGGATGCGCTTCGAGCTGCATCGGAGAAGCCGGGTGATTGCGTCGTAGAAGAATTCATTTCTGGTAAACATGCCTCGGTCTTGGTTGCTGACAATTTTAGAGGCCAGCCGGTATATTCATTTTTGCCTATTGGGCAGGGGATCAGCCGCAATGAAAAAGAGATGATTTCAAAGCATGCGCGGACATTGTATGACAAGCTTGGACTGCGTCATTTTGCAGAGCTTCACTTTGTTGTTGCTCCCAAGAAGGCATATTTCTCCAAAGCCACTATAAACCCTGCGATGCACGAAAGCTCAATGGTTCGAGAGTCGCTCCGAGAGGTTGGGGCGCATGTACCTGACTTTATAGATCACATCATAAAACAAGCCCTTGGCAAGGCCTCGTAGGTTGCAAAAAATCTAAAATAGGGTAAGATTATCGGAGTTAAATAGCCATGGGCCCTTAGCTTAGTTGGTAGAGCGCCTCTTTTGCAAAGAGGAGGTCAGCGGTTCGAATCCGCTAGGGTCCACAGAAAAAACGCCGAAAGGCGTTTTTGCTTTTTACGAAACTATTGCTACTATAGGGCGTATGTTTAAACATTTGATGGATTTCTCTTATGAACGAAACTGGAAAGAAGCGATCGGCTTCTATCTGGCTTTTTTGCTTATGGGACTTCTGGCAATCTCAATACTTGCAGGAATTGTTGGCGGATTCATCTTGGATCAGGCTTCAACATTCCAATCTGGTTTTACTGTGGGAATGAGAGTTGGGATTATCGCTGGACCGATATATGCTCTTATTATTTCTTGTATTGTTTTAAAAGAGAAAAAACTCTACAAAAAATTTGGCTATGTACTTCTTGTGTTAGTAAGCGTCATTATTGCTTCATTAGTTGGATTGGTGGTAAGTATGCTGATTCCAGCGTTTCTCACAACTCGGAAGAATCTTGGAAAGGTTGATACGGAAATAGTTGAAGGAGAGAAAATAGAAAAATAAAAGTTGGAATACTCCGCTTTGGGGCGGATTTTTTCTTGCCAAATTGGGTTAAAAAATATATCCTAAGTCATCATGAAATTAGTTTCAATCAACATCGAAGGCAGCAAACATCTCCATCGCGTCATTCCGTTTTTGCGGATCGAAAAACCCGATGTTGTTTGTGTGCAGGAAATCATGAGCGCTGATGTTACGTTCTTTGGACTTGAGCTTGGTATGAAGGGATACTTTGTCCCGATGGGATATGATCTTCCGACTGAACAAAAAGGATTAACAGGCATTGCTGTCTTTTCAAAATATCCGATGACTGAAATTCACAAAAGCTATTATGTCGGTTCTGAAGAACGCGTGGTTGTTGTTGATAAATCATCACCAGCCGCTTTGCCAGAGTCTGTTCAAAACGCAGTGCTTTTGTGCGTAATTCAGATCGGAGATATGCGCTATCGTGTTGCAACAACTCATGGACCGTGGACACAAAATGGTGATACGACTGATTACCAGCTTACTGACTTTGATGCCATGATCAGCATTCTCGAAAAGTCTGGGCAATTTATCCTTACTGGCGATTTCAATGCGCCGCGTGGCAAAGAAGCTTTTGCAAAGTTGGCAGAACGATACACAGATAATATTCCTGCGCATTACATGACGAGCCTTGACCAAGACCTGCATCGAGTAAAAGGTTTGCAGTGGATGGTGGATGGATTGTTTACAACACCATCATATACGGCCAAGAATGTCCGACTGATAAGCGGCGTGAGCGATCATATGGCGATTGTTGCGGATGTTGAGTAATTTTTTATTCGCATGATACAATTCTGTAATGGAAAAACTAACCTCATTTTTTAAGAAAGAAGGCCTCTCTTCAAAAGTCCTCAAGGCTTTGATATTGGTTGTTGGGATGAGTATGGCAGAAAAAGCTGTGGCACAGGGAACAATGGAAGACTTAATCAGCAAAGCAAAAAAGATAGAATTGGATATCGCCCAAAAAGCGGCAAAAGGAAATGCGCTGGGTACGGTAAATAACGTACCAACCGCATCTCTCTCTGGTAATGGTAAATTGACCCAAGTGAGCTACTCAGACGATTCACGACAACATGCAACGGGCTTTTTGGTCCACAAAGAAGGCAAGTATTATTGGGATCGAAATGGAGATGGAAAAACTGATGGTGTGTATTTAGATAAAAACGAAGGACACAAAGAAGTTACTGATGTAGAAATTGCCCAAAAACTTTTGTTCATGTCATCGCCTTCAGAAACTGAATTGTCATTAAGTTCAATAACAGGAGAAAATTTTGTATATTTCGATCTCAGTACCTCAGAATACAAAATTTATGATTCTTCTGCTGGAGAAGTTTCAAAAGTAGGAAATGACGAAAAAGCTGCATTTGAAACAAAGCTTCAGGAAAAATTTGTTCAAGTCCTAACATCAGAATAGTTCATCTCAAAAAGTGTTTCAGTTTTATTGAAACACTTTTTTGTTGCTGTCTAGATGTTGTGAGGTTTGGTGAGAGGAGTATACTTGTCCCATATGCAACACAATCCATTTGAAAATGCGCTTGAGCAATTGAAGCGCGCAGCCTCATTAGGAAACTTCCCAGAGGCCTTTATGAGCCGAATTTCACGTCCAGAACGCGAAGTCATGATAAGTATCCCAGTTGTCATGGATGACGGTTCTACGGCCGTTTATGAGGGCTACAGAGTGGAACATAACAATGCCCGAGGTCCATATAAAGGCGGAATTCGCTATCACCAGGATACCGATATCAACGAAGTCCGCGCTTTGGCGTTTTGGATGGCTTTGAAATGCGCTGTAGTGGATATTCCTATGGGAGGAGGAAAAGGAGGAATCACCGTAGATCCAAAGAAGCTCTCAAAATCTGAACTTGAGAAATTGTCACGTGGATGGGTCCGCGGTATGGCAGATATCCTCGGTCCAAAGAAAGACGTTCCAGCTCCAGACGTAAACACAACACCAGAAATCATGGCATGGATGACTGACGAATTCGCAAAGATCTCAGGAGATACAACTGGTGCTACATTTACCGGCAAGCCGCTCGACAAAGGCGGATCAGAAGGACGCGGAGCGGCAACAGGCCTCGGAGGATTTTACGTCTTTGATGTTTTGCGAAAGCATTACAATCTTCCAGAATCTTCAACAGTAGTCATCCAAGGATTTGGAAACGTTGGAGGGCATGCTGCAGAAATCTTTACTGCACACGGACACAAGGTTATTGCAACGTCTGACTCAAAGCATGCGATCATCAAAGAAGACGGTTTGGATATTGCAGCACTTGCTGCCTACAAGAAAGAAAACGGCAAGCTTGAAGGCTTCCCAGGATCACGAACAATTACCAATGCAGAACTTCTTGAGCTTTCATGTGATGTTTTGATTCCAGCCGCTCTTGAAAACCAGATCACTGATGCAAATGCTGCTAATGTAAAAGCAAAGCTTATTCTCGAGCTTGCAAATGGACCGCTTACTCCGGAAGCAGATGAAATTCTTCTTTCAATGGGAATTCCTGTGGTGCCAGATATCTTGGCTAACTCTGGTGGCGTGACGGTTTCTACATTTGAATGGGAGCAGAATCTCAAAGGCGAGCGATGGTCAGAAGCTGACGTAAACGCAAAACTCCAAAAAATCCTCGACGAGCAGTCCACTGTCATCTACACAAAAGCGACCGATCTCAAAACTGACCTCCGCCGCGCCGCGTTCATCGTTGCTTTGGAGCGAATTCAGAAAGCAATGGGATACTAATGATCTCATAGGTCGTTTGGATTAGGGTTCTCGGAGGGCACTACGCCGAGTATGCCTGAAAGGGGACGCCATAAAACTCTGCTGAGTTTTTGGCTCGTTCTCGCGCCGGGTCGCGCTCCGAAAGCCCCTTTCAGGCATACTCGGCTCCGTGCTCCTGGCATCTTCTTTCCCAGAGTATTGCAATCGAAATTTTTACCGTAAAAGTTTCGATTGCAAATGAGTAAGGCGATGAGATGCTCAGGGCGCGTCGGTGCACTTTTGAGCGGAGCACAAAGGTGCCCGATCAAAAGTGCACCGTAAGCGCTCTCCGAGGACTCAAATCCATAAACGATCTAAATACAAAAGAGCGGCGCCGAAGGCGCCGCTCTTTTGTATTGTTTAGACTGATTTTACTTTGAGATTTGTTTGTTTGTCTTTGTTGATCTTTGGAAGTCGGATGACGAGAAGGCCGTGCTTTTCAATTGCCTCAGCGTCTTCGGCTTCTACTTCAGCAGGAAGTGAGATTGTTCGAGAGAATGAACCCCAGTAGAGTTCGCGAGTAAAGAAGTCGTCATCGTTTACCTTGCGAGCCTGTTCGCGCTTGCCGCGGATAGTGATCATATCTCGAGTGATGCTGATGTGGAGGTCTTCAGGGCGAACGCCGGCAACCATTGTTTCTACATACAGATCAGTATTGTTCTGATATACATCAACGGTGAGCTGGCCCTCTTCTGCCTCAGCTTCCATCCACTCGTCTTTTTCTTCTCTGGTGATGGACTTGATGCTGTGCGCAGGTTTCTTTTCGATCGGTTCGAATTCAGGATTTTCTTCTTCTTCGAATTCATCTTCAAGATTGACGCTGCCAGTGAGACGCTCGAAAAAAGATCTTTTTTTAGTCATAAGGCTTTAGGAATTATTAGAGGTGCGGCGGTGGTCGGCGTACACGCTTTTCATGTACATCGCTTCGCTCATACGTCTAACTTTTTCAAATACTAGAATGCTGATAATAGAGACAACCCAGAGAACAGCGAACACTTGCAGGAAATTTTCTCCGTTGTTCTTCATTATAAAAAAGTTAAAGACCGAGTGCAAGCCGACTGCGAGTGCAAAGCCGATAACAAGCGATCCAAATCGAATAGTTTTGTTCTGAAAGAAGGCAAGTCCCATCATTAGTCCAACAAATCCAGTAGTGATTGAGTGGAGTAGTGTTGATCCAAGGAATCGCAAGTTAGTCGTGAGAAGCGTGATGGTCGTATCTTGCATTCCAATCGGCTTGATGAGGTACATTGTGTTTTCAAATGCGGCAAATCCAAGCGCCGCTGTCATACAGTAGACGGGGAAGTCGATCGGTTCTTCGATGTAGTCAGATGCGTAGGCGATAATTCCAAACGCAACAAGCTTGAGAGCTTCTTCGCAGATTGCCCACATGACAATGAGCGTCGCTTGGTCATGAAATCGTGTTTCCATGAATTTTTCAAGCGGAACGACGAGGACTACCATCAGCATTCCGGTGACAAAAGTAAGCCCCACCAGCATGAGCGGCGGCTTCTTGATGTCGTCTTCCTTGATCCAGTACCATAGCCAAATTACTGACGGCAGCATGCCGCCAGTAAGGGCGATGAGAAATGTGAGAGGATCCTGTGCGAAGTTAGGATTCATGCTGCTCGGCCAATGCAGGCCACTTTGTTACCATTAAGAGTCGACCCTGTGTAGGAAGCAAACTCCAAATTTCTTCGGTAACAAACGGCATGAGCGGATGGAGAAGCTTCAAGAGATCGTAGAGTGTTGCAAGCAAGAACTGTGCTCGCGAAGCTTTCTCAGCATCGGTGCCTTCGGTAAATATTTTTTTACTGTCTTCAAGTATCACATCAGCGAGGCTGTGCCATGCATAGTGATACAATTTTTCAGAAACGATATGGAATTTGTACTCAGAATATTCTCGGGTGACTTCTGCTTTGATGGTATTGAATTCCGCGATCAGTTTTGTGTCTTGTTCGCTCCATGCGCCGAAGGATTCATCGAGAGTGACATTTTCTGTGTTGGAAAGAATGAATCGTGTAATGTTCCAGAGCTTATTGCAGAAGTTCTTGTAACCTTTGATTTTGTCTTCAGAAATTTTTGAGTCAGTTCCAGCTGCAGTTCCAACAACAAGAGCCATACGTCCCGCGTCAGCGCCGTATTTTGCAGCGATGTCGAGCGGATCGATTCCATTGCCGAGTGATTTGGACATTTTGCGTCCTTGGCCGTCTCGAACAGTACCGTGCAGGTATACGGTGTGGAATGGAATGTCTCCGAGTGCGTAGCCAGTCATGAGGATCATGCGGGCAACCCAGAAGAAAAGGATCTCGTATCCAGTTTCAAGAACATCGGTTGGGTGATAGATTTCCAAGTCTTTTGTTTTGTCAGGCCATCCGAGGGTTGAGAATGTCCAAAGAGCAGATGAAAACCAAGTGTCGAGCGTGTCTTCATCTTGTTTAAGTTCTGGATCAGTAGGATTAACAATGAGAGTAACTTCCATTACCGAGCCATTATCTCGGATACCAACATGTTCCCAGTGCTGAATAATTTTTTCTCCGTCCATCCCCATGATGCGGGCTTGGAGGCAGGCATTGAATGCATTATGAGCAACAACGAGATACGTGCCTTCGTCGAGGGCAGAAATTTTCGCAAGCGCCGCATCCGCACGGTCTTTTATTTGTTCAATCGTTTCTCCCTTTCCTTCACGAATCAATTGGCTCAATCGGAAGTGGTCTTTTGTCTTCGGCTTTCCGTCCATGTCGCTTTTAACTTCATGCAGTTCAGGAATTTCAATGACCGAGGTAGGATTGATACCGAGTTCCTCGCAAGCAAACTTCGCAGTGTCTTTGCTGCGGCTCATTGCCGATGAAAGAACGCCGTCGATTTTCATTGTCTTGCAGTTCTTGCCGAGTTCATGCGCTTGATCGATTCCTTTTTGAGTGAGCGGGCTGTCAAAATTGCCGCCGCTAAATATGTCGTTGGCATTAGCTTCGCTTTCCCCGTGCCGAGCAAGCAAAAGAGTTATCTTTTTTGGAAGATGTTCTTTCTTTTCTGCGTCATACCACACTGGCACGCGGTGTCCGTACCAAATCTGTCGTGAGATGCACCAGTCGCGCAAATTGTCGATCCAGTGGAAATATGTTTTGTCGAAATACTCAGGCAGAATTTTGATCTGTCCGCTTTCGACGGTCTTGCGCATGATTTCTTTGAATGTAGTTTTTGATCCACTTGGAA
Organism: uncultured Candidatus Saccharibacteria bacterium; assembly: GCA_964450735.1. Taxonomy (GTDB): domain Bacteria; phylum Patescibacteriota; class Minisyncoccia; order Phycocordibacterales; family UBA9973; genus DALYCO01. Next base: position 46,166 of record CAYVDC010000005.1, on the reverse strand, counting down.
TTCCGGTGAGATTTGAGTGAGGAAGTTCGAACTCCTTGTTTACGTCTACAAACCACTGAAGTTTCGGCAACGGCTCAATAATGCCGCCGGTTCGTTCAGCAGTTCCAATGTTTTGAGTGACGTCTTCTTCTTTTTCAAGCAAACCCTCATCGCGCAACCATTGAACAATGACTTCGCGTGCTTCGGTCGTCTTTTTCCCTTTAATATTCTCTCCACCAACGGTCATTTTTGCGTATTCATTGATGACAGGATTGCGTGGAAGGTTGTGACGATCAGCGATTTCCCAGTCTGTCATCGAATGAGCAGGAGTAACGCCGAGTGCGCCAGTGCCAAAGTCTTTTTCTACCGATTCATCTGCAATGATTTTGATATGGATTGGAACTCCGCAGAATACTGCATCGTACTCTTTTCCGATAAATTCCTGGTATCGAGGGTCTTCGGGATGAACTGCAACCGCAGAGTCACCAACCTTTGTTTCAGGTCGAGTAGTAGAGATCGAGATAGGGAAGTCTTTTGAGTACTTAAATGTGTACATCTTTGACTTTCGCTCTTCGTATACGATTTCATCGTCAGCGATAGTTGTTTGGCCTTTTGGATCCCAGTTGACGATGCGATGTCCGCGATAGATCAATCCATCGTCGTACATTTTCTTGAACATGGTGTTTACCGCGCGATTGCGAGGAGCATCAAGGGTAAAGGCCTCTCGTGACCAGTCACATGATGCGCCCATCACTTTTACCTGCGAGACAATAGTGTCGTGGCTGTCTTGGGCAAACGCATTCACTCGGCTCAACAATTCTTCTCGCCCGAGATCGTGGCGAGACTTGCCTTCTTTTTTTTGAATTTCTTTTTCTACTTTTGATTGCGTTGCAATTGCGGCGTGGTCAGTTCCTGGAAGCCATAATGTCTTGTAGCCCTGCATTCGCTTGAATCGGATCATAATGTCTTCGAGGGTGAGCATCATGGCATGTCCCATGTGAAGAACGCCGGTGACGTTCGGAGGAGGCATCATGATAGTGAATGCCTTTGCATCGGGGGCAGTGACGCCAGCTTCTATGCATTTGTCTGGATTAAAAAAGCCGCTGGCTTCCCAGCGCTGATACACATCTTTTTCAGTAGCCGCAGCATCATAGGCCTTGAGGAACTTTTCCGGAATGTTTGGAGGGTTTTCCATATAGAAAGACTATATCATATACGCTATACTGCCACAAAATTGACTTTAATTTTTTTTCATGTTTAAATAATAAAAAATACATAAAAATGGAACAGCAATACTTCCTTGAATATGACCATGAGACTTCGGTTCCCAAAGCCGCTAGGGTTCAGCAGTTATATGTGAACATTCACGCTTCTGCTTTTATCGCCCGAAATGCTATGAGTGCGTTTACATTTATAAAAAATGAACTTGCTGCGGTTGAGGCAAGCGCCCACGAGCAAGAGAAAAAAGTAGCACAATACCAGAATCTTACTTTCTGTGATTTTAGGGAGATGGAACTCGGGAATTTTTCTAGTTGGTCGCAGCTAAAAAATAATGCTACTACTATTCATTATGATTATCGAAGTCATCAGTATTTGTTGTTAGGTGCTAATGGTGCAATTGAAATTCACCAACAAATATATTGTGTTGCTATCCATCATTTCGGCAACGCTGACATATATAAGAATAACGAGAAAAATTCCTTAATTCTTAAACGCCCAGGCCATAACAAAAAAGATGTGTGGGGTAATGCTCTTTTAGCTCCGTACGAAGAGTTCTCTAAAAGACAAGATAAAAGAGGAGTAGTCGATATTGCAAACAATTCGCTTCACTATTTTACTGTCACTAAAAACAAATAATACAACTAGCTATAATTTCAAATTTCCCTCCGCCTTTATGGTGCGGGGGAATTTTTTTATGCGAAGTGACTTTAAATAGCCAGCGAGGGTGATCATAAGTGCATTGTCGGTTGAAAGCTGCTTGGTTGGGAAATATATTGCAAGGTTTTTATTGAATTCTTTTCCTCGTCGCATGAGCTCAGAACGGAGCCATTGGTTTGCAGATACGCCGCCGCCAACTACTATGGCGCGAGCATTGTTCTGCTGAACGGCTTTCAGTGTCTTGGTAACCAATACTTCAACGACTGCATCTTCGAACTCTCGAGAAAGATCTTTCTTGCGGCTCTCTGAAAGTACGCCGCCCATATCGCGAAGCGTGTAGAGTACGGCTGTTTTTAATCCTGAGAAAGAGAAATCAAGATCTCCTGAGTGGATCATTGGACGAGGGAAGGAGAATTCTGAAAATGCCAGCGTTGTGCGGCCTTCATGGGCGAGCTGAGATATCTTTGGTCCGCCAGGATAGGGGAAGTCCATCATGCGGGCGACTTTGTCGAATGCTTCGCCTGCTGCATCGTCGCGCGTTGCGCCTATGAGCTTGTATTTGCCAATATCTTTTACTAAAACCAGTTCTGTGTGTCCTCCTGAAACCAAGAGAGAGATTAGCGGGAAATTAAAACTATCTTTAGAAATACTAAAGGTCTTCTCTTCAGGAATTGCTACAGAAAGGATATGTCCTTCCATGTGGTTTGTCGGAATAACCGGTACATCAAAGAGGAAGCCCAGTGCTCGGGCAAAATTGATTCCAACCCACAATGTCGGTTCCAGTCCTGGCCCAGATGTTACAGTAATTTTATCAATTTTTGGTTTTTCATATGTTTGAACGAAATCAACAATAACCGAAACCATTTCCGCTTCTCGTTCGAGAAGCTTGGTAAGTTTTTGCAATACCTTAGGGTCTATCTCTTTTACTTTTTTGCGTTTTTTGAGCAGTTTGCTTTTATCAAGTGCAACAGTAAAAAGCGGAACGATGTTTTTTGCATGTTCGCGTTTTGCCATTGCAGGGAATACGCCGCCATATTGTTCATGTAGCTTGGTTTGTGAACTAATTTCATTTGCAAGAATTTCAAAATTTGTTTTTGTTTTAGTTGGAGACGCCTTTAAAACGGCGATACCAGTATCGTCGCAGGATGATTCAATTCCAAGGATAATTTCAACTGCCATATTACATTCCTTTCAAGACTTTAATATTCGCGCCGATTGAGTTCAAACGCTCAGCGATCTCAGCATAGCCGCGTTTGATCGAATACACGTTGCGAAGCGTTGAAGTGCCTTCGGCCGCAAGCATGGCGATAAGGATAATTGTTGCAGGACGAAGTGCCGGAGGACAAACAACTTGTGCGCCTTTTAATTTGCTTGGGCCGGTAATGAATGCACGATGCGGATCTGCCAAAGTAACCTGCGCACCGAGGCGATTGAGCTCAGTGAAATAGATCGCGCGATTTTCCCACATCCAGTCGTGAATGAGCGTTGTTCCTTCTGCCTGAGTAACAATAGGAACGAAGAATGGCAGGTTGTCGGTGTTAATGCCTGGATATGGCTGAGCAGTGATCTTGTCTTCTGGAGCGTGGAGCTTTGAAGGCAAAACCGTAATATCAACAAGTACGGTTTTGTTATTAAATGAGAAGTATTTTTTTGATGTAGTGAACTTCAATCCCATGTCTTCAAGAACAAGAAGCTCTCGTCGCAAGAAATCGATAGGGCAGCGAGTGATGATAAGTTTTGACTTGGTGACGATTGCAGCAGAAAGCCACATCATAGATTCAATTGGGTCTTCGCTGTTGCAATATTCGATCGGCTTAGTAATGCTTTCTATTCCTCGAACGCGAAGGGTGCTCGAACCTACGCCATCTATAGATACGCCAAGTTCCTGGAGGAAGAAGCATACATCTTGCACCATGTAGTTTGCCTGAGCGAAGTGAATTACTGTTTCCTGTGGAATTTGCGCAGCAAGGAGAAGAATATTGATCGTTGCCATGTCGCTTGATTCATAGAGAGTAACTTCTCCTCCTGAAAGTTTCGTGTGGCTGACTTCATATGCAGTGTCAGTTGTCTTGATATTCAATCCCAATTCATGAAGGCCAGCTTCATGCGCCTTGATTGTTCGTTTGCCCATTTTGCATCCGCCGGAATGGGGAAGAGAAAAAGACTTCAACTGTTTGCCGAGTGCGCCAAAGAGATAGAGCGATACGCGGATTTTCTTGGCTACGCCAGCGTCCATATGCTTGAGGTCGTATTGCTTTGGAGGAGTGATCTTCAAAGTATTTTCTTTGGTCCACTGAACATCTACTCCTATAGATTTGAAGAGTTCAATTTGCCGAAATACTTCTTCGATCTTTGGAATACCATTCAAAATGGTTGTGCCTTTGTTAAGCAGGGCAGCAGGAATGAGTGCAACGGCGCCGTTTTTTGAAAAGTTGGTTTCAATGGTTCCTGAAAGCTTGCGTCCGCCTTCGATCTGGAAGTCTACTGAGTCATCTGAAAGAGACATGATCTTTCGGTCAAGAACCTCGCCGATTTTTGAGAGTTGATCCACAGTGAGATTTTGGCCGCCAGATTCCATGCGGGCGACTGCGGATTGGGAAGTAGCAAGCGCTTTGGCAAACTCGGCCTGGGTCATGCCGCGCTGTTCGCGGAGCTTTTTGATCAGAAATCCGACCTTTTCTTGTTCGCTGGTAGTAGTTGTGTCTTGTGACGCTTTGTTCATAAGTAGCATTTTATATCATATATGATATAATTGCAATATGTTACAGATCGAAGAAAACAAAGATCTCAGTGGACTGTCCACATTCCGAATGCAGGCCGAGGCCCGGTATTTTGCCCGAATTACCGACAAAATGGATATCACTGATGCGTACTTGTTCGCAGAATCTCACGCCGTCCCCGTTGTCGTGCTTGGCGGTGGGTCAAATACAATTTTCGCAGAGCCAAATCTTGAGGCGCTGGTACTTCAGATTGCAATCCCGGGCTTTGAAAAGACACACGAAGAGGGTAATACGGCGATCTTCCGTTTTGGTGCAGGTGAAGAATGGGACAGTGTTGTTTCTCGAACAGTAGACATGGGATATACAGGCCTCGAGGCGCTCTCAGCTATACCAGGATCTGTTGGAGGAACTCCAGTTCAAAACGTCGGAGCGTATGGCGCAGAAGTTGCCGATACGATCGTCTCTCTTGATGCCTACGATACGCTCCTTGGTGGATTTGTCACCTTTCTCAACGAAGACTGTCAGTTTGGGTACCGCAACAGTATTTTTAAAGGAGAGGGCAAAGATCGTTATGTTATCGTTTCTGTCGATTTTCAGCTTGAGAAAAAAGAGGCAACGGCACCAGCATATCCTGGCGTGGCTTCATACTTTGAGAAAAAAGGAATTGCCAAGCCGACCCTTCAAGAAATTCGCGAAGCAATCATCGAAATTCGCAAAAACAAACTCCCTGATCCCCGAGAAATCGCATCCGTCGGTTCATTCTTCAAGAATCCATTTGTATCTGTCGAAAAGGGAAACGAGCTCAAGGCTTCATTTGAGAAAGCTGTTGTTTTTCCAGTTGATGAACAGACGGTAAAGGTGGGTGCGGGTTGGCTTATCGACACGCTTGGACTCAAAGGAAAAGAATTTGGCAACTTACAGCTTTATCCAGGAAACGCATTGGTCATCGTCAACAAAGGCGGTGCGACTGCGGACGAACTCAAAGCACTTGTGGCTGATATACAGCAACAAGTGCGGGAGAGGTTTGATATTGAGATAGAGCCAGAGCCTATTTTTGTGGAATAGAAACTATTTCGCGGTCTTTCAGAGCCTGGAGTATCAATGCAACAACTTCCATGAGGTTGTTTTTTTGAGTATCAACGATGAGGTCATAATGGCTTGGATCGTTAATATCATCGATATCATAAAATTCTTTGAAACGGCGGTATATAGAAGATTCTCTATGCAAGGTCTGTTCTGTGACGAGTTCAACAGTTTTACTTTCTCGTTCGGCAACGCGCTTAATGCGCTCTTCTTGTCCGCATACAAGCATGATCTTGAAAGAGTCGGGGATAAAATGCCATGCTAATCGAGATTCAAAAATAAAATTGTCATGCGTTTTGCCATAATCAGCTGTTCGCGCATCGAGTTCTCGGTCATGGTTTGGATTTGCCTGGCAAACTATTTCAAACTCATTGAGCCCCATGCCTGCTTCTTCGGCCATCTCGCGAAACATGTTTCCGGTTGATCGGTATTCATAGTTTAAAATACCGGCAAGTTCTTTTGCTGTAGAACTTTTGCCAGTACCTGCTAATCCGAAAATAGTGATTTTTGCCATGTATACCAACACGATACACTACTTGCTGGTATTTTTCAAGGACACCATTGACTGTATGTCAAATATATGGTAATATGCTAAAATCTCTTTAAAAACAACATATTTTTTGACCCATTAAACCAATTATTATGAAACCAATCCTTTTTCTATTTTCCTTTGTATGTTTGTTCTCGGTATCTGTGTTTGCTCAATCAGGCATGGAACCAAAACAAATGGTTGCCCAAATCAGCCAGTATCAAAAACAAACGATTGAGGAACGCAGCACAAACAGCATCGAGCTGCACTCGCGTGAGCTGCTGAGGTTTGCGTATTCTCGCCCGGACTTATTTACTCCGGTGGGGTACACAGAAATGGACATTGCTACTGCCAGAAAAAAGTATTCCGCCGCTGGGCCATACGGATTGAAAGATCCTGATGACAGCTACCGAAATATGGAAGATGCTTTTAGTGGAATAGTATGCGATGTAACATTTATACTGAAGCCGGTACAGGCAGATATTGAAAGCAATAAGTCATTGCCGATTGTTGCATACGACAGAGCGACCTCGCTACTTTCTGCGAAAGCTGCTTCGTATGTAAATTCCGATCGTCGCACCAAAAGCATGGACGCCTGGAAAAATGGCAACATCCACTTGGGTGAAGTACTGGAATCAGGTAACATCAACATACCGAACGGCGAATTGCATATACTTGTATATGTTTCAATTACCAGGTTTGTTAATGACTACAAGCAAAGCGTTATGTATCCCATGCCGGTATATGTAATAAGCAATAGCATTGTAGGAAAATGTGCATGCGGAGGCGAAGAAGGAACACGTACGTACTTCAATGTTTTGGCTACCAACAAAGTAGATCAAAAATTGCCGATAACAATTCCAGCTACTGCTCCACCGATAGAGCCTGAAAAGAAAAGTTACGTACAAACTTCTGGACGTGAAGCAACACTTTTTACAGATAAGTCTATCGAAGTAACAATTGGCGATAACTCTGTTTATGACCATGATAGTGTGTTTGTTAGCTTATTTGTAAACGATACATTTCAGGGAAGTACGGAAACATTTGAACTGCCTCCAGTTCTATGGAGATCTTTTACAGTATCTCCCGGCAGCGTGGTTAAATTTACTGCAGTTTCAGAAGGTACACTGAGAAGTTGTACTATTGGCGTAAAGCTTGAATCCGGCGAAAAGTTCGATTTAGGAACATTTGTGGGTGAAGAGCCGATGGTGCTGACTATACAGAAACAATAATAAACAAATTTGTAATATGCCGCCGGTTTTTATACTGGCGGCATTTTTTTATTAGAAACTTGCATGCCGAACGATCGTTCGGTACAATAGAGGGATGCATAACGAAGCTTCCTACATCAAAAAATTGGCCGATTTTTACAAAAGCCAGCGCCGCATGCCGTCATACTCAGAAGCCGCGCGCATTTTTGGGCTTCGTTCCAAGGATTCTGCCCATCGCATCATTTCGCATCTCTGCTCAATGGGAGTTCTTTCCAAAGATAAAAGCGGCCGCATGATTCCAAATGAAATTATGTTCCAGAAAGGCCCATTGAAAGTCCTTGGCTTGGTTGAGGCCGGTTTTCCAACTCCCGGCGAAGAAAACTTGCTTGATACGGTAACGCTCGATGACTTTTTGATAGACAATCGCGACGCTAGCTTCATGCTCAAAGTAAAAGGCGACTCGATGGATGATGCCGGTATCAAAGAAGGCGATTTGGTTATTGTTGAACGTACTGAAACTGCCAAACCTGGTGAGATTGTGATCGCGGAAGTCGATGGAATGTGGACCATGAAGTATTTGCGCACAGAACGTGGTGTTTCTCATCTTGAGCCTGCAAACAAGCGCTACAAGGCGATATACCCCAAAGAAGGCCTGCGTATTGCCGCCGTGGTCAAAGCAGTAGTCCGTAAATATTAGTCATGATCTTGCATGTAGATGGAGACGGATTCTTTGCTGCCTGCGAGGTGGCCAGATTCCCGAACTTAAAAGGCAAACCGGTCGTTGTCGGAGGCGACCGCGGTATCGCTTGCGCCATGACATACGAAGCGAAAGCGTTGGGTATTCATCGCGCCATGCCGATTTTTAAAATAAAGCGGGAGTTTCCGCAGGTCACGATCCTGAATGCGCATTTTGAGCTCTATCACATGTACTCGGAAAAATTGTACAGTGTCATGAAGCGTTTTACCTCTCGAGTCGAGCACTACAGTATCGATGAATGCTTTGCAGAATTTTCAGAGGAAGACATGAAGAAATACGGTTCGTGGGAAGCAATGCTTCGCAGTATCAAAACTACCGTTCAGCGAGAGCTTGGTATTACGTTTTCATTTGGATTAGCAAGTACAAAAGTGCTGGCAAAAGTTGCCTCTAAATTACAGAAGCCTGATGGCTGTACTGTCTTGCTTGATGAACAAGTGATTGAAACGCTCAAGAAAATTCCAATTGGAAATATCTGGGGCATTGGCTGGCGGCTTGGCGAGCAATTCCGCAATCGCGGCTGGCAGTATGCATATGACTTCGCACGAATGAATGATTTTGACATCAAAAAATTTGCCATGCCAATCAAAGAAATGTGGCATGAATTGAATTGCCGAAGCGTCATGCCGGTGCGTGTTGGTGGATCGCATCAAGTCCAGAAATCGTTTCAGGCCGTGCGCACGTTCAGCCACGCGACGAGCGATATTGCTTTCATGCGTTCCGAACTTTCCCGAAATATAGAAATCATCTGTATGCGATTGCGAGAAAGCGGACAGTATGCCGGCGCAGCTTCGATATTCTGGAAACATGGTTTGAGAGGCTATACGTCTGCATGGACGCGATTTCCAAAACATACGAACAATCCGAGTGACATGCTGGCCTATCTCGAAAAAGAAATTACGGGCCTGCATGAACGGGGAATGATGTATCGCGCAACGGGAATTACTGTCATGGAGCTCCGGGAAAATAAAGACCTTCAGTTTGATCTGTTCGGCTCGCAGGAAAAAGTTTTGGAGAAAAATGAAATACTGCACGCCGTGGACCAGATCCGTGCGCGGTTTGGGACGGGTGCAATCAACCTGGCTGCAAGTTTAGGCTCAGTATCATGGAGAAAAGTTGAGCGCGATGAACAGACAAGCCGCGATGCGTATATTTGGAACCTGCCGCTGCCGTATATGGGGGAAGTGTATTGATTGACAAATAGCCGCAAAGTTGTAAATTGAGAAGCAAAGCTCATTGAAAAATGATGAGTAAAAGCAGAGGCAATGAATAATCGTTGGTTCTGTTTTTATTCATCTAAACTTTATCTATGAAAACTCTAATTATCTTTTTGTTTCTTCTTTTTGCCCAAACCGAAAGTTTTATTTACCAAATTAACCCCCATATTTTGTTCAGCCAAACAGAATTGGCTATTGATTTTTACACCAAAGAAAAGCCCGCCAAGTCTGAAAAGGTGTATGGGGTTGTATCTCGCAAGGATGAGAAATATGAAGCAGTGCTAAAAATGGATAATGATCTATTTCACCGCTTAATTATTCTAATTCCTGGCAAGCTTGAAGGTGAATATGACCTGACGATTACCTGCCGCGGCCTTACTTATTCTCAAAAAATTACTTTGTAAATTCTGAACTAAACCAAATTATTTTACTCTTAAAATAGTGCTACGATGTGGAACTTCTACTGGTATGATTACCTTATTGTTGTCGCAGTTTTTATTGCCGCTATATATTTTTTGGTTAGCAGGCCGAGAATGAAATCAAAAGCAAAAGTAACTGCAAAGCAACTACAAGAAAAAATAAATACTGCAAAGACGAGTGCTGAATTTATTCTGGTATATAAAGAAATCCGAGCTCACAAGAGTTGGTATGTATTTCTTTTTAACAATTGGTGTATCGCTGTGGCAGAAAGAGCCAAAGAACTGACTCCAGAGCCGCCAGAAAATTATGAAATCCCGAAAGAACCAGGAGAAAAAGATTTTTTCGATAATCTAAGGGAAGTCTGGTTTTTTGTAATTGAAGTTTATGAACCGCTTAATCTAACCGAAAAAAGCATACTGAACTCAGTTATGAAAAAATTACTGGGTTTCGAGCTGGTGTATATGAAAGGAGGATTTTAATTAAAGCGACAAATAGAATGATATGTAATATCCCTGTGCCTAAAAACACAGGGATTTTTTTTTATTCTAAATGCTAATGGATCGAAGGGCCCGCTTTTTGATTGTTGTCAGAATAGTTTGGGAAAAATGCCAAGGCGAGAAGCGCCGCCGCAATGGCGAAGCATCCTCCAACAACAAATGATCCATGGTATCCACTTACTAATGAAGCAAGCTGGCTCATTCCGAGTGACAATGCATGATGAGTTCGAGAGTCCGCAACGCTTGCGAGAAGCGCGAGTCCAAGCGGGCCTCCCATCATAAACGCCGTGTTGATCATTCCAGAAACGAGACCGGACTCGGCAGGAGTTACTTCACTCATTGCTGCAAGGAGAAGCGGATTGAAAGCAATACCGCCGCCGATGCCGAGCAATACCATGCTTGGGAAGACATGTATAAAGTATTCGCCGCCAACTGGTGCGCGGGCCAGAAGGAGTAAGCCAAGAGCTACCAATCCCATACCAACAGCAAGAGGTTTTTTGATGCCAAACTTTATGACGATCTTCGCGGAAATGCCAAGTGAGAGAAGAGCCATAATGGTGTTTCCAGGCAGGAATGAAAGCCCGACATGAAGTGGATCATAGCCGAGCACGAGCTGAAGATAGAGCGCTGAGAGGAAGAACCATGAGAACATTGCCGCCGCCCAAAGCATGGCGATTACATTTGATGCAGCGATCGTTTTCTTGTTAAAAAGATGAAGCGGCATGAGGGGAGAATGAACTTTTCTTTCGATAAAAATAAAGATGCCGATCAATACCGCGCTTATGCCGAGAAGCGACAATGTCTGAAGCGAAGTCCATCCTGCGGCATTTCCATTGATAATTGCATACACCGCAAGAAGAAGGGCTGAAGTAATAGTTACTGCGCCCCATACATCGAGGTGATGTTTTGTTTTTTCGTCCTTATATTCTGGCAAGAGGAACATGCATAGTGCAAAAACGGCGATTCCGACTGGAATGTTTACCAAGAAAATCCAATTCCAATTCAATGTGCTTGTAATGATGCCGCCGAGCAGTACGCCGATCGAGCCTCCGCCAGCAGAAACGAATCCGTATACTCCCATGGCTTTTGCCCGTTCATTTGTTTCCGTGAAGAGGTTCATGATGAGTGAAAGCGCAATTGATGTTACTAACGCGCCTCCAAGTCCTTGGATTGCGCGAGCAATGATGAGGAATAGTTGTGACTGAGCGAGGCCACATAAAAGTGAAGCAATAGTGAATATGGTAATTCCGACTAAGAAGAACTTTCTCTGCCCATAGATGTCACTAAGTCTGCCGCCAAGCAACAAAAATCCGCCGAATGTCAGCATGTACGCATTCACCACCCAGGCGAGAGAGGTATCAGAAAATCCAAGGCTGGCCTTGATTGAAGGCAATGCAACGTTAACGATCGTCGTATCAAGCACGATCATCAAAGCGCCGAGACAGAGGATTGCGAGGGTAAGCCATTTTTTGTTTGAGTGGGAGGTGGTAGACATGAAATAAATATTAATTTTATATAACGAATACGATACCATGCTCAAAACCATTTTCAAAATAAGAGCTTTTGACAAATGAAAAAACTATAGTAAAGTGAATTAAATTTCCGCCAATAGTGGCATAACCCTTAAAAATAAAAAAATGGCAGAAACGTTTTTTACCATTGAAATAGCGATTCCCGAAGAAGAATGTATTATGTCGTGCCCCACGTGTCCTTCTGCCGTCAGAACTATGAAAGGCCCGTACGCAAAGAAAATTAGAGAAACCTTCAAGCTTCTGGAAGAAAGAAAACTAAGAAATGCAGACTATCGGCTGTCGTTTTTGGGAGATGTGCGAAATCTAACCAAACACATTGAAGAATTTAAGATACAGTACGCCCCAAAACAATTGGCGAGCTATGTGAATCTTCCGCTTGATGGCAAGGTTGCATTAGGAATTTTTAGGCAAATTTCAGAACGCTTTCCTCAAATTAACTTAGATCTCGCGTCCTATGTTCCTGGGCATGCAATCTGTATTAATAAATACGATCAGGTGTTTCCCATAGCTGATGCATTTTTTAAATCTGAGATTTCAAGATTGCAGGTATCCTTCAATACCAATTTTATGTCCTTGCGGCAGTTTCGCGATTCGCGGCATTCAATACAACAGCTAGATGAAGCTATGATCGATAAGCTCGGCAATGATTTTGAAATACAGCCTAGCATGCTTACTGAATATGAAAAAAATTACGACCTTGATATGTATGACGGAACAACCTTCTTGCAGTACTCTTGGGTGAAAACTTTTATCATGAGCAGAAGGATTATCGCTAAGGCCTCAAAACATTTTGATACTACAATGGCGGATTACATGGATATAACTCGCCGTGCGGTAAAAAGTGAATTGGAGTTCCGGGCGGATCAGGTATATATTACGCTTACTCCAATAGGGGTGCGTATCAATCATCGGACTACCGATATACAAAATCCATACTTTTGGTTAACGTATGATGAGTTTATCTACTTACTAAAGCGAAAAGGCAATTTGGAAACACTTTGTTTTGAGCTTCATAGGGTAGTATTGAATTCATCTGCGCATCCACTGGATGATTCGTATATGATTACGAGCCCTGCTGCAATAAGCCGTATGGCTGCATATAGAAAAATTGAAACAATAATTAAGTAACGTAAGGTTAAAGTAATATCCCGGTGCCTAAAAAGCACGGGGATTTTTTTGACAAAATAGAAAAAACTATGTATAGTCACGAAAACCCAATTGATTATGAAATTAAAAATTAACGACCAGGGATTACTTTTCAAGTCGAATACTCAGATTGACCAGTGCATGATTGAACGCCTCGAGGAGTTAAAACTGTATACGCCTCAGCAACTACGAATAAGTCAGCAGGAGATTTATGATGATTTCATTCAAGCTAAGACTGGAGAAGACATTAAAACAACGATTTCAAAAGATCCGTTCGTTGATGTTACAGGTTTCTCACTCAAAGCTTTTACTGTTGATAGATTCAAAAAATTTCCTCATTCTCCGATTGTTATGTCGGCGACAACTGATTTTGCGCCGATTAGGTATCTCAAAACCACACAAGTGATGCCAAAATCGGATTATGAGAGGTACTGCAAAGACTTCAAGTTAAAAAACAAAGAAGTTTCAAGATCGACATTCCGTTTGCCTAGCGGTGCATTACACCTCAAGAACAGCTCATGGAAGTTTTATTTTGCAGCCAATGATCATGTTGTTACCGGCAAAGGCAAAAGTACTATCCATATGATTTACGGACTTGTTTTTCTTGAAGAAGAACCGGTGCAGCTTTTGATGAAAACACCAGAGTTTGAACGTCTGTTTGCACTTCTGTATATAATCCTCAATGAGTTCAGCCATGACTTCACAGGACATGGAAGCATTGATTTTGTTATTAACCAGACACCTGAGGCAGAGATCTATCAAACCTTAGGAGGAAAAGATTCAGATGTTTGTACCAAGGTACTTGCCGAACTGCGACAGCAGTATTTGATGGGAAGCAATATGGCTAAAATTTTTGACGAACTTCGCCAGCTTAATGTGCATATGCAACTGATTGGAGCTTGTATTAAAAGGAACAAGAATTATCTTAAAGAGATTAATGAAAATGCTTGTACCTTTTTTGATTTACTCAAGGTTGCTACAGAAAAAATGCCAGGAAGCATTGGCCGATTGGTTTACAATTATTTTGGTCAGGTGTATATATTTTGTGCGGCTCGAATGCTGCCGGCGAACTATATGTCAGCGGTTATTGGACCTGATCAAGTTGCACTGCTAAGAGATTTTATGGATTGTAATAATCTTGAGGGTACCTTGAACATCCTCTCTTCTATCGGTAGCGGTCTGCCAGTTCTCAAGCAAGGATTCGGACGCAATGTGGTTTCCTGTAGTCTGGACGATATCGCTTATTATATGGACCACAGAACAATCTTCATGAACACGTACAATGCGGTCATGAAATAGAACATATGTAAATTTCAACAGCCCGGAAATGTATCCGGGCTATTTTTTATTGGTCGGGTTGATTTTCAAAAAGTGCGCGATAGAGGAGTCGAACCTCTGACCTACCCCACGTCAAGGGGTCGCTCTACCAACTGAGCTAACCGCGCAAATACCCAGACAAGATACACTAAAATCGTGTTTTTTTCAAGGGGTCTTTACTTTTTGTCACATGAGTATAGAGTAAAGAAAAATATTGCCATATGAATACTCTAATAATTACCTGTCTGCTTAGCGCTGAACAATCAGCCGCTACTTTTGGTGCCGATCCAGTGCTTGATATTTTTTACTTGCCAAAAGACACGATACTAGAATTGTACGATACCGGCGTGTATCTTTTTCCTATTTGCTATGATCCGCCCAAAAAAATGACGGAAGAACAAGTAGAAAAAATCACCATGGATCTATTCAAGGGCGACTTACTTGATTTTCAGGACCTTTTTGCAGGTGAGAAGGCTGATAAGGAACAAAGCGCAACCGTCATCATACTTGTCGAAGTTTCTGATTTTGAAGCTTTGGTTGATATATTCCACGATAATATAAAACTTCCCGATGCAGAATGGAATATAAAAATTATTGACGCAACGGAAGATCTTTCGTTTATGCCGTATGATTTATGCGTTGCACCAGTTGATGTATTCGAGACGCAATCAGAAATCTTTGAGATGTATCTTTGCCCGTTTGGTGAATTCGTTTCAGGTATCGTGCATGAGGATCGAACAAAATCAGAAATTAAGAAGATGCTTAGCGATAAGCAAATTCAAAAACGCAGAGCAAGCAAGAAAAAGAAAACAGATAAAAGAACCAGGTTTAATAATGCAAAGGTCGAAAAGACTATTTTGAATGTAAAACCTGAGGCAGGAAATTAAGAATATTGTATCCGAGATTATAACGCCAGCTCTACTGTCAGAGTTGGCTTTTTTATTTCGTCGAAAACGGATTGAAGTTTGTGTCCGTATCGTAGTAGTCTTCATTTTCCTTTTTCTTCAGGAAATTAACCACCTTGTAGGTGATCGGCGTAAAGATGATTTCAAGACCTGCCTTGAAGAGGTAATTTGAAACTATAAGGGTCAAGAGCAGGCTTGATGGAAGAACTCCGTAAAACGCGATGATGATGAAGAGGGTAGTGTCGAGCAATTCGCCGATGATAGTTGAGCCAATTGTTCGCATCCAAAGCCATTTCCCTTTGGTCAGGATTTTAAGCTTTGCGAGAATGTATGAGTTTGAAAATTCACCGACAAAGAAGGCGATAAGGCTTGCAAAGACTATACGAGGGGTAAGTCCGAGGATTGCGTCATAAGCAGCTTGGTTTCCCCAGTCTGACGCAGGCGGAAGTTTTCCGACAATGATGAAAACGACTGACATGAGCAGCGCCATGGCAAATCCCATCCACACAACTTTGCGTGACTGCTTATAGCCGTAGACTTCGGTGAGAATGTCGCCAAAAATGTAGCTGAGCGGAAAAAGGAGTGTTCCTGCATCGAAAACGAACCATTTGAGATCGACGATCTTGGTTGAGGCGATGTTAGAGATTAAAAGTACTGAGACGAATGAAACGGTAATGAGGGTGAGGTATTTGTAGGATTTTTGCATGTAATTATTTTACAGTGGTAATTCTGGACTATGTGGCGGAGGCAGAACATAGTCGCACCAGGAAACAACAGGTGCCCCTTGTTCTGCACTCACGCAAAATATGGTCGCACTGCGTGCTTCCTATTTTGCGGAGGAGGAGAGATTCGAACTCTCGATGGGTTTGACCCCATGACGGTTTTCGAAACCGTTCGTTTCAACCACTCACGCACTCCTCCAGGAGAATCAAGAGATTTATGGGTCGAACGCAGGCATAATACCACTTTTGCTTGAAAAAATCTAACTTTTCTGGTATATTATCCTCGTTCAATTAGGTCCCATCGTCTAGTGGTTAGGACAGCGGGTTTTCAATCCGTTAACCGGAGTTCGACTCTCCGTGGGATCACACCAATATGCACAACACCGAATTCATTATTTTAGCCGCCGGCCAAGGCAAGCGGATGGAGTCAGATTTGCCAAAAGCGCTTACGGACCTCCGTGGACGCCCTTTTGTCGACTATATCCTCGAGTCGCTTGATACCTTGAAAGTCCAGGCTGAACCGATCATGGTTGTCGGTCACAAGCACGAAGATGTGCGTAATCATCTCGGTGCTGACAAACGGTATGTACATCAGCAAGAACAGTTGGGAACAGGGCATGCAGTAGCAATTACTGAAAATGAGATTCGACCGGGAGTAGATACCATCGTCGTTCTCTATGCTGACCAGCCATTTCTAAAAGGCAGCACAATTGAATCATTACTCAAAACTCACACAGAAAAAAAGCCAATCATTACGATGGCGACAACCACACTTCCAGACTTTGGAGAGTGGCGTGCAGGATTCCAGAACTACAGCCGCGTGATCCGTGATGCGGAAGGAAAGATTCATGGCACCGTAGAATTCAAGGATGCTACAGATTCTGAAAAAGAGATCCTTGAAGTAAATCCATGTTATCTCGTCTTCAACCGAGACTGGTTGTTCAAGAAAATCAAAACGCTTTCAAAAGAAAATGCTCAGCATGAATACTACCTGACAGATCTTATCAAGGCAGCATTTGCAGAAGGCGCTCCAATAGAAACAGTTTCAATTCCACCGATAGAGGCACTTGGTGCAAACTCAAAAGAACAGCTTGGCGTACTTGAGCAACTCTTTGACCAAAGATAATCAGATATAAAAAAATCCCTCAAAAAAGTGAGGGATTTTTTTATATCTGATTGATCTTATTTTGAAGTTAAGTTTACGTAGAGATCTTCGAGAGCCTTCACCGCGTCTCCAGCAGCGATATTGTTCTGGTGGTAGAGGCCGTTAGTAACGTCTCCAGCAGCCCATACGCCCTTTACAGAGGTTTGCTGCGTCATTGGGTCTATGATGATCTTGTTGCCTTTGTCGAGGTCTAGAAAGCCTTTTACGTAGTCAGTGTTTGGGATCTGTCCGATCTCGATGAAGATACCGTTTGCAGTGATGTGTTCAGCTGTACCGTCTTTGGTGTGGACAATATCCATGCCGTTCACAAATCGTTCGCCGGTCACAGCTTTCATTTCTACATTGGTGATGAGGCGGAGTTTTGGATTCTTTGAAAGTTTCTCGATAGTGATTTCATCTGCGCGGAATTTTTCGCTGCGGTTGATGAGCGTTACTGATTTGCAGTAGGCGAGAAGCTGGGCTGCTGATTCGAAGGCAGCGTTTCCTCCTCCGACAACAATGACGTCTTGGTCGGCAAAAAGCGGACCATCACATGATGCGCAGTAGGTGAGGCCTTTGTTTTCAAATTCAGCTGCACCGGGAACCTCGAGTTTTCGTCGTCCTGAGCCGCTGCAGACAAGCACACTTCTGGCTTCGAATGATTCGTTTGCGTCGGTGGTTACTTTGAATGTTTCGCCAACCTTTTCGATTTTTGCTACATTCTGTCCTTCGCGAACTTCGAGGATGTCTGCTTTGTATTCAAAAACGTGAGCCTTCAAAGACTTGGCTAAATCAGCGCCTGAAATATGAGGTGTGCCAATCCAGTTTTGGATGTCTTCAGATACGGTAGATTGTCCGCCAAACTCATAAGCAAGCAGTACAGTTTTAAGTCTTTTTCGTGAAGCGTAAACCGCCGCAGCACATGCTGCCGGTCCGCCACCAATAATGATCAGGTCGTTCATAGAGTGCTATTGTATCATGTGGTCGTTTGAATACAAAAATAGATTAATATTGGGATTTGAGTCCTCGGAGAGCGCTTACGGTGCACTTTTGATCGGGCACATCCGTGCTCCGCTCAAAAGTGCACCGACGCGCCATGAACATCTCTGTGCCATAGGTGGCAAGTGACTTAGATGTTTTTACCGTAAAGGTAGTGATTGCCAATGAGTATGGTGATGAGATGCACAGGGCGCGAAGCAGTAGTTCTCCTGACGCAGCGTGAGCAAGTCAGGAAACTACTGCTGGTGCGCTCTCCCAGAACATAATTCCAAATAACCACAAATAAAAAAACCGCCACACAGGCGGTCTTTTAAAATCTTATTTTTTAGGTCGTCGGAGGAATGCAGGAACTGCGCTCCAATCTTCGCCAGCGTCGTCAAGGAATGAGTCGTCTTCGATGATGATAGTTTCAGTCGGCTTTTTGACATACTCGTTTGTCGGAGGAAGAGAATTGTTGATTTCTTTCTTTTCTTCAGCGACAGGAGTTGGCTTTGAGATAGGAGGAGTAACAACTTCTTTTACTGACTGGAATACTTCACGATCAGTGAAGAGGGATTTCTTTGGAAGTTCGCCAGCAAATCCAGTTGCGATAACAGTGACTTTGACTTCGCCTTTCTTGAGGCGCTCATCATGGATAGTTCCAAAGATAACTTTTGCATCCTTGTCGATAGCTTCAGTGATGACTTTAGCAGCTTCCTGAATCTCGTGCATAGTGAGATCATCAGAACCAGAGATTGCAAAGAGTACGCCACGTGCGCCATTGATTGAAATGTCGAGGAGAGGAGAGTTGATAGCCTCAGTTGCAGCAGTAACTGCTCGGTTTTCACCAGAAGCAGAACCAATACCCATAAGCGCAGTACCAGCATCAGCCATGATCGCGCGAATATCGGCGAAGTCAACGTTGATGATACCTGGAGTAGTAATGAGGTCAGAGATACCTTCTACTGCATCGCGGAGAACATCGTCGCAGAGTGCGAATGCATCTTTGAGAGAAGTATCCTTTCCAGAAATAGCGAGGAGGCGGTCGTTAGGAATGACGATGATTGCATCGACTTCCTTTGAGAGTTCAGCAAGTCCAGACTCAGCAATGCGCATGCGCTGGTTTCCTTCGAAGAAGAACGGCTTGGTGACAACACCAACAGTGAGGATGCCTTGTTCCTTTGAAGCGCGAGCAACGATCGGAGCAGCACCTGTTCCAGTTCCGCCACCCATACCACAAGCAATGAAAACCATATCAGCGCCTTTGATTGCATCCTGAACTTCAGCTTTTGTTTCTTCGGCAGCACGCTTTCCAACTTCAGGATTCATTCCAGCACCAAGACCCTTGGTCAAGTTCTTGCCGAGGTGGATTTTCTTTTCTGCGAGGGAATTGTGAAGGTCCTGCGTATCGGTGTTCATTGCAATGAACTCGACGTTGCGGACTTTTGATGAAATCATGTGGTTCAAGGCGTTTTTGCCTGATCCACCGACTCCGATGACTTTGATTCGTGCGATTGTTTCGATGTCTGGGTTAATTTTTGCCATAAAGGTTGCTGTTGGTTAAAAAGCACTGATTTGTGCTGAATATCTGATAACTTTCCGTATCATAGCACAATGGCAGAAAAAGGGAATTAAGCTGTGTGATATTGACAAAAACTATAAAATAGTATATAATGCAGCAAACTTTTTGTAAGTTAATTAAAACAAAGAGCGTAAAAAATTGTGCGTTTTGTTTTAATTAACTTTAAGCCTTAACAATGAAAAAACCAAAACCAACCAAGAAAAAACCATTCGTTCATCCTGAATTAAAACGAGGTGAAATGTGGCTTACAAACATTTCGAGTGAATATGTACATACAAAGTCAGAGTCGGGCTTTATAATGTTTGATAGTAATAAGAGAAAAGCCGCGCAACAAAACTTTGATGATTGTGGCTTCAAAACTAAACGCTTAGGAGTTACAGCATACAACTCTAAAGGGGATGTAATAGAATCAAACAGGCCAATCTTTGTGCAAAAGTCCGAATATTTGCAAAACCAAAAGGAATTGAAAAAAAAGAAAAAACCTTTTACACATCCAGAACTAAAGAAAGGCGAAGTATGGTATACCGATATTTCAACTCAATTTACCTCTTTCGCTGTAGGTGGCGGATTATTTAGTTTGGCATCTAGGTTCCAGGTTTCTACTGGAAATGCACTACATTACAATTTCTCTTCAATCGGGTATGAATCCAAAAGATTGGGTCTGCGTTCGTATGATGAGCTAGGTAGAATTAAGGATAACTTTGCTCCGGTGTTTGTTAAGAAAACAGAATTTGCAAAAGTACAAAAAGAACTGAATGCATTATTCGATAAGTTGCTTGTCTTAACAAAAAAGAAAAAAAAGAAACTGGAGGTTCGAGAACCCCAAAAATTCTTAAATAAGAATGGAAATTAGTATTAAAACAAAAAGATTCATGGTAAGTGTTATGCGGAATATACTCTGCATGACACTTTTTTTATGGCAGAAATTGCTTAAAGAAAGACTGTACTGCGTCTTTAGCGCTTTTTGCGAAACCTCCGAATGACGATTCGTCGAAAAGCGATGAGTTGCGGCGTGCGGTCACGACGAGTCCATAGGAAACGAACCATGAAGAGTCGCGGAGCTTGCCTTTGGCTACAGTAACCATTTCGCCTGATCCAATTTTGGTCGGGAGTTTGAGAACGGTGCGCGCCATTTCTTCTATGAGTGGAAGTCCAACTCCGCCGCCAGTCATGATGATGCCTGCTGGCAGGAGTTCGCTGCGTTTTATTTTTTTGAGGTAGCTTTCTACAAGTTCGAAAATATCAGTGAGCCGAGCTTCGACAATGTCGTCGAGTTTTCGTTTTGAGAAACTGTTGCTCATTGAAGTTCCGATCTTGATGCTTTCTGCTTCTTCGAGCGGGATCTTCAGGCCGAGAGCAATGTCGTTGGTGATATCAGTAGAACCGATAGAGAAAACATGCAGGCCGATAAGCGCGCTATTTTCGTAGACAGCAAGCGATACTGTTTCTGCGCCGATGTTCACAAGCGCTACTCCAACGGTGCGCTGGCGCTCAGTCAGTGCGATTGCGCTTGCGGCAACTGGAGATGGGAGAATATCAATAACCTCGACGCCAGCTTCAAGAAGCACTGCTTCGAAATCATCAAGATGCTGTTCAAGCGCAGTTACATAGAGTACGCGAGTTTCAAGCTTGATTCCTTTCATTCCTTCTGGTCGGCCAAGTACGTCCTTGCCATCGAGTTTGCATGAAAGAGTGTTAGAGAAAATAATACGGCGATTGGTAAGCGTGAGGGCTTGTTCGCTTTCTTTGATTGCTTTGTCGACGTCGAGCGCGGTGACCTCAGAATCTGCTTTTGAGATAATTGCTGAGCCCGCAGTGATGTCTGACTTGAGGCTGATGCCGCCGATAGATGCGACGACTTGCTTGATCTTTACGCCGCTTGCTTTTTCGGCTTCATACAAAGCTCGCTTGATTGATTTGAGGATTTCGCTCGAGTTAACGATGTAGCCGTGGCGCATGCCTTTTGATTCGGCGAGGCCGGTACCGATAATAATTGGGAGGGAAGATTCTTTGACGTGCTCTGAAACCACGACGCGTGTCGTGTGTGTTCCGATATCAATGCCGACGGTGATTTTTCGCATAAGGGTTGGGTACGAAAAGTTCCGTCTCAAGTAAATTATTTGTTCGAAGCGACTTCGGTGATGCCAAATATTTTTTTGAAACGAGCCTCTTGTTTCTCCATTGTACTACCATGTTGCATTCCTTTCAAATGCAGCATTCCGTGGATAAGTAAAAATGCCAAGAAATTGGGGTAATCCATGTTGAATTTTTTTGCATCGCGCTTCACGCATGCAAGTTGGAGAACGAGTTCTCCTGATTTTTTTGAAAGTTCGAAACTAAGTACGTTTGTTGGGTTGTCTTTTCCGCGGTAGGTGAGATTGAGCTTCTGTGATTCTTTTGGGCTGACAAAGGAAATCGAAAGCTCGTATCCTTTGCCGAGGATTTTTTCTTTCATTTCGACAAAAGGCAAGCTTGGGAGCTTGCCTTTTGTCTTGTTGATGACGGATGTGAGATCTGTATCAACCATGGTTTTATTGTCGTGGGCCGCCGCGGTGCTCGCGTTCTTTCATTTTGCCGAGCTTCTTCAATTTCTCGACTTCCTTTCGGCGTGCGAGTCGGCGGAGTGCGATGACTTTGAGTGAAAGTTTTGATGTATCGCGCTCGCTGTAGCGGTTGTTTTTTACTGAGTGGATGATTCCTGCATCCATGACCTTACGTGAAAATCGGCGCAAGAGGGTTGCGTTGTTTTCGTTGCTGTTTTTCTTTACTTCTATAACGGTTTTTGACATGGGCATAATAGTAGCATAATTCCTTTTAAAAGCAATACCTAGGTGGTGAAATGGGATGAAGTTCTGGGAGAACGCTTACGGCGCACTTTTGATCGGGCACCTTTGTGCTCCGCTCAAAAGTGCGCCGACGCGCCATGAGCATCTCATCGCCATAGGTGGCAGAGATTTGGGTTTATGCTGGTAAATTAGAGTAAATCCTCTGGGTTTACAAGGACTGCATAGTTTTGCCGCAGCGAAGTAAGGACTTTTTTGAGGTCGGCGTTTTGTTTGTTTTTGCCGAGGTGGGGGAACCACCAGTCTGATTTTGGGAGCTTTATGAGCGCGACGAGCTTGGCGTAGTTTTTGTTCTCGGCGGAATTTCCGGTAAATATGTCGGGCGTCCATACTGCGAGTTCTGTGGCGAGTGATTCTCGTGCCTGATTGATCTTGTCTTTGGGGAAATGTCCGACGATTTTGATGAGCGTACAAAATGGTGGGTAGTTGAAATCCTGGCGTTCTGCGAGTTCTTCGGCGTACCATGAAAAGAGGCGAGGTTTTGCGGTGATTGAGAGCAGTCTGTCGTCTGGATAAATAGTTTGGATCATGAGCAGCTTCTCGGTTTTTTCTCGAAGCGTAGTGACGAGCTCGACAATTCGTTCGCTGACTCGGAAACTTGGTATTGAAAACAGTGAATCAAATGAGGCAACACCTATCAGTGGGACTTTGGCAGTAATGTAATTGAGTGCAAGTTCGGTGCCTACGAGGATACCGCCAGCACTCGTCTCAAAGTTTTCCATCATGGTGCGAGCCTCCTTGTCGTTTTTGATTGTCGCGCGGTCGATGCGAAATATCTGCGCTTCTGGGAAACGTGCGACGCATTCTTCATACACGCTTTCGATGCCTACTCCGTATGAATGCAAGTTCCAGCTGCCGCAACGCCTGCAAGCGCTGTCGTTCGGCGCATGGCGCTTGCAGGCGTTGCAGATGAAGACTCGTTTTTCGCCAGTTTTGTAGAGGGCGAGCGGCGCATTGCAGAATTCGCATGAAAGGACTTCGGAGCAATCTCGGCAGGCAGTCATGCTTGCAATTCCATTTCGCAGGGCAAAGATAAATGACCTGCCGCCATTTTTTTGTATTCGAGCGATCTCGGCTTCCAGCTCTTCTGAAATCATGCGAAATGTTGAGCGTTCGGTTTTTTTCTCGCGTGGAATAATAACCTCGCGTTCTGGAAGCGATGGATGAAAGGTGATGGTGCGGACCTCGGTCAATTCTCCTGAAACGAATCTTTGGTATGTTTCAACTCGTGGCAGTGTATCAGAAAATATCAATGAAAGTTTTCGTGCTCGTGCATAGATCTCGACAAAGAACCGCATATCAATGTATGGATGCGTTATGCGGCGATAGTTCTGCGAGCTTTCATGCTCAACAACAATGGTATCGAGGTCTGCGCGCGGAAGGGCAACAAATGCTGGCGTGCCAAAGATGCACAGAGGATGCTCTTCAGTTTTGATTTTATGCAAGGTACTGCCAAGTTTCTTTTTTGGAAGGCCGCTGGTAATAAGAACGCAGTATTCTTCTATGCCGCGCGAAAGAGCTGCATGCATGTTTTTTGCTTCACGTTCAGTCGGCGCAGCGATAAAAATGGATTTTTTTTGCGCAAACAATTCTCTAATGCGAGTTTTGTACCAACTCATTCGGTCTTCTGTGTCACCAACAAAAAGCGATGGCACTGGTGTGATGCCGACGGGAGGAATGGATTGTGCCTGAACAATTTCTTCAAATAAAAATTCTGGAATGACATCATCAATGACATTTCCAAACGGTGCAACATAAAAATCAGAAAGTTCCTGAATGCTCGTGAACACTTCTTTCGGAAAAGCAGAATCTCCGAGAACTTTGGAGACTTTTCGTAGCTGGTACGAAGCTCCCTTGATCATGCTTTTCATGTCTTCTACCAGTCGAGTTTCAGTAACAATGGCATGCATTGGCTTGTTTCGAAATGGAACTTCAACAAGCGTCCCAAGCGGAATATCCGCCCCATGAAAATACGAAAGAACGTCCGTGCGGGCTTTTTTTGAGAGGGGAAGGACGGTGACGAGATACATATAGAGAGATTAACATGGAACCTGCGAAAGGTACAAAATGACAAAAAAATAAGCTCTCCGTTTTATGGGAGAGCTTAGATAAGTAACGTAGGGTGCAGTATTTACTGCTCTACATTTTGGTTTTCTTCAATGTATGCTTTTAATCTTTCTATGCTGGAAATTTTGTTAACAATACCATTGTAATATTGGTATTCCTTCAGTTTTTTTAGTTCCTGAATTTGGGCAATTAACAAATCAAGAATAGTATCGTTATAGCAATTATTGAATGTATATTCAATCAATTCAAGTGCTTTTGCAAAACGGCCGCCATTCCACTGCAATTCATTTTTGGTTTTTGAAACTTCAATCAACGATATCAGCTTAGCTTTCGAGACTGCATTCCACGAAGTGCCCCAATCGCCTGGAAGCCTGTTACTGTGGGCAGTATAGAAAAGATCCAGGATATCGTTCCATGCAGGTTCCTCTGCGTCTTCAATTTTCTTTTGAAGACTTTGGCATTTTGTAATAATTTCTTGCTTTCTTCTTTCTTCCTCTTCAGCATCGGCTTTTGCTTTTTGCTCGCGTTCGAGTTCAAGAGCTTCTTGCTTTTCTTTTTCTATACGTTCTTTTTTTAGCGTATTGGCATATTTGAATCCCAAGACCACTAATCCAATAATTACTCCTACACACGCAAAAGCAGCCAGAAGTTGCCAAAGCATAATGTCATAGGTGTAAGCTGTAAATAAAGTAGTAAAGAAAAATTGCCAAATAGTGCTGATAACACCAATTGCGAAAGCAACAGCGATAGGTCCTCTAATTTCCTCATCATCGAATTCCAAACTTGTATTATCAAACGTATAAATAAATACGCAGAATAATCCAAATGGAACCCAAACCCATTGCGTAGCCCATTCAGTGTAGGCAACAGCAGATAGTAGAAAAATAACTCCAATCAAAAATAATTTACTAAATACCGAGTATTCAGTTATGTTTTCGATGAAACTATCGTATCTATCTCTGCTTGAAAAGTATGAAGCAGTCATTGCGATGAAGCAAAGACCGAATACTAAACTCCAAAAAATTGCGCCTCCTGGATGAACTTTGGTGTGCAGGCTTGCTGTTTGGGTTAGCACGACAATGGCTGTAGCAGTCCAGGCAAACATTGTACGAATCCTAACGGTCGTAAAATCGTTGTCAGAGCCGTAACGGCGATGAATTGTTACTGCCGCGTAAGCGGTTAGCGCCGCAATGATAGTAACAATACTATCCGAGCTAAATAAATAGGCAGTAAGTGCTGCTGTACCTACTAATACTGCATAGCAAGTATAGTAAAAGGTACATTTAAGGATTTCCGTAATTAAGGTAATCCATTTGTTTGGTTGCTTTGGAGCTGTTTCTTGCTCCTCATGCGTTTCGATTGCTGTTTCCATTTTTGTTTAAATTTTTTTTGAAAATTGAAAAGAATTCCGGACTATTCTGCGCTTGTAATCGCGACTCGGGTGCCTTACGGGGCGCCTTTTACGTGCTTGCCAGTGTTCTGCACGAAATTAAAAACTACGTTACTTGGGCTGTATTTTATCACAATTATCTTGTTTCGTCAATAGACTGTGATTATTCCTAAAATATGCTATATTCTACGTACTTATGGGAATTTTCAGCTCAAAACTCGGCATTGATCTCGGCACAGCAAACACGCTGGTGTTTTTGCCTGGCAAGGGAATTGTCTTGAATGAGCCTTCTGTTGTTGCGGTTTCTGAGATCGACAACAAAATTCTCGCCATCGGTTCTGAAGCAAAAGAAATGATCGGCAAAACTCCCGAGAGCATCATTGCATATCGACCAATGAAAGACGGCGTGATCGCTGACTATCGCGTAACCGAAGCAATGCTTCGCTACTACATCACCAAAGCTCTCGGTAAGTGGAACATCATGAAACCCGACGTTATGGTTTCAGTTCCAGCAGGCATTACTTCTACTGAGCGACGCGCTGTTGTGGAAGCAACTATCAAAGCTGGTGCAAAAAATGCATATGTTGTGAAGGAACCAATTCTCGCAGCTATTGGAGCGGGAATTCCTATTCATGAATCAAAAGGCCACATGATCGTTGATATCGGCGGAGGTACCACTGACGTTGCAGTGATTTCACTCGGTGGAATCGTTGCATCGACTTCAGTTAAATGCGCAGGAAACAAAATCGACCAGGCCATCGCGGACTACATCAAAAAAACATTCAACCTTGCCATCGGAGACAAAACCGCTGAACAAGTCAAAATTGTAATCGGTGCAGCTATTCCACTTGATGAAGAAATTCAGCTTACTATCAAAGGACGAGACTACATGTCAGGACTTCCACGAACAGCTCAGGTTTCAACTAACGAAATAGTGAAGGCTATTGATAAAGAACTCAAGCTCATTATCAAAGCGATCAAAGACGTTCTCCAAGAAACTCCCCCAGAACTTGCTTCAGATATCATTGACCAAGGCATTACCATGACAGGAGGAACATCACAGCTACGAAGTTTTCCAGAATTGGTATTTCGAAAGACAGGAGTAAAAGCAGTGCTTGCGGATGATTCCCTCTACTGTGTTGCAAAGGGAACTGGAATCGCACTTGAGCATTTGGATACTTACAAGAAAGCTATTTTGTCTAAGCGTTAAGAGTTCACGAAGGGTGCGATTGTGTAAGTAACGCGACTCTGGTTCGTCAGAGTGTATATGAAGAAAATTTTTACGATTTTATTTAAAACGCTCATAGTGATTTTTGCGCTCATCGGTTTTGCATTTACCGGTGTTTTTGTTGCGATGAAAACAGGATTGACCAAAGACGCCGGACTTGTTGATACCCAAAATGATTTCTGGAAAACATTCAAATACCGAACAGAAACAACACAGGCAGCACCGATGAAAGTAGAGATCGGTTCATGGAATACCAGCGATGAATGGTTTACTCTGCGAGATGCGATCGTCAAAGACCGCCTTGCTATTTTGAATGCATCTGCTGACGCAGGTGTTGAGCCTCGATTGGTAGTTTCTCAGATTGTTGCAGAACAGCTGCGCTTGTTTACTTCTGAGCGCGATGTATTCAAACAAGTCTTCCAGCCGCTTCGCGTCTTGGGAACACAGACGCAGTTTTCAATGGGTGTTACTGGAGTCAAAGAAGAAACGGCAGCAAAGATCGAACAGTACTTAAAAGATCCTTCGTCACAATTTTATACAACTGCTCAGTTTGAGCATCTTCTCGATTATCCGACTCCTCCAACAGGAGAAATGCGCATTGCTCGATTTTCCGACCAGCACAAGCATTACTATTCGTACCTCTATACAGCGCTCTATCTCAAGGAGATCATGGCTCAATGGACTCGTGCAGGGTATCCAATTTCTGATCGACCTGAAATCCTTTCTACATTGTTCAATTTGGGTTTTGCCAAATCTATCCCTAAAGTTGATCCACAAGTTGGCGGTGCGCCAATTACCGTCAATGGTACAACCTACACATTCGGCGGGCTCTCAGGTCAGTTCTATTATTCAAACGAACTTCTGGCTGATTTTCCTCGAGCGGGAAAGTAGTGGTATCATAGTGATATGACATTAGCAGCTCAATTCGGAAACCCAGAAACTTCACTCCATCATTTTTATGTGATAGAAGGAGCAGATCAAACTGCTCTTTCTGAGTTATCTACTATTTTGAAAGTTCGAAGCGATAATGTGCGTACATTTACTTACAGCACACTTGGTGTTGAAGAAGCACAATCTCTTCGCCAAGAACAAAATGAAACCGCTTTTGATGGGGAAGACCAGTACTTTATTTTGAGTGCGGTTTCCGTTACTCATGAAGCGCAGCAGACATTACTTAAAATGTTCGAAGAGCCTCGAGCGAACACGCATTTCTTTTTGTTGATGGCGGAGTCTACTGCAATACTTCCAACAGTAAGGTCGCGTGCCCAAATGATTCGATTGGAAGGCGGCATAGGTCCCTATACAAAAGAAGCTCAAGCATTTATCAAATCCACTATCTCTGATCGTGTTGCCTTTGTGGCTGACTTTGTAAAATCTCATGAGGACGATGATTCGTCTGGAGAACTACGATTGCATGCCTCGCAGTTCATTATTGCTCTTATCGAGGCCCTTCGAAAAGATCCCAAAAATCTACTCTCTCGAAAAGAATTCTTCACTGATGCTATGACGATGCGCGAGCATCTAGATAACCGTGGCGCTTCGGTAAAAATGATACTGGAACATCTGGCTATTACGCTCTAGGAATAAAAAAATGCGGCCGCATGTAGAATGCAGCCGCAGAATATTGTTGGATTATACAGGTATTGTCGTGCTAAGTTTCTTTTTGTTTTCAATAAATCCGGCAACGGCGAAGCCTATTGAGAGTACTTGGAAAAAAGCTATTGGATATGCTCCTTTTTTGACCATCAAGTATGCGCACACCATATGTGAAATGAAATTGAATGACCAGCCCGCAATCTTGGATGCTGGACTTTCATAGATCATAAAATAGCATCCGAAGAGCCCTGTTACTGCCTGAGCTAGCTGCAATCCAGTAAAATTTGGATCATGCTTTGCCTGAAAGCTTAAAAAGGTGCAGCATAGAAAAGCGATGCCGAGTATCAGTATCTGTGTACGTTTCCCGTTTTGCTGTGGAATTCCTCGTTCTTTTTTATCCAAAAGAAAGAGGGCATACACCATAAATCCTGAAAGAAAGAAATGGTAAATAAGTACCGTCCAAAGCTGGCGAAGATGAATAGAAGGAATCATTATCATAAGACCCATAATTCCAAGTATCCACCCGATTTTGTACACTTTTTTGTAAAGATATATTTTGTTTACAAAAAGTATTCCTGAACCAAGTGTTTGTATTACTATGTCAAAAAGCCAAAGGTTAAATAAGAGTGCTATCATCTGTATATTTTTCAGCATTACAACACTTTTGGTTCTATAAATCAAGTTATTATTTATTGAGAGGTTTTGGGAAGTTTATCGATTTTCTGCTATACTAACCGGTATATGGCTTACAATTTCACCGCAACAAAGCAAGAATTTAAAAACGTCGAAGAATGGCTCCGTAATGAATATTCAGGACTTCACACTGGACGCGCCACTCCACTTGTACTCGATAGCATTTCAATTGAAAGCTACGGAAGCTACCAGCCGATCAAGAACGTCGGCTCAATATCAGTTGAAGACGCAAAAACATTGCGTGTTGTTCCATGGGACAAGTCTCATGTGAAAGAAATAGAAAAGGCAATTCAGGCTGCAAACCTCGGCCTTTCTGTAGCGACTGACGACCAGGGTCTTCGTGTTATTTTCCCAATGCTTACTACAGAAAATCGCCAGAAACTCGTCAAAGTTTTGAAAGACAAAATGGAAGATGCTCGTATTTCTGTACGCAAAGTACGTGAAGCAGCTCTCGATGGTATGAAGAGTGCTGAGCTCCCAGAAGACGACATGTTCCGCGGCAAAGAAGAACTCCAGAAATTAGTTGATGAAGCTAACGCCTCACTTGAAGCAGTTTTTCAGAAAAAAGAAGCCGAGGTAATGAACTAATATATGACAGCAATCCTTACTATTGCCGGATCAATCATACTTTTTTTTATTATTCTCTCAGTACTCGTCATTGCGCATGAGCTGGGACACTTTTTCGTTGCCAAAAAATCGGGGATCAGAGTAGATGAATTTGGTCTTGGCTATCCGCCGCGCGCGAAAAAATTGTTCACAAGGAATGGTACGGTATTTACGCTTAACTGGCTTCCATTTGGAGGATTTGTAAAAATTTTTGGCGAGGATGGCGCAGAACTCGAAAAACTTTCCAAAGATGAGCAGAAACAGAGCTTTGTTTCGAAGCCAAAATATATACAAGCGCTCGTCCTTGTGGCTGGAGTAATAATGAACTTCCTCGTCGGTTGGCTGCTTGTAACTGGATTGTATATGGCTGGTACAACAATTATTTTTGATACTAAGCTTCCTGCAAAGTATCTAGAGAATACGCAGCTTCTGATTGATTCAGTTTCTCCTGGCACACCTTCCGACAAAGCTGGTTTGCACGCAGGCGACAGCATTGAAAAAGTTACTCGAAAGGACGACCGATCATCCCTCGAAAAATATACTCCTCAAGATCTCACTGCATTTGTGCGTGGAAGCGACGGTGCGCCGCTGGAAATGGAAATTGTCAGGAATGGTACACAGCAGCAGATCACTGTGATCCCTGAAATTAATAAAACTACCAATGCGTATATGATCGGTATTTCCCCGTCACTTTCTGGTTACGTGAAGCTCTCATTCTTTAACTCAGTCACTCAGGGATTTAAATCAAGCATTTCACTGGTAGACGAAACGATCAGCGGGCTTGCCGGACTATTCACTCGACGAGTAAGCTTTAATGAAGTTTCAGGTCCTGTCGGCATGGTCGGCATGGTTGGAGCTGCGGCGCATATGGGATTTGAGTATGTGATTTTGTTTACGGCCCTCATCTCGCTTTCATTGGCTGTCATCAATCTTGTGCCGTTTCCAGCTCTCGACGGAGGACGATTACTGTTTGTTATCATCGAATCAATCATTCGACGGCCGATTCCTTCATCAGTAACAAATATCCTCAATACCGTTGGATTTTTTGCACTCATTTTATTGATGCTGTTTGTGACATATCACGATATTGCAAAGTTGTTTGTGAAATAAATTTCAAATAAAAATGCGCGCTACCTGAAAGGTAGCGCGCATTTGATTTTAGCGAGGCTCATTATGTAAGTATGAGCGTTTTGTAAATGCTCGGGCATGTTTTTTGTGTTAGCACGAGTATTTCATCGTGACCATCATAGGAAGCATGCGGTTGTATCGTTTTTGAATACAACTCCTGGAGCATATTGGTTAGTTTTTGGCGATATAAAGCATCATCGCTCTCGGTGTATAAGTGCTCCAAAATTAAAAGTGCTTGCTTAAAAAACGGAGTCACACCTTCAATTTTTTTTCCATACTTTGTAGTAATCCTAACAAGCTGGGAGAGTGGTGCACGGAGTACTTTTGTTTGAAACTTTGAATCTGGCGATATTGTTATTTCAGTGCCATGCAGGGCAACTGGTATCAACTTTTGCCATTGCATTTCGCATTCCTCATCATACGTTCGAACTTGTAGGCGTTGCTTTTCATATGTTGGTGCCTTTTTGGGTGGGTGCAGAAAATGTATATGCGGGAATAGTCCTTGAGGTATACATTTCCATAATAGTTCATCAATATACTTTTTGAGCATACTAACGATAGAATTTTCAGAATCGGCAGACGGCGTTGGATCGTTGCTTAGCATGGTGGGTATATTTTTCAGTTTTAAAATAATGATAGGAAAATAATAGGACAGAATTTGAGATAAGTCAAATAGATTGACTGGGGTATTGGGCGTGGTAGTGTTTGGATAACAGATTTTAAAACACAATATTTTTAAACCTCAATTAACACAATTTTTATGGGAACAAAAAAGAAAGTAACAGGAAAAGGTCCTAAAGCAAAAAACCGCTCAACAAAATATGATGAGCGCGGAGTAAGTGCCGGCAAACAGGAGGTACATGCTGCAGTCAAGCAATTAGGAGCCGGGGCAGTTCCGTTCAGCTTTTGCAAAATGTCGGCAGATACTATTGGCGATCCCGATTATGTAAGCTGTCTAAAAGCCGATGGTTCTGGTTCTAAAACACTTATTGCCTATTTAATATGGAAAGAAACAAAAAAATTGCGTGTTTGGAGGGGGACGGCAGTAGATGCAATTGCAATGAATTTGAATGATATGATTTGTTCAGGTGTTCCAGGGCCATATAACATGACAATGATAATTAATCGTAATAAACATTTGATAACAGGCGAAGTGATAAATGAAATTATCGCGGGTGCGGTTGAAATGATTATGATACTTAAAAAGTACGGAATAGTAATTAATTATGAAAGCGGGGAAACAGCCGATCTGGGTGACCAGGTGCGAACTGTTACCGTTGATGTTGTAATGTCAGGCCGCATGCCTAAAAAAGATGTAATTACTACGAATAAGATTGTTCCGGGTAATGTAATAGTAAGCCTTGCTTCAGATGGCGGTTCCGACTGGGAAGTAGGTCCAAATAGTGGTCTTGCCTCGAATGGATGGACAAACTATCGGCATGGATTGCTTTCTCCTTATTATAAAGAAAAATACCCTGAGGCATATGCACCTGAGACACCAAGAAATCTGGTGTACTGCGGTGAATATCGGTTAACAGACTATATTTCAGCTTATGCGAGCTCCCTTGGATCCGTACTTGGTTTCTCACCCACTAGAATATTTGCGCCGCTAATTAATGGCCTGCTTAATAGTTTGAATGAAACTGAGCGGAAAATGATTACGGGTATAATACATAATAGCGGTGGTGGGCAAACTAAAATTCTTGGGCATGTTTTGCCTGGCCTAAAAATAGTAAAAGATTCACTTTACAAGAAGCGTAGTGTTCCACCAATAATGGCAATCTATCAAACCATGTCAAAGTCAACTGATAAGGAAATGCTTAGCATGTCCAATATGGGTTGGTTAATGGAAATATACTGCGAACCAGGAATTGCCAAGAAAATAGTACGCTTTTCCAAAAAAATGGGTGTAAGTGCTCAAATTACTGGTCGCGTAGATACATGGAAAGGAAAAAGCAAAAATGCTCTTTTTATTACTACACGAAAAGGTAAAGTAATTAAGTACTATAACAAGTAGTAAAATCATGATAATTAGTTTTATGTCCTGTCGAATTCGGCAGGACATTTTTTATTGCCTATTTCAAAATTCTGTGCTACTATATTCGCATAACTTTGATGCCCGTCAGGCATTTTTTATTTGTGTAATTAGCGAGAGGAAATTTATTTATGGAAATTCGTAACATCGCCATCATTGCTCACGTGGACCACGGCAAGACTACTCTTACCGACAAGCTCATGCAGCAGTGTGGTATGACAGGTGAAGGCGTAACTATGGACTCAAACTCCATCGAACAGGAACGCGGTATCACTATTTATTCAAAGAACACTTCAGTTAACTACAAAGGAACAAAGATCAACATTGTGGACACACCAGGACACGCTGACTTCGGTTCAGAAGTTGAGCGCGTACTTCGAGCTGTGGACTCAGTTCTTTTGCTCGTGGATGCTCAGGAAGGACCAATGCCTCAGACACGTTTCGTTTTGAAAAAGTCATTGGAACTTGGACTCAAGCCAATTCTCATCATCAACAAAATCGACAAGCCGGCTGCAGATCCAAACCGTGTTCACGAAGAAGCTCTCGAGCTCTTCTTGGAACTTGGTGCAACTGACGAACAGATTGATTTCACGACTGTATATGCAATCGGACGCGAAGGTATTGCAAAGCGAAACCTTACTGATGATTCAAAAGACCTCACACCGCTTCTCGACGTTGTTCTTGAACAGGTTCCGGTTGCTTCTGGAAACGAAGCTGGACCATTTCAGGCACAGGTATTCAACCTCGGCTACGACACTTTCTTGGGACGCTTGGCTATCGCTCGTATTTACGGCGGATCAGTCAAAACAGGTGAGTCAATTTTTGTTAAAAAGCCTGACGGCACTACTCGTACAACTCGTATCACCAAACTCTTTACATTCCGAGGAACAGTAAAAGAAGAAGCTCAGGAAGCAAGCGCTGGTGACATCGTCATCATTGCTGGTATTCCTGACGTGTATATCGGAGAAACTGTCACTACTGCGGCTGATACAGCAGTTCTCCCAGCTATCGCTATCGATGAGCCAACTATCTCCCTCAACTTCTTGGTTAACGACTCTCCATTCGCAGGACGCGAAGGAAAATTCGTTACTTCACGACAGATTCGCGAGCGACTTGAACGAGAACTTGAAATCAACGTCGGTTTGAAAGTTGATTTTGACAGCGATGCATTTTTCCTCGTTTATGGACGCGGCGAACTTCACATTGCAGTGTTGCTTGAAAACATGCGCCGCGAAGGATATGAACTTCAAGTCTCACAGCCACAAGTAATCATCAAAGAAGAGGACGGACAAAAGCTTGAACCATATGAAGAAGTCACTGTTGATGTTCCAAGCGTTTCAAGCGGTGCTGTTATCGAAAAACTTACCAAGCGCCGTGGACTCATGCAGAACATGGTAGAAAAAGATGGCATCGTGCGTGTTATCTTTGAAATCCCAACTCGCGGATTGCTCGGCTACCGAAACCAGTTCGTTGTTGATACAAAAGGCGAGGGAATTCTCTCATCACGATTCGTAGGCTTCAAAGCATACGCTGGTGAAATCAAGAAGCGTGAAGTAGGTTCAATGACATCTATGATCGCAGGTAAGGCCGTTTCATTTTCTCTTGGAAACTTGCAGGAACGTGGCGTGCTCTACATTGAACACGGTATGGAAGTGTATGAAGGACAGGTTATTGGTAATGTCACCAAGGGCGAAGAAATGGCGGTTAACCCAACAAAGGGTAAGCAGCTCACGAACATGCGCGCTTCTGGTACTGATGAAACAATCTATTTGAATCCTCCATTTATCCTTACAATCGAACGTGCTCTTGAAATCATGCAGGACGACGAATATCTCGAAATTACACCACAATCTGTCCGAATGCGTAAAAAGCTCTTGACAGAACAGGCGCGTAACAAGAACAAATAGCCTTATATTATATAGCTTATTGACACATTTGACTTAATTCTATCTTATGGTAAACTGGAATTAGGATAAATTATTAATGATATAAAAGTCGTACAACACAAATGCCAAAAATTACTTTTAAACCCAAACAGGTCACCAAGCGCATCCTTTCTCCGCTTCAGGATCGATCATTCGATGTGATCGTCTCCCGATTCGGTCTCGGTGAAAACCCTGACCGCAAGACATTGGAAGCTATCGGTGACGCATACAACATCACTCGAGAGCGCGTTCGCCAGATCGAAGCTACTGCATTGAATGCTATTCGCAAATCAAGCGAATTCAAGTCAGAAAACGAAACATTCGAAGAGCTCCGACAGATCGTTCGAGACCTCGGTGCGCTTATCGCAGAAGAAGAACTCCTCCCTATGGTTGCAAAAGACCAGGCTACTCAGAACCACCTCCACTTCTACCTCGTTCTCTCAGACGCTTTTACAAAACACAAAGAAGACGAACATTTCAAGGCACGATGGTCAACTGACAGCGCACTCGCTGAAACAGTCCACGCTTCACTCAAGAAATTGTACGAAGGCCTCTCAAGCGACGAACTCGTTCCAGAATCAGAATTGATCGGACGATTTATTGAACACTTGAAAGAGATCAATGCAGAATGCAAAGATGAAGAAATGGCTAAACGATGGCTTAGCATGTCAAAGAAATTGTCACGCAACCCGCTCGGAGAATGGGGCAAAGCAGACAGCCAAAACGTTAAAACTCGCGGCGTCAAAGACTTTGCATATCTCGTCATGCGAAAGCACGGCTCACCAATGCACTTCCGAGAAGTTGCAAAAGCTATCGAAGCAACATTCGGCAAGAAAACTCACACAGCTACTTGTCACAATGAATTGATCAAAGACAAGCGATTCATTCTCGTCGGCCGCGGCATCTATGCTCTGGCTGAATGGGGATACAAAGCAGGTGTTGTCCGAGATGTTATCGCCGAGATCATCAAAAAAGAAGGACCACTTTCAAAGGAAGATGTTGTGGACCGCGTAATGAAAGAACGCTATCTCAAGAAAAACACGATCCTCGTCAACCTCCAGAACCCAAAGTACTTCAAGAAAAACAAGCAAGGACTCTACAGCGCTGCATAAGCACTTAATTCCTCATAAAACCCGCTTTCAAAAGCGGGTTTTATGTTATACTTTTTGCATATGCAAACAAACCGAGGGCTTATACCATTTCTTATCCTTGCTTTTGTGGGGATTTTAGTTGCACTTTTTGCTATGGGGTTCTTTACTGAGCAGCGTCCGTTTGGTGTTGGTAATTATCGCAAAATCCTCAAGCTTGATTGTGGAATTACTATCAATGCGCCAAAAGAAGACGCGACAATCTCATTTCCATACAAGATAACGGGCTATGCAAACGGCTGTGATTGGGAACCAGTAAATGGCGTTGTTGGTACTGCGACTATATTGGCAAGTAATGGTCTCATGCTCGCTCAAGTTCCGCTCCCGGTAAGCAGCGTTGAGAACGGCAAGCCGTATTATTTTGAAGCATCAGTTAATGTACTCCTTTCATTCTACAGCGAAGAGGGTACGATACTCATTCAAAACATGCTTCCGGGACTTCAAAGCAAGTTTATAAAAATTCCTGTTCATTTCAAATCTAATTTGTAGTATACTTACATTATGTTTGGCTCAATCGTTGCTGCAGTTCTTTCATTCATAGTACTTCTTATATGGAAGACTTCCATTATTTGGGCTCCACTTTTGTTGGGTTGGCTCGCTTTTTTCTTGTGGCACCATTTTGTAAGCGAGCGGTTTATTGGAGGTATTGAATGGACCGTGCTCGAAGTCACTATTCCGCGAGAAATGCAAAAAACGCCGCTCGCAATGGAACTTTTTTTGACGAATGCTCTTTACCACATGAGCTTCAAAGGAGTGTGGGAAATATATTGGCAGGGTGCAGTGCACTTTTGGTACTCGCTTGAGCTTGTCGGTATCGACGGCAAAGTGAGATTTATGATTCGAGTGCCTTCTCGCTTGAAAAAATTAGTGGAAACTCAACTCTATGCACAGTATCCGCAAGTGCGCGTAACAGAGGTAGAAGATTACACTTTGTCGATTCCTCGATATCGAAATGACGGCAACTGGTATCTCTGGGGTTGTGAGTTCAAGCTCAAACAGCACGATGCGTATCCTATCAAGACATACAAAAACTATGGCTTGGACAAGCAGGGACTCAAAGAAGAAGACAAGATCGACCCGATCACTTCGACGATTGAATTTTTGGGCAACTTGGAGCGCGGAGAGCAGGTCTGGATGCAGATCATTGTCCGTCAGTCAGAAAAGCAATATGTGAGCGAATTACATCATGGACACAAGGTTGGCTTCAAGGATGCATCTCAAGAAGAACTAGAACGTCTCCTTGCTCCGTATAAACGTGCACAGTCGAACGATACAGACAAGTCAACATTCGCGTTCGACGCCCGTGTTCCTGAATACTACAAAGATATCGTAAAGGCCGTCAAAGAAAAGCAAAACAAACTTGCTTTCGATGTGCTTATTCGACAGATCTGTTTGGCAGACAAACGGTTGGTAGATGTGCATACTTTCAACAATACCCGCCGTGCATCTCGCTTGATGTGGCGTCAGTATGCGAACATAGAGACGAACGAATTCGCCCGCGTAAACTCAACTCAGTACGACAGTACATGGGGTGATCCAACTGGCAAGCTGCTTGAAAAACTGAAAGGCCGTATGCTTACATACTACAAGCTGCGAACGTGTTTCTATCCGCCACTCTTGTTATCGTTTGATTTTCCAGCGCCACTCAAGTGGTTCTTCCCGTCAAATCCTCCAAACGTTTTTGTGCTAAATACCGAAGAGCTTGCAACTATTTTCCATTTCCCTGGTCTTGTTTCGGAATCACCTTCGTTCAAGCGTATCGATTCCAAGACTGCAAAGCCACCTTCGAACTTGCCATTCTAGTATATGGATGAACTTCAGGAACATTTGCCAATAGAGCTTGAGGAAGATATTCCCAAACGCTCACGCTTTGCGTGGGCTATTGTTGCAGTATGTGTGCTGATTGTGTTCCTACTTGGTTGGCGTCTTTCGTCAGCACCGGCAGATTTTCCTGCAAAAACATTTCTAAAGGTTCAGCAAGGGGATACGCTTGATGATATATCAGAAGATGCGCAAGTCCTGCACTTGGTACGTTCAAGTGAACTCCTCAAAATTGCAGTAAAAGTAGTGGGCAAGGACACGCACCTACAGTCGGGATCATATTATTTTGATAAACCAGTCTCATTTTGGACAGTTGCAGAGTATTTGGCAACGGGTAATTTTAATATCACTCCGGTTCGAGTAACAATACAGGAGGGTATGACTCGACGACAGATGGCAACATTGTTCGCAAAAGAATTCACTTATTTTGACTCTGAATTTTTCTTAGCTCAAACTGCAGACCAGGAAGGATTTTTGTTTCCTGATACATATTTTATTTCTCCAGCCGCTGATACAGACGAGATTATTGCAGTGCTCAAGAATAACTATGAATTGCAGGTTGCGCCACTGCGAGAAGATATCAATTCGAGCGGGCTGACCGAGCATGATGTGATAACGCTTGCATCTTTGGTTGAAAAGGAAGCTTCTGGGGCTTCTGATCGCGCTACTATTGCTGGAATACTCAAAAACCGGATCAAGACTGGCATGCGACTTCAAGTCGATGCTCCATTCTTGTATGAATACAATATTGGCCAGGCCGACCTCACTCCACAAATGATCAAAACTGACTCTCCGTACAACACCTATACGCGTTCAGGACTTACTCCTGGGCCTATTGGAAGCCCAGGTCTTGCATCAATCAAAGCAGTGCTTTATCCAACAAAATCAAACTATCTTTTTTATCTTCATGACAGCAAAGGGAATGTTCACTATGCGAAGACGTTTGCTGAGCACAAGCGCAACATTCAGAATTTTCTGATACACTAGGGCCTATGAAACCAGAATTATTCTCATTTATCGATACTGAAACTACCGGTCTTGATCCAGACAAGCATGAATTGATCGAGATCGCCGGCATTGTAGTCCGCATCTCCAACCCAAGTGATCCTTCGAGCTATGAAGTAGTCGACGAATTTGAATACAAGATCAAGCCCGAGCGAATTCGCGACGCAGATCCGGTCTCGCTCAAGATCAATCATTACGATCCAAGCAAATGGACGGAGGCCTTGTCACTCAAAGAAGCGATGGTGTTGGTTAATTCTAAAACCAAAGACACTGTTATGATTGCTCACAACGTGGCGTTCGACTCTGCATTCGTCGAGAAAGCATTCAAAAATGTTGGTTTGGTGAATACCATGCATTATCATCGACTCGATACTGTATCGATGGCGTACGCGCTACTAAAGAACAATAAAGATGTTGATCATTTGTCATTACGCGCTCTCTGTAATTATTTTGATATAAAAAGGGAAGCGGAGCATGAAGCACTGGCTGATGTGCGAGCGACAGTGGAGCTGTACAAAAAGCTGATGTCATTGTAATCTCAGGGTCTTGCATGCCTGTATTAAAGAAATCAAAACAAACTGTTTATGTCGGCCTCTCTGGCGGCGTAGACTCATCCGTATCAGCGGCTCTTCTGAAAGACCAAGACTATAACGTAGTTGGGGTTTTTATCCGTACCTGGCAGCCAGATTTTATTGAGTGCACATGGCGCGATGAGCGGCGTGATGCAATGCGCGTGGCAGCTCAGCTTGATATTCCATTCAAGGAACTTGATCTTGAGCAGGAATTCAAAACGCATGTGGCAGATTATATGATAGACGAATACCGAAAAGGCCGTACTCCCAATCCTGACGTAATGTGCAATCGAGAGATTAAATTCGGCGGATTCAAGAAATGGGCGCTTGAACAGGGTGCAGATTTTGTTGCCACCGGACACTATGCACAAGTTATTCAAAGCAAAAAGCCAGCCCCGCGAAGCCTTGGCGAAGTGGAGGGAGAATTAGATCTTGCTGTTTCAAAAGATTCTGAAAAAGACCAAACATATTTCTTGTGGAAGCTTACGCAAGAAGACTTGCAACACATCATGTTTCCAGTGGGACATTTGGAGAAAAAACAAGTGCGAAAGCTTGCAGAAAAATACAATCTTTCTACTGCAGTGAAAAAAGACAGCCAGGGCATCTGCATGCTTGGCGCAGTTGATATGAAAGACTTTTTGAAGGAATACATCAAACCAGTTGAAGGGTCTGTTATTAACGAGCATGGAGCAATTATCGGAACTCACCCTGGGTCGGTTTTTTTTACCCTTGGAGAACGACATGGATTTACTATTACCGACAAAAACGAAATAGGAAAAGTGTTCTATGTAATTTCTAAAGACGTTAACGCAAATACGATTATAGTTTCAGATAATCCAGCAAAGTCATCGCTGGCAGAAACTAAAAAAGAGATTGCAATAGAAAATACTAATTTTATACACCCAATTGCGATTGGTGAAAAAATTCATGCGCGGTCTCGATATCGAGCTTTGTTGCAAGAATGCGAAATACTTTCTATTTCAAAAACAAAAACTATTGTGAGATTTGTACATCCTGACCTCACCGCATCGCCAGGACAGTCGCTTGTCTTCTACAAAAACGGAATTTGTCTTGGTGGTGGCATTATAGCGTGATAGAATAAGGAGCATATGGAACACCACATTTTTGAATTAAATCCGCTCTTTAATGAATACGCCATCAAACTTTTTCTGGCAATGATATTCGGTCTCATTCTTGGAATCGAACGAATTATTGCGCATAAAACTGCCGGCATGCGTACCTATGCACTCGTTTCAATGGGTGCTGCGCTTTTTGTAATTATTTCCGATATTACTGTAGGATTATATTCATATTTGCCCGCTTATACTCCAGCCCTAATACCAGCAGCAGTCGTTTCTGGCATTGGCTTCCTTGGAACAGGGCTCATGATTTGGCGAGACAAGGATCATCTTTCTGGCCTTACTTCCGCTACAAGCTTGTGGGTCTCAGCAGGTATTGGTCTCGCTGTTGGATACGGCGCGTATGATCTTGCGTTACTTGCTACTGTTTTTACCTTGTTTGTCTTTATTGTGCTTTGGTTTATCGAACAGCGAATCAAAAAAATGAATTTTATCTGGGGAGAGCACGAAGAAGAGCTTATTGATGCAAAAAATCAGTAGTTTGGTATACTCACCAGTATGCAATCACACGAAATCCGAAGCCGATTTTTAACCTTTTTCAAGAACCGGGGGCACGTTATTCTACCGTCTGCTTCATTGGTCACATCTGATACAGGCAATGGCGCGAACGCCACACTCTTTAATATTGCTGGAATGCAGCCCCTTATGCCGTATCTTATGGGCGAAAAACACCCAGATGGCACTCGATTGGCTGATTCTCAAAAATGTGTCCGAACAGTTGACCTTGATGAAGTTGGCGATGCTACGCATCTGACATTTTTTGAAATGCTTGGAAACTGGTCATTGGGAGATTATTTCAAAGAAGATGCAATCAAGTGGAGCTATGAATTCCTGACATCCAAAGAAGAAGGTCTCGGCCTTGATCCAAAACGCTTGTACGTTACTGTTTTTGGCGGCAGCGATGCTGTCGAGCGAGATCTTGAGTCAGTTGAGATTTGGAAAAAACTCGGCATGCCTGAAGATCGCATTTACTTCAAAAGTTCAAAATCAAACTGGTGGAGCGCAGGACCAAACTCTCCTGCAGGACCATCTACTGAAATGTTCTACGATCTTTCGGGTGAGCTTGGAGATATGGACCAGGAGGGCTTTGAAAAAGCCGAAGACGCGCAGCAGGTTGTAGAAATCTGGAATGACGTTTTCATGATGTATCGCCAGGAAAATGGCCAAGTTGCAGGACAATTACCGGCAAAAAACGTTGATACAGGGGCTGGTTTGGAACGAGTAACTACCGTTGTACAAGGCAAGACCAATATTTACGATACTGATCTTTTTGCTGACGTAATGGGTTACATACAAAATAATCAGAAAAATGAGAATGTAAAAGCAGCTCGAGTTATTGCCGACCATGTCCGTACAAGCGTGTTTTTGATTACTGACGGAATTCGTCCTTCGAACAAGGATCGTGGATACATCGTTCGCCGGCTCCTTCGACGCGCAATTCGTTTTGCAGATATGCTTGGATTACCAGAAGACTCGCTCGCACACTTGGTTGAAATGACAATTGCAAAGTACCAGGGCGCCTATCCAGAGCTTGGAACTCAGCATGCAGAGACAAAAAATGTCATAGCAGAAGAAGAAAAGAAGTTCCGAGGCATGCTCAAAGATGGTTTGCGACAGTTTGAAAAGGGAACTGATGCCTTTACTCTCTTTACTACCTATGGATTTCCAATTGAATTGACCGAAGAGCTTGCTCGAGAGCGGGGAACTATGATTGACCGCGAGGCTTTTGATCAAAAGCTCAAAGACCACCAAGATCAATCTCGTACTTCATCTGCTGGAACATTCAAAGGAGGTCTTGCGAACACAAATCCTGAGACGGTAAAGCTTCACACTGCTCACCACTTGCTTCTCGCCGCGCTTCAGCAGGTTTTAGGCCCTTCTGTGAAGCAGCGTGGATCAAACATTACGGAAGAACGACTTCGCATGGACTTTGTCTTTGATCGCAAAATGACGGATGAAGAAAAAGCGCAGGTTCAAAAAATCGTAAATGACAAAATCTCAGAAAAACTCGACGTAATTCGAAGGGAAATGCCGCTCGCCGAAGCTACTGCTCTTGGAGCTGAAATGGAATTCGGTGCCAAATATCCTGATGTTGTTTCAGTATATTTCATCCAAGAAAAAGATGGCTCCCATTTCTCCAAAGAATTCTGCGGTGGACCGCATGTTTCAAACACTGGTGAACTCGGAAGCTTCAAGATTCAAAAAGAAGAAGCAGTATCACAAGGTGTGCGACGAATAAAAGCAGTACTTGAGTAATTAGCAAGCCAACGAAATAGTGTTACGTGACGCCGAAGCACTATCGCTTCCTGAAATTGCCCTGCCCGCTAAGAGAAACAATTTCAGGAAGTGCATAGTGCGCAGGCAACAGGTTAAAATTCCTTTTATGCTTTTTTTGTTTGGTGTATACTAGTGGTATGTCATTTTTCAGCGCGCCTGCAAAAACAAAACGCGTCCTTGTATTCCATATCGGAAGCAGTAGCATTATCGCAGCGCATGTTCTCCTTGAGCCGCAAGCTGGTGGAAGTATCCCACAGATAGAAAATTCAGTTACCGTTTCCATGCCAATTGCAAAAGAACTTGATTCTGCGACCTTAGTAGCAGCGATGCGTTCTGCACTCAAAAAAAGCGCTGAGTTGATGGTTGCCGAAAATATAGGCTCTCCTGACGAGATTGTTTGTTTTCTCGAGTCACCCTGGTACGCAACTCAGGTTCGAACAGTTCGAATAACCAAAAACACGCCTTTTGTTGTTACCGAGAAGTTAATCAAGGATCTTGTGTCCAAAGAAACAGATCTTTTTCAAAAAGAAGAACTCTCACAGTATGGCCAATCAGAAAATGATTCTTTGATCGTTGAAAGAGAGTTAGAAGCTATTCGGTTAAATGGGTATCCATCTAGTGAGCCGTACGGTAAAAAGGTCCGTGAGATCGACCTTTCAATTGTTATTAGTTTTGGTCCTCGAGTGCTTATGAAAGCAATTCAGGCTGAAGTAGCAAGTATTTTTCATAGAACAGATATTAGATTTCAAACATTTGCATACGCAGGATCATCTATTGTCCAAGATCTTTTTATCTCACATGATCAATTCCTCTTTGCAGATGTCGGAGGAGAAATGACTGATATCGTACT
The DNA here is from genome assembly GCA_964450735.1 of uncultured Candidatus Saccharibacteria bacterium. Taxonomy (GTDB): domain Bacteria; phylum Patescibacteriota; class Minisyncoccia; order Phycocordibacterales; family UBA9973; genus DALYCO01. The sequence goes on along the minus strand of CAYVDC010000005.1, from coordinate 2,229 downwards.
TGTAAAAGACAATACATATCGCGAGGCTATTTCATTTCCATGGGGAACTCGTACATTACTGCGATCTCTGTCCACAAAGCTCGGTCTGCCGATAGGCGATGCAGAAGCCCTCATGTCACTCTACGCCTCAGGCAAATTAGAGTCCTCTCGCGTAGCTAAGCTCAACAGAGCGCTCGGTCCTATCATGAGTGACTGGACGAGGAATTTTGAAAAAACTCTCGAAAAACTAGCTACAAAATTTTCCATACCGAGTACGATCGCACTTATTATTGAACCTACGATGCTTTCGGTGTTCAGAGAAGCCGTTCTTGATGAATCATTTATACAACACGTTCTTGCCGCAGAGCCGTTCGCTGTCGTCCCGCTCGGTGAAGTACCGTGGAAAACATATACCAGACATACTGTCCCAGCCCATCCCCGAACAAGCATTGCGTCACTCTTACTAGCTAAGCAAACGAGAAACAAATAATATGAAAAAAAATTACCTTGGAGACATTCGGCCAATGACTCATGTCGGTTCAGTCGCATCAAAAAAGAAAATGATCGAAGAAGATTCAATTGACGTCGAGATTCCAAAAGCCAAAAAAAGACCAATACCTGCGCCAGCAACTTCACGCCGCTACGAAGAGGACGAAGAAATGGAGGATACATACGAAGAAGTTCCCCCACGACATTTTAGCTGGGGTAGAATCGGCGGTTTTATTGGCCTCGGCCTTGTCGTCGTTGCTGCAATACTCTATGGCCTCTCATTCTTGTTCCAAGGAGCAACAGTCATCGTTACACCAAAGCAAATGAGCGGAACCGTTGACCTTGCATTAACTGCGAGCCAGGAGGAGTCGGCAGATCTACATTTTGAGGTAATGACCATTCCAGAAACAGTTACCAAAGACCTCGTGGCAACAAGCACCGATAACGCTAAGATGAAAGCAAGTGGTACCGTTGTTCTCTATAACTTCCAATCAACAAGCCAAGAACTCGTAGCAACAACACGTTTTGCAGACCCAAACGGCAGAGTATTTCGATTGCCCAAAGCTGTTAGCATTCCCAAAAAGACGACATCAGGCGGCAAAGACGTACCAGGCCAGATTACCGTTACACTCGTAGCAGATATTGCTGGCACAGAGGGTAATATTCCACTTTCAGACTTCACTGTTGTTGCATTCAAAGGTACAGCAAAAGACAAATTAGTGTATGGACGTGGCAAGACTCCATTTACCGGAGGAAGTTCTGGTACTGTATATACAGTAAGTGACGCTGAGTACAAGCAGGCTTCAACTGAATTGTCGGCAAATCTCGATACAAAACTCAAAGAAGACGCACTCAAACAGGTTCCAGATGGTTATGTGCTTTTGCCTGAGAGCCTTGTCTTTATCCCAGACACTGAAGCTAATGAAAAAAACACACCAAGCGCTACTTCAACAGTAACTGTTTCTTATAGTGGAAAGGAGCGAGGAATTTTGATCAAGAAAGATGAATTACATGCCGCATATGTTCAAGCAATTGCAGCAGGAGAGGCAGTTGTCGCTTCCGACGTAACGCTTCTTGGCACAGATGCTTTGGCATATCAAACAACAACGGACATTTCTGGTGATATAACGCCAAAAACAATTTCATTCTCAGTCAAAGGAGATGTTACAGCAGTTTGGAATATTGACCAGGAGGCGATCAAGAAATTGTTGGTGGGAACCAAGCGCGCAGGATTTGCAGAACGAATGCAAACTATCCCATCAGTGTCTTCAGCAGAACTGGTGATCCGTCCATTTTGGATGAGCAGCATTCCTACTGATGTTCAAAAAATAAAAGTCTCAGTCAAAGGACCAACAGAAAAATAGCATCGTTTGACCGCGCGCCTACTTTACTGCTACAATCAATTCATACATGGCAAAAGACCAAGGAGAAACAAAAATGGGAGTAGTGACTGAGGCATTGCCTAACACACTCTTCCGAGTAAAAATAAATGGAGAGGAGACTGATATGCTCGCATATCTTTCAGGAAAAATGCGCTTGCACCGCATCAAAATATTGGTCGGCGACAAGGTTGAGGTGCTTATTGACCCCTATGGAGGCAAAGGACGCATCACCCGACGTAACTAGTAAAGGGAGTACTTGCATAATTTTAAGAAGTAGTGTAGTATATTCACCAGTTAGAAAATAATGACTTAAACGCGAAAACGTAAGGGTAATTCCCTTGGTTTTCTATCTTTTTGTAAAAATATGAAAGTACGATCC